>DATCLS010000024.1:0-62500 GCA_036563805.1 Acidimicrobiales bacterium | reverse complement strand
GGCTCCGCCCCCGCCCGAACCGACGACGACGGCCCCACCGCCGACCGCCGCGCCCCCGCCGCCGGCCGAGCCCGAGGTCGGGCCCGTGGTCTGGTTGCCAGGCCAGGACCAGCTGCAGATCACGCTGGCCAACCCCGGCGGCCAGCCCACCGACTACCTGGTGGTCGTCGTCACGCTCGCCGGCGGGGCGGTGAGCACCGGCCTGCCCACGGGCTGCCAGCTGGCCGTGCCGCTGGTGCTGGGCGTCGGGTGCGGCGTGAGCCCCGTGGCGCCGGGCCAGGCGACGGTCGTGCACGTGCCGGTGACGGTGACCGGCGCCGGCCAGTCGGCCCGAGTCCAGCTCTGCGAGGTGGCGCTGCTGCGCGCCGACTGCTCCGCCGACATCCTGGCCACCACCACCGTCCCGCTCACCGAGTGACCCGAGCGGTGGTCGTCACCGGGTGATCGCCCTGCGACCGGGTGGCCCCGGGGTGAGGTCGCCCACCCGGTGAGGGGGATCACCGGGTGGGCCGTGCCCCGGCCGCCCGGGGGAGCGGGCGGTCAGCGGCGCGGGCCGCAGCGGCCGAGCGCCCACTGCCGGTGCCGGCGGGGGCGGGCCGCCGGCCGGCGGGCGGCGGGCGGGTGGTGCCCGCGCCGCACGATCTCGGCCCGGACGGCCGCGCTGTGGCCGGTGCCGCCGCGGGCGGCCGTGCGGCGCTCGCCGGCGACGTACTCGTCGAGCACGGCGCCGAGGTCGTCGACGTTCTCGACCGCGCACGTCGGCGTGCGCCCGACCAGGTCGCCCCGCGACTGGTTGCCCCAGGCGACCCAGACGGTGTCGGCGCCCGCCGCCTGCCCCATCTCGACGTCGAACACCGAGTCGCCGATCACCACGACGTTCCCGGGGGCATAGCCGAGCGTGGCACAGGCGGAGACCACGAGGCCGGGATCGGGCTTACGCCGGGGCCGGGCGACATCGTTGTCGCTGACGACCCCGGCGAACCGGTCGGCCAGCGCAAAACACTCGAGCACGAGCTCGGCGCCCGGGCCGTCCGAGCAGGCCACCACCGACACGGCCCCGCGGGCCCGCAGCCGCGCCAGCAGCGCCGCCATGCCGGGCTGCAGGCGCGCCAGCCGGGGCGCCGCCGCCCGGAACGCCTCGCGGTAGGCGGCCACGAGCGAGTCGATCAGGCCCGGGTCGGGGTCATGGTGGTAGACGAGCCGGCCGAAGATGCGGTCGAGGCTCAGGCCCACGAGTGGGCGGAGGATGGCCTCGGTGGCCCACGACGGGCCGGCGAGCTGGAGCCCGTGAGCCCCCAGCGCAGTGTGGACCGCGGCCCGGATGGCCGGGTAGGAGTCGACGACCGTGCCGTCGAGCCCCCAGACGAGGAGGGGGCCGGCGCCCGGCGCGGCGGCGGGCGCGCCGGGCGCGTCGCCCGCCGCCGTCGGCGTCGGGTCGAGCGTCCCCGTGAGCGTTCCCGTGGCCGTCTCGCTCCCGGCAGCCCCGCCCTCGGCCCCGCCGCCCCGCTTGCCGGGACGCCGGGCCGACCGACGAGATCGCCTCACGCCCAGTGCTCCTGGATCACCCAGACGCCCGGTCCCACGGACGGGTCGGGGGCCGCCCCCACCCACTCGTTGCAGGCGGGGCAGATGGCGGCGCCGCTGCCGTCGGTGCAGGCGACCCGGATCCGCCACCCCGAGGCCGTGCACCGGGTGGTGGGCCGCACCTCATCCACCGACGTTCCTCCGTCGCCCCGCGGGGCCGCCGAGTGGTGTCCCTCGTCGTCCACGCCGATCGCCCCGAGCGACCCGGCGTTCGCCCTCGACCCACGTGCGCCCCAGCCCCCTGCCGCGGCCCCCGCCACGGCACCGCTCGTGATCGACATGCCCTGCGTCCTTTGCGGCTTCCGATGCGAATACTGCCCGGCGGTACGCCCAGCCCACGCCCCTGTACCGTCCAGCTTTCGTAACTGTCCCTAAGTATCTACCGGTACGGGCCCGCCCGCAAGCGCTTCCGCGGCACTTTCTGCGCGCAATTGGCGGGCCGGCGCCGCCGGGCGTGGGACCCCGCCGCGCCCGCCGGCGGCCGAACGCGCGACGCCGGAGCCGACCGCCGCCCCCGGTCAGCTCCGGCGTCATCAGTTTCTGCAGGTCAGACGGGTCAGACCTGGTCGAACTCGCCGTCCTTCACGCCGCCGAGGAAGGCCTCCCACTCCGACGGCGTGAACTCGAGCACCGGGCCCTGGCCGTGCTGCTTGGAGTCACGGACACCGACGCTCCCGTCCGCGGCGAACGCCACCTCGACGCAGTTGTCGCCACCGCTCGACCACGTGGACTTACGCCAGTTGGTGAACTTCGAACCCTCGCTCATCGTGCAGCTCCTTTCACGGACCGGGTTGATGATCAGATCGCTCCCACGATCAGAGTATCCGAGCGATCATCCCACTTCCCTGTACGGCCCAGCTTTCCTGATTGTCCAGGGAATGTACCCCTTTTCGCCACGATGCGAAACATTTTCTTGGGCGGTGCGGCGAGATAGCACTGTGCGTGGTTGGCCGACCGCCCAGCCCTCCCAGTGGTACGAGGCACGGGCCGTGCACGGGCTCGACACACACCCGGCCGGCCGCGGAGAGCGTCCGGGCGGGCGACGTGCGCGCGATACAGGATCCGCGCGCGGTATCCGAGGGTTCAGGGGCGCGCCGGGGGCCGGGCTCAGGCGCTCGACGGAGAGCCGGGCGCGCAGCGGGCGACGGCGCGGCGCGCGACGACGTCGACGAGCCGCCATGGAAGGGCCACCGCGGCGCGGGGCGGCGGCTGCGGGCGGCGCCGACCGGCCGGACCCGGTCGGCCGAACCCGCTCGGTCAGACCAGGTCGTCGTCGACGGTCTTGGCGACCTCGATCATCAGGTCGACGCTCTCGTCGACGCTGAGCGCCGCCTTGCGGAGACGGGCGTAGAGCTCCTCGTAGAGCTTCACGTCGTGCTCCTCGGCCAGCAGCAGATCGTCGGTGATCGTGTCGACCATGACGATCGTCGGGTCCTCCGGGTCCTCGAACCGGTAGATCGAGAACGCGGACCGGGGCACGCTGTAGTCCTCGATCACGGCCTGGACGGGCAGGATCCGCACCGTCACCTTGGGGTTGCCGTTGATCGTGGCCGTGAGGTTGTAGAGCTGGGCCTTGACGACCTCGGGGGGCGCCGCCCCGCGACGGATCGCCACCTCGTCGATGATGACCTCGTAGGTCGGGCCGCCGGGGCGGCGCAGCATGCGCTGGCGGCCCAGCCGGGCCTCGACGGCCTTGTCGGCCCGGTAGTCGATCGGGCCGGTCAGGCGCTCGGCCTCGACGCGCGCGATGGCGAACTCGGTGGTCTGCAGGAGCCCCGGGATGAACGTCATCTGGAACTCCCGGATCTCACAGGCGCCGGCCTCGAGGTCGGCGACGAGCGCCTGGCGCTCGCCCATCGCCCGGTTGGACTCCCACCAGCCCCGCTCGCCCGCCTCGCGGGCGATCTTCATGATCTTCGTCCACCGCTCGTCCTCGACCTCGAGGGCGTCGAGGATCTTCATGACGTCGTCCAGGTCGACGACGTGGCCGTTCTCCAGGCGGGAGATCTGGGCGCGGCTCTGCCCGATGCGCTTCGCGAGCTGTTCGTGGGTCAAGCCCGCTTCCGTCCGCAAAGCCCGCAGCTCGGCGGCCAGCCGCAGGCGACGTACGTAAGGGCTGATCATCCCCGTCCTCCGGACAACGGCCTGTTCCGCACATTAGGACATTTCGCGCGACTCAGGCCGAACGGCCGCGCTGCGCGAGCCGATCGCTTCGTACGGTCAGCGAACGCACGCCCCGAGCCCAGCGCCTTACTGCCTGTCACCAGGGCCCCGAGCGTATCCGCGCGCAGGGCCCAACGCCCAGCATTCGTTTGGCCGCTGATCGTGGGCATCTATCGGCGCCTCAGCCTTTGCCGCGGAAGAGAACAACCGCCGCGATCACCACCACGAGGGCACCGAGCGCTTTGCTGCCGGCGTCGTCGCCCGTCGCCGCGGTCCGGTCGGCGAGCGCGTCGGCGACGTGACGGGCCAGCGCCCGCTCCCCCGCCGGCGTGGGGTGGACGTCGTCGGCGGGGATGAGGTCGGTGCGTCCGGCGAACCAGTCGTCGTACGGCAGGATCTCGAGGTTGTCCCACCGCTCGGCGGCGTCCTCCAGGGCGGCGTTGACCGCCCCGCCCTTTTCCGCCCGCGGCCCGAACGTCGCCACGTCGAGCCACAGCACGAGCTCGACGCCGCGGAGCTCGGCCATGTCGGCCTCGATCGCCTCGGGGATCGAGTCGCAGTTGCCGCAGCCGTTCGTGCCCAGCTCGACGACCACCACCTCGGGGTCGACGACGTCCACGAGGTCGCGCAACCGGTCGGGCCAGCTCACGTACTCGAACCCGCCGTTGCGGATGCCGGAGCCGGAGACGGCGTCGACCGTCACGTCCCACCCCTCGGCGCGCAGCGTGTAGGTCAGCTCGTCGGTCGCCATGAAGAAGATCGAGTCGCCCACCAGCAGCACCGGCCCCGGCGGCGAGATCGTGCCCTCGCACGAGGGGGCGGCGGTGACGAGCGCACCCAGGCACAAGACGGCCACGAGACGCGCCCGGCGCCAGGCCCCTCCCGCGACTGGGTGTCGACCTCTCATGCCACCCCCGCGTCGACCGGCGCGTGCGTTCCGGTACCCGGCCATGGTCGCACGCCTGCGCGGCCGCCTGGCGCATGGTCCGACGCGGGCGGTGGGGGCCCCGGCGCCCGCCGCCGGCCGGGGACGTGCCCGCTCAGGACGTGCCTGGCCGCGCGGCGCGGAGCCGCTCGGCGGCGGCCTGGCGCACGAGCCCCCGCGGCGAGCGCTCGGCGTAGGTGACGTGGACCTGGGCGACGGGTGCCACCCGCACGATGCCGCCCTCCCGTACCCCGTGCCGGTCGACGAAGCGGCGGAGGATCTCGCGCTCGTCGGTCGGGAGCCCGGGCAGCGGGCGCAGCCGGGCGGCCAGGCGCTCGTATGACGGGCGGCGGTCGACGTCCATGACGATGGTCTCGCTGTCGAGGACCATCGACCGGCCGAGCACGTGGCCCATGCCGGCCAGCTCGGGGAACGAGCGGGTGACGCCCCACCCCTGGCGGGTCGCGAGGCGGACGCCCAGGTCGGGCCCGATGCGCACCAGCGTCCGCAGGCCGTCCCACTTGGGCTCGTAGGCCCAGCTGGCGTCGTCGGGGACGGTCGTCCCCGAGGCGGCGAGCACGGGGGCGAGCTTCATGTCCACCATTCTCGCCGCGCTCTTGGAGAATTGCCGTCCCCGTCCTTTGCCACAAACGGAGGGCGGTATTCACGCTCCCTGGATGTCACATACAGTGATATCGGCTGCTAAGAACAGGCCATGACCGACGCACCTGCCGTGCTGCTGCTCCACGGGTTCGCCACGACCGCGGCCCGCACGTGGGGCGACAACGGGTGGATCGACCTGCTCGGCGACACCGGGCGGACCGTGCTGGCGCCGGACCTGCCGGGCCACGGCTCGGCCGACCGGCCGCACGACCCCGCGGCCTACCGCGACCTGGCGGGCCTGGTGGAGGCCACGCTGCCCGATGGGCCGCTCGACGGCATCGGGTTCTCGCTGGGGGCCCGGACGCTGCTCGAGCTGGCCATCCGGCGCCCCGAGCGGTTCCGCCGCCTGGTCGTGGCCGGCGTCGGCGCCAACCTGTTCCGCTCGTCGGGGTCGGATGCCATCGCCCGCGCCATCCGGGGCGGGGCGCCGCCCGAGGACCCGGTGGCCCGCTACTTCGCCGGCCTGGCCGCCGAGCCGGACCAGGACCCCGAGGCGCTGGCTGCGCTGATGGAGGCCGGCAACGGGCCGCTCGACCCGGCGGAGTTGGCCGCCGTGACCTGCCCGACGCTGGTGGTCCTCGGCGACCAGGACTTCGCCGGCCCGGCCGACCCCCTGGTCGAGGCGCTGCCGGACGCCCGGCTGGTGACGCTGCGGCGGACCGACCACTTCGCCACGCCCAAGGCGTTCGCCTTCATGGACGCCGCCCTCGACTTCCTGGCCTGACCCGCGGCGGGCCCGACCGGCCGCTCGCCGGCCCCGCCTCGGTCCCGTCCCGGCGGGCGGCCGGGCGGTCCCGGCCGCCCGCCGGCTCAGCTCTCGTAGGTCAGGCCGTCGTACTGACGGTCGTCGTCGCGCTCGCGCCGGGGCATGCGGACGTCGTCGACGTTGACGTTGACCTCGACCACGTTCAGGCCGAGCATCCGGTTGGTCTGGACGGCGACGTTGCGCTGGACCCGGCGGGCGACGTCGAGGACGACGTGGCCGTACTCGACCATGATCGTGACGTCGATGGCGACGTCCCGGCCCTGGATGCGGGCCTTGATGCCCTGGTCGCCGCGCTTCTGGCCGATGCCGATGCGCTCACGGACGCTCTCCAGCGCCCGCTCGATGTCGCCGCCCACGTCCGCGACGCCCTCGACCTCGATGGCGGCCAGGCCGGCCACCTTCTCGACCACCTCGTCGGCGACGTCGATGCGGCCCTTGACGACCGCGGCCAGCCGTTGGGGGCCCGCCGGCCCGCCGGACGGACCGGACGGCCCAGCCGGGCCCGACGGCGCCGCGGGCGCACCGGAGGGCGCCGCCGGCTCCCGGGACGGGCGGGAGGGCCGGCTCGCCGGCTCGGGCGGCGCGCTCGCCGGCTCCGGCCCGGAGCCGGCGCCGAAGGCCTCATCCCCCGGGCGCTCCCCGGCCCGGCCGGGGTCCGGCGCCGGTGCGTCCGGCGCCGGGGCGGACGCGGCCGGTGCGTCCGGCGCCGGCACGTGGACCCGGGGCTGCTCGCCGGGGCCCACCTGGGCCCGCTCGCGGGCGGCGGGCGGCGGCCGCCCGTCGGCGCCCAGCCGGGCCTCGTCGCCCCGGAGCGAGAACGGATCACCCCCGTTCTGCGGGTTCGTGGTCTCGGCCGAGAAGTCGGTCACGGGGAGCCTCCTGTCCGGAACGGTGCCATCCTGTCCGAGTTGTCAAGACGCGGCGACCGCCGCCGGACGCCAGCAGCTGGGGCTGGCCGCCGGCTCGGGCGAGCGCCGGCACCGCCGCCACGACCGGGCGCGGCCCGCTGCCCTGCGGCCCACGCGCGCTCATGCGCGCCCGAACGTAGCGGCGCCCGCCCTCGCCGTGACGGCGAGGGCGCGACGTGCCAGCATCGTCGGCCCACGACGGACGACCGGGAGCGCAGCAACGATGATCGTCATCTGGGGGTTCAAGGTGCGGTTCGCCGTCACTGCCCGGGGCATGTTCTTCTGCCCGCAATGCGGTGGCGACCGGCCCTACGCCCAGAAGAAGGGCCGCCGCTGGTTCACGCTGTTCTTCATCCCCGTCGTCCCGCTCAACCACGTGGGCGAGGAGTTCGTCGAGTGCGACACCTGCCACGCGGCCTACAGCCTGGCTGCGCTGCGCATGCCGACCACGGCTGCGCTCGGTGAGCAGCTCCTGACCGCCACCCGCGAGGCGGTGATTTGGCTGCTGCGGTCCGCCGGCCCGGTGACCCCGGCGGCCGCCGCGGTCGCCCGCGACGTGCTGGCCCGGGCCGCGGGCTCGCCGTGGAGCGACGAGGCGCTGCAGGCCGACCTGGCCGGGCTCGACGTGTGCGGCCTGGCCGGGCGGCTCGGCTCGCTGGCGCCGGCGCTCAACGAGCACGGCAAGGAGACGTTCCTCGGCAACTGCGCCCGGGTGGCGGTGGCCGCCGGCCCGCTCACCGAGGAGCAGAACCGTATGCTGCACCACATCGCTGCCTCGCTGGGCATGTCCCAAGCCCACGCCCTGGGTGTGATCACCCAGGCCACCGACGCCGACCGGCTCGGGTGACCGGCTCGAGCGGAGGCTGACGCAGTGGTCCTGGGTCGCTGGTCACGGCGGGCCTCCGCGCGGGCCGAGCCGCTCCGTGAGCTCGACCCCCGGGCGTTCGACGTGCCGCCCGACGTGGCCTACTTCAACACGGCCAGCCTGAGCCCGATGCTGCGCCGGGCGCTCGAGGCTGGGCAGGAGGCGCTGCGCCGCCGGGCGGCCCCGTGGACGGTGACGCCCCGCGACTGGTTCGACGGCGCCGAGCGGCTCCGGTCGCTGGCCGGGGCGCTCTTCGGCGGCGACGCCGAGGGCGTGGCGCTGGTGCCGGCCACGAGCTATGGGCTGGCCGTCGCCGCCCAGGCCCTGGCGCCCCGGGGCCGGCTCGGCGGGGCCGTGCTCGTGCTGGCCGACGAGTTCCCCTCGGGCATCTACACCTGGCAGGCGTTCGCCGCCCGGACCGGCGCCCCGATCGTCATCGCCGAGCGCGAGCCGGGCCAGACCTGGACCGAGGCCGTGCTCGCCGCGCTCGACGAGCGGGTCGGCATCGTCAGCGTCCCCCAGGTCCACTGGACCGACGGCGCGCTCGTCGACCTGGCGGCCGTGGCCCGGCGGGCCCGCGCCGTCGACGCCGCCCTGGTGGTCGACGCCAGCCAGTCGCTGGGCGCGATGCCGCTCGACATGGAGACGGTCCGGCCCGACTTCGTGGTGTCGGTGGGCTACAAGTGGCTGCTCGGGCCGGTGGGCCGCAGCTACCTGTGGGTCGCCGAGCAGCACCGCGAGGCCGTGCCCATCGAGGACAACTGGATCGTGCGGGCCGGCGCCGACGACTTCGCCGGCCTGGCCGACTACACCGACCAGTTCCAGCCCGGGGCCCGCCGGTTCGACGCTGGCCAGCGCTCGCAGCTCGAGGTCACGCCGATCGCCATCGCCGGGCTCGAGCAGGTCCTGACCTGGGGCGTCGAGCGGATCGGCCCGGCGCTCGCCGGGCTCACCGCCGCCGTCGCCGACCGCCTGGCCCCGCTCGGCCTGGCGCCCACCGCGCCCCCGGCCGAGCGCGGCCCCCACATCCTCGGGGTCACGGTCCCGCCCGGCGCCGGCCCCCGGATCCTCGGGGCGCTGGAGCGGCACAACTGCTACGTGGGGCTCCGGGGCTCCACGCTGCGCATCGCCCCGCACGTCCACGTCACGCCGGCCCACGTCGACGCGCTCGCCGCCGCCCTGGGCGCGGCGCTGGCCGGCTGACGGCCCCGCTGGGACGCCCGCCGCACCGCGGTGGCCTCGCCGACTTGTCGCCCGGGGACGACGAGGGCGCCCGCCTCGAGCCGGCCGGCTCGGCCGCTGATCGGGGCCCGCTAGGGCTCGGCCCCGGCGGTCACGGCAGGCGGTTCTCCGGCAGGGGGTGGCGGTAGAGCCGGGCCGCGTTCTCGTGGCACAGCAGCCGCAGCTCGTCGTCGGGCAGGTGGCCCCAGGCCGAGGCGATCACCTCCTGCGTGTCGGGCCAGGTGCCGTCGCCGTGCGGGTAGTCGGTCTCCAGCATGATGTTCTCGACGCCGATGCGGTGCCGGGTGTCGATCGTCGACGGGTCGTCGATCGTGCAGAACCAGAAGTTCCGCTTCAGCACCTCGGCGGGCCGCAGGTCGCCGAAGCCGTCGAGGGCGTAGCCGGAGCGGTCGACGATGTTGTCGAGCCGGTCGAGCAGCATGGCCACCCAGCCGATGCCGCCCTCCGACATGGCGATCTTCAGCTCGGGGTAGCGGGCCGGGTACCGGCTCCACAGCCACTCGGCGCAGGCCGACAGGCTGAGCTGGCCGAACATCGTCGCCCCCAGTTGCAGCGTCGGCGAGCCCTCGGGGTGGTCGTAGCCGCCGGACGAGCCCACGTGCAGGCTGATGACCGTGTCGGTCTCGGCGCAGGCGGCGATGATCGGGTCCCAGTAGCCGGAGAACAGCGACGGGAACCCGATGCGGTGGGGTCGCTCGGGCAGCGTGACCGACCGGAAGCCGCGCTCGGCGTTGCGGCGGATCTCCTCGGCCCCGATCTCGGGGTCGGACAGCCAGGTGATGCCGAGCGGGATGATCCGGTCGGGGTACGGCGAGTACCACTCCTCGTACAGCCAGTCGTTCCAGGCCCGGGTGACGGCCAGGCCCAGCTCCTGGTCGCGGGCCTGGGAGAACACCCGCCCGCAGAAGCCGGTGATCATCGACGGGAAGTTGAGCGACGCCCACACCCCGTTGATGTCCATGTCCTTGATGCGCTCGTGGATGTCCCAGCAGCCGGGGCGCATCTCGTCGAACCGGCTCGGCTCGAGCCGCATGGTCTCGGGGCGGCGACCGGCCATGGCGTTCATGCCGACCTGGGTGTAGAGCTCGCCCTCGAACTCCCACACCTCCTTGCCCGCCGGCGTCTGGATCACCTTGGGGGCCCGGTCGGCCAGCTTGGCCGGCAGCCGGCCCTCGAACATGTCGGGCGGCTCGACCAGGTGGTCATCGACGGAGATGACCGTGTATCGGACCGGCCGAGGGGTCGGCTCGGGCAGGAACAGGTCGGGTCGCGCGCTGATCACGTCGGTCACGCGGGATCGCCCCCTCTCGCTCGGTGTATCAAGTATACGAACCTCCGAGACTCAGCGGGCGGGCCGGAGGATGGCCCCGCTGGTCGGCACGCCCGTCCCCGCCGTCACGAGAGCGTGCTCGACGCCGGCCACCTGGTTGACGGCGGTCCCCCGCACTTGGCGGACCGCCTCGGCGATGCCGTTCATGCCGTGGATGTAGGCCTCGCCCAGCTGCCCGCCGTGGGTGTTGGTCGGCAGCCGGCCGCCCGGGTCGAGGTTCCCGTCGCGCACGAAGGCGTCGGCCTCGCCCCGGCCGCAGAACCCCAGCTCCTCCAGCTGGACCAGCACGAACGGCGTGAAGTGGTCGTAGAGGACGGCCAGCTGCACGTCGTCGGGCCCGATGCCGGCCTGGGCGTAGAGCTGGCGGCCGACCAGCGCCATCTCCGGCAGCGTGACCAGGTCGTCGCGGTAGTAGCTGGTCATCGTGAACTGGTCGCGGCCCGCCCCCTGGGCGGCCGCGGCGATGACCGCCGGCGGCTGGCGCAGGTCGCGGGCCCGCTCCAGCGAGGTGATCACGAGCGCCTGGGCGCCGTCGGACTCCTGGCAGCAGTCGAGCAGGCGCAGCGGCTCGGTGATCCACCGGCTGGCCTGGTGGTCGGCCAGGGTGATCGGCCGCTCGTAGAACCAGGCCTTGGGGTTGGTGGCCGCCCACCCCCGGATCGACACCGCCACCCGGCCGAACGCCTCGGTGGTCAGGTCGTACTCGTGGAGATAGCGGCGGCCGAACATGGCCACCTGCTGGGCGGGCGTGAGCAGGCCGTAGGGGTTGGTCCACGACCGGCCGACGGCGTCGGTGGTCGGCTCGACCGGCCGGTCCTGCGTCCCCAGGCCGAAGCGCCGGCCCGAGCGCTCGTTGAAGGCCCGGTAGGCGACGACGACGTCGGCCACGCCGGAGGCCACGGCCAAGGCCGCCTGCTGGAGGACGGCGCACGCCGCCCCGCCCCCGTAGTGGATGCGGGAGAAGAAGGTCAGCTCCCCCATCCCCAGCGCCCGGGCCACGTCGATCTCGGGGTTGGTGTCCATGGTGAACGTGACCAAGCCGTCGACGTCGGCGGGGCTCAGCCCGCAGTCGGCCAAAGCGGCGCTCACCGCCTCGCAGGCCAGGCGCAGCTCGCTGCGGCCCGACTCCTTGGAGAACTCGGTGGCGCCGATGCCGACGATGGCGGTCCGCCCGGCGAACGGTGTGCTCGCGCTCACGGGACCTCCACCTCCACCGTGCCGGAGGCGTGGTCGCCGCGAGCGTTGGCCGCCCGGACGGCCACGGTGACCACCCTGTCGCGGACGTCCACCACCCGGCCCGAGAAGGCGAGCGTGTCGCCCGGGTAGGCGGGGACGCCGAGGCGGATGTCGATGCCCCGGAGGCGGGCCGCCGGGCCCGCCCAGTCGGTCACGAACCGGCCGACCAGGCCGTTGGTGGTGAGGATGTTCATGAACAGGTCGTCCGACCCCCGCTCCTGGGCCACCAGGTGGTCGTGGTGGACGGGCTCGAAGTCGCGGGAGGCCATCGCGCCGGCCACGATCAGCGTCCGGGTCACCGGGATCTCGAGCGACGGCAGCTCGGTGCCGACGGCGACGGTGCCAGCGGTCACCCGGGCGGCGGCGGTTGCCGGGTCCGCGGGGGTGGTCGGGACGTCGCCGGCGCTCACGCCGCCTCCTCGCCGGTCCGGGCCTGGGCGGCCAGCAGCCGGCCCAGCTCGGCGGCCTGGGCGCTGGCGCCGCCCAGCGTGTCGACCAACTGCTTGCCCCACAGGAAGTAGCGGTGGATCGGGTAGTCGACGTCGGCCCCGATCCCCCCGTGGAGGTGCTGGCCGGAGTGGACGACCCGGTGGCCGGCCTCGGCCGCCCACCACTTGGCGGTGGCCACCGCCTCGGCCGCCGGCCGGCCGGTGGCCAGGCGCCAGGCAGCCTGCAGGGTCGTGACCCGCATGGCCTCGGTGTCGATGTGGGCATCCGCGATGCGCAGCACCGGCCCCTGGAAGGCCGAGATCGGCCGGCCGAACTGCTCGCGGGCGTTCAGGTACTCCCCCGTGCGCCGCACCGCCTCGGCGCACACCCCGACCTGGGTGCCGCACACCACCACGGTGGCCACCGCCAGCAGGCGCTCGACCAGGTCCGGCCCCCCGAGGCGGACGGACGGGGCGCCGGTGAGCCGCAGGTGGCCGGCGACGCTGCGGTCGGTGGTGATCACCCGGTCGACGGCCACGCCCTCGGCGGTCAGGTCGACGAGGTGGAGGGCCGGCGCCGGCCGGCCGACCGGGACCAGCGCCCATCGGGCCAGCGGGGCGGCCGGCACGGCCAGCTTGGCCCCGGTCAGGAGTCCCACGCCGTCCGCCGCGGTCGACCCCGGCCCGGGAGCCGTCTGGCCGACCTCGGCGAGCGCCACGGTCACCAGGTCGTCGCCGGCGGCCACCGCCTCGCGCACGGCAGCCACGTCGGCGGCGGCCTCGCCCGCCTCCCGCAGGGCGAGCAGGGCGGCCACCGCCGGCCACAGCGGGACCGGGGCGACGTGGCGCCCGTGGGCCTCGCACACGAGAGCGGCCTCGAGCACGCCGACGGCCGCGTCGTCCGCGGCGGCGTCGTCCCCGGCGCCCCCGTCGCCGACCCCGCCGTCGGGCTCGGCGAAGGCCCGCAAGATCCCGGCCTGGGCGAGGGCGCCCCACAGCTCGCGGTCGATGCCGTCGCCGCCGGCTGCCCCGGCCCGCTCGACGTCGCGGATGCGCTCGACGGCGGCGTGGTCGCCGATGATGCGGTCGGCCAGCGCCCGCAGCTCGGTCTGGGTCTCGGTCAAGGTGAAGTCCATCAGCGCTCCTCCTCCGGGCCGGCCACGGGGCGGAACATGGGCAGCGTCAGCTCGTCGTCGACGGGGACGAGCTCGACCTCGACCGGCATGTCGATGTGGACGTCGGCGGGCTCGACGCCGACCAGGTTGGTGACGAGCCGCACGCCCTCCTCGAGCTCCACGAGGGCGACGACCAGGGGGTAGTCGAAGGCCGGCACCGGCGGGTGGTGGTTGACGACGAAGCTGTACACCCGCCCCCGGCCGCTCGGCTCGACCACGCCCCGCTCGAACGAGCCGCACGCCGGGCACACGGGGGTGGGCGGGTGCTGGAGCCGGCCGCAGCCCTCGCACCGCTGGATGAGCAGCTTGCCCTCCCGCGCCCCGGCGAAGAAGAACTCGTTGTCCTGGGTGATGGCGGGGCGGGGCCGCGGAGGCCGGGGCGGCGGCTTGTCCTTGGGCCGGAAGTACAGGGTCCGGAACGTCATCTCGCCGACCAGCTCGCCGTCCGCCGTGTAGCGGCTACGAGTGGTGACGAAGAAGCCGTCGCCCAGCGCCGTGCGCTTCTCGTCCGACACCGACTCGATGACCCGCTCCTCGCGGAGCCGGTCGCCGGGCCGGAGGTCGCGCACGTAGGACTGCGTGCAGTTGGTGGCGACCACGCCCGTGTAGCCGGCGTCGATCAGCACGGCCCGCATCCGGGCGAGGCCGCCGTCGGGGTCGGGCGGCCGCAGGCCGAGCATGCACCAGGCCTGGAGCATGGCCGGCGGCGCCACCTGGTCGGGGCCCGGGGCGTACCGGGGGTTGGTGTCGCCCAGCGCCTCGCACCAGTGGCGGATCATGGCCGGGTTCACCGGCTCCGGCGCCTCGGTCACCGGCCGGGCCAGCTGGCCGACGAACCCCCGCAGGGTCGTCAGCAGGTCGGCGTCGCCGGCCGCCGTCCCGGCCGGTGCGGGTCTCTCGCTCGTCTCGGTCATCTCGCCCTCCGGCCCACCCCGAGGGCGCGCGCCGCCAGCATCTCCCGCTGGACCTCGTTGACGCCCCCGCCGAACGTGTTGATCTGTGCCTGGCGCCCGGCCCGCTCCAGCCGGCCGGCCAGCACCGCGCCCGGCGACCCGGCCGGCAGGGCCCCGGCCGGCCCGACGATGCCGAGCAGCAGGCGGTACACCTCGATGAGCGACTCGGTGGCGGCCACCTTGACCAGCGACGAGTCGCCCGGCGCCGGCTCCCCCGTCTCCATGGCCCAGGCCATGCGCCAGTTGAGCAGCCGCACCGCCTCCAGCCGGGCGTGCGCCCGGCCCAGGTCCTGCTGCACCCAGGGCTCGTCGATCACCCGGCGGCCGCCGCCCCCGGGGACCGGCGTCGCCGCCGCCCAGTCGCGCACGCCGTCGAGCAGCTCGTAGGCCAGGCCGCAGTTGGCGCCGAGCGTCACCCGCTCGTGGTTGAGCTGGGTGGTCATGATGCGCCAGCCACCGCCCTCGGGCCCGACCCGGTCGGTGACCGGCACGCGCACGTCGTCGTAGAACGTGGCGCTGGTCATGCTCTGGCTGACCGTGACGATCGGCGTCCACGAGAACCCGGCCGCCCGGGTGTCGACCAGCAGGATGGAGATGCCCTCGTGCTTGCGGGGCCGGTCCCCGCCCGACCCCTCGGCGGCCGCCGGGTCGGGTCCGGTGCGGCAGGCCAGCCACACCCAGTCGGCGACGTCGATGCCGCTGGTGAACACCTTGTTGCCGTTGACGACGTAGTGGTCGCCGTCGCGCACGGCCCGGGTCCGCAGCGAGGCCAGGTCGGTGCCGGCCTGGGGCTCGGTGTAGCCGATGGCGAAGTGGATCTCGCCCTTCACGATCCCGGGCAGGAACCGCCGCTGCTGCTCCTCGGTGCCGTAGCGCATGAGCGCCGGCCCCACGGTGTTCAGCGTGACCATCGGGTAGGGGGCCCCAGCCCGCAGCACCTCGTCGAAGAACACGAGCTGGGCCATCGGCCCCCGCCCGCCGCCGCCGTGCTCGACCGGCCAGCCGATGCCCAGCCAGCCGTCGGCGCCCATGGTGCGGACCACCTCCCGGGTGGCGGCGGTCGACCGGGCGGGGTCGGCCAGGGCCTCCCGCACGTCGTCGGTGAGCAGCTTGGCGAAGTAGGCGCGCAGGTCGTGGCGCAGCGTCACCAGCTCGTCGGGCTCGTCCAGGTACACCGGGCTCTCGCTCCTCCTACACGCTCACGTGGGGGTCGCCCGCCCGCGGGCCTCCAGCGCCGCCCGGTAGGCGGCCTGGTCGGCCTCGGTCATCGGCCGGTAGGCGATGGCCTTGCGGTCGGGCCGCCACCAGGCCGGGTCAGTGGTGTCGACGCCCGCGCGGCGCAGAGGGCCCTTGTCCACCTTGTTGGTCCCGGTGGTCGGCATGGACCGGACGATGCGGACGAACTGGGGCACCCACTTGGGCCCCAGGTCGGGCTGCTCGGCCAGGAACCGGGCGAACTCGTCGGCGTCGAAGCGCCCGGCCCCGCCCTGCAGCTCGAGCGCCACCATCACGGCGTCGCTGCCGTCGGGGTCCGGCACGGCGTAGACGGCGGCGGCCACGACCGGCGCCCACCGGTAGAGGATGCGCTCCACCGGGATGGCCGAGAAGTTCTCGCCGTCGACCCGCAGGGCGTCGTGGCCCCGGCCGGCGAAGTAGAAGAAACCGTCCGCGTCGCGGTAGCCGAGGTCGCCGGTCCAGAACCAGCCGTTGCGCGACCGCTCGGCCGTGGCCTCCGGATTGTCGTAGTAGCCCTCGAACAGGTCGAGGCCGGCCGTGTTGACGATCTCGCCGATGGCCTCGTCGCCGTTGAGCAGCCGGCCCGCCTCGTCGAACCGG
Organism: Acidimicrobiales bacterium; assembly: GCA_036563805.1. GTDB lineage: Bacteria > Actinomycetota > Acidimicrobiia > Acidimicrobiales > VFJN01 > DATCLS01. The sequence continues at coordinate 46,426 of DATCLS010000024.1, read as the reverse complement.
GCCGGCGGGCACTCCCGGAGCGTGTCCGGGTTCATCACGGTGATCGTGTCGACGATGGGCTTGCCCAGCGACGCCTCGGGCGAGTCGGGGGTGCGGTGGATCCTCACGCCGCCGCCCTCGCTCATCCCGTAGCCCTCCTTGAGGACGCAGCCGAAGCGACGCTCGAACTCCTCGACGTCGCGCCACGACGCCTCGGTCCCGAAGCCTTGCTTCAGGGGGTTGTCGGCGTCGTCGGGCTTCTCGGGCGTGGCCAGGACGTAGCTCAGCGACTTGCCGACGTAGTTGAAGATGGTGGCGCCGTAGCGCCGCACGTCGGGCAGGAAGCCCGAGGCCGAGAACCGCCGCCGCAGCGCCACCGACGCCCCCACCTGCACCGTCGGCATCCACGCGTACATGAGGGCGTTGCCGTGGAACAGCGGCATGGCGCAGTAGTAGACGTCGTCGGCGGTCATGCCGAACCGGTCGACGGCCATGTTGCCGGTGGCGGCCAGCCGGCCGGTGGTGCACCGCACGGCCTTGGGGGCGCCGGTCGAGCCCGACGTGAACAGCAGCAGCGCCAGCGTGTCGGGCGCCGGCACGTCGCTGGGCGGCTCCGTGCCGTAGGCGGCCAGGGCGGCGGCGTCGTCGGGGTCGTCGATCGCCAGCACCCGGTCGGGCCCCACCGGCAGGTCGAGCTGGGCCAGCCGCTCCCGGCCGGCCCGGTCGGTGATCAGCAGCTGGCAGTCGGTGTGGCGGATGTCGGTCTCGACCTCGGCGGGCGACCGGGTGAGGTTCACGCCCACGGCGGTGGCGCCGGCCAGCGCCGCGCCCCCGAGCCAGAACAGGTACTCGGGCACGTTCTCGAGCTGGATGCCGACGTGGAACGGGCCCGGCCGGCGCAGGTCGGCCAGCGCCTGGGCGCAACGGGCGCTCTCGGCGATCGCCTGCCGCCACGTCCACGAGCGGTCGCCCTCGAGGTAGGCCGGGTTGTCGTCCTCGGCCCGGGCCAGGAGCAGCTCAGCGACACCGTGCGGGTACCTCACGCCTGCCTCCCTGGGTCGTCCTTGCGCAGCGCGGTCAGCAGCGCCTGGGCCACGAACCGTTCGTAGTTGGCGTTGCTGTGGCCGTAGGCGGTGGCGGTGCGCTGGCGCGACACCGACGTGACCAGCGTCCACATCAGGCGCTCGGCCAGGGAGCCACCCATCAGCCTCACACCCTCGTTGGCGGCCGCGGCGCTGATCGTGGCGTGCAGCTTGCGGCTCATGCGTTGGAACCGGGACTGGAGCCGGTCCCAGGTAGCGGGCCGCACCGAGTCGCGCCCGTGGGGGTAGGCGTCGAAGTAGGTGCCGAAGTCGCGCTGGAGCTTGCCGACGGAGGGGGCGATGGCCCGCACCGCGTCGACCACCCGCACGTCGGGGGTGACGGCGAAGTCGTCGAGCAGGTCGGACACCCGGTCGAGCGTCTGGATGTACAGCTGCACGAGCAGCTCGTCCTTGGTGCCGAAGCGGGCGTAGATCGTGCCCGGCACGACGCCCAGCGCCTTGGCCAGCTCGCGCACGCTGAAGTCGGCGAACGCGACCTCGTTCAGCATGGCGCGGGTGGCGTCGAGGATGGCCTCGTTGGACACGGACGTCGCCCGGGCCGGCCGGGCGGGTTCTGCGGTGCTCAGCCTGGGCTCCTCTCGGGCGGGCCCACCGTCACCTCGGCGGGGGACACGACCGGGTGATGGCAGGCGGCGTAGTGGCCGGGGGCGAGCTCGGCGATGGTGGGCTCCTCGGCGGCGCAGCGGTCGTCGGCCCGCGGGCAGCGGGTCCGGAAGCGGCAGCCGGACGGCGGGTCGAGCGGCGAGGGCGGCTCGTCGACGGCGTCGGCGAATCCGGGCCCAGCGGCCCGGCCGGCGGCCCCCTCGGCCTCGGCGCCGGGCTCGTCGCCCAGCTCGATGACCGAGTCGAGCAGCAGGTGGGTGTAGGGGTGGGCGGCCGAGGAGAAGATGTCGCCGGCCGGCGCCACCTCGCACAGCTTGCCCAGGTACATGACCGCCACCCGGTCGCTGACGTGGCGGACGACGGCCAGGTCGTGGGCGACGAACACCATGCTGATGTCCCGCTCGCGGCGGACCTGGGCGATGAGCTCGAGGATCTGGGCCTGGACCGACACGTCGAGGGCCGAGACCGGCTCGTCGCACAGCAGCACCCGGGGCTCCATCAGCAGGGCCCGGGCCAGGTTCACCCGCTGGCACTGGCCGCCCGACAGCCCGCCCCGCCGCCGGTCCCACACCACCTCGGGGTCGAGGCCCACGTCGCTGAGGGCGCGGGCGACAGCCTCGCGGCCGGGGTCGGGGCGGCCGGCCGTCCGGGCGCCCTCGGCCACCAGCTTGTGGACCGGGCGGCGGGGGTTGAGCGCCGAGACCGGGTCCTGGAACAGCATCTGGATCTGGGGCCGAAGCGGGCGCAGCCGGCGCTCGTCGAGGGTGGTCAGCTCGGTCCCGTCGAGACGGACCGAGCCGCCGACCACCGGGACGAGGCCGAGCACGGCCCGCATCAGGGTCGACTTGCCGCAGCCCGACTCGCCGACCACGCCCAGCGTCTCGCCGTCGAGGACGTCGAAGCTGATGCCCGACACGGCCTGGACCCGGGCGTGCCGGGGGCCGAGCTCGACCGTGACGTCCTCGGCCACGAGCCGGGGGCTCCGGTCGAGGCGGAGGTGGGCGGTCCCGGTGCCGGCCATCAGCTCCCCTCCCCCGTCGCGGTCGCCGTCACCGAGCCGTGCGATCCGCCGCCGGCGGTGCCGCCGCCGGCCGGGCCGGTGCCGCTGGTCGTGGCGACGGCGGCCGCCGCCTCGGCCTCGGGGCGACCGGGCGCCAGGTGGCAGGCCGCCTCCCGGGCCGCGGCCACGGGCAGCAGCGCCGGGTCGTCGGTGCGGCAGCGGTCGACGGCGACCGGGCACCGCGGCGCGAACCGGCACCCGGGCGGCAGGTTCCGCAGGTCGGGCGGCCGCCCGGGGATGGGCACGAGCGGCCGGTCGCGCCGGGCGTCGAGCCGGGGGATCGACCGCACCAACCCCTGGGTGTAGGGGTGGGCGGCGTCGCGGAACAGCGTGTCGGCCGCCCCGGTCTCGACGATGCGCCCGCCGTACATGACCAGCACCCGGTCGGCGTAGCGGGCGGCGATACCCAGGTTGTGGGTGATCAGCATGGTGGCCATGCCGTGGGCCGCGGTGAGCCCGGCCAGTAGGTCGAGGACCTGGCGCTGGACGGTCACGTCGAGCGCCGTCGTCGGCTCGTCGGCGATGAGCAGGCGGGGCCCGCAGGCGATGGCCAGGGCGATGGCCACCCGCTGGCGCATGCCGCCCGACAGCTCGTGCGGGTACTGGGCCAGCCGGGACCGGGGGCTGGGGATCCGGACCTCGGCCAGCAGCTCGGCGGCCCGCTCGGTGGCGTCCCGCCGGCTGAGAGACCGGTGGACCCGCAGCAGCTCGGTGATCTGGTCGCCGACCCGCAGCACAGGGTTGAGCGAGGTCAGCGGGTTCTGGAACACGATGCCGATGTCGGAGGACCACAGCGCCCGCCGCTCGCGGGCGGTGAGGTCGAGCACCGACTGGCCGTCGAACCGCACCTCCCCGGTCACGGTCGCGTTGGCCACGTCGGACTCGAGGCCCATGACCGACCGGGCGGTGACCGACTTGCCCGAGCCCGACTCGCCGACCACGGCGACGACCTCGCCGGCGGCCACCGCCAGCGACACGCCGTCGACGGCGTGGACGGTGCCGGCCCGGGTGGCGAAGCGCACCCGCAGGTCGCGCACGTCGAGCAGGGGGGCGGCGGCGTCAGGCACCCTGCCGCTCCCACGTCTGCCGGAGGCGCTCGCCCACGAGGTTGAAGGCCAGCACGGTGGCGAACATCGCCCCGCCGGGCACCAGCACCAGGTGCGGATGGTCCTCGAACATGCCCCCGTCTCCCTCGGCGATCATGTTCCCCCACGACGGCTGGGGCGGCTGCACACCGAGGCCGAGGTAGCTGAGCGACGCCTCGGCCACGAGCAGCACGGCCATCACGATGAGGGCGTAGGACAGCAACGGCGGCAGGACGTTGGGCAGGATCTCCCGCACCACGATCCGGGTGCGCGAGGCCCCCATCACCCGGGCCGCCTCGACGAACTCCTCCTGGGCGACGGCCAGGGCGTTGGCCCGGGCCAGCCGCACGTTGACCGGGATCGACAGGGCGCCGAGCGCCAAGGCGATGTTGCGGGAGTCGCGCTCCATCACCGCGGCCAGGGCCAGCAGCAGCACCAGCGGCGGGAACGCCAGGAACGCGTTGTTGGCCGTGCTCAGCGCCCGGTCGAGCCAGCCCCGGCGGGTGCCGGCCACGACGCCGATGGCGCCGCCGATCACCAGCCCGATAGCCGAGGCGGTGAGCGCCATGAGCAGCGACGCCCGCGCCCCGTAGACGACCCGGGCCAGCTCGTCGAGCCCGAAGTTGTTGGTGCCCAGTGGGTGCTCGGAGAACAGGTTGGGCCGCAGCAAGGCGGGCTCGGTGATGGCGGCGGCCGTGTCCTCGTGCTCGCCGAGCGGCAGGACCGGCGCCACCAGGGCGGCGACGACCAGCACGACGATCCACAGGCCCGACAACCACAGCGCCGCGTCCCAGTCGGGGGCGATCAGGGCTCGGCCCACCGCCTGGACGCCCCGGTAGGCGGCCGCCGCGCCGGCGGCCACGGCCGCCACCCGGACGACCATGGGGGCGCCGCCCAGCACCATCGTCCCGGCCACGGCGAGCACGACGCCGGCGGCCAGCCAGGCGACGCCGACAGCGACCCGGCGGCCGGGCGGGGCCCCGGCGCCGGGGGCGTCGTCGCCACCGGGGACCTCGGGGAGCGCCTCGACGGCGCTGACCTCAGCGAGCGTCACGGCGGATCCTCGGGTCGAGCCAGCCGTACAGGACGTCGATGGCGCCGTTGAGCACCACGTACAGCACCGCCACCACCAGGACCACCCCCTGGACGACCCGGACGTCGCCCTGGGTGGCGCCGGACACGAGCAACGACCCCACGCCGGGCAGGCCGAACACCCGCTCGACGATCACGGTCGACCCGATGAGGCGGCCCAGGTTGACGCCGGCCAGCGTGACGAACGAGAACGACGACGGCCGCAGGGCGTGGCGCACCAGCACCCGGGTCGGCGACAGGCCCCGGGCCCGGGCGGCCCGCACGAAGTCGGTGCCCAGCGTGCGCACGAGGTCGGCCCGCAGCAGCCGAGTGAAGACGGCGATCTCGCCCAGCGCCACCGTGAGGACCGGCAAAGCGGCGTGGCGCAGGTTCTCGCCCAGGCCCTCGTCGGTGATCCGGCTCCACTCGGAGCGCGGGAACCAGCCGAGGCCCTTGACCAGCACCAGGATCAGCAGCAGGCCGATCAGGAACTGGGGTAGCGACAGCGCGGCGAACGCCCCGGCCGACACCCAGCGGTCGGCCCGGCCGCCGGGCCGGTGGGCGCACCACATGGCCAGCGGCACCGCCAGCACCACGCTCACACCGATGGCCAGGACCGCCAGCTCGAGGCTCACGGGCAGGGCCGCAGACAGGCGCTCCCACACCGGGGTGTGGGGCGGGATCAGCGAGCTGCCGAGGTCGCCCCGCACGGCGTGACCCAGCCAGTCGAGGTAGCGGGTGGGGAGCGGATCGTCGACGCCCAGCTCGGCCCGGACCCGGGCGTAGTCCTCGGGCGCCCGGTCGGGGCCGAGGATGGCGACGGCCGGGTCGCCGGGCAGCAGCGAGGCAAGCAGGAACGTGAGGACGCTGGCCAGCAGCACGACCACCACCAGGTTGGCCAGGTGGCCGGCACCCCGGGCGAGCGAGCGCCGCCGGCGCCCGCCGCCCGCGGCCGGGGCGGCGGGCCCGGCCGCGGTGGCGGGGGCGGGGGCGGCGGTCGCGGCGTCAGTCACCACCGGCGATGAAGGCGTCGTCGAGCAGGATCATCGAGTTCACCGTGGGCACGACGCCGTGGACGCTCTCGTCCCAGGCGATGAACTCGGGCACGGCGGCGGTGGGGATGGTCGGGAGCGTCTCGTCCCACACCTCCTGCACCCGGTTGAGGATGTCGGTGATCTCCTCGGTGCCCCGGGCCACCCGCAGCTCGTCGACCAGCGCGTCGAGCTCCTCGTTGGCGTAGCCGATCACGTTCTGCCGGCTCGTGCTGTAGACGTGCTGCGACAGCGAGATGAACGGGTTGGCGTCGTCGAGGTTGAAGCCCCAGCACGCCAGGTCGAAGTCGGCGTCGACCGACACCCGGCGGATGAGGTCGGCGACCGTGCCCGACGTGTCGACCGTCGTCTGGAAGCCGACGGCGTCGAGCTGGGCGCCCACGGCCAGGGCCCAGTTGGCCCGAGACGGGATGTTGCTGCACGCCAGCTCGAGCGAGCCGTCCCAGCCGGTCTCCTGCTTGACCTCTTCGACCAGCTGACGGGCCCGGTCGGGGTCGTACTCCAGGGACGAGACCTGGTCGTGATAGGGCGACGCCTCGGACAGGACGTCGTAGGTCGGGTAGCCGTGGCCCTGGTCGGCCCGCTCGTTCAGCACCTCGGGGTTGACCGCGGCGGCGATGGCCTGGCGGACCCGCAGGTCGGCGGTGGGCCGGTCCTGGCCCCGCACACCGTGGTTGACCAACACCATGGCGCCCAGGTTCTGCAGGTTCAGGTAACCGGGGTAGCCGGCCTGCCGGGCCTCGTCGATGACCTTGGGCTCGCGCAGGAACGCGGCCTGCAGCTCGCCCGACTCCATGGCCTCGAGGTTGGCGTCGGCGCCCTGCAGCACGGCGAAGCGCACGCCGTCGAGGTGGGGCCGGCCGTCCCAGTAGTCGTCGCGGGCCCGGAGCACCAGCTCCTCGCCGGGGGCGTAGCGCTCGACCTCGAACGGCCCGGCCCCGACCGGCGCCCGGTTGAACTCCTCGTCGCCCAGCTCGCGAACCGCGGTCGGCGAGACGATCATGCCCGGCATGTAGGCGAGCATGAACGGGAACGTCGTCCACGGCTCGGACAGCGTGAACACGACCGTGCGGGGGTCGGGCGTCTCGAAGCGCTCGATGCGGCCGACCATGCCGGCGAAGCGCGACTCCCGCTCCACGTGGCGCTGGAGGCTGAACACGACGGCCTCGGCGTCGAGCGGCGTCCCGTCGCTGAACGTCACGCCCTCACGGAGCCGCAGCGTCCACTGCGAGCCGTCCTCGTTGCCCTCGATCGACTCGGCCAGCTGGGGCTCGTACTCGAGCGTCTCGGGGTCGAAGCGGAGCAGCGTGTCGTAGATGGCGGCCAGCTCGATGCCGCCGGCGACGCCCGAGCCGTTGACCGTGGTCGGGTCGAGCCCGGCGGTCTCGGCGTAGACGCCGAAGTTCAGCACCCCGCCGTCGGTCGGCTCGGCGTCCGGCTGGTCGCCGATCAGGCCACGCTCGGTGGGCGGCTCGGCGGACGCGCCACCGGCGCTTCCCCCGTCGTCGTCGTCCGACCCACAGGCCACGGTGGCCAGAGCCAGGACGCTGGCCAACGCCAGGCTCACGATTCGTCGCGTCGTTCTCACGACACCCCCTCCTGTCCGAGTCGGGGGCACCGTACGCGCGACTTTGACCAGTGGTCAAGAGCCTTTGACCACTGGTCAAAGTCACGTGGGGCGCGATCGGTGCGCCGTGCGCGCCCCGGCGGCGGGCGCCGCGTCCGGGCCCCGGCGGGCCGCAGCGGGCCACCCGGGTCCGCCCGATGGCGGCGCGCCGGGCGCTCGCGTGGCCTAGAGTGCACTGGGTGCACCCAGTGGAACGAGTGCCCATGGAACGGTCGATGGAACGAGTGACCGAGCTCCCCGAGCAGCTCATCGCCGCGGCCCGGGCGTGGCGAGACGACGACCCCGACGCGGACGACCGGCAGGAGGTGGACGTCCTGCTGTTCGGGGTCAGCCGGGGCTCGCCCATCGCGACGAGGGCCCTGCGCGACCGGTTCGCCGCCCAGCTGACGTTCGGCACGGCCGGCCTCCGGGGTCGGATGGGGGCGGGGCCCAACCGCATGAACCGGGCGGTGGTGATCAAGGCGACGGCGGGCCTGGCCGCCTACCTGCGGCGCCACGGCGCCGAGGGCCAGCCGGTGATCGTCGGGCACGACGCCCGCCACCGGTCGGAGCAGTTCGCCACGGAGGCCGCCAAGGTGCTGGCCGCCGCCGGCTTCCCGGTGCGGTTCGGCGACAGACCCCTGCCCACCCCCGTGCTGGCGTTCGGCGTGCGCCACCTCGGTTGCTGCGCCGGGATCGTCGTCACGGCCAGCCACAACCCGCCCCACGACAACGGCTACAAGGTCTACCTGGGCGACGGGGCCCAGATCGCGCCGCCGACCGACGCCGAGATCGCGGCGGACATCGACGCCGTCGGGTCGATCCGCGCCGTCCCCCGCACGCTGTTCGTCGACCCGGCGATCACCCCGGTCGGCGACGACCTGGTCCATGCCTACGTCGCCGCCGCCGTCGACACGGCGCTCGGCGACCGGGAGGGCCGGGAGGGCCGGGTGGACGCCGCGACGGCTGCGGCGCGCCGGGGGCGGCACGACCTCCGGGTCGTGTACACGCCGCTGCACGGGGTGGCGCGCGACGTGCTCGTCGCCGCCTTCGCCCGGGCCGGCTTCCCCTCCCCCTACGTGGTCCCCCAGCAGGCCGACCCCGACCCCGACTTCCCCACCGTCGCCTTCCCCAACCCCGAGGAGCCGGGCGCCCTCGACCTGGCGCTGGCCGCCGCCCGCGACCGGGGGGCCGACGTCGTGCTGGCCAACGATCCCGACGGCGACCGCCTGGCCGTCGCCGTCCCCGACCCGGCCGAGGGCCCGGACGGGTGGCGGGCCCTCACCGGCGACGAGATCGGCATCCTGCTGGCCGACTGGCTGCTCGCCCGGGACTCCGGCTCCGACCGCCTGGTGGTGACCACGGTCGTGTCGTCGTCGATGCTGTCCCGCCTGGCCGCCGCCCGGGGCGTCGCCTACGCCGAGACGCTGACCGGGTTCAAGTGGATCGCCCGGGCCGCCTTCGACCGGCCGGCCCTGCGGTTCGTCTACGGCTATGAGGAGGCCCTCGGCTCCTGCGTCGGCACGCTCGTGCGCGACAAGGACGGCATCACCGCCGCGCTGGCCATGGCCGACCTCGTCGCGTTCGAGAAGGCCCGGGGGCGGACGCTCTCCGACCGACTCGACGACCTCGCCCGGGAACTGGGCGTCCACGCCACCGGCCAGCGGTCGATCCGGGCCGAGGGCGTCGACGGCCTCGAGCGCCTGCGGGCCGCGGTCGACCGCTTGGTCGCCGACCCGCCGGCGACGCTGGATGGGCGCCCGGTCACCGAGATCGAGGACCTGCGGCTCGGTCGCCGGCTGCCGCCGACCGACGGGGTCGTGTTGCGGGCCGAGAACCGCCGGCTGATCGTGCGGCCCTCGGGCACCGAGCCCAAGCTCAAGTGCTACGCCGAGGCGGTCATGCCCGTGACCCCGGCCGCCGACCTGGCGGCGGCGCGGAGGGAGGGCCGCGCCGCGGTCGACCGCCTGCTCACCGAGGCCACCGCCCGGGTCGCCCCCGAGCCCGGGCCCTGAGCCGCCCGGGTGACGCGCACCGGGCCGGCGGCCAGCGGGCGGTCGGCCGGCGACCAGCTGGTGGTCCGCTGGCGGACACCGGTCGTTCGGCCGGCGACCAGCGGGCGGTCAGCCGGTGCCGAACAGGCGGTCGCCGGCGTCGCCCAGGCCGGGGACGATGAACGCCCGCTCGTCGAGGTGGTCGTCGATCGCCGCCGTCACCACCCGGTCGACCAGGCCCGACTCCGCCAGCTTGCGAAGCCCCTCGGGGGCGGCCAGCACGCACACCGCGGTCATCGGCCCGGCGCCCCGGGCCCGCAGGATCTCGCAGGCATGGGCCAGCGAGCCGCCGGTGGCCAGCATCGGGTCGAGCACCAGCACCGGCCGCCCGGCCAGCTGGGCCGGCACCGAGTTCATGTACGGCTCGGGCTGAAACGTCTCCTCGTTGCGGGACACACCCACGAACGCCGTGTCGGTCTCGGGCAGCAGCCGCAGCACGGCCCCGTGCAGGCCCAGGCCGGCCCGGAGGATCGGCACGACGAGCGGCGCCTCGGCGATGGCCACGCCCGGCGCCATGGCCAGCGGGGTCTTCACCTCGACGGGGACCGTGGGCAGCGTGCGGCAGGCCTCGTAGACGAGCATGCCGGCGAGATCGTCGGTGGCCAGGCGGAACGTGGCGCGGTCGGTGGTCTCGTCCCGCAGGCGGGTCAGCAGCCGGGCGACGAGCGGGTGGTCGACGACGGTGACGTCCATATGGCCGAGCAGTCTCGCGGAGCACGCGTCCCGGCGGCGCGACCGGGCGCGACGAAGGCGGGGCGCGACCAGGGCGTTCAGCCCGGGTTCAGCACGCCGGCCGCAGGATCGGGGTGGAAGACTTCCCCCGAGGAGACCGTGAAGCTGCTGCTCATCGAGGACGACGTGAAGGTGGCGACGGCGGTGGCCCGCGGCCTCCGGGCCGAGGGCTACGCGGTCGAGGTCGCCGGCAACGGCGTGGACGGCGAGTGGATGGCGACCCAGGGCGCCTACGACCTGATCGTCCTCGACATCATGCTGCCCGGCAAGAACGGCTACCGCGTCTGCGCCGACCTGCGGGCCGCCGGCAACTGGACGCCGATCCTCATGCTCACCGCCAAGGACGGCGACCTCGACGAGGCCGAGGCCCTCGAGACCGGCGCCGACGACTACCTGAGCAAGCCGTTCTCGTTCCCGGTGCTGGTGGCCCGCGTGCGGGCGCTGCTCCGCCGGGCCCGCGGGCGCGACCCGGTCCCGGTCGAGGTCGGCGACCTGCGCATCGAGCCGGCGGCCCGGCGAGTGTGGCGGGGCGAGGTCGAGGTGACGCTCACGGCCCGCGAGTTCGACCTGGTCGAGCTGCTGGTCCGGCACGCCGGCGAGGTGCTGTCCAAGGGCGAGATCCTCGACAGGCTGTGGGAGGACGACTTCGCCGGCGACCCCAACATCGTCGAGGTGTACATCCGGCGCCTCCGCCGGAAGCTGGACGAGCCGTTCGGGCGCCGCTCCATCGAGACCGTGCGGGGCGCCGGCTACCGCTTGGTCGGCTACGGCCCATGACCACCGGGCGGCGGCTGCGGCAGGCCACCGGGACCGTCCGGTTCCGGGTCACGGCCCTGGCCACCCTGGCCCTCGTCGTCGTGCTGGCGGCCACCGGCGTCGGGCTGGTCCTCGCCCAGGAGCGCCTGCTCACCGACAATCTCGAGGAGACGCTCGAGGAGCGGGCCGACGCCATCGGGCGGCAGGTGGCGGCGGGCGACCTCCCCGCCGTGCTCCCGGAGGTGGGCGACGACGACGAGCTGGCCCAGGTCGTGACCGCCTCCGGCGAGGTGCTGGCGGCCACCCCCGACCTCCGGGGCCGGCCGCCGATCGCCGAGCCGCCCGGTGATGGCCAGGCCGTGCGCGAGGTCGACGACCTCGACGACGGCGAGGCCCTCCTGGTGCTGTCCCGCACGGTCGGGCCCGGCGGCGGGCGGGACGACGAGGACGACGGCGACCGTGACGACGACACCGACGCCGAGGCCGACGACGACGCCGAGGCCGGCGACGACGCCGAGGGCGAGGCCGGCGACCGTGACGACGACGCCGAGGACGAGGACGGCACGACGACGGCCGGCGGCCCCGGGGCGGACCGCGCCGTCGTCGTCCACGTGGCCGCCCCCACCGAGGACATCGGCGAGAGCACCGGGGCCCTGACCCGGTCGCTGACCGTCGCCATCCCGGCGGTGGCCCTGGTGCTCGCCGCGCTCGTGTGGTGGCTGGTGGGGCGGACGCTGCGGCCGGTCGAGGCCATCCGGGCCGAGGTGGCCGACATCGGCGGCGCGGAGCTCCACCGCCGGGTCCCCGTCCCGGGTGGCGACGACGAGATCGCCCGCCTGGCCCGGACCATGAACGGCATGCTCGACCGCGTCGAGGACGCGGCCCGCCGCCAGCAGCGGTTCGTGGCCGACGCGTCCCACGAGCTGCGCAGCCCGCTGACGCGCATCCGCTCGGAGGTCGAGGTCGACCTCGCCCACCCCGAGACCGGCAACTTCGCCGCCACCCTCGCCAGCGTGCGGGACGAGGCGGTCGGCCTCCAGCGGCTGGTCGACGACCTGCTCCACCTGGCTCGCAGCGACGCCGGCGCAGCCGAGCCCCGGCGCCGGCCCGTCGACCTCGACGACCTGGTGCTGCGAGCCGCCCGGCGCCTGGCGGCCGGGGATCGGGTGACGGTCGACACCTCCGGCGTCGCGGGCGCCCAGATCGAGGGCGACCCCGACCAGCTGGCGCGGGTGGTGGGCAACCTCACCGAGAACGCGGCCCGGCACGCGACGAGCACCGTGACGCTCACGCTGGCCGAGCACGACGGCGAGGCCGTCCTCGCCGTGGCCGACGACGGGCCCGGCATCCCGCCGGAGGACCGCGAGCGGGTCTTCGACCGGTTCGCCCGGCTCGACGACGCCCGCCACGCGGTCACGGGCGGCACCGGGCTGGGCCTGGCCATCGCCCGCGACATCGTGCAGCGCCACGGCGGCACGCTCGCCATCGACCCCGACCACGCGCCGGGCGCCCGCTTCGTCGTCCGCCTGCCCACGAACGGCGGGGCCTGAGGCGCCCCTCCCCCGCCGGCGCCCACCCGACGCACGCCCGGGCCCGCCGGGCCCGGCCCCGGCCCGCCGGGTCAGAGCCGGTCGACCAGCGTGGCCAGCAGGTCGCCCATCCGCTCGGCCGAGGCCTTGCCGGCCGCCAGCACCTCGGCGTGGTCGAGCGGCTCGCCGCTCAGCCCGGCGGCCAGGTTGGTCACCAGCGACAGCCCGACGACCTCGGCCCCCAGGTGACGGGCGGCGATCGCCTCCCACACGGTCGACATCCCGACGAGGTCGGCGCCCAGCCGCGCCAGCATGCGGATCTCGGCCGGCGTCTCGTAGTGGGGGCCGGGCAGCCCGGCGTACACCCCCTCCTCCAGCGTGGGGTCGACCGACCGGGCCAGGGCCCGCAGGCGGGCCGAGTACGTGTCGGACAGGTCGACGAACCGGGTCGGCACCATCCCGGCCGGCTCCGGCCCCTCGAGCGGCGACCGGGCGGTGAGGTTGAGGTGGTCGGCGATCAGCACCGGCTGCCCGACCGTCAGCCCCGGGCGGACGCCGCCGGCGGCGTTGGTGAGCACGATCACCCCGCACCCGGCCCGGCAGGCCGTCCGCACGCCGTGGACGACGACGGCGGGCGGGTGGCCCTCGTAGCCGTGGACCCGCCCGACGAAGGCCAGGACCCGCCGACCGGCCGGCGTGCGCACCGACCGCACGATGCCGGCGTGCCCGGACACGGTGGCGGCCGAGAACCCGGGCAGGTCGGTGACCGGGAGCTCGGCCACGACCGCGCCGAGCCGGTCGACCGCCGGGCGCCACCCCGACCCGAGCACGACGGCCACGTCGTGCCGGTCGACGCCGGTGGCGGCGGCCAGCCCGTCCGCCGCCCGGGCGGCCAGCTCGTAGGGATCACCGGCCACGGCGGGCCTCGTCGACGCTCACGGGCCCGAGGCTACCGGCGGCGCCCGCCGCCGGACCCGGACCGCCTCCTGACGGGCCGGAGCAGGTCAGGTTCCGCTAGCGCGGGCGCCAGATCGGTGACAGATCGACCGCGGGTCCCGGCCGTCGGTGGGCGAGCCGCGCACGCTTCCCACCATGCCGCCGGATTTCTGACTACCGTGCGGGGCGGTCGCCCGACAGGGCACCGTCCAAGCAACTCGGGGACGTGGCGAGCGGGGAGGCGAAAGTAGTGCGTCGACGGTGGTTCAAGGGGCTCGGTCCGGTCCTGGCCATGGCTCTCGTGACGGCCGCAGCGTGCGGCGAGGACAACGACGAGGGCGAGGACGGCGGCGAGGCGAGCAGCGACTTCCTGGGTTGCCAGGTCACCGACGAGGGCGGCGTCGATGACAACTCGTTCAACGAGACCGCCTTCGACGGGCTCCGCGAGGCCGGCGAGGAGCTCGGGTTCGAGCCGAGCGTGCTCGAGTCGCAGTCCGACGCCGACTACGCGCCCAACATCGAGGCGCTGGTCGAGCAGGACTGCGACCTGATCGTGACCGTGGGCTTCCTCCTGGGCGACGCCACGGCGGCCGCCGCCGAGGAGAACCCGGACCAGAACTTCGCGATCGTCGACTTCGACTTCACCCGCGAGACCGACGGCGGCGAGGTCGAGGACGTCACCTACGACAACGTGCGCGAGCTGACGTTCGCCACCGATCAGGCCGCGTTCCTGGCCGGCTACCTGGCCGCGGGCATGACCGAGACCGGCATCGTGGGCACCTACGGCGGCCGCAACATCCCGACCGTGACGATCTTCATGGACGGCTTCGCGGCCGGCATCGAGCACTACAACCAGGAGAACGGCGAGGACGTCCAGCTCGTCGGGTGGGACGCCGAGGCCGGCGACGGCTCGTTCACCGGCGACTTCGAGGACCAGGCCGCCGGCCGGGCCCTGACCGAGCAGCTCATCGACCAGGGCGCCGACATCATCATGCCCGTGGCCGGCCCGGTGGGGCAGGGCTCGATCGAGGCCATCCGGACCGGCGGCGGCGACCAGCGGCTCATCTGGGTCGACACCGACGGCTGCGTGAGCGTGCCCGACGCCTGCGACCTGTTCCTCACCTCGGTGATGAAGAACATGGACGTGGCGGTGCGCGACACCACCCTGGCCGCCGCCGAGGGCGAGTTCGAGGGCGGCATCTACACCGGCACGCTCGAGAACGACGGCGTGGGCCTGGCCCCGTTCAACGAGTACGAGGACGAGGTCCCGCAGGAGCTGCGCGACCAGCTCGACGAGCTGCGCGAGCAGATCGAGGCGGGCGAGCTCGAGACCCAGCCGTCCCGGTAGCGGGGGCGGCCGACCGTGGAGGACGCACCTCCGGGTAGACGGACACCGGTGAGCGGGTAGGAGTCGTCGGCGTGGAGGTCGAGCTCCGGGGCATCACGAAGCGCTTCCCGGGCGTGGTGGCAGCCGACGGGGTGGACCTCGCCGTGCGCAGCGGCGAGGTCCACGCCCTGCTGGGCGAGAACGGCGCCGGCAAGTCGACGCTGATGAACATCCTGTTCGGCCTGTACCGGGCCGACGAGGGCGAGGTGCTCCTCGACGGCCAGCCGCTGCGGGCCCGGTCGCCGGCCGACGCCATCGCTGCCGGCGTCGGCATGGTCCATCAGCACTTCATGCTCGTGCCGGTGTTCACGGTGGCGGAGAACGTCATCCTCGGCACCGAGCCGTCGGCCAAGCTCGGGCGCATCGACACGGCCGAGGCCCGGCTCCGGGTGGCCGAGCTGTCCGAGCGCTACGGGCTGGCCGTCGACCCCGACGCCCGGGTCGAGAACCTGCCGGTCGGCGTCCAGCAGCGGGTCGAGATCCTCAAGGCCCTCTACCGCGACGCCCGCTGCCTGGTGCTCGACGAGCCCACGGCGGTGCTGACGCCCCAGGAGATCGACGACCTGATGGCGATCGTCCGCCAGATCGCCGAGGGCGGCCGGTCGGTCATCTTCATCAGCCACAAGCTGCGCGAGGTGCTGAGCGTCGCCGACCGCATCACCGTCCTGCGCCAGGGCAAGGTCGTGGGGCGGACCACGCCGGCCGAGACCGACGAGCAGGGCCTCGCCACGATGATGGTGGGCCGCGACGTGCGGCTGGTGGTCGAGAAGCCGCCGGTCCGGCCCGGCGAGCCGGTCCTGCAGGTCGACAACCTGGTGGTCACCGACGAGCGCGGGCACCGGGTGGTCGACGACATGTCGTTCGACGTGCGGGAGGGCGAGATCGTGGCCGTGGCCGGCGTCCAGGGCAGCGGCCAGACCGAGCTGGTCGAGGCCCTCACCGGCCTCCGCACGCCCGCGGCCGGCAGGGTGCGCCTCGGCGGCGTGGACGTGACCGGGGCCGAGCCGGCCCGGCTGTTCGCGGCCGGGCTGGCCCACGTGCCCGAGGACCGCCAGCGCGACGGCCTCGTCGGCTCGTTCTCCGTGGCCGACAACCTGGTGCTCAACCAGATCGGCTCGGCGCCGTTCTCGCAGCGGGGCCGCATCGACCGGCGGGAGGTACGACGCCACGCTGAGCGCTTGGTCGAAGACTTCGACGTCCGCACGCCGTCGATCGACACGCCCGTGTCGAACCTGTCGGGCGGCAACCAGCAGAAGGTGATCGTGGCCCGCGAGTTCTTCCACGCCCGCCGCCTGCTGGTGCTGTCCCAGCCCACCCGGGGGCTGGACGTCGGGTCGATCCAGTACATCCACCGCCAGATCGTCGCCAAGCGGGGTGAGGGCGTGGCCGTGCTGATCAGCTCGTCCGAGTTGGACGAGGTGCTGGCGCTCGCCGACCGCATCGTGGTGGTGTGCGGCGGCCGCATCCAGGGCATCCTCGACCGCGCCGAGGCCGACCGAGAGCGGGTCGGCCTGCTCATGGGCGGGGCCGTGGCCGAGGCCGCCAAGGTCGAGCCGGTGACCGACGAGGAGGTCGTGGTCACGTGAGCCGGGTGCTCGCCCAGGCCCGCGCCGCCGGGAGCCGGCTGGTCGTGCCGGTCCTCGCCCTGCTGACCGCCCTGGCGGTCGGCGGGCTCGTCATCATCTTCTCCAACCCCGACACGCTCGAGGAGTGGGGCGAGTTCTTCAACGATCCGGACGGGGCGCTCGAGGCGTCGTGGGACGTGGTCTACGACTCCTACCGGGCGCTGTACGACAGCTCGCTGGGCACCCCCCGGGCGCTGGGCCGGACGCTGGTGGAGGCGACGCCGCTGGCCCTGGCCGGGCTCTCGGTGGCGTTGGCCTTCCGGGCCGGCCTGTTCAACATCGGCGCCGCTGGCCAGCTCATCATCGGCGCCACCTGCGCCGGCTGGGTCGGGTTCACGTTCGACCTGCCCGCCGCCGTCCACCTGCCGCTCGCCCTGATCGCCGGGTGCGCCGGCGGCGCGGCGTGGGGCGCGATCGCCGGCTACCTCAAGGCCCGCACCGGGGCCCACGAGGTGATCACGACGATCATGCTCAACTACGTGTCGTACCGGCTGCTCGACTACGCCCTGCGCAGCGACGTCTTCCAGCGGCCGGGCCGCAACGACCCGATCTCCGAGCCGGTCGCCGAGTCGGCCCGGCTGCCCGAGCTGTCGCTCGGCGACTTGACCGTGCACGCCGGCCTGTTCCTGGCCCTGGCCGCCGCCTGGGGCGTGTGGTGGCTGCTCGAGCGCGCCACCGCCGGCTTCCGCATGCGGGCCGTGGGCGCCAACCCGTCGGCCGCCCGCTACGCGGGCATGCGGGTCGGCTCCACCTACCTGCTGGTCATGGCGCTGGCCGGCGGCCTGGCCGGCCTGGCCGGCACGTCCAACCTGCTGGGCCGCGAGAGCTACAGCCTGACCGGCGGCTTCTACTCCGAGGTCGGCTTCGACGCCATCGCAGTGGCGCTGCTGGGCCGGGCCAACCCGGCCGGCGTGCTGGGAGCGGCGTTCCTGTTCGGGGTGCTGCGGGCCGGCGCCACCGGCATGCAGGCCGCCACCTCGACGCCCGTCGACATCATCGTCGTCATCCAGGCGCTGATCATCGCGTTCGTGGCCGCCCCGGCCCTGGTGCGTGCCATCTACCGGATCCGGGCTGGCCGAGGCGCCGAGCCGTCGTTCACCACCAGCTGGGGGGCGTCGTGACCGCGACCGAACCGCCGCCGCGGCCCGAGCCGGCGCCCGCGCCGCCGGACGCGGCGCCCGCCGCGGAGGCCGACGAAACGCCGGCCGGGGGCGCGCCCGGCGGCCGGGCCAGCGGGATCTCGGCCGCCCGGCGGGCCGGCTTCGCCGTGGCGACGATCGTGCTCGGGCTCGTCATGCTCGTGGGCTTCGGGTTGGGCAGCGAGTCGGGCCTCGACGCCCGGTTCGTGCTCAGCCGGGGCGGAGAGGCCGTCGAGCTGCCCGACGTCGTCGTCCCGGCCCGGGCCACCGCCCTGGGGCTGGGCGTCGTGGTCATCGCCCTCGGCGTCCTCCAGCTGGCCGGCGTGATCCGACGCCGCATCCACCTGGTGTTCGCCCTCGTGCTGGTCCTGTTCGCCGTAGCCCTGCTGGCCTGGGCGGCCCGGGGCGCCGACACCAGCATCATCGGGTTGCTCGACGGGACGCTGCGCCGGTCGATCCCCCTCGCGCTCGGGGCGCTGGCGGGCGTGCTGTGCGAGCGGGCCGGGGTCGTCAACATCGCCATCGAGGGGATGCTGCTCACGGCCGCCTTCACCGGGGCGCTGACCGCCAGCGCCGCCGACAGCGTGTGGGTGGGCATGGGCAGCGGCATCGCGGTGGGCGCCCTGCTCGGGGCGCTGCTGGCCGTCCTGTCGATCCGCTACCAGGTCGACCAGATCATCGGCGGCACCGTCATCAACATCCTGGCCCTCGGCCTGACCAGCTACCTGGGCGTCCGGATCCTCGACCGCTACGAGGACCTCAACCAGCCCGGGTCGTTCCGACCCCTCGGCATCCCGGTGCTCGAGGACCTGCCGCTGATCGGCCCGCTGCTGTTCGACAACACGATCTACGTGTACGCGATGTTCGCCCTGGTGGCCGGCCTGACCTGGGCCCTGTTCCGGACCCGGTGGGGCCTGCGGGTGCGGGCCGTGGGCGAGCACCCCCGGGCGGCCGACACGGTCGGCATCAACGTGCTCGGGACCCGCTACCGGGCCGTGATGCTGGGCGGGGCGGTCGCCGGGCTCGCCGGGTCGTGGTTCACTCTCGACGCGGTGAGCCGCTTCGACGAGAACATGACGGCTGGCCGGGGGTTCATCGCTTTGGCCGCCCTGATCTTCGGCCGCTGGCACCCGGTCGGCGCCTTCGTCGCCGCCCTGGTGTTCGGGTTCTCGGAGGAGCTGCAGGGCCGGCTGGCGCTGCTCGACACGCCGATCCCGTCCGAGCTGCTGCTCATGACGCCCTACATCGTGACGATCGTCGTGGTCGCCGGGCTGGTCGGCCGGTCGCGCCCGCCGGCCGCCGACGGCCAGCCCTACTCGAGCCAGTGAGGGCGCGGTGATGACCCCCGCCGCCCCCACCGGCCCGGCCGACCCGGTCGTGGACTGGCCCGCGCTCCGCCGGGCCGCCGTCGACGTCGCCCACCGGGCCTACGCCCGCTACTCCGGCTTCCGGGTCGGCGCCGCCGGCCTGGTCGACGACGGCCGCGTCGTCGTCGGCTGCAACGTCGAGAACGCCTCCTACGGGCTGTCGCTGTGCGCCGAGTGCGGGCTGGTCTCGGCGCTCCACGCCAGCGGCGGTGGCCGGCTGGTGGCGGTGGCCGTGTGCGGGCCGGACGGCCGGGACCTGTCGTGCTGCGGGCGGTGCCGGCAGCTGCTGTCCGAGGCCGGCGGGCCCGACCTGATGGTGAACGAGCGCCCGATCGACGAGTGGCTGCCCGGCGCCTTCGGGCCGGGCGACCTGGCCTGAGGGAGGATGCAGGTGGCGACCGACGTCCTCGACGTGATCCGCACCAAGCGCGACGGCGGCACGCTGAGCGACGAGCAGATCCGGTTCTTCGTCGAGGGCTACACGAACGGCGCCATCGCCGACGAGCAGGCCGCCGCCCTGTGCATGGCCATCCTGCTGCGCGACATGGCGCCCGCCGAGCTGGCCAGCTGGACCCGGGCGATGATCGCCTCCGGCGACCGGCTCGACCTCTCGGCGCTGCGGAAGCCGACGGTCGACAAGCACTCGACCGGCGGGGTGGGCGACAAGGTGTCGCTGGTGCTGGCGCCGCTGGTGGCGGCGTGCGGCGCGGCCGTGCCCCAGCTGTCGGGCCGGGGCCTGGGTCACACGGGCGGTACGCTCGACAAGCTCGAGGCCATCCCCGGCTGGCGGGCCACCCTATCGACCGACGAGATCGTCGCCCAGCTCGAGTCGGTGGGGGCCGTGATCTGCGCGGCCAGCGAGCGGCTGTGCCCGGCCGACCGCAAGCTCTACGCGCTGCGCGACGTGACCGCCACGGTCGAGGCCATCCCGCTCATCGCCAGCTCGATCATGGCCAAGAAGATCGCCGAGGGGACCGAGGCGCTGGTCCTCGACGTCAAGGTCGGCTCGGGGGCGTTCCTGCCCGACCTCGACGACGCCCGGCGGCTGGCCGAGACGATGGTCGGGCTGGGCCGGGCCCACGGCGTGCGCACGGTGGCGCTGCTCACCGACATGGACACGCCGCTGGGCCGGGCCGTCGGCAACGGGCTGGAGGTCGACGAGGCGGTGGCCACGCTCGAGGGCGACGGCCCCGCCGACCTGGTCGAGGTCACGCTGGCCCTGGCTCGGGAGATGGTGGACCTGGCGGGCCTGGGTGCCGGCGAGGGCCCCGGCGCCGCGGCCGACGCCGACCCGACCAAGGCCCTGGCCGACGGGCGGGCCAAGGCCACCTGGGACGCCATGATCCGGGCCCAGGGCGGCGACCCCGACGCCGACCGACCGCTGGCCCCGCTGCGCCAGCCGGTCCGGGCGCCGGCCTCCGGGTACCTGCGGCGGCTCGACGCCCGGAAGGTGGGCGAGGCGGTGTGGCGCCTGGGCGCCGGCCGGTCCCGCAAGGAGGACCCGGTGTCACCGACCGCCGGCGCCGTCTGCCTCCACAAGCCCGGCGACCGGGTCGAGACCGGCGAACCGGTGATCGAGCTGCACGCCGACGGCCCCGACCGCCTGGGCGGCGCCTTCGCCGCCCTCCGGGGCGCCGTCGAGGTGGGGCCCGAGCCCCCCGAGCCCCGGCCCCTCATCGTCGAGCGGATCGCCTGACCGCCCGCCCCCTGACCTGCCCGATCGGTCGGTGATCGGCACGCGGAAGGTCGCCGCTCAGGGCCGGGGGCGTCGATAGGCTTCGGTATGGTCGCTCGTCCAACCCGGGAACAGATCCGACGGGCCCCCAAGGTCCTCCTCCACGACCACCTCGACGGGGGCCTGCGGCCCCAGACGGTGATCGAGCTGGCTCGCGAGGTCGGCCACACGCTCCCCACCACCGACCCCGACGACCTGGCGCGCTGGTTCCACGCGGGCGCCTACCGGCACAACCTCGACCTCTACCTCGAGACGTTCGCCCACACGGTCGGCGTCATGCAGACCAAGGACGCCCTCACGCGGGTGGCGGCCGAGTGCGCCGAGGACCTCGACGACGACAACATCGTCTACGCCGAGGTGCGGTTCGCGCCCGAGCTCCACCTCGAGGCCGGGCTGTCGCTCGACGAGGTGGTCGAGGCCGTGCTCGAGGGCTTCCGCCTCGGCTCCGCCGGGCGGCGGATCACGATCGGCACGCTCGTCACCGCCATGCGCCACAGCGCCAACTCGACCGAGATCGCCGAGCTGGCGCTGCGCCACCGCGACGACGGTGTGGTCGGCTTCGACATCGCCGGCAGCGAGGCCGGCAACCCGCCGACCCGGCACCTGGCCGCCTTCCAGGAGATCGCGAAGGCCAACCACCACATCACGATCCACGCCGGCGAGGCGTTCGGGCTGCCCTCGATCTGGGAGGCCGTCCAGCTGTGCGGCGGCGAGCGGCTGGGCCACGGGGTCCGTATCGTCGACGACATCACGGTCGACGAGCACGGCCGGGCCAAGCTTGGCCGGCTGGCCGCCTTCGTCCGCGACCGACGGGTGCCGCTCGAGATGTGCCCGACCTCCAACGTGCACACCGGTGTGGCGCCGTCGATCGCCGAGCACCCGATCGGGCTGCTCACCCGCCTGCGCTTCCGGGTCACGGTCAACACCGACAACCGGCTCATGTCGAACATCACGCTGTCCGACGAGCTGGCCAACGTGGCCGAGGCGTTCGACTACGGGTGGGACGAGCTCGAGTGGTTCACGCTGAACGCCATGAAGTCGGCGTTCTGGCCGTTCGACGAGCGGCTCCGCATCATCGGCAGCCAGATCAAGCCCGGCTACGCCGCCCTGCGGGCCGAGGCCCTCTAGCCGGGCGCGTCAGTCGCGCCGCTCGCCGACCAGGCGGGGCAGCGCACCACACGCCCGCAAGCGACAGGTCCGGCGCAGAGCACCACACGCCCGCAGCCGACCAGGGGGCAGGACCCCCAGGCCGCCGTCGGTCAGGCCGGGGCGGGCAGGCGGACCGTCAGCGTCACCTGGCCCGGCTCGTCCAGGTCCCACGCCAGGTCGCCGCCGTGGGCGGTGACGACCGAGTCGACGACGGTGAGCCCGACGCCGTGGCCGTCGGCCGGGGCCGGGTCGGGCCGCCCGTCCGGCACCGAGTTCTCGACCTCGAGCACCGACCAGGCGCCGTCCCGGCAGGTCCGCACGGTGACCCAGCCGTCGGGGCGGTTGTGGCGGGCGGCGTTGGCCAGCACGTTGGCCAGCAGGCGCTCCAGCAGGGCCCGGTCGCCCCGCACCGGGGCGGGGTCGAGGTCGGCGTCGACGCGCACCCGGCGCCAGTCCGGCCCGTTGACGATGTCGCCCAGTACGTCGCCGGCCAGGTGGTCGAGCCGCAGGTCGGTGGCCTGGACGTCGCCGCTGCCGCTGCGGGCCAGCACCAGCAGGGCGCCGACGATGCGCTCGGCCCGGTCGGCCGCCTCCCGGACGCGGGTCAGGCCCCGTTGCTCCTCCGAGCCCGGCTCGGCGTCCCGGAGCAGCAGGTCGGTCTCGCTGGCGATGATGGCCAGCGGCGTCCGCACCTCGTGCGACACCTGGGACGAAAAGCGCCGCTGGGCCACGAAGGCCCGCTCCAGCCGGTCGAGCATGGCGTCGAACGTGTCGCCCAGCTCGCGGATCTCGTCGCGCGGGCCGTCGAGGGCGACGCGGCCGCTCAGGTCGGCCCCCGAGGCGGCCCGGGCCCGGGCCGTGATGGTCCGCAGCGGCGCCACCGCCCGCCCGGCGATCAGCCAGCCGGCCAGGGCGGCGGCCACGACCATCACGGCCAGCGCCCCGGCGCTCCACAGGCGCGACCGGGCGATGGCGTCGGCCTGGGCGTCCTGCTGGACGTCCTGGAAGGCGGCGTTGATGGCCCGGCGGCCGGCCGGCTCCCCGCCGGCGGTGTCGTCCCCGCCCGTCCCCGCGTCCCCGCCGGCCCCGGCGTCGCCGCCCGGCTCCTCGCCTTCCGCCTCCGCGCCCTCGGCGTCCCCACTCGGCCCCTCGTCGCCGGCCTCCTCGTCGCCGGTGGGCACGACCACCTCGGGGAAGGCCCGGATGTAGGCCAGCGCCTGCTCGCGCGTCACGCCCAGGCGGTCGAGCAGCCGGTCGGTCTGCTGGGCCGGGCTCTCGTAGACGGCCTCTTGGTACGTGACCGCCCCCACGCCCAGCACCACCGCTCCGGCGAGGAGGAAGCTGGCGGCGAGGAGCAGGGCGATCCGCGTCCGGATCCTCATGCGATCACCCCAATCGGTAGCCCTGACCCACGACGGTGCTGATCACCGGCGGGTCGCCGAGCTTGCGGCGCAGGGTCAGGATCGTGACCCGCACCGCGTTGCTGAACGGGTCGAGCCGGTCGTCCCAGACCCGTTCCATGAGCTCCTCGGCGCTGACCACCCGTCCGGGCTCGAGCATCAGCTCCTCCAGCACGGCGAACTCCCGGTTGGTCAGATGCAGCGGCCGGTCGCACCGGCCGGCGGTCCGGCTGGCCGTGTCGAGCCACACGTCCCTCCAGGTCAGCCGCGGCGGCCGGGGCCGCTCGGTGCGGCGGCTCAGCGCCCGCAGCCGGGCCGTCAGCTCGGCCATGGCGAACGGCTTGGTCAGGTAGTCGTCGGCGCCCAGCAGCAGGCCCTCGACGCGGTCCTCCACCGCGGCCGCGGCCGTGAGCATGATGATCCGGGCCGGCAGCCGGTCGGCCACGAGCTGCCGGCACACGACGTCCCCGTGGACCCCGGGCAGGTCACGGTCGAGGACGATCACGTCGTAGTCGGTCGTCCGGGCCTTCTCCAGGGCGACCGCGCCGTCGGCGGCGGCGTCGACCGCGAACGCGTCCCGCCGCAGGCTCCGGACGATCACGTCCGCCAGCTGCTCGTCGTCCTCGACCACCAAGACCCGCACGCGCCGAGCCAACCTACGCCGCCCGGCGGCCCCGCTCCTAACGCCCCGCTTATGCGCCGATCTGTACACACCCGACGGTGGGCTCGGTGGGCAACGGACGCGCACGGTCCGGCGACGGGCGGACGCTCGGCCTGCCCGCGCTCCTGCTGGCCGCGGTCGCCGTGGTGCTGGGCGCGGCAGCCGTCGCCGCCCACAGCGGCGAGTCCGCAGGGCCGGTGGCGGTCCCCGACCCCGGGCCGGGCCTCGCCCCGCCCGCCCCCGACGACGAGGGCGACCACCTGGTCGTCCTGTTCGGCGACAGCTTCAGCGAGCGCGCCGGGCCGGCCATCCGCGAGCGGTTCCGAGCCGACCCCGACCTGCGGCTGTCCGTCAACGCCTTCGGCGGCACCGAGCTGGACACGCCGAGCTGGGTGCGGGGGTACCCGAACGTCCCGCCGGGCTCGACCGTGCTCATCCTGCTCGGGACCAACGACGTGTCGACCGACTCGCCGGCCGAGGTCGAGGCCGACGCCCGCGCCGCCATCGACGCCGCCAGCGACGCCGGCGCCGCCCGGGTGGTCATGGCCACCGTCAACACCACCGGGCGACCGCCCGACCAGGGCCCCGAGTGGACCGACCGGGCGCGGGCGTTCAACGACTGGCTGCGTCGGGCCGACGCCGACCCACAGCGGTACCCGCGGCTGGCCGTGGTCGACTGGGACGCGCGCAGCCGGGACCGGCCCGAGTGGCTGGCGTTCGACGGCATCCACCACTCCCCCGCCGGCCAGGAGGCCTACGCGGCCATGGCCCACGCCGCCGCCCGGTCCGCTGCCGACCTCGACCCCTGACCGCCGGGCTGGGGCCATCCGGGCGTGCCGGCCCCCGGCGGCCGACCCCGTTCGGGCTCCAGCGGGCGGCCGACGGTCACCGGTCCCGCGGCGACCCGACCTTCACCGCCGGCCCGCACCCGTCCAGGCGCTCGCGACGGCGACGGCCGCCCCTGGCTGGTGGACGTCGGGGGCGGGGCCGAGGTCGGGGCGCCGGCGGCGCTGACCGCCAGCTCGGTGTCGTCCAGGGGCGACAGGCCGACCGCGGCCCGGCGCTCGTCCACGCCCTCGGGGTCCTCCAGCTCGGCGGGCTCGGCCCGGCCGTCCACGCAGCCGATCTGGGTGCCGTAGCGCTGGGGCCGGCCCCGGTTGAGGGCCACGCGGTCCTCCAGGTACGCCAGCTCGGTCCGGCTGGCCTGGCCGGCCGCGACGGCGGCGCGCACGAGCGCCAGCGCCCGCTCCTGGACGTCCACGTCCTGGTTGGCGTGGAGCGCGATCACTCAGGCGGCCGACGCGCCGTCCTCGCCGACCAGGTCGTGGCCGGGCCAGCCGTGCTCGTCGAGGATCTCGGCCAGCCGCGCCGTGCGCTCGCGGTCGTTCCACTCGCCGGGCGCCTCGCCGGTCCGCTCGGCCTGGTCGTCGGCCTGCATCGCGAGCAGCTCGCGCCGCAGCTCCTCGTCGGCCACGACCGACCCGTCGCCGGCGGCGCGGTCGTCGGCGGCGCGGTCGCCGCCACCATCGTCGCCGCCGCACCCGGCCAGCGCCACGACGGCAACGAGCACCGCCACGATGCGCCGCCGGGCCCCGCGTCCCTCACCCGATCTCCCCATGCCCCATCCTCGCGCCGGCTCCGGCGGGTCCGGGGGCCGGTGCGCCGGGGCGGCAGTAGCCTGGCCGCGTGGCACTGACCGCACCGCCGCTGGCCGACGTGACGGCGTCGGCCGACACGCTCCGGCGGTTCCTGCGCGGGCTCCCGCCGGTCGACCAGGTGGGGGCCGAGGCCCGGGCCGCGGCGCTGGCCACCCGGTCGATCAAGACGACCGCCAAGGCGTTCGCGCTCGACCTGGCGGTCCGGATGGTCGACCTCACGACGCTGGAGGGGCAGGACACGCCGGGCAAGGTGCGGGCCCTGTGCGCCAAGGCCCGCCGGCCCGATCCCATGGACCCGTCCTGCCCGGCGGTGGCGGCCGTCTGCGTGTACGGCGACCTGGTGCCGGTGGCGGTCGAGGCTCTGCGGGGCTCGGGCGTGCGGGTGGCCGCGGTGGCCACCGCCTTCCCGTCGGGCCGGGCGCCCCGGGAGGTCAAGCTGGCCGAGGTCCGCGACGCGGTGGCGGCCGGGGCCGACGAGATCGACATGGTGATCGACCGGGGGGCGTTCCTGGCCGGCCGCTACCTCGACGTCCACGACGAGGTGGCCGCCGTGCGCGAGGCGTGCGGCCACGCCCACCTGAAGGTCATCCTCGAGACCGGCGAGCTGGCCACCTACGACAACGTCCGCCGGGCGTCGTGGCTGGCCATGCTGGGCGGGGCCGACTTCATCAAGACGTCGACCGGCAAGGTGACGCCGGCGTCCACGCTGCCCGTGGCGCTGGTCATGCTCGAGGCGGCGCGCGACTTCCGGGCCGCCGGCGGCCGCCAGGTGGGCGTCAAGGTGGCCGGTGGCATCCGCTCCGCCAAGGACGCCATCCGCTACCTCGTCGTCGTCAACGAGACCGTGGGCGACGACTGGCTGACGCCGGACTGGTTCCGGTTCGGGGCGTCGTCCCTGCTCAACGACCTGCTCATGCAGCGCCGGAAGCTGGCCACCGGCCACTACGCCGACCCCGACGAGTTCACGATCGACTGAGTCGCCGATGCCGTTCGAGTACGCCCCCGCGCCCGAGTCCCGTTCGATCGTGGACATCGCCCCGTCCTACGGCCTGTTCATCGGCGGCGAGATGGTCGACCCCGTCGACGGGACGCCGTTCAAGACCGTCAACCCCGCCACCGAGGAGGTGCTGTCCGAGGTGGTGGCGGCCGGGCCCCGCGACATCGACCGGGCGGTCGACGCCGCCCGCACCGCCTACGCCCAGGTGTGGTCGCGGCTGCCGGGGCGGGAGCGGGGCAAGTACCTGTACCGGCTGGCCCGCCTGATCCAGGAGCGGGCCCGCGAGCTGGCGGTGCTCGAGTCGATCGACAACGGCAAGCCCATCCGCGAGAGCCGCGACGTCGACCTGCCGCTCGCCGCCGCCCACTTCTTCTACTACGCCGGGTGGGCCGACAAGCTGGCCTACGCCGGCTTCGGCCCGGCGCCCCGGCCGCTGGGCGTGGCCGGGCAGGTCATCCCCTGGAACTTCCCGCTGCTGATGCTGGCCTGGAAGGTCGCCCCGGCTTTGGCCACCGGCAACACGGTCGTGCTCAAGCCCGCCGAGACGACGCCGCTGACCGCCTTGGCCTTCGCCGAGATCTGCCAGCAGGCCGAGCTCCCGCCGGGGGTCGTCAACATCGTCACCGGGGCGGGTGACACGGGGCGGACGCTGGTCGAGCACCCCGGCCTCGACAAGGTGGCGTTCACCGGCTCGACCGAGGTGGGGCGCCAGATCGCCCGGTCGGTGGCCGGATCGTCCAAGAAGCTCACGCTCGAGCTGGGCGGCAAGGCCGCCAACATCGTGTTCGACGACGCCCCGCTCGACCAGGCCGTCGAGGGCATCGTCAACGGCATCTTCTTCAATCAGGGCCACGTGTGCTGCGCCGGCAGCCGGCTGCTCGTGCAGGAGTCGGTGGCCGGCGAGGTCCTCGACCGGCTGAAGCGCCGGCTGCAGACCCTGCGGCTCGGCGACCCGCTCGACAAGAACACCGACATCGGGGCGATCAACAGCGCCGAGCAGCTCGAGCGCATCCGGACGCTGTCGGAGGTCGGCGAGCAGGAGGGCGCCGAGCGCTGGTCGGTCGACTGCCCGCTGCCGGACCGGGGCTACTGGTTCCCGCCCACCGTGTTCACCGGGGTGTCGCAGGCCCACCGCATCGCCCGGGTCGAGATCTTCGGGCCGGTGCTGTCGGTGCTGACGTTCCGGACGCCCGACGAGGCGATCGCCAAGGCCAACAACACGCCCTACGGCCTGTCCGCCGGCGTGTGGACCGACAAGGGCAGCCGCATCCTGTGGGCAGCCCAGCGCCTGCGGGCCGGGGTGGTGTGGGCCAACACGTCCAACCGCTTCGACCCCACCAGCCCGTTCGGCGGCTACAAGCAGTCGGGCTTCGGCCGCGAGGGCGGGCGCCACGGACTGGAGGCCTACCTCGATGTCTGAGACGCCCGAGACGTCCGAGGTGGACGGCGCCGCCGGCGACGGTACGCCCGCGGCCGGCGGCGCCCTCGGGGCGGCCGGCCGGTTGGCGGTCCGCAAGACCTACAAGCTGTACATCGGCGGGAAGTTCCCCCGGTCGGAGTCGGGCCGCTCCTACGAGGTGCGGTCGGCGGACGGGTCGCGCTTCCTGGCCAACGCCGCCCTGGCGTCCCGCAAGGACGCCCGCGACGCCGTCGTCGCCGCCCGGGCCGCGTTCTCCGGCTGGTCAGGGGCGACCGCCTACAACCGGGGCCAGATCCTCTACCGGATCGCCGAGATGCTCGAGGGGCGCCGCGACCAGTTCGCCGCCGAGGTGGCCGCCGGGGAGGGCGTGTCGGCGCAGCAGGCGGCGCTACTGGTCGATCTCGCCGTCGACCGGTGGGTCTGGTACGCCGGGTGGAGCGACAAGATCGACCAGGTCGACGGCTCGTCCAACCCGGTGGCCGGTCCGTACTTCGACTTCTCGGTGTCCGAGCCGTCGGGGGTGGCCGCCATCGTGGCCCCGCCGCGGTCGTCGCTGCTCGGGCTCGTGTCGGTGGTGGCGCCGGCCATCGTGGGCGGCGGGACGTGCGTCGTGCTGGCCGCCGAGCGCTGCCCGCTCCCGGCCGTCACGCTGGCCGAGGTGCTGGCGACGTCGGACCTGCCGGGCGGGGTCGTGAACATCCTGACCGGGCAGGTGGGCGAGGTGGCACCGTGGCTGGCCTCCCACGGGGACGTCGACGTCCTCGACCTGTGCGGGGTCGACGACCCGGCCCTCGCCGCCGAGCTGGAGGCGGCGGCCGCCGACAACCTCAAGCGGGTGCTGCGGCCCGCCGACCCCGACTGGACGGCCGACCCCGGGCTCGGCCGCCTGCGCGCCTTCCTCGAGACCAAGACGGTCTGGCACCCGATCGGGACGTGAGCGCGTTCTCGGCGCGTTTTGTGTACCTCTGCGGTACACGAACGCGCCGAGATGTCGGGTCACGAGCGCACGAAGCGACTCACGACCTCGACGTGGGGTGTGCCGACGAACTGGTCGACCAGCGTGGCGCCGGCGAACCGGTAGCCGGCCGCGGTGAGCAGGGCGGCGTCGCGGCCCAGGGCGCCGGCGTCGCAGCTCACGAGCGCCAGGCGGTCGGCGCCGGTGCGGACCACGGCCCGGACGCCGGCCCGGCCCAGCCCGGCGCGGGGCGGGTCGGCGACCACGGCAGCGGCCCGGCGGGGCCGCCACCGGGCCACGTCGGACCGGACGACCCGGTCGGGCGGGGCCACCGGCCCGGCCGGCGCGGCGACGTCGGCCGGCGCGGGGCGGGACGCCAGGTTGATCCGGGCGTCGGCCACGGCCGAGGCCGACGCCTCGACCACCGTCACCCGCCACCCGGGATCGGCCGTGACCGCGAACAGGCCGACGCCGCCGTACAGGTCCACCAGGTGCGGCCGGCCGCCGCCCCGGGACGCCGGGCCGGGCTCCCCGACCGCGGCGGCCACGGCGGCGACGAGGGCCTCGGCACCGTCGGGCCGGGGCTGAAAGAACGACCGGGCCGAGATCCGGAGCCACCGGCCGGCCACCTCCTCGTGGAACCAGGCCCGGCGCCCGGCCGTCAGCTCGGCGCCGGCCACGACTCGCACCCCGTCCGGCACGTCGACCCCGTCGAGCAGGCCGTCCGGAACGCCGGCCGGGTCCGTGCCGTCGCGGCCCGCGCCGGCGCGGCCCGCCGGCCGGTCGACGATCACCAGGCGCTCGCCGGTCCGGGCCCCGGCCCGGATCGTGACCTCGGCGCCGGGCGGGAAGCGCCCGGCCTCCACCACCTCGGCCACCAACGGGTCCGCCACCCGGCACCCGGGCACGGCCACCGGGTCGTGGCTGGCCCGCCGGCGCAGGGCGAACCGCCCGTCGGCGTCTGCGACGCCCCGCAGCGTCGTCCGGTACCCGGCCGGCGCCAGCTCGGGACCGGGGTCGACCAGCGGGTCGTCCAGGCCGCCCAACCGGCGCAGGGCGTCGGCGACCATGGACGCCTTCAGCCGACGCTGGGCGGCCGGATCGACGTGGCTGCCAGCCGCAGCCCCCGCACCCGTCGGCCACCCGTGGGCATGGGGCCGCCACCCGCTCGGGGGCCGCCTCGACGACGTCGACGGCCACGGCCCGGGCGTGGTCCCGGCGTTCGGCCACCAGCTCGGCGCGCACCAGCTCGCCGGGCAGGGCGCCGGCGACCAGCACCACCCGGCCGTCGGCGGCCCGGGCCAGCCCGTCGCCGCCCACGGCGATGTCGGTCACCCGCACGGTCGGCGTCGGCACCCGCTCAACCCTAGGGCCACCGCCTGCCACGTACGATGGGGGCGTGAGCGCAGGCAGCAGTGACCGGCCCATCGAGATCGTCCCGTCGGTCCTGCCGGCCGACCTGTCGCGGCTGGGCGACGAGGTGATCGCGCTCGAGAAGGCGGGCGCCGACCGGATCCAGTGGGACGTGATGGACGGGGTGTTCGTCCCCAACCTGACGTTCGGGCCCGACGTGATCGCCGCGTGCCGGCCGCACGTGAGCATCCCGTTCGAGGCCCACCTCATGGTCGACGACCCCGACGCGTTGGCCGAGCGCTACGTCGAGGCCGGGTGCTCGACGCTGATCGTGCACGCCGAGTCGACCCGCCACCTGCACCGCACGCTGGGCCGGGTGCGCGACCTGGGCGCCGAGGCGGCCGTGGCCCTCAACCCGGCCACCCCGCCCTCGGCGGTCGAGCACGTGCTCGACCTGTGCTCGATGGTCCTCGTGATGACCGTGAACCCCGGGTTCGGGGGGCAGGACTACATCGCCACGATGGAACCGAAGATCGCCGCCGTCCGGCGGCTGATCCTCGACGGAGGCTGGGACTGCGATCTCGAGGTCGACGGGGGCATCGGCCCGTCGACCGTGCAGGGCGCGGCCCGGGCCGGGGCCAACGTGCTCGTCGCCGGCTCCGCGCTCTTCCGGGACCCCCAGGGGCTCGACCACGCGGTGGACGAGCTGCGGCGACTCGCCCGGGGGACACGACCAGCGCAAGGAGAGTGATCACGATGGCCGGTTTCCTCGACAAGGCGAAGGACCTCGCCCGCGACCTCACCGGGAAGGCCAAGAGCACCGTCACCGAGAACGCCGACAAGATCGAGGAGGGCATCGGCAAGGCCGCCGACTTCGTCGACGACAAGACCAAGCGCAAGTACTCCGACAAGATCGGCAAAGCCCAGGACGCCGCCCGCAAGGCGGTCGACAAGCTGGCGGAGGACGGGGGCGGCGGCGAGGAGCGCCGGAGCGACCCCGGCCCCTCCTAGGTCACCTCAGCCCATCTCGCTCTCACGGCGCCCGGCGCCCCTGCGCCGGGCGTCCCCGCGCCGCGGCCCCCGGGGCCGACCGCCGGGTCCGGGCCGTCAGATGATCTCGCCGCGCTTGACGATGACGTGGTCGATGATGCCGTAGTCCTTGGCCTGCTCCGAGGTGAACCACCGGTCGCGCTCGAAGTCGGCCTGGATCTGCTCGACGGCCTGCCCCGTGTGGTAGGCGATGCGCTCGGCCATCAGCTGCTTCACGTACAGCAGCTGCTCGGCCTGGATGGCGATGTCGGCCGCCTGCCCCCGGAACCCGCCGGAGGGCTGGTGCATCATGATCCGGGCGTGGGGCAGGGCGTAGCGCTTGCCCTTGGCCCCGGCGCACAGCAGGAACTGCCCCATCGAGGCGCCGAGGCCCATGCACACGGTGGCGACGTCGGGCTCGATGAACTGCATCGTGTCGTAGATGGCCATGCCGGCCGTCACCGACCCGCCGGGGCTGTTGATGTACAGCCAGATGTCCTGCTTGTCGTCGTCTCCGGCCAGGTGGAGGAGCTGGGCGCAGATGACGTTGGCGATGTCGTCGTCGACTTCCGTGCCCAGGAAGATGATCCTCTCCCGCAGCAGGCGGTTGAAGATCTCGTGGGTCGGGTTCATCGCCGACAGGTTCTGGGCGGTCGGGAGGATGGGGCTCACGGGGCGAGAGGGTAGCGGCGCCCGGCCGCCCTCCGTCACCTGCCCGGCCCAAGCCGCCCGCTGCTTATGCTGAGCGGGTCGGCCGGCGTACTCCAACAGGCAGAGAGAACAGGTTTAGGTCCTGTGCAGTGTGGGTTCGAATCCCACCGCCGGCACCCGGGCCCGACGCCACCCAGACAGGACGGGCGGCGGGCCCCACGGGGCGGGATCCTGACGGCGTAAGGTTCGAGGCGTGAAGCTCGGGGACGTTCCCACGCCCGCCCTGATCGTCGACCGGGCGGCCTTCGAGCACAACGTGGCCACGATGGCGGCCGCCCACCCGGGCGAGCGGCTCCGCCCCCACGTCAAGGCGTTCAAGTCGACGGCGCTGGCCCGCGAGCTGGTGGCTGCCGGCCACCGCACGTTCTGCTGCGCCACGATCCGCGAGATGGAGGGCATGGCCGCCGCCGGCCTCGGCGACGACCTGCTGCTGGCCAACGAGGTGCTCGACTGCGCCCGGCTCGGCGCCCTCGTGCGCGCCGGCGCCCGGGTCACGGTGGCCGTCGACTCCCCCGAGACCGTGGCGGCCGCCGCGGCCGGCGGCGTGCCCGAGGTGCTGGTGGACGTGTGCGTCGGCCTCCCCCGCTGCGGCTGCGACCCGGCCGACGCCGGCCGCATCGCCGACGCGGCCCGGGCCGCCGGCCTCACCGTCCGGGGCGTGATGGGCTACGAGGGCCACCTCATGCGCGAGCCCCGCGACCGCAAGGTGGCCGAGGTCGAGAAGGCCATGGCCACCCTGCTCGAGGCCCGCGAGCAGGCCGGCGGCGAGATCGTGTCGGCCGGTGGCACCGGCACCTACGACTGCAACCCGTGGGCGACCGAGATCCAGGCCGGCTCGTACGCGCTCATGGACACCGAGTACCTGCCGCACGCCCCGGCGTTCCGCCTGGCGCTGAGCCTGTGGACCACCGTGATCTCGGTCAACCCCGCCGGGTGGGCGGTGGTCGACGCCGGGCTCAAGGCCCTTGGCATGGACCACGGCGACCCGACCGTCGTCGACGTGGGCGACTGCTGGTTCGTGTCCGACGAGCACATCACGTTCGGCACCCGGCCGGACCGGCCGGTGGCGGTCGGCGACCACGTCCGGGTGCTGCCGGCCCACGTCGACCCGACCGTCGCCCTGCACGAGCGGATGCTGGTGGTCGACGGCGAGGACGTGGTCGACACCTGGCCCGTCGACCTGCGGGGCTGGTAGGCCCTCCGGGCTGGCGGTCCCGCGGCTGGGTCGCCGTTCGCCGCCGCAGGCGGTTGACTTCCCGTCACGGTTCGCTCCCCCCAGTCCGGGTAGAACCCGCTGGGCGCACCGTTGTTGTCGGTACGGTGCTCGGGAGCACGCTCGCGCATCACCCGCCCCGGAGGAGACGACATGGCAACGACTGACGTTCGTGACGCCCGCGGCACCCTCGAGGTGGGCGATCAGCGCTACGGCATCTACCGGCTGGCGGCGCTGGAGGACGAGCTGGGTGTGTCCCGCCTCCCCTACTCGCTCAAGGTGCTGCTCGAGAACCTGCTGCGCCACCGCGACGGCGTGCGGGTCACCGACGAGGACGTGGAGGCCGTGGCCCGCTGGAACGGCGGCCGCAAGCCCGACGGCAGCCTCGACACCCGGGAGATCTCGTTCCTGCCGGCCCGGGTGCTCATGCAGGACTTCACCGGCGTCCCCGCCGTCGTCGACCTGGCGGCCATGCGCCACGCCGTGGCCGAGCAGGGCGGCGACCCCCAAGCGCTCGACCCGCTGATCCCGGTCGACCTGGTCATCGACCACTCGGTACAGGTGGACGTGTTCGGCCGGCCCGACGCCCTGGCCCGCAACGCCGAGCTGGAGTACGAGCGCAACCTCGAGCGCTACCAGTTCCTGCGGTGGGGCCAGCAGGCGTTCGGCCGGTTCCGGGTGGTGCCGCCGGCCACCGGCATCTGCCACCAGGTCAACCTCGAGCACCTGGCCACCGTGGTCGCCACCCGCGACGGCGAGGCGTTCCCCGACACGCTGGTCGGCACCGACTCCCACACCCCCATGGTCAACGGTCTCGGTGTGGTGGGCTGGGGCGTCGGCGGCATCGAGGCCGAGGCGGCGCTGCTGGGCCAGCCGATCTCGATGCTCGTGCCCGAGGTGGTCGGGTTCAAGCTGTCGGGCGAGCTGCCCGAGGGGGCGACGGCCACCGACCTGGTCCTGACCGTCACCAACATGCTGCGGGCCCACGGCGTGGTCGGCCGGTTCGTGGAGTTCTACGGGCCGGGCGTGGCCAACGTCCCGCTCGAGAACCGGGCGACGATCGGCAACATGTCGCCGGAGTACGGCTCGACCATCACGATCTTCCCGATCGACGACGAGACGCTCCGTTACCTGCGCTTCACCGGCCGGCCCGCCGAGCTGGTGGCGCTGGTGGAGGCCTACGCCAAGGAGCAGGGCCTGTGGCACGACCCGAGCGCCGAGCCGGTGTTCACCGAGACGCTCGAGCTCGACCTCGGGACCGTCGAGCCGTGCATCGCCGGGCCGGCCCGCCCCCAGGACCGGGTGCCGCTGCGCGAGGCCAAGGAGCGGTTCGCGGTCGCGCTGCTCGACTCGCTGCCCGACGCCCCGGGCCGCGGTACGCCGGTGAGCGTCGGGGGCGGCTCCTCCGGGGGCAGCTCCTACGACGAGGACGACGCCCAGTCGTTCCCGGCCAGCGACCCGCCGGCGGCCATCCAGGACGGCCCCCGCGACAACGGCGGCTCGGCGCCCCCATCCAACCCCCGCACGACCCTGGCCGCCCCGCCGTCGCCCGGCCGCCCCCACGAGCTGGTGCAGGTCGAGCTCGAGAGCGGGGAGACCGTCGAGCTCGACCACGGCCACGTGGCCATCGCCGCCATCACCAGCTGCACCAACACGTCCAACCCCCAGGTCATGGTGGCGGCCGGCCTGCTGGCCAAGAAGGCGGTCGAGCGGGGCCTGGCGACCAAGCCGTGGGTCAAGACGTCACTGGCCCCGGGTTCGAAGGTGGTGGTCGACTACCTCGACCGGGCCGGCCTGACGCCCAGCCTCGACAAGCTGGGCTTCAACCTCGTGGGCTTCGGCTGCACGACCTGCATCGGCAACTCGGGCCCGCTGCCCGGGCCCATCGCCAAGGCCGTCGAGGAGCACGGGCTGGCGCTCGTGTCGGTGCTGTCGGGCAACCGCAACTTCGAGGGCCGCATCAACCCCGACGTCCGCATGAACTACCTGGCCTCGCCGCCGCTGGTGGTGGCGTACGCCCTGGCCGGGACCATGGACGTCGACCTCACTTCCGAGCCCCTGTGCACCGCCCCGGACGGCAAGCCGGTGTACCTGCGCGACATCTGGCCCACGCCGGCCGAGGTCGAGGAGGTGATCGCCGCCTCGCTGGCCGAGGACATGTTCCGCTCCGCCTACGGCCAGGTCTTCGACGGCGACGAGCGGTGGCGCAGCCTGCCCGTCCCCGAGGGCGGCGCCTACGAGTGGAGCGACGCGTCGACCTACGTCCGCCGGCCGCCCTATTTCGACGGCATGCCGGCCGATCCGCCGCCGCTGGCCGACATCGAGGGCGCCCGGGCGCTGGCCGTGCTCGGCGACAGCGTCACCACCGACCACATCTCGCCGGCCGGGGCCATCCACCCCGACAGCCCGGCCGGCCGGTGGCTGATCGAGCAGGGCGTCGACCCCGCCGACTTCAACTCCTACGGGTCGCGCCGGGGCAACCACGAGGTGATGATCCGCGGGACGTTCGCCAACCGGCGCATCCGCAACCGGCTGGCGCCCGGGACCGAGGGCGGCGTCACCCGCCACCAGCCGTCCGGCGACGAGATGACGATCTACGAGGCCGCCGAGCGCTACCGGGCCGAGGGCGTCCCGCTCGTGGTGCTGGCCGGCAAGGAGTACGGCTCGGGCTCGTCGCGCGACTGGGCCGCCAAGGGCACCGCCCTGCTGGGCGTGCGGGCGGTCATCGCCGAGAGCTTCGAGCGCATCCACCGGTCCAACCTCATCGGGATGGGCGTGCTGCCCCTCCAGCTGGCCGACGGGGCGACGCTCGAGTCGCTGGGCGTGGACGGCACCGAGGAGTTCACCGTGCGGGGCCTGGCCGGCGCGGACCCCGCCTCGCTGCTCGGCGCCCGGCTGGAGGTCACCGCCGACGGCACGACGATCCCGGTCATCGTCCGGATCGACACGCCGATGGAGGCTGCCTACTACCAGCACGGCGGCATCCTCCACTACGTGCTGCGCCAGCACCTCGCGGCCAAGTAGGCCCTGCGCGCCGGGCCGGCTCGGAGGAGCGGAGCCCGCCGGCCCGCGCCGGCCGCCCCGGCTGGCGCAGGCCCGCTCGTGCTAGAGCTTGGCCGCCAGCCGCCGGAAGGCCCGGCCCCGGTGGCTCAGCGCGTGCTTCTCGGCCTCGGTCATCTCCGCGAACGTGCGGCCGTCGCCCTCGACGGGCACGACGATCGGGTCGTAGCCGAACCCGCCCGTCCCCCGGGGGGCGTGCGCCACCCGGCCGTCGACCGTGCCCCGCACCACCAGCTCCGACCCGTCGGGGTGGACGGCGGCCGCCGCGCACACGTAGCGGCAGCCCCGCTGCTCGTCGGGGACGCCGTCGAGCTCGCGCAGCACCCGGGCGATCCAGTCGCCCTCGCTGGTCCACCGGGCCGAGTGGACGCCGGGCCGGCCGCCCAGGGCGTCGATCTCGATGCCCGAGTCGTCGGCCACGGCCAGCTCGCCGCTGACCTCGGCCAGGGCCCGGGCCTTGAGCAGGGCGTTCTCCTCGAACGTGGTGCCGGTCTCCTCGGTGCCGGGGTCGCGGGCCTCGACCCGCCACCCCGGCCCCACGATGGCCTGGATCTCGGCGACCTTGTGGGCGTTCCCGGTGGCCAGCAGCAGCCGCCGGGCCGGCTGGCCGATCACGACGGGCGCGGCGCCGGCGGCTCGGCGATCACCTGCTGCTGGAGGCCGATGATCTCGGCGATCCCCTTCTCGGCCAGCGCCAGCATGGCGTCGAGCTCGGCCCGGGCGAACGGCTGCCCCTCGGCGGTGCCCTGCACCTCGACGTACCGGCCCTCCGCCGTCATGACGACGTTCATGTCGACCTCGGCCCGGCTGTCCTCGACGTAGGGCAGGTCGAGCACCGGCGTGCCGTCGACCACGCCCACCGACACGGCGGCGCACTGGGTGGTGAGCGGGTGGGCGGCGATGACGCCCCGCTGGACGAGGCGGGTGAGGGCGTCGTGCAGCGCCACGTAGCCGCCGCAGATCGACGCCGTGCGGGTGCCGCCGTCGGCTTGGAGCACGTCGCAGTCGACGATGACCTGGCGCTCGCCCAGCACGGTCATGTCGCAGGTCGTGCGCAGCGCCCGGCCGATCAGCCGCTGGATCTCCTGGGTGCGGCCCGACGGCTTGCCGTCCTTGACCTCGCGCCGGATGCGCTCGGGCGAGGACCCGGGGAGCATCGAGTACTCGGCCGTCACCCAGCCGGTGCCGCGGCCCCGCATCCACCGCGGGACCTCCTCGTCGATCGACGCCGTGCACAGGACCCGGGTCGCGCCGAACGAGACGAGGCACGAGCCCGCGGCCATGTGGGTGAAGTCGCGCTCGAACGTGATCGGGCGCAGCTCGTCGGGGGACCGGCCGTCGGCTCTCATCGGGGGAACGGTAACAGCCCGGGCCGCTGGGTCCGCCCGGTGCCGGGCGGAAGGCTCACCGCGGGGCGGGCGGTCGAACCCTGGGCGGACGTCCGGTCGGACGGCTGGTCGGAACGGCCGACCAGGCGGCTCGTCGGACGGCCGGTCAGACCGCGAACGTGGCGCCGGTGCGGGCCAGCTCGACGGGCCCGCCGAAGGCGGCCGCCGCATCCCGGCGCTGGGCCTCGTCGTCGACGCCCGGCGCCACGTGGGTCACGACCAGCCGCCCGGCGCCGAGCCGGGCCGCCAGCTCCCCCGCCTGCCGTCCGGACAGGTGCTGGACCTCGCCCTCCTCCTCGGCCGTGAGCGTCGCCTCGCTCAGCAGCACGTCGACCCCCTCCCCCGCCGGGCCGGGGTCCCAGGCCGGGCCCGTGTCGGCGGTGTACAGCAGCGAGCGGCCCCCGGCGTCGACCCGCACGGCCAGGGTCTCGACCGGGTGGTCGGTGCGGGAGAAGCGCAGGCGCTGGTCGCCCACCGTGACGGTCGCCGAGGCGTCGACGGTCGTCCAGTACAGCGTGGGCGCCAGGTCGCCGCTCACCGCCCCGGCCGCGGCCAGGGTGGCCGCCGTGCCGTACACGGGCAGGCCGCCGACCCCGAGGACGTAGCGCATGGCGTTGCGGAGGATGGGCAGGTCGGTCCAGTGGTCGGGGTGGGAGTGCGACAGGACGACGGCGTCGAGCTCGCCCACCTCGACATGGGCCTGGAGGTTGGCGAGCGTGCCCGAGCCCAGGTCGACCACCACGGTGGCGCCGGGCGAGCGCACGAGGTAGCCGCTGCAGGCCTCTTCCGGGCCGGCGAACGACCCGGAGCAGCCGAGCACGGTGACCGACAGGGTCACCCGGGCACCTCGCCCGGAGCGGCTGCCGGCGCCTGCCCGGGTGCACCGGGGGCCTCCGCAGACGCCCCGCCCGGTTCGCCCTCCGGCTCTCCCTCCCAGGTGACCGGCTCGGCGGCGGCCAGCTCGGGGCCGAGCAGGCGCCGGCCCAGGTCGCGGAACCAGCCCACGTCGCCGGACGACAGCCACCGGCGGCGGGCCGGCGGGTCGCCGGGGCCCGGCCGCCGGGCCAGGCCGGTGTCGAGGAGCAGGCGCCGCACCTCGAACGCCGTCTCGTCGGCTGACGACACCAGCACGACGTCGCGGCCCATGACATCGGCGATGGTCCGGGCCAGGAACGGATAGTGCGTGCAGCCGAGCAGCAGCGTGTCGACCTTGGCGTCGCGCACGGGCGCCAGCAGCCGCTCGGCCAGCACCAGCACCTGGTCGCTGTCGGTCTCGCCCTTCTCCACGAACTCGACGAACCCCGGGCACGCCGCGCACGTCAGCTCCACCGACACGCCGGCCTCGGCGGCCAGGGCCGCGACCGTGCGGGTGTAGGCGCCCGAGGCGATCGTGCCCACCGTGCCGATCACGCCCACCCGGCCCGTCCGGGTGGCGGCCACCAGCGACCGGGCGCCGGGCTCGATCACCCCCACCACCGGGACCCCGAACGTGGCCTCGAGATCGTGGAGCGGGGCGGCGGCCGCCGCCGTGTTGCAGGCGACGACGACCAGCTTCACGCCGTGGTCGTCGACCAGGTGGCGGGTGATCTGGTGGGCGAACCGCCGCACCTGGTCGAGCGGCCGGGGGCCGTAGGGGTAACGGCCCGTGTCGCCGATGTAGACGAGGTGCTCGGCCGGAAGCAGGTCGATGACGGCCCGGGCGACGGTCAAGCCCCCGAACCCGGAGTCGAACATGCCGATCGGCCGGTCGTCCATCGTCGGGCAAGGCTACGGCGTCGCCGGCGCGCCCCCGGCCACCCCGGCTCCAGGGCGCCGGCGAGCACAGCCGAGACGCCGCCCCGTCTCGC
Organism: Acidimicrobiales bacterium; assembly: GCA_036563805.1. Taxonomy (GTDB): domain Bacteria; phylum Actinomycetota; class Acidimicrobiia; order Acidimicrobiales; family VFJN01; genus DATCLS01. The sequence goes on along the minus strand of DATCLS010000024.1, from coordinate 6,766 downwards.
AGCGCCGACCCCGCCCGCCGACCCGGCGCTCACGCCGCGGCCGGGGCGTCGACCCAGGTGCCGTCGGATCGGCGGTGGGCCGAGCCCAGCTCGTCGAAGCGGGCCAGCAGGTCGGCCGCCCCCGGCCGGTCACCGATCGCCCGGCGCACCTCGCGCCAGGTCGTCTCCAGCGTCTGCTGGCGGTTGGCGCCCACCGACTGGGCGACCGCCCGCTCCCACATCTGGCCCACCAGCTCGGAACCCGGGTAGCGGCGGCCGCTCGAGCCCACGATCGTGCGGTCGCGCAGCTCGGACAGGGCCGTGCGCAGGTAGTCGACGTGCGGCGTCTCGTCGGTCCGGATGTAGGACACGATGCGGGCGGCGTCGCCGTCGCCCGCCACCAGGTCGGTGTCGGCCAGCAGCTCCTCGGCCCAGGCGAACGTGTGGAACGCCGAGATCTCGATCAGCACCAGCCGGGTCATGCGGGTGACCAGCAGCTCGAGGTCGAAGTCGACGTCGTCGGGCCAGATCCGGGCGGCCAGCGCCTGCGCCCGGATCGCCGCTGCGTCCACCCGCCCGCCGCTGCCCGGCGGCACGATGCCCATGCGCTCGAGCATGAGCGCGGTCTCGTCCTCGGTCACCGGGTCCTCGAAGGCGATGTCGCGGGCCGCGAACCACATGTGCTTGTGGCCGGCCTCGTCCTCGTGGCCGGTCTCGTCGCGGGCGTGCGCCTCGAACAGGCCCCGCTCGAGGTGGGCCAGCGCCGTGCCCGACACGTCCTCGTCGAGCACCTCCGACCACGGCGGCACCGCCGAGTGGCGGATCAGGCCGCCGAAGCCCTCGACGGTGCCGATGCGGGTGAGCGTGGCGACGATCGGCTCGCGGATGCCGGATTCGATCAGGAACCGGGCCTGGGCCACGTTCGGGTAGTGCTCGGGCCAGGTCTCGAGCGGCAGGTCGAGCAGCTCGGTGCCGAAGTCGCGCCGGTGCCAGGCCTGCCAGGCGGCGATGGCCGGGCGACGGTTGAGGGTCCGCGGCGACACGTAGGTGCCGGTGTCGTCGAACCCCCCGTGGCAGCGGACACCCCGCACCACCAGCGGCTCGGCGTAGTCGGCCGAGGCGAGCAGCTCCTGCTCGGTGTAGTCGACCTGGTCGGTGTCGACGGTCATGTTGGCCCCTCCCGTCCCGAGTCCCGACAGGTTCTTGCAGAGTCTATGCAAATTCCCCGCCGGCTGGCCAGGGTCCGTGCCCGACGTCGCGCCCCGGCTCACGGCGCCGGCGCCGCGGCCGCCGGTCACGCTCGAGGGTCAGGTCTCCAGGGGCAGGACGACGGCGGCCAGCTCGTCGAGCTCGGCCTCCCAGTCGGCGGGCTCCTGCACGGGCACGACCACGAACTTGGACGCCCCCACCGCGAGGAACGCCTCGATCCGGTCCCGCAGGGCGGGGACGCCGACCGGCACGACGTCGGCCACGGCGAGGTCGGGCCGCCGGGCCGCCAGCGTCCGCCCGACGGCGTCGGGCACGGCCGTCCGGGCATACGGAATGAGAACGCCCAGGTGCTCGGGGTCGATCGCCCGGCCGTGCTCGGCGGCCACGGCGGTGATCGTCCGCCACCCGGCCGCCACCTCGTCGGGCACCGTGAACGACGGCAGCCACCCGTCGCCCAGCCGCCCGGTCCGGCGCAGCTCGGACGGCGAGCTGCCGCCCAGCCACACGTCGATCGGGTCCTGCACCGGCCGGGGGCGCAGCGTCACGCCCTCGACCCGGTAGTGGGCGCCGTCGTGGTGGACGTCGTCCTCGGTCCACAGCCGGCGGATCAGCCCGAGCGCCTCGTCGAACAGCGCCGCCCTCTCCCGCCGGTCGACCCCGAACGCCCGGTGCTCGGCCGGGACCGGCGCCCCGATGCCCACGGCCGGCAGCAGCCGCCCGGCCGACAGGCGGTCGAGGCTGGCCAGCTCCTTGGCCAGCACGACCGGGTTGCGGCCGGGCACGACCAGCACGCTGGTGCCGAGCTTGAGCCGGCGGGTGCGGCCGGCCGCCACGGCCAGCGCCACCAGCGGGTCCGGCGCCGGCCCGGTCAGCCGCTCGGACAGCCACAGCGAGTCGAAGCCCCGCCGCTCCAGGGCGTCGAGGAACGGCAGGAAGCGCTCGGCGTCGGCGACCAGCGTGCCCGTCCCCAGCCCGACGCCGATGCGGACCTTCACGCGCCCCCCACGCCGAGCCTCACGTCGACCTGCGCGACCGGCCCTAGAACACGATGAGGCGCTCGGCCTTGGCCGTCACCTCGTCGATGTCGCCGGTCCAGGCCTGGGTGGACAGGTACTTCCAACCGCCGTCGGCCAGGATGGCCACCACGGTGCCCGACTCGACCTCGGAGGCCACCTTCACCGCCCCGGCCACTGCGGCACCGCCCGAGATGCCGGAGAAGATGCCGAGCTCGGCCAGCCGCCGCGTCCACTCGATCGACTCGCGGGGCCGCACGATGCGCTTGCGGTCGAGCAGATCGGGGCCACCCCATTTGTCGTACACGGGCGGGATGTAGCCCTCGTCGAGGTTGCGCAGGCCCTCGACCTTCTCGCCCAGCGGGGGCTCGATGGCCACGACCTTGATGTCGGGGTTCTGCTCCTTGAGGTAACGGCCGACGCCCATGAGCGTGCCGCTGGTGCCCAGGCCGGCCACGAAGTGGGTGATCTCCGGGCAGTCGCGCCAGATCTCGGGGCCGGTGCCCTCGTAGTGGGCCCGGGGGTTGGCCTCGTTGCCGTACTGGTAGAGGAACACCCACTCGGGGTGCTCGTCGGCCAGCTTCTGCGCCCGGCGGACGGCGCCGTTCGACCCCTCGGCCCCCGGGCTCAGGATGATCTCGGCGCCCCACACCTCGAGCGCCTGGCGGCGCTCGACCGACACGTTCTCGGGCATCACGATCTTGATCGGGTAGCCCCGGATGCGGGCGATGAGCGCCAGCGCGATGCCGGTGTTGCCCGAGGACGGCTCGATGATCGTGCGCCCCGGGGCCAGCGTGCCGTCGGCCTCGGCCTCCTGGACCATCCGCAGCGCGATGCGGTCCTTCACCGAGCCGGCGGGGTTCTGCCCCTCCAGCTTCACCAGGATGCGGACGTTCTCGTTCGGGCTCAGCCGGCTGGCGTCGACCAGCGGCGTGTTGCCGATGAGATCGAGGACGGAGGAGAAGACGGGCATGGCCTCTCGGGGGGGTCGGGTGCGAGGTCGTCGAAATCCGACCGGTTCGATCGACAATGCTATCGGGGGGTCAGGCTGACCGCCTCCTCCTGGGACGTGCCATCCGCGATGCGGAACGACCGCAGGGCCGGCTCGGGCCGCTTGAGCGACACGATCACGTAGTGCCAGTCGGGGTCGACGGCCTGGCGCACGTCGGTGGGCGACGGGTAGGCCTCGGTGTGGGTGTGGCTGTGCATCACGCCGACGATGTCGAGGCCCTCAGCCTCGGCCGCCCGGTCGACCCGCAGGTAGTCGCGGCCGTCGATCTCGTAGATCCGGCTCGAGCGCGCCGCGTTGCGGCACGGGTGGAAGGCGGCGACCGACCCGGTGGCCAGATCGCCCACCAAGAGCCCGCAGGCCTCGTCCGGGAGGCCGTCGTAGGCGTGGGCGACCATCTCCAGCCACAGGGCGCGGGTGAGCTGCAGCACGGGGGCGGAGGCTACCGGGGCTCGGGCCAGTAGCCTGCTGGTCCCCCTATGGCACGCTCGTCGTCCGGCTCCAAGCACTCGGGCACCAAGCTCATCGCCGCCAACCGCAAGGCGCGGCGCAACTACGAGATCCTCGAGACCGTCGAGGCCGGCCTCGTGCTGCGCGGCAGCGAGGTGAAGTCGCTGCGGGCGTCCCAGGTCCAGATCGGCGAGGCCTACGCCCGCATCGAGAACGGCGAGGCCTGGCTGCTCGGCATGCACATCGCCCCCTACGACCACGCCCAGGCCCACTCGGGCCACGAGCCCGAGCGGCCCCGCAAGCTGCTGCTGCACGCGGCCGAGATCGAGCACCTCCGGGCGCGGGTCGATGAGCAGCGGCTGGCGCTGGTGCCGCTGTCGCTCTACTTCAAGAACGGGCTGGCCAAGGTCGAGCTGGCGCTGGCCCGGGGGCGCAGGACCTACGACAAGCGCGAGCTGCTGGCCCGGCGCGACGCCGAGCGCGAGGCTGCCCGGGCCATCGCCCGGGCCGGGCGCGGGGACTAGAGCTGGCGGCGGGCCGGCGGCGGCTCGGTCGGGCGCCGGCTCGGGTCGTCGGGGCTGTGTCTCAGGTCGTCTCGGGCGGTTCGGGTCGTCTCGGGCGGCTCAGGTCGTCTCGGGCGGCTCAGGTCGGCCAGCCGACGATCGGGGCGACGAGCTCGGCGGGGTGCACGACCACGTCGAACCCGTCCCGCCCCACCAGCCACTCCCAGTTGAGGCGGTGGAGGTCGACGGTCGGGTCGTAGCGGTTGAGCATCACCGTGACCGGCCAGCGGGTGAGGGCGCCGACCGACAGCCGCACGGCGTTGATCGTGCCCAGCCCGGCGTCGGCCACGAGGACCACCCGGTCGGGGGTCAGGGCCTCGGCCAGCGTCACCGTGTCGCCGTCGGCGGCCAGCGGCGAGCGGACCCCGCCCACCGACTCGACCAGGCCCACGCCGGCCACGGCCGGCCAGCTCAGCTCGGCCACCAGGTCGGCGACGGTGAACGGCGGGCGGCCCAGCACAGCGGCCGCCATGGGCGGCGCCAGCGCCACCGGGTACCAGCGGTGGGGCGGGCACACGACGCTGGCCCGGTCGCCGGTGGCGTCGGCCAGCAGCTCGGCGTCGGTGGCGCCGACGGCCCCGGCCGTCCCGTACGACTGGACCGGCTTGCGGGCCGCCACGATCAGCCCCCGGGCGGTCAACGCCCGGGCGAGCTGGCAGGCCACCCAGGTCTTGCCGACCTCGGTGCCGGTCCCGGCCACGAGCACGAGGCGCTCAGGGCGCGTGCTCACCGCCCGCAGTCTCCGTGCCCGTCCCCGCGGCAGCCGTCGTCCCGGTGGCGGCCGGAGCGGCCCCGTCGGGGCCCGGCAGCCCGTCGGGGCCCGGCAGCTCGGCCAGGGCGCCGAGGAGGCGGTCGACCTGCTCGTCGGTGTGGGCGGCCGACAGGGCGACCCGAAGGCGGGACGTGCCGACGGGCACGGTCGGCGGCCGGATCGCCGGCACCAGCAGCCCCCGCTCGAGCAGGCGCTCGGCCCCGGCCAGCGCGGCGGCCTCGTCTCCCAGCACCACGGGCACGATAGGCGTCGGGTGGCCGGGCCGCAGCCGGTCGACGTTCCGGCGCAGGCGGGCCACGAGCGCCGCCCCCTCGGCCGACCGGACGATCCGCAACGCGGCCAGGGCGGCGGCCGTGTCGGCCGGGGTGGGGGCGGTGGTGAAGATGAACGTCCGAGCGCGGTTGCGGAGCAGGTCGACGAACGGCCGGGGCCCGGCCACGAACCCGCCGAGCGAGCCGAGCGCCTTGGACAGCGTGCCCATCCGCAGGACCGGCACGTCGTCCGTGCCGGCCGGCCGCGCCGCCCCGGCCGGCAGCTCCGGCCCGAGCACCGCGTGGGCCTCGTCGAGCACCAGCAGCGCCCCGGACGCGGCGCACAGCTCCAGCAGCGCCGGGAGGTCGGCCACGTCGCCGTCCATCGAGAAGGCGCTGTCGGTGACCACCAGGGCCGCGCCCGCGACGTCGGTCAGCAGGTCCCGGAGGTGGTCGAGGTCGCCGTGCCGGAAGATGCGGACGTCGGCCCGGGCCAGCCGGCTGCCGTCCACGATCGAGGCGTGGTTGAGCTCGTCGGACAGGATCGTGACGTCCGGCCCGCCCAGCGTCGTCAGCAGGCCCAGGTTGGCGGCGTAGCCGGTCGGGAACAGGACGGCGTCGTCGGCGCCCTTCCAATCCGCCAGCTCGGCCTCGAGCTCCGTGTGGAGGGGCCGGGACCCGACGACCAGGCGCGAGGCGCCGGTGCCGGCCCCCCACCGGTCGAGGGCGGCGTGGGCGGCGGCCGCCACCGCCGGGTGGTGGGTGAGGCCCAGGTAGTCGTTGGACGCGAACGACACGACGTCCCGCGGGCCGGCGGCGGTGCCGACCGATCCGGTCATGGCGCCCGACGTGGCCAGGTCGCGGGGCTGGCGCCACCGGCCCGCCGACCGGATGGCGTCCAGCTCGGCGGCCACCCGGTCTCCCCAGGGCGAGCGGGTCGCGCCCGTGTCGGTGGCGGTCCCTGCTCGTGTCTCGGACATGGGGTGGCAGCCTCGCAGCGGGCGGAGGCGGGGGGCGAATCCGGGGGCCCGTCGGGGGCGCTTCGTGACCGCGTCGCCGGGAAGGTCGTCGGGAAGACTGCGGGAGGCGCCGGGCGGGGCCGCCGGTACACTTGGCGAGCTGCTTGACAAGGGGCTGATCGGTTTCGACGTCGAGACCGGAAGTCGGCTCGTGCGACCGGAGTTGCTCAGACTCCTAAAACGGGGCACCACAACAACTGCCAACGATGAGCAGTTCGCTCTCGCCGCCTGATCCAGGTGGTGAACGAGCGGTATCGCGACCCGTAAGGGCACGCGGGGCCTGACCACCGCAGCCCGGCAACAGAAGCGGTGGTTGACGGCGGGAAAGACCGCTGGCGGCGGGAAAGACCGCTGACTCCGGGGAAAGCCCCGGCGGCGGCCCCCGATGCGGGGCCAACCGACCCGGCGGTGCGGCAGCCGTGAAGCCGCAGACTCGGGAATGGTCGTAGCGCGAACGACGACCGCTCGGCGGACGGGGGTTCGATTCCCCCCAGCTCCACC
>DATCLS010000070.1:0-1945 GCA_036563805.1 Acidimicrobiales bacterium | reverse complement strand
CACCGGCCGGGCGCAGGTCGTCTACGTGTCGCCGCTCAAGGCGCTCGCCGTCGACATCGCCGAGAACCTCGAGCGCCCCCTGCGCGAGATCGCCGAGGTGGCGGCCGAGCTGGGCCTCGACGCGCCCGACCTGCGGGTCGGCGTGCGCACGGGCGACTCCACCTCGGGCGAGCGGTCGTCGATGGTGCGCCGGCCGCCCAACTTCGTGGTCACGACGCCGGAGTCGCTCTACCTGCTGGTGACGGCACGCCGCAGCCGCGACGTGCTGCGCACGGTGGAGACGGTCATCGTCGACGAGATCCACGCCGTCGCCCGCGACAAGCGGGGCGCCCACCTCGCCGTGACGCTCGAGCGGCTCGAACGGGCCTGCGCCACCCGGCCCCAGCGCATCGGCCTGTCCGCCACCCAGCGCCCGATCGAGCTGGTGGCCGACCTGCTCTGCGGCACCGGGGCGCCGCGACCGTGCGCCGTCGTCGACACCGGGCACCGCCGCGAGCTCGACCTGGCCCTCGAGCTGCCGCAGGGCGAGCTCGAGGCCGTGGCCTCGGCCGAGCAGGTGGGCGACGTGCTCGACCGCATCGCCGAGCTGGTGCGCGAGCACCGCACCACGCTGGTCTTCGTCAACACCCGGCGCCTGGCCGAGCGGCTGGCCCACCAGCTGGGTGAGCGCCTGGGCGACGACGTGGTCGCCGCCCACCACGGGTCGCTGTCCCGCGAGCGGCGCCACCGGGTCGAGTCCCGCCTGCGGGCCGGCGACCTGCGGGCGCTGGTGGCCACCGCCTCGCTCGAGCTGGGCATCGACGTCGGCCCGGTCGAGCTGGTCTGCCAGGTCGGCTCGCCCCGCAGCATCGCCACCTTCCTGCAGCGGGTGGGCCGGGCCAACCACAGCCTGCGCGGCGTGCCGAAGGGCCGCCTGTTCCCGCTCACCCGCGACGAGCTGGTCGAGAGCGCGGCCCTGCTCATGGCCGTGGTCAAGGGCGAGCTCGACGCGGTCACCCCGCCCGAGGCGCCGCTCGACATCCTGGCCCAGCAGGTCGTGGCCGAGGTCGCCGCCGTCGGCGAGGAGGGGTACCGGCTCGACGACCTCTACGCCCTCCTGCGGCGGGCCTGGCCGTACCGCGACCTGCCCCGGGCCACGTTCGACCAGGTCGTCGACATGGTGGGCCGGGGCGTCCGCACCGGCCGGGGTCCGCGGGGCGCCTGGCTGCACGTCGACCGGGTCAACGGCGAGGTCCGTCCCCGCCCGGGCGCCCGCCTGGCCGCGCTGACCTCCGGCGGCGCCATCCCCGAGACCGGCGACTACCGGGTCGTGCTCGAGCCCGACGAGCTGTTCGTGGGCACGGTCAACGAGGACTGGGCCGTCGAGTCGATGGCGGGCGACATCTTCCTGCTCGGCACCCATTCGTGGCAGATCCGCCAGGTCGGGCCCGGCGTCGTCCGGGTGGTCGACGCCGAGGGCAAGCCGCCGACGATCCCGTTCTGGCTGGGCGAGGCGCCGGGCCGCACCGCCGAGCTGTCCCGCGAGGTGTCGGCCCTCCGGGCGGCGCTCGACGGGTACCTGGCCGCCGGCGACCCCGAGGGCGCCCGCGACTGGCTGCGCCGCGCCGCGCCGCTCGGCGACGACGCGATCGACCAGATCGTCGACTACGTGGCGGCCGGCCGGGCCGTGCTCGGCGTCGTGCCCACCCACGACCACCTCGTGTTCGAGCGGTTCTTCGACGAGGTCGACGGCATGCACCTCGTCGTCCACTCGCCCTACGGGTCCCGCGTCAACCGGGCCCTCGGGCTGGCGCTGCGGAAGCGATTCTGCGTCACGTTCGACTTCGAGCTGCAGGCCGCCGCCAACGACGACGCCATCGTGCTGTCGCTCGGCCCCCACCACAGCTTCCCGCTGGCGGACGTGCCGCGCTTCCTCCACAGCCGCACGGTGCGGCAGGTGCTCCAG
>DATCLS010000008.1:0-28994 GCA_036563805.1 Acidimicrobiales bacterium | reverse complement strand
GCCTGCGGGTCGTCACCAGCGCCCACGGCGCGGCGGACGCCGGCGACGAGGCGGGCACGCACGACGCCCCCGCCGCCCACGGCCCCGCCACCCGCCGCCGGCGGGGCCGGCACTCCGCCGCCGAGGCGTCCGATGGCCGCGATGCCGGCGGGCGCCGGGTGGTGGCGGCGTCGCTGACCCTGCTGGCCCTGGCCGCGGTCGGCGGGTCGCTGCTGGTCGCCGGCGCCGACCGCGACGACCGGGACCAGCGGCCGGTCGACGCCGTCGAGACGTCGGAGGACCCGGAGGCGGTCGACCTCCCCGGCCTCTCCGAGCCGGCGGTGCCCGAGCGGATCGGCTCGGCGCCGTCCACCCAGGCCCCGACCACGCAGCCGCCGTCCTCCACCACCACGGCCCGCCAGGCCGACGACACGGGCGGCGACGGGGGGCGCGGCGGAAGCGACGGCGGCGGCACCGGCGGGGACGCCTCGCCTGCCGCCCGCGGCCCGGCGTCCGGCGACGCCGGGCCGATCACCGCCCCGCCGACGACCCGGGCGCCCGACCGCCCGGGCGGCCCCCCGGCGACGGTCCTGCCCGGGCGGCCCGCCCGTCCCCCGACGACGCCGGCGCCGCCCCCGCCGGAGCCCGAGCCCGCTCCGGAGCCGCGGCGGAACCTGCTCGGGGAGCTGCTGGGCTTCCTGTTCGACCTCGGCTCGCCCGAAGACGACGCCACACCGCCCGAGGATTGACCAACGGCCCGCCGTACAGCCCCGACCGACCCGGGCCGGCCACCGGCCCGACCGACCGGGGCGACAAGCGGTCTCACCGCCGGTCCTGTAGCCTCCGGCCCGCGTGGCCTGCTGGGGACCACTTCCACTGGAGACCACCGACGATCGACGACGGGGACTTGACCGCGCGGTCAGTTGAGCGGAAAGGTTGCGGCCCATGCACGGCGAGGATCGGCCTCTGCGCATCGCGCTGTTGGCGTACCGCGGCAAGCCGCACGTGGGCGGGCAGGGCGTCTACGTCCGGCACCTCTCGAAGGCGCTGGTGGACCTCGGCCACCACGTCGAGGTCCTAGGCGGGCAGCCCTACCCCGAGCTCGACCCCCGGGTCCCGCTCGTCAAGCTGCCGAGCCTCGACATCTACAACGACCACTTCCCCATGCGCATGCCGGGGCTGTGGGAGCTCAAGCGCTGGCACGACTACGTCGAGGTGGCGTCGTTCTCGGCCGGCCAGTTCCCCGAGCCGCTGGCGTTCAGCCTGCGGGCCTGGTCGCACCTGCGTAAACGCACCCGCGACTTCGACCTGGTGCACGACAACCAGTCGCTCGGCTACGGGCTTCTGGCCATCGAGCGGTCCGGCCTCCCCGTCATCGCCACCATCCACCACCCGATCACGGTCGACCGGCGCCTGGAGATCGAGCACGCGTACGGCTGGTACCTGAAGCTGACGCTCCGACGCTGGTACTCGTTCACGAAGATGCAGACCCGGGTGGCGAGCCGCCTGCGCCGGGTGATCACGGTCTCCGAGAGCTCGTTCAACGACATCGTGACCGACCACGAGGTCGACCCGTCCCGCATGGCGGTCGTGCCCGTGGGCGTGGACGTCGACCTGTTCCGCCCGCTGCCCGACGTCGCCCCCGTGCCCGGCCGCCTGATCACCACGGCGAGCGCGGACGTGACGATGAAGGGCCTCCGCTACCTGCTCGAGGCGCTGGCCAAGGTGCGGACGGAGCGCAACGACGCCCACCTGGTCGTCATCGGCCGCCGCAAGCCGGGCGGCCAGGCCGACCGGACGATCAGCCGCCTGGGCCTCGAGGACGCCGTCGAGTTCGTCACCGGCGTGCCCGACCAGCGGATCATCGAGCTGTACGCCGAGGCCGAGGTCGCCGTCGTGCCGTCGCTCTACGAGGGGTTCTCGCTGCCGGCCATCGAGGCCATGGCCTGCGGGACGCCGCTGGTGGCCACGTCGGGCGGCGCCCTGCCCGAGGTCGTCGGCGCCGACGGCGAGACGGCCCTGATCGTGCCGCCCGGCGACAGCGAGGCGCTGGCCGCCAAGCTCCGGTGGGCGCTCGGCCGGCCGGACCTACGGGCGACCGTGGGCGCCGCCGGCCGGCAGCGGGTCGTCGACCACTGGTCGTGGAAGCACACGGCCGCCAAGACCGTCGAGCAGTACCGGGTGCTGCTCGCCGAGCGCGAGGAGGCGCGCGCCCGCGCCGGCCAGGGGGCGCGGACCGGCCGACCCGGGCCCGGCAAGCCCGGCTCGCCCGGGCGACCCGGCTGGCCCGCGCTCCCGAGCTGGCTGGCGAGGCCCGGGCTGGCGAGGCTCGGGGGGCCGAGGCGGAACGGCCGCAGCCCCGACACTGACGGCGCCCGTCCGGGGAGCCGCCCCGACCCCACCGACCGACCCCGCGACGCCCTCATCCCGAATCCCTGAGAGGAGCACCACCCCCGTGCTCACCGTCGACTACGACCGCCTCCGCCTCACGGCCGGCGACCGGCTGCTCGACCTGGGTTGCGGAGCCGGTCGCCATGCGTTCGAGGCCCTGCGCCGGGGCGCGCGGGTCACGGCCTTCGACTACGACGAGGCCGAGCTCAAGGACGTGGCCGCCATGGCCAGCGCCATGGCCGAAGCGGGTGACATCCCGCCGCCCGGCGGCAGCGCCGTGACCCGGGGCGACGCCACCGCCCTGCCGTTCCCCGACGGGGCGTTCGACCGGATCATCGCCGCCGAGGTGCTCGAGCACATCGACGACGACGGCGCCGCCCTGTCCGAGCTGGCCCGGGTGCTGCGGCCCGGCGGGACGATCGCCGTCACCGTCCCCTCCTGGCTGGCCGAGCGGGTGTGCTGGGCGCTGTCGGACGAGTACCACGCCCCCGCCGTGGCCGGCGGGCACGTCCGCATCTACACCGAGACCGAGCTGCGGGCCCGGCTCCGGAGCGTCGGGCTGCGACCCGAGGGCTCGCACCGGGCCCACGGCATCCACGCCCCCTACTGGTGGCTCAAGTGCGCGGTCGGGCCGACCAACGACGACCACCCGCTGGTGAAGGCCTACCACCAGGCCCTGGTGTGGGACATCGCCGGCACCCGGCCGTGGCACACGCTGACCCGCCTGGCCGACCGGGTGCTCACCCCCGTGATCGGCAAGAGCCTCGTGATCTACGCCCGCAAGCCGGAGGACGCCACGCCATGACGCTCGTCGACGTCCCCGGTGTGGTGACGGCCCACGAACTGCTGGAGACCGTCGACGCCATCGCCGAGTGGCAGCTGCCGTCGGGCATGATCCCCTGGTTCCCGGGGGGCCACGCCGACCCGTGGAACCACGTCGAGGCCGCCATGGCCCTCACGCTCGGCGGCCGCCACGCGGAGGCCGAGCGGGCCTTCCAGTGGCTCGTCGACCTGCAGCGGCCCGACGGGTCGTGGCACCAGTACTACCTGGCCGACGGCGTCGAGCAGGACAAGCTCGACGCCAACGTGTGCGCCTACGTGGCCACCGGCGTGTGGCACCGGTGGCTGTGCACCCGCGACCGCGGCTTCGCCGAGACGATGTGGCCGGTGGTCCAGAAGGCCATCGACTTCGTGCTCGACCTGCAGACGCCCCGGGGCGAGATCCTGTGGGCCCGCCACGCGGACGGCACGCCCTGGTCGTTCGCGCTGCTCACGGGCTCGTCGTCGATCTGCCACAGCCTGCGGTGCGCCATCGCCCTGGCCGAGATGCTGGGCCACGAGCGCCCCGACTGGGAGCTGTCGGCCGCGCGGCTGACGCACGTGATCCGCCACGTGCCCGACGCCTTCGCCCCCAAGCACCGCTGGGCCATGGACTGGTACTACCCGGTCCTCACCGGCGTGGTGACCGGCGAGGAGGGGCGGGCCCGGCTGGAGTCGCGCCACGACGCCTTCGTGATGGAGGGCTGCGGCGTGCGCTGCGTGTCCGACCGGCCGTGGGTCACGGTCGCCGAGACCTGCGAGTACGCCCTGGCCAACTTGGCGGTCGGCAACGTCCAGCGGGCCGAGGAGCTGCTGCGCTGGGCCCAGCGCTACCGCACCGAGGACGGCCGGTACTGGACCGGCACGGTGTTCCCCGACGAGGGCCGGTTCCCGGCCGGGGAGCGCTCGACGTACACGGCGTCGGCCGTCGTCCTGGCGGCGGACGGCCTGGGCGCGGGCTCGCCGGCGTCCTCGCTGTTCACCCGGCCCGAGCGGGTGCTACCCGAGATCTTCGAGGCCGACGCCGACGAGCCGGTCAACGAGCGCGACTGACGCGGGCGCCGGCCGCCCTCAGCCCACCCGCTCGAGCACCCGCAGCGACCCGACGGCCGCCACCTCGCGGAACCGGCCCGACCGCAGTGCCGGCAGGTAGATCTGCTCGTAGGGCGGGCGGCCGCCGTCGGCCGGGTCGGGGAACACGTCGTGGATGGCCAGCAGGCCGCCGGGCGCCACGTGCGGCGTCCAGCCCGCGTAGTCGCGCCGGGCTGGCTCCTCGCCGTGCCCGCCGTCGATGAACAGGAACGCCAGCGGGGTGGCCCAGGCGGCCGCCACCCGGAACGACTCGCCCACCACGGCGACGACCGTGTCCTCCAGCCCGGCGTCGTGGACCGTGCGGCGGAAGAACGGCAGCGTGTCCATCTTCCCGACCGCCGGGTCGACCAGGTCGGGCTCGTGCCACTCCCAGCCCGGCTGGTTCTCCTCCGAGCCCCGGTGGTGGTCGACCGAGAACAGGAGCCGCCCCCGGGCGCGGGCGGCGGCCCCCAGGTAGACGGCGGACTTGCCGCAGTAGCTGCCCACCTCGAGGAGCGGGCCGTCGACCGCCAGGCCCACCGCCGCCTCGTGCAGCGCCAAGCCCTCGTCGGGGGGCATGAAGCCCCGCGCCGCCTCGGCGTGCTTCCGCAGCTCGGGATCCATCGGCACGGGCCGACCCTAGAGGGCCGCGGCCCACGGAGGCACGAGGGCGTTGGCCCGCACCACCTCGGCGAACCAGCGGGCGCTGGGCTTGGGGGTGCGGACGAACGTGGTGCGGTCGACCGCCACCAGCCCGAACGTGGGCTCGTAGCCGAGCGCCCACTCGAAGTTGTCGAGCAGCGACCAGTACGTGTAGCCCTGCACGTCCAGCCCGTCGGCCAGGCACTGGAGCACGCCGCGCAGCGCGGTGTGGACGTAGGCCCGGCGCTGCTCGTCGTCGGGGGTGCCGATCCCGTTCTCGGTGACCAGCAGCGGGACCCGCCCGCCCGTGTAGTCGGCGGCGCGGCGCAGACACGCCTCCAGCGCCTCCGGCCAGTACTCGTAGCCCATGGGCAGGACGGGGACGCCCTCCTCGGGCGGCAGGGCGCCGTCCGGACCCACCCGGGTGCGGGTGTAGGTCTGGACGCCCACGAAGTCGTCGCCGTCGGTGGCGTCGAGGAACACGTCCTCCATGGCCCCGCGGATGCGCTCGAGCCGCTCCTCCCCGCCGTCGACGGCCTGGTAGTCGGTCATCGCCAGCGTGAGCCCGACCGGCACGCCGGGCGCCGCCCGCCGGATCGCCTCCACGGCCCGACGGTGGGCGTCGACCAGCACCCCGTTGACCCGGTGCCGCGCCGCCCGGTCGGACCGGCCCGGCGGGAAGACGCCGGCCAGCCACCCCATGGCGGCCACGATGTTGGGCTCGTTGAGCGTGCAGGCCCGCCGGATCACGTCGCCCAGCTCGGCGGCCAGGCGCCCGCAGAACGACCCGAACAGCTCGGCGGTGCCCGGGTCCTCCCAGCCGCCCCGGGCCACCACCCACCGGGGGGTCGTGAAGTGGTGGAAGGTCACGGTGGGCCGGATGCCCCGGGCCAGCAGCGCCTCGCACTGGGCCCGGTAGTGGGCCACGGCGGCGTGCGACCACTCGCCGGGCTCCGGCTCGATGCGGCTCCACTCGACCGAGAACCGGTAGGTGTCGAGGCCGAGGTCGGCGACGAGGTCGACGTCCTGCGGCCACCGGTTCCACGAGTCGCAGGCGTCACCGGAGGGCTCGGCGCACGGCGTGTCCTCGGCGTGCTCCCACGCCCACCAGTCGTTGTTCCAGTTGCCGCCCTCGATCTGGTGGGCGGCGGTGGCCGTCCCCCACTCGAAGCCCTCGGGGAAGGCGGCGCCCTCGGGCACGGCGGCGCCCGCCGCGCCCGGGTCCGTCCCGCCGGATGTGGTGCCCGCAGCTGTGCTCACGGCCGCCGACGCTAGACGGATAACTTGCGCTGGTGTCCCAGTCCGCCGTCGACGAGCTGATCAAGCTGCTCGACCTCGAGCCGATCGAGGTCAACATCTTCCGGGGCGTCTCGCCCGACGACGACCGCCAGCGGATCTTCGGCGGCCAGGTCGCCGGCCAGGCCCTGGTGGCCGTCGCCCGCACGGTGCCCGACGACCGGTTGGTCCACTCGCTGCACGCCTACTTCCTCCGGCCCGGCGACCCCACGATCCCCGTGCTCTACGAGGTCGACCGCATCCGCGACGGGCGCACGTTCACCACCCGCCGGGTGGTCGCCATCCAGCACGGCAAGGCCATCTTCAACCTGTCGGCCAGCTTCCAGGTCCCCGAGGAGGGCTTCGACCACAGCGCCGAGATGCCCGACGTGCCCCCGCCCGAGGACCTGCCCGACTTCGCCGAGCGCATGGCGCCGTACCGCGACCGGTTCGGCGACCTGCTGGACCGGCCCCGGGCCATCGACATCCGCCACGTCGACTGGGCGCCTCCCGACCGCTCCAAACCGCTACCGCCCCGCCAGCGGGTGTGGATGCGGGCCGACGGCGTGCTGCCCGACGACCCCGTGATCCACACGTTCGTCCTGACCTACGCCTCCGACATGACGCTGCTCGAGACCACGGTGCTGCCCCACCCCGAGAGCTGGTCGGGGCCCGGCCTGTTCATGGCCAGCCTCGACCACGCCATGTGGTTCCACCGGCCGTTCCGGGCCGACGACTGGCTGCTGTACGCCCAGGACTCGCCGAACGCCTCGGGCGGGCGGGGACTGTCGCGGGGGCTCGTGTTCCGGCGGGACGGTACGCTCGCCGCCACCGTGATGCAGGAGGGCCTGATCCGGGTGGCGCGGCGATGACGGGTTGGCGGACGCGCGGGGCGCGGGCTCCGCGCCTGGCGGTGGCGGCGCTGGTGGTGCTGGCGCTGGCCGGCGGCGCCTGCGGGGACGACGACGACAGCGACTCGGGCGGGGGCCTGTCGGCCACGACCGAGCCCGGGGCGCCGGGGACCACCACCGGGCCGGGGCAGGAGCCGCTGGCCGACATCGAGCTGACGCTGACCGAGGTGGCCAGCGCCGAGGAGCCGACCGCCCTCGTCACCCGGCCGGGCAGCGACGCCCTGTACGTGGCCGAGAAGGCCGGGGTCGTGCGCGAGCTCACCGTGACGGGCTCGGGCGCCGAGCGCACCTACCAGCTGGCCGAGGAGCCGCTGCTCGACATCAGCGACGACGTCACCACCGACGGCGAGGAGCAGGGGCTGCTCGACATCGCCTTCTCGCCCGACGGCTCGGAGCTGTACGTCCACTACAGCCTGGCACCCGACGGCGACACCCGCATCGACGCCTACCCGATGGACGGCGACGCCGTCGACACCGACGGGCGGCGCGAGATCCTGGCCGTCGAGCAGCCGTACCCCAACCACAACGGCGGCGAGATCGAGTTCGGCCCCGACGGCTACTTCTACGTGGGCCTGGGCGACGGCGGCGACGCCGGCGACCCCGAGGGCAACGGGCAAGACACCGAGCAGCTGCTGGGCAAGATCCTGCGCATCGACCCGCTCCAGCCGTCGGAGGGCCGCGAGTACGGCATCCCGGACGACAACCCGTTCGCCGACGGCTCGGGCGGGGCGCCGGAGGTGTGGCTCTACGGCGTGCGCAACCCGTGGCGATTCGCCTTCGACCCGGAGACCGACGACCTGTGGGTGGCGGACGTCGGCCAGAACGAGTGGGAGGAGGTCGACGTCCTCCCCGCCGCCGACGGCGCCGGCCGCGGCGCCAACCTCGGCTGGGACCGCCTGGAGGGCACGCACGAGTTCGAGGGCGATCCGCCCGAGGACGCCATCGGTCCGGTGTTCGAGTACTCGCACGACGAGGGGTGCTCGATCACCGGCGGCGTCGTGTACCGCGGCCAGGCCATCCCCGCCCTCGACGGCGCCTACCTGTTCATCGACTTCTGCCAGGGCGAGCTGCGGGCGATCCGGGTCACCGAGGACGGCCGGCTGGGCGACGAGCGGGTGTTCGACGCCGGGGCCGGCCAGGTGTCCTCGTTCGGCGTCGACGGCGAGGGTGAGGTGTACGCGCTCTCGCTCGACGGGACGATCTACCGGATCGACCCGGCGTGAGCGGCTCACCGCTCGAGGACCGCGGGGCCGGCGCGGCCGGCGGTTCCGCTGGCGCGGCCGGCGGGGCCGGCGCCGGCGAGATCCTGCACGTGACGACCCCGGAGGCCTGGGCCGAGGCCCAGCAGGAGGGCGCCGTCCGGCCGCCCAGCCTCGCCACCGAGGGCTTCGCCCACTGTTCGACGCGCGACCAGCTGGCCGGCACGCTGGCCGCGCACTTCCCGGGCACCGGGCCGCTGGTCGGGCTCGTGCTCGACCCCGCCCGCCTCGACGACCTCCGGTGGGAGGCGTCACGGGGCGGCGCCCTGTTCCCCCACGTCTACAGCCCGATCCCGGTCGACGCCGTGGTGGCGGTGGAGGAGCTGCGCTAGGGGCGGCCGGGGCCCGGCCGTCAGGGCTCGCCGGCCGCCAGCACGAGCGCGAGCCAGTCGTCCTCCGCGTAGGTGGCAGCGACCGTGCGGCCCGGGTGGGCGGCCAGCACCGCATCGCACTGGGTGGTGAGCAGACCGCTGAGGACGAGCCGGCCGCCGGGGACCGCTAGCGGCTCGACGGCCGGGGCGAGCTCGATCAGGGTCGGCGCCAGCATGTTGGCCACGACCACGTCGAAGCCCGGGCCGCCGGGCGGCGGGAGCTGCGTGCCCACCGTGAGCCGGTCGGCGACGCCGTTGCGCCGGGCGTTGGCCCGGGTAGCGTCGCAGGCGGCCGGGTCGATGTCCACGCCCACGGCCGTGGCCGCGCCGGCGAGCAGGGCGGCGATGGCCAGGACCCCGCTGCCGCAGCCGACGTCCAGCACCCGGTGGCCGGGCCCCACCACGTCGCTCAGCGCCGCCAGGGCGAGCCGGGTCGAGGCGTGGGAGCCGCTGCCGAACGCCCGCCCGGGGTCGATCTCGACCGTGATGGTGGGGGCGGGGCCGGTCGGGTCCGGGGCCGAGGTCGCCCCGTGCGGGGTCGCCCCGTGCCGGCCTGCGGGCGCCGGGGCCGGCGGATTTGGGTCCGCCGGCTCGGCGGCCACCCATGGCGGGCGGACCGTGAACCGTCCTGCCGTCACGGCGCGGGCGTGGGGCCGCCAGGCGTCGAGGGCGGCGTCGAGGTCGACCGCCACGATGTCGACCGGCCACCGGCCGGCAACGGCGGCGACGAGCCGGTCGGGCCCCTCCGGGCCGGCCGCCACCAGCACGACGGTGCCGCCGGCGACAGGCCGCTCCTCGATGGCCACCGCCCCGGCCTGCCACAGGGCGTCGGCGGCCAGCTCGGCATCGCCCCCGCCCACGGTCACCTCGACGGCCCACGCCCCGTCGCGGGCACCCGGAGGACGCTCGCTCGTCACGGCCCCACCATGGCAGACCCGCCCGGAGCGCCGCCGCTCAGACCCGCAGGTGAGACGGGTTTCCCTCCCCGGCCGACATGCTCTACCATGCCGGGACGTGTCGTAGGTCACGTCGATGACATGGCCTTCTGCCCCGCAGGGCTCTGCGTCGACACGGCCTTCTGCATCGGTTCGCCGGAGGGGGGTGCCGCCCGGCCCGCCGCCAACGACGTCGGCGGGCCCGTGGCGTGTCCGGCGCCCGGGCCAGGCGGACCCGGCGGCTCCCCTCGTCCGAACGCGGGCCTCCGCTGACCCCGGTCAGTCCGCTCAGTGCGCCGCCGGCCGGGCCAGCGTGAGCAGGTAGTCGCCTGCGGCGTCGGTCCACAGGCCCATGGCCTCGAGGCCGGCCGCGGCCAGCTCCGCCGACACCTGGGAGGGCGTGAACTTCGAGCTGATCTCGGTCCGGATCTCCTCGCCGGCGTCCAGGGCCACGACCATGTCGACCGCCGGCAGCCGAACCGTCATGGCGCTGGTCGCCCGCAGCCGCATCTCGATCCACCGCTCGGCGGCGTTCCACACGGCCACGTGCTCGAACCGGTCGATGTCGAAGTCGGCGTCCAGCTCGCGGTTGAGCACCGCGAGCAGGTTGAGGTTGAAGGCGGCGGTGACGCCGGCCGCGTCGTCGTACGCGGCCACCAGCCGTTCGGCCGGTTTGACCAGGTCGGTGGCCAGCAGGAAACGGTCCGACGGGCGCAGGTGCGCCGCCACCTCGGTCAGGAACCGCCGCCGGTCGGGCGGGCTGAAGTTCCCGATCGTGCTGCCCAGGAACGCCACCAGGCGGGCCGGCCCGTGGCGGGGGATGGCGTCGAGGTGCTCGCGGAAGTCGCCGACCACCGCGTGGACGTCGATGCCCAGCCCGGCGGCGATCTCCCCGGCCGCCGCCCGCAGCGTCGCCTCCGCGACGTCGAACGACACGTAGCCGTCGAGGCCGGCGGTCGACCCGGCCATGGCGCCCAGCAGCTCGTGGGTCTTCTCGGAGTTGCCCGACCCGAGCTCGACCAGCACCGACGCCCCGGCCGCCTCGGCGATCTGCCCGGCGGCCCGGCGGAGCAGCGCCTGCTCGGTCCGGAACGGGTAGTACTCGGGCAGCTTGGTGATCTGCTCGTACAGCTCGCAGCCCCGGTCGTCGTAGAACCAGACCGGGGGCATCGTGCGGGGCGGATGGGCCAGGCCGGCCCGCACGTCGCGCTGGAGGGCGGCCTCCAGGTCGGCCGGCGTCAGCCGGACGTCGACGGTGACCTCGCCCCCGACGAGGACGTCGCTCGCCGGTGCGTTCAGCGGGGTGCTCACTGGAGTGCTCACCGGTCCGCCGCCAGCCGCAGGCCGCAGTACGGCCAGCGCGAGGCCGGATAGAAGAAGTTCCGGTAGGTCGCCCGGGCGTGCCCCGCCGGGGTGATGCAGGCCCCTCCCCGCAGGACCTGCTGGTTGACCATGAACTTGCCGTTGTACTCGCCGACCGCCCCCGGCGCCGGGCGGAACCCGGGGTAGGGGGCGTAGGGGCTGGCCGTCCACTGCCAGACGGCCCCCAGCCACTGCTCGTCGTCGCCGTCGGTCCCGCCGACGGCCGGGTGGAGGCCGCCGGAGGCGATCCTCGAGGGGTCGAGCCCGAAGGTGGGCCCTCCGGGCGCGGGCCGTCCGGGGCCGGACGATCCGGGGGCGGGCCCTCCGGGGCCGGGCCCTCCGGGGCCGGGCCCTCCGGGGCCGGACGATCCGGGGCCGGACGATCCGGGGGCGGGCCGTCCGAGGCCGGACGATCCGGGCTCGAAGGAGCCGGGCTCGGGGGATCCGGCGCCGGGGGGCCGGGGGCTGCCGGCGTCCGCCAGGCGGGCGCAGGCGATGATCTCCCACTCGGCCTCGCTGGGGAGGCGACAGCCGGCCCAGCGGGCGAAGGCGTCGGCCTCGTACCAGCTCACGTGCACGACCGGCTCGGCCGGATCGACGGGGCGGGCGCCATAGAGGGTGTGCACGGTCCAGGCCCGGGGGTCGGTGGCGCCGGTGGCGCGATCGGGCCGGTCGTCGGTCGGATGCCAGTACTCGGGGGCCCGCCAGCCCTCGCGCTGGACGACCGCCCACCCGTCCGACATCCACAGCTCGGGCCGCTCGTAGCCGCCGTCGGCCATGAACTCGAGCCACTCGCCGCAGGTCACGAGCGTGGACCGCACGGCGAACGGCGTGAGGAGCGTCTCGTGCCGGGGCGTCTCGTTGTCGAAGGCGAAGCCGTCGCCCGCGTGGCCGATGGCGACGACGCCGCCGGGGTGCTCGATCCACCGGGGCGTGGGCGCCGGGCGGGGCGCCGCGGTCGGGGCCTCCAGGTAGGCGGGGCACGTCGGGTTGGCGCCCAGCACGTGCTTGATGTCCATGAGCAGCAGCTCCTGGTGCTGCTGCTCATGGTTGAGGCCGAGGACGATCAGGTCGGCGACCGCCGAGGGGAGCTCCCGGCCGCCGCCGGCGAGGAGCAGCTCGCACATGGCGGCGTCGACCGCCGCCCGGTAGCGGGCGATCTCGGCGATGCCCGGCCGGGAGACGACGCCCCGCTGCGGGCGCGGGTACCGTGGGCCGACCGCCTCGTAGTAGGAGTTGAACAGGAAGCCGTAGCTGGGGTCGAACGGCTCGTAGCCCGGTTGGTGCTGGCCCAGCACGAACGTCTCGAAGAACCACGTGGTGTGGGCCCGGTGCCACTTGGTCGGGCTCACGTCGGGCATGGTCTGGACCGTCTGGTCCTCGGCCGACAGTGGCTCGGCCAGCAGCTCGGTGAACGAGCGGACGTCCGCGTAGCGGCCGGCGAGACGGCTCCCGTCCCGGGCCTCGGCCATGGCTGAGGTCGTCGTCATGATCTCCCCCTGTCGGCGCCCCGGGGGACCGGGGCGGGTGGCGGGACGGCGGCCGTCGACCACCGTACCGACCGGGGAGCCGTTCGCCATCCCACCCGCGCCGATCCACCCGCCCCCTTGACCCCGCCCCTCCGGACGCCCACCGGGGGGAGGCGCCGAGCGGCGTGCCCGCCGGGCGGGGTCCCGACAGCGGTACGGGCCGGCAGGTCGGCCAACGGCGGTCACCGGCCCACCAGTCTGGACGGCGACACGCGCATGCGACCACCTGCGATCACCGACCCACGCGACCACCTGCGATCGCCGGCCCACCAGCGTGGACGGCACCCCGGCCGGCGACCACCGGCCCAGCTGCGGCTACCGGCGCCGGGGCGGCACTGCCCCCGACCCACACCGGGCCACCCGGCAGCCCACGTGCCAGCGGAACGGGCACCCGGCCGGGCGGTTCGGCCGGCTGCCGGTGCCGGCCCCACCGGGGCATGGCCCAACGGGCCGTACGACGGGCCGCCGCTCGCCCGGCCGCCGTGAGGCGGCGCGCCGCCCGCGCCCCCAAGGCGGCCGCTGGTCGGCACGTGCCAACGACCCCGCCGACACGGCACGGTCAGCGACGGGCGGGCCGCTTCTGACCCGGCGACGTGACGTGGTCGGCCGGCAGCGAACCCCAGGTCGTCACCAGTCGGCCGGGGGCCAAGGGCCGGGGTCCGGACCGGGGCGTCAGCGGCGGCGGGAGGGCTGGGACGGGCCCGGGGGCCGGCGCTGACTTGGCGAACGCTGCGCCGTGCGCTGCTCGCCCGACCACGGCTCGCCCAGCGACGACCGCTTCGGTGGGCGCTTTCCCGCGGCCGGCTGCCGGCTCGCCGGGGGCCCGCCCGGCGGACCGGGTCGCCGTGGCGCTGGTGGCGGGCCCTGCGCCCGCCGGGCCGCCGGTCGGCCGGCGGGCGGGGGCTGACCCCGAGCTGCGCCCGCCGCACGCGCCGGCTGCGCCCGCTGGCCCGGTTGCCGACCGGGCCGCGGCGGTGGTGGCGCCTCCCCCGGCCGGCTCGGGCCCCGCGGCGGGGCGGGGCCCGGGCGCCCCGGCCCCGGCCGAGTGACCGAGCTGGGCGTCGCTTCCGACGGCGGGCCGGGCGGCCGCGCCGCAGGAGGACGCTGGCCCGGCGGCACAGACGGGTACCGCCCCGACCGCGGACCGCCTGACCCCGCCGGCAGCCGACCAGCCCCACCCGACGACGGCACAGACGGGTACCGCCGGGACACGGGGCGTCGCCCCGACGGCGACGAGCGGCCCGGCACCGCAGGCGCACCAGGCGGCGACCCCGGCGACTCCGGCCCTGGCGAACGCGGGCCCGACGGCGGCACGGGCAAGCGCGGGCCCGACGGCGAGCCGCCCGACGCCACCGGCGCCCGACCAGACGGCGCCACCGCAGGCTGCGGCCCGGGCCCCGAGCGCCCCGGCGGCACCCGGCCCAGCCCAGGCCCACCCGACGACGGCACGGACGGGTGCGGGCCCGACGGCAAGCGGCCCGGTGCCGCCGGCGCCTGACCAGGCCCACCCGACGGGTACCGGCCCGAGGCCGAGCCGCCCGGCGCCCGACCACCGCGACCCGGCGGCACCGCACGCCCCGAGCCCGACGGCGGGCGGGCGGGTGCCGCTGGCGCCTGGCCAGGGCGGCGCGGCGGCCGGGGCGGGCGCGGGGTGGGCGGCGCCGAGCGGGCCTGGGTCGCTAGCCGTCCGGACGGATACGGCGGGCGGTCGCCGGGCCGGGCCGGGGCCGGGCGGCGCGGAGGCGGGGGCGGACCGTTCCGGGCAAACGAGCCTGCAGGCTGCGCCGCCACGCGAGCCGGGCCCGACATCCAGGAGCCCGACGGCTCGTGCACCGGCTCCGACATCCAAGGGTCCGCCGCCACGCGAGCCGGGCCCGACATCCAGGAGCCCGGCGGCTCGTGCACCGGGGCCGACGCCGGGGGCCGGCGGGCCGGGCGCTCCGGGGTCCGGCGCTCCGCGCCGTGCCAAGGGCCGGCGGGCGGGGCCGGGCCCCTGGGGGTGAGGTCGGTGGCCAGATCGAGGTAGCCCGGGCCCGGGCCGTTGACGGACTCCCGGTTGTGCAACCGGGCGGCGATCAGCTTGCAGGCGAAACCTGCCCCGACGGTCCCCCAGGCCAGCGCCCACGCCCACCGGGGGATGTCGGGATCGAAGTACCGGGCCGAGCCCCAGAACGACACGTCCTTCCCGGCCAGGGCGGCGATGGTGGGCAGGTTCCACCCCACCATCGCCCCCGACAGGATGAGGGCCCGCGAGACCCCCTCGTACCGGTCCACGGCCGGCTGGGCCCACGGCGGCTCGGACCCGGGGCGCCCGCCGGCGTCGCCCCACTCGACGCGCCACGCCCCGTCCCGGTACGTGCCCCGGAGGGCGCCGGCGGCCACCAGCTCGTCCACGGCCTCGCGGGGCTCGTCGAACCGCAGCAGCAGGCCGTCGACCCGGGCGCCCCGCCGCGAGCTGACGTAGCCGAAGGGCAGGAACGGCCGCACGCCCGGGTCGAGCGCCGGCCCCAGCCGCAGCGGCGGGACCCGCTGGGGCTCGGCGAACAGCAGCAGCGTCGTCGGCATGCGGGCGCGGGCGGTGGTGAACAGGTAGGCGAGCGTCCGGCCCTCGAACTCGCGGTCCAGCTCCTTGGGGGTCCGGGGCGTGCCGGGCGCGGTGAGGTCGACCACGGCGATCGACCGGACGGGGACCGTCCAGTCGTGCCGGCCGAAGTAGTACGGCAGGCGGATGCGGGCGTCGTCGCCGACCAGCTCGATGCACGCCTTGCGGGGACGGTAGGCGAAGTCGCGCAGCATGAGCCGCCGTGCGCGCCCCACCGCGTGCTGGCCCCCAGCCATGGGGACAGCTTGGCACCCGGCGCCGGCGTCCGCCCCAGCCAAGCCGCCGCCGGATGTTCACCGGCCGTTCGGGCGTCGTCGGGGCGCCGTTCGGACCCGCCTACTAGACACGCGGGGTGTGACGAGCGCCACCCGCGTGGATCCCGCCCGCCGCCACCCGCTGCGCCCCGAGCCCCCCGAGCGCCCGACCGGCCCGGGCCGCCCGCTCCGGCCGTTCCGCCTCGTGGCCGTGCTGGCGGCCGTCGTCGCCGCCGTGTCGGTCGCTTGGCTCGCACCCGCCCCGGCCGGGGCGACGGCCACCCCGGCGACGGCCACCCCGGCGGCGGCCACCAAAGGTGGCGGCGCGGCCGGCGCCGCCACCGCCACCACCGCCGACGCCAGCAACACCGTCGCCCCTGCCGACACCGCCCGGGGCGCCCGGGCCCGCCGCCTCCGGGCGGCGTCGTTCAACATCCGCCACGGCGTGGGCCTGGACGGCCTGCTCGACCTCCAGCGCATCGCCGACGTCATCCGCGACGCGCAGCCCGACGTCATCGGCCTCCAGGAGGTCGACCGCCACTTCGGCGAGCGCAGCGACTTCGTCGACCAGGCCCGGTGGCTGGCCGACGAGCTCGGGCTCCACGTGGTGTTCGGCGCCAACCTCGACCTCGAGCCGCTGACCCCGGGGGCACCCCGCCGCCAGTACGGCACGGCCATCCTGTCCCGCTACCGCATCCGGGAGTGGCGCAACACGCTCCTCCCCCGCCCCGAGGGCGGCGAGCAGCGCGGGCTGCTGGAGGCGGTCGTGTCGGTCCGGGGCGTGCGGGTGCGGGCGTTCACCACCCACCTCCAGCACAACTCCCAGATCGAGCGGCTGGCCCAGGTGGACGCCGTCCGCCAGATCGTGGCCCGCAGCCGGGAGTCGGTCGTGCTCGTCGGCGACCTCAACGCCACGCCCGAGAGCCCCGAGGTCGCGGCGATCACCGATGACCTGGCCGACGCGTGGGCCCGCGCCGGCGTGGGCGACGGCTTCACCTACGACGCGGCGACGCCCCACGCCCGGATCGACTACGTGCTGACGTCGCCCGACGTCGTGGCCCGGACCGCAGCGGTGGTCACCACCGACGCCTCCGATCACCTGCCGGTCGTCGCCGACCTGGTGCTCCCCGGCGGCCGGGTCGGCCGCCACCACCACCGCCGCTGACAGCCCCGGACATTGGCCGCCTCTGCGGCGCTCGACCGCAAGGGCCCCACCCCCGGCCGCCAGCCGTCAGGCGCCCCAGATGGCCACCTCGGAGATGGCGGTGAAGTCGCGGTCGACGTAGTCGGTGACGCCTCGGATGCGGAGCTGGACGGCCGAGGTCGTCACGTCGACCGGGATCATCTGCAGCTCCCGCGCGTCGCTCAGCGTCTGCTCGACCGTCTGGCCGCCGTCGAAGGTCCAGGTCACGCGGATGGGCCGGCGGTTCTGCACCCACCGGTCGGTGCCGTCGCACGGGTCGACCTTGTCGTAGCCCGGCAGCAGGCCCACCTCGAGCACCCGGTGCGGGCCGCCCAGCTCGAAGCGCAGCGTCGCCCCGGTGGCGTCGCCCGGGGCCCGCCAGGCGGTGGCCGGCTGACCGTCGATCGCCTGCTCGGCGCCGAACGTCGTGGGGTTCTGGCAGGCGTCGAAGCCATCGTCGGCCACGGTCGAGGCGGTGGCCGACATCACGGGCAGCGGCTCCGGCGTGGGCCGGGTGGTCGTGGTCGGGGCGGTTGTCGTCGTCGTGGAGGCCGTGGTCGTCGTGGACTCGGCGTCCGACCCGCCGGCGTCCTCCTCGTCCTCGCCGGCGGCCGACCCAGTGACCCCGGCTGCGTCGCGCTCGGCGGCCTGCTCGGAGGAGGCCGGCGTCGTCGGCCGGTCGTCGCCGTCGTCGCCCCGGGCGAGCGCCACGGCGGCGATGGCCAGCACCAGGGCCAGGGCGCCGCCCACCAGCAGCGGGACGCGCCGGGCCCCGCCGCCCTGCGGGGACGGGGGCGGCACCGGGGATCCGGGCGGCGGGGTGACCGGACCGGTCGGCACGCCCGCGGTCGGCCCCGGCGGGACCGGCCCACCCGGCCCGGCCGGCGGCACCAAGGCGGTCGAAGCCGCTCCCGCGGCGGCTGGCGCTTCCGGTGGGGCGGCGGACAGCGGCGCCGTGGGCGCAGCGCCCGGATCGGTCGGGGTGGCCGGGACGGTGGCCCCGGTCGGGGCGCCGGCCGCGGTGCTGGCCCCCACGGCCCCGGCGGCCCCGGCAGCGACGGCTGCTCCCCCCGCTGCCGCGGCCCCCACGGCCACGGCCCCGGCCCCGGACGGCGCCGCGGACCCCGTCGGCGCCCCGGCCGCCGCACCACCGCCCGTCCCGGTGTCAGGGCCGGCGCCCCGGGCGTCCAGGTGGGCCTGCGCCGCCAGCGCCGCCCCCATCGCGGTGGCGTGCTTGGGGTGGGCGTCGACGAACACGGGCCGCTCGAGCGCCTGGCCGACCATCTCGGCCACCAGCGGCATGCGCGACCCGCCCCCCACCAGCAGCACCCGGTCGACGTCGGCGGGCGTCAGTCCGGCCGACGAGATGGTGCGGCGCAGGGCCGTCACGCTCTGCTCGAGCAGCGGGCGGACCATGGACTCGAGCTCGGCCCGGGTGATCCGCACCTCGTGGTGCTGGCCGGGGAGCGTCACCGAGATCGTGGTCTGGGTGTCGGAGGACAGGGCCTCCTTGGCCTCGACGCAGTCGGCCCGCAGCCGGGCCAGGCTCCGCCGCGCCGCCTCGTCCTCCTCCAACTCGGTGAGGTCGAGGCCGATGGTCTGGACGACGTGGGCGAACACGGCCTCGTCGACGTCGATGCCGCCGAGGTGCTCGACCCCGGACGGCGTCCCGAGCACCTCGAAGCCCGCCGCGGTCTTGCGCAGGACGCTGGCGTCGAACGTCCCGCCGCCCAGGTCGTACACGGCGACCACGTCGCCGACGAGCACCCGCTCGGCGGCGGCGTAGGAGATGGCGGCGGCTTCGGGCTCGGTCAGCGTGATGACGTCGTCGAGCTCGGCCTGGCGGATGATGTCGTCGAGCCGCTCGCGCTTGAACGCCCCCCAGTTGGCCGGGTGGGTGACGGCGATCGCCGCCGGGTCCTCGCCCTGCTGCGCCGTGACCTCGCTGACCAGCCAGGCCAGCAGGCGGGCGGTCAGCAGCTCGGCCGTCAGCGGCATGCCGCCGAGGATGAGCGGCACGCTGTCGCCCACCCGCCGCTTGAACTGCCGGGCCAGCCGCTCGGGCTCGGCCGCTCCTCGCCGCAGGCCGGCGGTGCCGAGCACGGTCGTGCCGTCCTCGGCCACGAAGGCGACGGAGGGGACGACCGTGTCGCGGTGCCCCAGCGTGACCACCTGGGTCCGACCTTGGCTGTGGATGGCCGCCGCCGAAAAGGTCGTGCCGAGGTCGATTCCGAGCGAGTACCCCATCACCCTCTACGTTCGCGTCGAGCCCCACTGTGACCGCCCAGAGCCCGAGCAGAGGTTATCGGCCCGGTCGCACCCGGCGACCGCGGCGGCCGCGACCCCCGGGGGGTTGCCACACTGCGGGGGTGCCGACGGACGACACTGCACGCGAGGACACGGGCGGGACCGACGAGATCGCCGAGGTCACCGACGCCAAGCAGGCGTGGCGGGAGCGGACCTGGGCGGCGATGCAGGAGGCCCGCGTCGCCCGCTTCCCCGGGGCCCGGGGTCGCATCCCCAACTTCACCGGGGCCGAGAAGGCCGCGGCCCTGCTGTCGGGCACCGACGCGTGGGCCCGGGCCGAGGCGCTGAAGGCCAACCCCGACCTGCCGCAGCTACCGGTCCGGGCCGCGGCGCTGGAGGCCGGAAAGCTGGTGGTCATGGCCGTGCCCCGGCTGCGGGCGGCGGCGCCGTTCCTGCTGCTCGACCCCGACGTCCTCGAGGTGGTGCCCCGCAAGGCCGCCTCGATCGGTGGCGCCGACGAGCACGGCCGGCCCCTGGCCGTCGACGCCGTCCCCCACCTCGACCTGGTTGTGTGCGGATCGGTGTGCGTCAACCCCGAGGGCGTCCGCATCGGCAAGGGCGGCGGCTACAGCGACCTCGAGATGGCGCTCGGCATCGAGATCGGCTGGATCGACGAGCGCACGGTGATCGCCACCACCGTCCACCCGCTCCAAGTGGTCGACGGCGAGCTGCCCGAGACCGACCACGACTTCCGGGTCGACCTCATCGTCACGCCCGACGAGGTGGTGCGGTGCCCGGGGGCCCGGCGGCCGCCCGGGATCCTCTGGGATCACCTCGACGACGAGAAGATCGCCTCCGTCCCGGCGCTGGCCGCCCGGCGGAGCTGACCGCCCCGGGGCTGCCCGGCCCGGGCGGCCCCGCGCGGCCGGGTCCTAGCGGCCCCGGCTGCGCGCCCGGCACCGGCGCCCGGACCGTCAGTCCTCGAGCTCGCCCAGGAACTCGGCGGCCACCCGCTTGGGCACCACCATGCGCCAGGCGTCGAGGACCAGCTCGCGCATCTCCTCGTGATCGAGGGTCTCCAGGCGGGCGACGACCCAGTTGTACCGGAGCTCCGACGCCCGGGGCAGGAGGAACTTGTCGGGCTCCGACTCGACCAGCGCCTGGCGCTCCTCCTTGGGGAAGGCGAACCCCATGAGGGTCTCGTCGCGGGAGAAGTCGAGGTAGACGAGCCGCCCCACCCGGAACTTGACCCGGTCCCGCACCAGCGCCTCGTACGACCGGGGCAGGCTGAGCGCCAGCGCACGGACGTCGTCGACGGTGACCACCGACGCCAGGCTACGCCCACCATCGACAACCTCAGGTTGACGCTTCGCCGATCGACAACCTAGAGTTGTCGCATGGCAGACAGCAGCGGCACGGTCGGGGGCAAGGGCGGGGGGATCGAGAAGATCCGCCTCGACGACCTGATCGACGCGATCGAGAAGGTCCACAGCGACCCCCTCGAGCAGCTCTCCGACGCGGTCATCGCCGCCAAGCACCTCGGCGACGTGGCCGACCACCTCATCGGCCACTTCGTGGACCAGGCCCGCCGCTCCGGCGCGTCGTGGACCGAGATCGGCCGCAGCATGGGCGTCACCAAGCAGGCCGCCCGCAAGCGCTTCACGCCCAAGGACCCGGGCCACCTCGACCCCGACGAGGGGTTCCGGCGGTTCACGCCCCGAGCCAAGAGCGCCGTGATGGCCGGACACGAGGCGGCCCGCGCCGCCGGCAACGACGAGATCGTCCCCGCCCACCTGGTGTTGGGGCTGCTCAGCCAGCCCGAGGCGATCGCCGCCCGGGTCATCGTCGAGCAGGGGGTCACGCTCGACGCCGTCCGCGAGCGGGCGTCCGCCGCGCTGCCGCCCCGGGCCGACGACCCGCCGGCCCTCGTGCCCTACGGCCTCGAGGCCCGCAAGGCGCTGGAGCTCACGTTCCGCGAGGCGCTGCGGCTCGGCCACAACTACGTCGGCACCGAGCACGTGCTGCTGGCCCTGCTCGAGCTCGAGGCCGGCGAGGGCCTGCTCTCCGGCCTCGGCCTCGACAAGGCGGCCACCGAGGCCCGGATCGCGGCCGCGCTCACCGCCGCGGTCGGCGGCGGACCGGCGGGGCCGGGCCCGTCCGGCCAGTCCGGGGCCGCGTAGCTGTCCGGCAGCGGGGCCGGGGCGGGGGCGGGCCGGAACACGGGGCCGCGGCGAACCCGGGGCCAGACCGGCCGCACGCCCGGCAGCCGGGAGCCCAGCAGGCGACCACCGACCACCGAGGCGGCGGCGGGCCGGGGCACCGGGCCCGCCCCCGACCTGTCACGGCCATGGCCAGGGCGGCAGCAGCGTGATCGGCGGCGTGGTGGTCGAGGTGGTGGTGGAGGAGGTCGTGGTGGTCGTCGACGACGGGGCTGTCGTCGTCGTGGGCTGCTCCGCCGGCGGGGCGGTCGTCGGCGCCGTGGACGGCGGGGCGGCCGTCGTGGTGGTCGTGGACGACGGGGCCGACGTCGTCGTCGTGGACTCCTCGGCCGGTGCGGCGCCGGGAGCCGGCGTCGGCGTGGGGGCCGGCGTCGGGCCCGGCACCGGGGTCGCCGGCCGGGCCCGGGGCACGCCGGCGGTGGGGTCCTGGCCGGGGATGGTCGGCGCCTCGGGCGGGGCGGGGGCGTGCACCGCGGCGGCGAACGTGTCCGGCCATACGAAGACGGCCTGGTACGCCAGCAGCCCGCCGAGGAGCGCCACGGCGACGCCGGTGGCCACCGCGCTCCGCCGCCAGGCGGTGGCGACGATGGCGGGGATCTTGGCCGCCACCCGGACGACGATGTAGAGCACACCGGCCGTCGGCAACGCCAGCGTCACCAGGCCGACGACGCCGTTGATGACGGACACGACGGCGCCCTGGTCGAGCGCGGCCTCCACGACCCGGGCCTGGAGGCGGGCCGACGCGTAGGCGGTGCCGGCCAGGCGGGGCGCCAGCACCACGAACGCGACGACGTTGGCCAGCAGGATCGGGAACGTCACGCACGCCCAGAGCGTGAGCACGGTACGGGCCCGGCCGGTGAGCTGGCGGAGCGGCCGGGTGCGGGCCGCGTGCCGGGGCAGCCCCTGGCGGAACCGCACCGCTCGGGTGAGCGCCGGCCGCAGGTAGGGGAAGAGGTTGGGCACGCCGGCGATGTCGGCGACGATGTAGTACCCGTCGAGCCGGACGAACGGCAGGAACTGCCGCAGCGTCTCGATCTGGGTGACCACCGCCATGGCCAGGAGCGCCCCGTTGCCGGTGACGCCGTAGACCGCGGCGCTGGCCAGCGTGAAGACCAGGTTGAAGTAGATGCCGCCCAGGTCGGTGCGCAGGCGGCCCCGGCGGTCGAGGCGGTAGGAGTCGGTGACGTCGGTGTAGAAGACCGGCCAGACCAGGTAGATGCCGGCGCCCATGGCGCCCGGCGTGGCGCCGCCGTAGCGGGCGGCGGTGGCGTGCCCGGTCTCGTGGAAGGCCCCCATGACCACCGTGAGGACGGTGACCCCGAGCAGCAGGCCGGGCCGGTAGATGACGTCGCGCATCGCCGCGCCCAGAGCGTCGCGCCCGCCGAGGACCAGCCAGGCGTCGAGGGCGAGCACGGCGGCCACCACGGCCACCACGACCGGCGCCCGGAACAGCGGCTGGAGGGCGCCGGTCACCCGGCTGTGGATCCGCTCGGGGATGACGGGCAGCCGGAGTCGCAGCTCCAACAAAGGGTTGCTGCGGGGCGCGGGCCCGTTCGCGCCCGGTGTGGCCACGATCCCGGTCGGTCGCAGCTTGCGATCGATCAGGTATTGGATGTTGTCGGGGGTGACGTCGCGGCCCAATCGGCCGCTGACGTAGTCCGCGGTCTGCTCGACGCTGTGCCCCATGTCGAGGCACGTGACGACCATGTAAAGCAGGCGCGACAGCTGGACGACCTGGCCGTCGCTCCGGCGGACCATGTAGCGCGGCTCACGGAAGCCCGAATCCTCGAACGACCCGAGGAGCTCGACGCCGGCGCTGAGGACGGGAGGCGACGCGGCGAGCTCGCCGGACGCCGCCGCCTGGGCCATCGATCCTGCCGGGGGGAGCGAGGGCGGGGAACGCGCGCGGCCGCGCTCCCCGCCCCAGGGGATCGTTAGAGAAGGCCGCCGACCGTGCCGCCGACGAGGCCGCCGACGGTGCCCTCGACACCGCCGACCGTGCCGCCCAGGGTGCCACCCACGGTCCCGAGGGCGCCGTAGGCGATGCCGGTGGTCTGCTCGACCGTGTCGTCCAGGCCGACCGTGCCCAGCGTGCTGTGGACGAGGCCGGTCGTGCCGGTGACGGCGTCGCTGACGTCGACGGTGCCGAGCAGGCCGTTGACCGTGCCCGTGACCGTCCCGACGACCGCCGTGGTCGTCATCACCTCACGCGCGGGAACGTACTCAGCCGATTCGGCTTCGAGCTCGTCGAAGGAAAGCCCCATTGCTTGTACTGTCTCCCTGAAATAGGTGCAGGACGCGCCTCGCCGCAGCCGCGCATTGTGCAGTCACAACACGGCGCATCGCAGTTGTCCCAGTCTGTCGGTCGCCCCTGCCCATAGCGACCGACGGCACAATAGCGATCACTCTGAGCGGCGGTCAAACGATCGTTGACGCGCAGCGTGACCTGGAATAAACGCGGTCGTTACCCGATCAACGCTATTCGCGGTTGACTACTGCGCAGAGCGCGCATGGCCGGCGGCCGCGCCCGGGGCCGGGGCGGGAGCGGGGGCGAGCGACCGCAGCCACCGCCGCTGCCACGGGGTCTCGACGGCCCGGGGATGGTAGGCGGCGCGCACCCAGGCGACCGCTTCGCCGGTCGGGAGCCCGTCGAGGACGGCGAGCGCGGCCAGAGCGGTCCCGGTGCGGCCCACGCCGCCCCGGCAGGCCACCTCGACCCGCTCGCCGGCCCGGGCGCGGCGCAGCGCCTCGGCCAGAGCGTCGAGGGCGTCGGCCCGGTCGGTCGGGATCCAGAAGTCGGGCCAGCGGATGCGGCGGTGGGGCCACGCCGGCGCGGGCCTCGGGGCCAGGACCAGCCCGAAGTCCGCCGGGCAGGCCGGGGCGGCCAGACGTCGGCCCCGGACCCGGGCGCCGCCGGGCAGCGTCACCACCCCGGCGTCGTCGTCCCACGCGGCGGTCGGCATGGGCGGAGTCTCGCTGAGACCTCGGGCGGGGACAAGCGGTTCTGGAGGAGTGAGCCACCCGTGGTGTGGTCCACCCGTCCAGATCGGCGGTCGAGCGGCGGAGGCGGGGCGGCGCCGCGGCGCCCGCACCCCGCCCCCACCGCCGCCGCACCCGCTAGTCCGACCGCACCGCGTCGGCCGGGGCCAGCCGGCTGGCCCGGACCGCTGGGTACAGGCCGGCCAGCGCGCCGATGGCCAGCGAGGCCCCCACGCCGCCCACCAGCGCCGGGACGGGGACGGCGAACGTCCAGCCCCGGCTGCCGGCGTACAGCCCGGTGATCGCCGCGCCGATCCCGACGCCGGCGGTGCCGCCCAGGACGGCCAGCAGCATCGATTCGACGAGGAACTGCAGGCGGATGTGCCGGCGGGTGGCCCCGAGCGCCCGGCGTACCCCGATCTCGGCTCGGCGCTCGAGCACCGAGATGACCATGACGTTGGCGATCCCCAGGCCGCCGACCAGCAGGGCCACCGCCCCCAGGCCCAGCAGCAGGGCCGTCAGCGACTCGTCGACCCGGGCGCGGGCGGCCAGGGCGTCGCTGGGCCGGGTGACCGCCACCTCGCCCGGGGCCTCCGGGTTGGCGGTAGCCCCCAGCAGGTCGGCCACCTCCTCGGTGCGGTCGGGATCGGTGCGCACCCGGACCGCCGACGCCGAGGCGTCGATGCCGAACAGCCGGCGGGCGACGTCGTAGCCGATCATCGCCGAGCGGTCGACGTCGGGTGCCAGCGCCACCGGGTCGAGCACACCGACCACGCTGAACCACCGCTCCCCCAGGTAGACGAGGGGGTCGCCGTCGAGATCGACGATGCCGAGCCGCTCCGCCGCCGTGGCGCCCAGCACCACGGCCGGCCGGGTGGCGGTGGCGGCGTTGAGGAACGCGCCGGCGGCCACCGAGCCGCCCAGCGTGTCGAGCAGGTTGGGCTCGGTGGCGACGACGGCGAGGCCCCCGGTCTCCTCCCCGGCGATCCGGTCGGTCCGCCGCACGGTGGCGCCGTCGACCAGGCGGGTCGCCGCCGCAGCCTGGACCCCCGGCACGCGCCGGATCATCGCCGGCGCGTCCACCGGCAGCGCCGCCGCCTCGCCGAACGGGTCGTTGCCCGGCGCCACCTGGAGGTGGTTGGTGCCCAGCCGGTCGAGCTCGGCCAGCAGGTCGGCCCGGCTCGAGGCCGAGATGCCGACGACCGCCACCATCGCCGCGATCCCGATGGCGATGCCCAGGGCGGTGAGGGCCGCCCGGACCCGCTTGGACCGCAGGCCGATCGTGCCCACCGCCAGCACGTCGGCGAACCGGAGCCGGTGGCGGGGCTGGAGCGGAGGCCGGGGGCGGGCCGTGGCGAGCGCCGTCGAGGCCATCGTCGGCGCCGTCATCGGGTCCCCCCGAGGGCCGGCGTCCGTGGGGTCCGGGCCGGGCTGGCGGCCGAGTCGGCCTCGACCCGGCCGTCCCGGATGGCGATGCGCCGGGGCAGCGCGGCGGCGATCTGCCGGTCGTGGGTGATGAGCACGATCGTCGTCCCGGCCTCCTGGAGCGAGCGGAGGACGGCGAGCACCTCGGCGCCGGTGGCCGAGTCGAGGTTGCCGGTGGGCTCGTCGGCCAGGACGATCGCCGGCTCGCCCACGACCGCCCGGGCGATGGCCACCCGTTGGCACTCCCCGCCCGACATCTGGGCCGGGCGGTGGTGGAGGCGGTGGCCCAGCCCGACCCGGGCGAGGGCCGCGGCGGCCCGGCGCCGCCGCTCGCCGGCGGGGACGCCCCGGTAGAGCAGTCCGGTGGCCACGTTGTCGAGGGCGGACAGGCCGTCGAGCAGGTGGAACTGCTGGAACACGAAGCCGAGGCGCGTGGCCCGCAACGCGGAGAGCTGCCGGTCGGAGCGGGTGCCCACGTCGGCTCCGGCCACGCGGACCGTGCCGCGGGACGGCCGGTCCAGCGCCCCTATGAGGTGGAGGAGCGTGGACTTGCCCGACCCCGACGGCCCGACCACCGCCACCAGCTCGCCCCGGGCGACCGTGAACGTGACGCCGTTCAGCGCCCGAACCGGGGGCGTGCCCCGGTACTCCTTGACGGCGTCGACGAGCTCGACGACGGGCTCGGGTTGGCCGGTGGGCCCCGGCTGGCCGGTGGGCTCCGCCTCGGTCCCCGCCTGACCGGCGGCGGAGTGGGCGACGGTGAGGTCAGCCACGGGGGACCACCACCTCGTCGCCCTCGGCCACGTCGCCGGTGACCTCGACCCAGCCGTCGGCGAAGGCGCCGAGCTCGACCGGGACCAGCTCGGTGGCGTCGGGATCGTCATGGTCCGGGTCGCCGGCGTCGCCGGGCTCGGCGGGCGATCCGCCGTCCCCGGCCCGGTCCACGACCTCGACGACGTAGCCACCCTCGGCGGTCGCCAGCAGCGCCTCCACGGGCACCGCCAGGACGTCGGTGGCGGCGTGGGTCACGACCCGCACGGTCACCGGGGCCTGGTCGAGCCCGCCGGCGGCATCCGGGTCGTCGAGGGCGACGACGACCGGGACCGTGGCCTCGTCGCCGCCCCCGCCCCCACCACCGTCGGCCGCCCCGTCGCCCCCGTCGTCGCCGCCGACCGTGGCGACCTCGCCGACCGCGTAGACGGTGCCGGGGGTCTCGGACCCGTCGGGCAGCACCACCTCGACGGCTTGGGCCGGCTCGACCAGGTCCTGCCGGGTGGCCTCCAGGTCGACGGTCACCACCTGCGTCGTGCCGGTGACCTCCAGGACCGTCCCGCTCGCCGGGCTGCCGACCGGCACCGGGTGCGCCGCCACCCGGACCGGCCCGGGCAGGAACACCAGGTCGCCGACGGCGATGCGGCCGGTGGCGTCGAGGCCGAGCCCGTCCTGCCACTCCTCGACGGCGTCGGTGGTGGCCGCGGTCCAGTCCTCGTCGACGGTCAGCTCGTCGGGGGTGACGACGCCGAGCGCCACCAGGTTGGCCTCGAGCTGCTCGACGTCGGGGCCGTCCTCGACGTCGGGCCCGAGCGGGCGCCACAGCGGCCGGTCGCCGATGAGCAGCGGGACCGGCCGGCCGTCGACCTCGACCAACGTGCCGCCCCGATCGATGACCGAGCCGATCGGGGCCAGGCCGGTGACCGTGCCCGAGCCGGCCAGCGTGACCTCGGTCTGGTCGCCGTAGCCGAGGGCGCCGTCGAGCTCGGCGTGCTCCTCCAGCGTGCGCCGCTCGACGGTGGCCGTGCCGAGGTCGGCGGCGGTGGGCGCCGTGCTGGCCGCGTCCCCGTCGTCCGCCGCCAGGCGGGTCCCGGCGACGCCGGCGCCCACGACCAGCGCAGAGATCAGGGTGCCGGCCACGAGGGCCCGGCGGCGGCGTCCGGGTGGGATCGGGGTGGCCGGGTCCGCGGCGTCGGGCGACATGGCCGGGTCCGCCGCGTCGGGCGGGATGGCCGGGGCGGCCCTGGCGGCCGTGTCGGACCGGTCGGCTGTGGCGTGCCCGGCCGC
Source organism: Acidimicrobiales bacterium (assembly GCA_036563805.1). Classification (GTDB taxonomy): domain Bacteria; phylum Actinomycetota; class Acidimicrobiia; order Acidimicrobiales; family VFJN01; genus DATCLS01. Next base: position 1,483 of record DATCLS010000008.1, on the reverse strand, counting down.
CCGGTCGGCCTGGCCGGCCCCGACGGGCGGGGTCGCCGGGCTCACGCCTCACCCCCGGCGCCCTCGTCACCCCCGGCGCCCTCACCACCGACGCCGGCTTCGCGGTCGCCGGTCAGCGAGTCGAGCTCGCCGCCGCCCTCGGGCGTGGGGATGCCCGCCTCCTCGTGGCAGGCGGTCATGTCCTCGTCGAAGCGCTCAAAGCGGGGGTCGCCCGGCCCGCCGACGTCCTCGGGGTTCTGCACGGCGATGCCGCCGCCCTCCTCCACCTCGGGGTCGGGGAAGTCCCAGCCGCGGTCCCGCATGCAGCGGGCCAGCGCCAGTGCCCGGTCCCGCTGCGCGGCCTCCTCCTCGGGCGACAGCTGCGTCCCGGCCTGCTGGGCCTCGTCGAGGATGGGCCGGCACTCGTGCTCGGCGTCCTCGAAGTCGGGGTCGGTGGCGTCGCCCGTCGACAGGCGGAGGCCGCCGTCCTCGCCGACCCCGGGGTCGGGGAAGTCCTCGACCCCGTTGTCCCTCATGCAGCGGGCGTAGGCCAGGGTGGCGTCCTCGGCGGCGGAGCCGGTGCCTGTGCCGCTTCCGGCGTCGCCGTTGTCGGACCCGTCGCTGCCGCACGCTCCCAGCAGGCCGGCGACGGCGACGGCTGCGAGCGTCGTCTTCACTCGTCGTGTGCGCATGCAGCCGACGGTGGCAACGGGCGCTGAGACCAGGCTGAGACGGGGGTGCGTTCCTGAGAGGGCCTCTCAGGAACCGTCGAGCTGACGCTCAGGGTCGGCCGCCACGATCGCCCCCGTGCGAGTGCTGGTCGTCGAGGACGAGGTGCGGCTGGCCGCGGCGATCGCCGACGGCCTCACCGCCGAGGGCTTCGGCGTCGACGTCGTGCACGACGGGCTCGACGGCCTCGACCGGGCCCGGGAGCGGGCCTACGGCGTGATCGTCCTCGACATCCTGCTGCCGGGCATGAACGGCTACAAGGTGTGCCGCACCCTGCGGGAGGAGGGGGTGTGGACGCCGATCCTGATGCTCACCGCCAAGTCCGGCGAGCACGACGAGGCCGAGGCGCTCGACATCGGGGCGGACGACTTCCTGTCCAAGCCGTTCTCGTTCGTGGTGCTCGTGGCCCGGCTGCACGCCCTGGCCCGGCGGGGTGCGGGCCGGGCCGGCGCCGGGCCGCACGAGCTGGTGTGCGGCGACCTGGCGCTCGACCCCGTCCGGCGGGCGTGCCGGCGCGGCGACGCGCCGATCGACCTCACCCGGCGGGAGCACGCCCTGCTCGAGGCCCTCATCCGGCGCACCGGCCAGTGCGTGCCGAAGTGGACGCTGTTGCGGGAGGTGTGGGGCGAGGACTTCGCCGGCGACACCAACGTCGTCGAGGTCTACGTCGGGTACCTGCGGCGCAAGATCGACGCCCCGTTCGGCCGGCGCACGCTCCAGACCGTCCGCCACCTCGGCTACCGCCTGGCTCCCGATGCCTAGAGCCGCCCACCCC
>DATCLS010000064.1:0-66086 GCA_036563805.1 Acidimicrobiales bacterium | reverse complement strand
GGGCCGGGCGGGGCGGCGGGGACGCCGGGGGTGTCGGGGGCGCCGGTAGCGCCCGGGTCGGGACTGCCCGGGCCGCGGCCACCCGGCCGGCGGCGCGGCGGGGCCGGGGGCGGGCCGTCGCCCGGCGGGCCGGACGGGGGCCCCGAGGGTGGGCCCCACGTCGGGGCGCCGGCGGCCTCGGCGGCGCCGGCCGGCGGTCGGGCGCCGCCGTTGGCCGAGGGGGCCGGCGGGGCGGCGCCGTTGGTGGGCGGGGCGCCGTCAACGGTCCCCCCACCGGTGGCGGGCCGGCTGCCGTTGACGGGCCTAACGCCGGCGGCCGGCGGGGCGTCGGCGGCGAAGGGGCCCAGGTTCGGGGACGCAGCGAAGCCGCGGGCGGGCAGCACGGCGTCAGCCTCCCGACACCGGCGGGAGGACCGCCACCTCGTCGCCCTCGGACACGGGGTCGGTGCCGGCGGCCGGCTCGCCGTTCACCCAGATGCGGCAGGTCTGCAGCACGGCCCCGAAGGCCGCGCCGTACCGCTCCCGGGCGGCACCCAGCACCTCGTCGACCGTCGACCCCGCCACCTCGTCACGGGCGGTGCCGGCGGCCTCGCGGGCCTGGGCGAAGAGCCTCAGGACGGCCACCGCGAGCCCGGCCGCGCCGGGGCCGGTGAAGCGGGCCAGTGCAACCCGCCGGGGCGCCGGGGGGCGCCCGAGCTTGTCAGCGGCTGGGCCATCGGGCGAGGTCCTCCTGTCGCTGCCGTCGGCCAGCGCCGCAGCCTAGTGGTGGACAGGAGGGCCCGTCACCGCCGATCCGTCCGACCACCCCTCCGACCGTGCTCGAGCGTTCGCGCCGGCGGCCCGGAGGACGGCGCGCAGCGCTCGGGAGGGCGGCACGGGGGCGGCGCGCAGCGCTCCGGCCGCTCGGGCTTGTAGCGTCGCTTGTTCATGAGCTCCGAGACCCGGGTCCTGCTGGTCCGCCACGGCCAGTCCGAGTGGAACGCCTCCGGGCGGTGGCAGGGTCAGGCCGACCCGCCGCTCACCGACCTCGGCCGGGCGCAGGCGGCCGAGGCCGCCCGGGCGCTCGGGGCCGTCGACGCCGTGTGGGCGTCCGACCTGGCCCGGGCGGCCGAGACCGGCGTCGTCATCAGCGAGCTGCTGGGCGTCGGGCCGGTCGTGCTCGACGCCGACCTGCGGGAGCGCGACGCCGGCGAGTGGTCGGGCCTCACCCGCGAGCAGATCAACGAGCGCTACCCCGGCTACCTCGACAACGGCAACCGGCCGCCCGGGTGGGAGCCCGACGAGTCGCTGCTGGCCCGGGCCCGGCGGGCGGTGACCCGCATCGGACGGACGGTCCCGGGCGGCGACGTCGTCGCCGTCACCCACGGGGGCCTGATCTACGTGCTGGAGCAGCACCTGGGGGCCGAGTTCGCCCGCATCGCCAACGTCGAGGGCCGCTGGGTGGTCGTCGACGGCGAGACCGGAGACATGCGCCTCGGCGACCGCCTCCTCCTGGCCGAGCCCGAGGACGTCACCGTCCCCAACCAGATCTGACCCCGCCCCCGCCCACAGGTTCGGGCGGGAGCGGGCCGGTCACGGGCGGGACATCGGCCGGGCGTGGGCCGCGCAGAGGCGGGCGGCCGGCGCCTGCTCGAGCACCTCGTCGGGGATCGGCTGCCCGCAGGCCTCGCAGGCGCCGTAGGTACCGTCGTCGATCCGTTCGAGCGCCCGGTCGACGTCGGCCAGCGCCTCCTGCATGGCGGCCAGCGCGGCCAGCTCGCGCTCCCGTTCGGTCGGCTCGCGGTCGGCCGGCTCGGGCGCGTCGGGCAGGTCGTCGATGGACTCGGTGTCGGTGTCGCTGGGCCGAGCGTCGGCCGGCGGCACAGGCGGCTGGGGATCGGCGGGGCGGTCGAGGGGGCCGTCCATCGAGGTGAGGCTACGCCGGGTGCTGACCAGTGGGGGTGGAGGGGCTCGAACCCTCGCGCATCCGCTTAAAAGGCGGCCGCTCTGCCAGCTGAGCTACACCCCCGGAAGGTCCGGCGCCGCGCTCATCGTATGACGCCCGGGGTGGCGCGGAGCCGCCCAAATCGCGGATTTCGCCACTTACCGCGGTTAACCCCCGATCCGTCCACCGTCGGTGCGGGCAGCCGCACGCTGCGAAGCATCATCGGGGGCGCCTTCGAAGCCGATGGTGGCGCGTGTTACAGTCGCCGTGCACTTGGGACGCGGGCTGGGGAGCCTGCGGGCGGTACCTCGACGCAGTTCGAGGGGAAAAACCGAGGTCAAAGCCAATGCGCAAGCGAGTCACTGGTCTTGCCATCGCCGTAGCCGGGGCCCTTGGCCTCGGTCTCCTCGCCACTGCGGCCCCGGCGGGCGCCGAGCAGTATCCGCCGGCCGACAACGGCATCTCCGTCACCTGTCCGACCCCTGCGCCGGGTGAGACCGTGGGCGTCACGGCCCAGACGTTCTCGCCGGGTGCCGAGGTCGCGGTGGCGATCGACTCCGGCGCCGCGCTGGGCAGCACGGCGGCCGACGACGTCGGCGTCGCCCAGCTCGACGTGACGATCCCCGACGATGCCCAGCCGGGCGAGCACACGCTCACCGCCTCGGGCGACGCCGACGGCGAGGTCCTGTCGCTCACCGCTCGCATCACGGTGAGCAGCGACGGGTGCGCCGGCGCGCCGTCCGAGGGTGGCGCGACCCCGCCCGCCGCTGCGCCCTCCGGCGGCGACGACGAGGGCGGCTTCCTGCCGCGTACCGGTAGCGACCTGACGATGCTGCTGCTGCAGATCGCCTTGGCGCTGGCCGCTGCGGGTGGGGTGTTCCTCGCCCTCTCCCGGCGGCGCCGCTCCCGCGCGGCCGCCGGCGTCTGACCGGCCCCCGGGATCCGGCCCCTCGGGGCCGCCATCAGGACCTTCGACTTCGACCCGCCGGCGCCCACACGGGCGCCGGCCTCGCGTCGCCCCACTCTCGCGCCGCCGTCAGCCAACCGGCCCCAGCCGACCTCCCACTCCGACCGGGCGGCTGTGACCAGCCAGCGCCAGCGGTCCACCGGGCTGGGCCCAGCCGCCGGGGGTCGGGCGGCGCTCGGCACCCAGGCGGCGCCGCGTTCTGCGCCAGCGCCGGCGGACCCGCGGCGCGGACGGCCGCCGACCACGAGGGCCGGCGCCGGGCGACGGCTCCGACAGGCCGAGGGCGCAGGGGCCGCGGGACAAGGGCCCCGGAGCCGAGGTGGGGCGACGGCCCGGGGCCCGGCCTCCCTGGCTGCCGCCCCTAGTTCGCCCCCACCTGGGCCTTGGCCCAGCGGTAGTCGGCCTTGCCGGCCGGGCTCCGCTGGATGTGGTCGAGGAACAGCACCGCCTTCGGCAGCTTGTAGCGGGCGATGGACTTGCCGGCGTGGGCGATGATCTGGTCCTCGGTGGCGGTGGCCCCCTCAGACAGCTCGACGAGCGCCACGACCTCCTGCCCCCACCGCTCGCTGGGCCGGCCGACGGCCACGACGTCGTGGACGGCCGGGTGGCTGGCGATGGCCCGCTCGACCTCCTCGGCGAAGATCTTCTCGCCGCCCGAGTTGATCGTGACCGAGTCGCGGCCCAGCAGCTCGATCTGGCCGTCGGCCAGGTGCCGGGCCCGGTCGCCGGGCACCGCGTAGCGGGCGCCGTCGATCACCGGGAACGTGCGAGCCGTCTTCTCGGGGTCGTTGTAGTAGCCGAGCGGCACCCAGCCGCCCTGGGCCAGCCAGCCCAGGCCCTCGTGCCCGGGGGCGGCGATGGCGGTCATGTCCTCGGTCACCACCACCGTGTCAGGGCCCGGGGCGAACTTGCCGGTGCCGACCGAGCCGGCCGTCGACATGTGGCTCATCTGGGCGCCGGTCTCGGAGGCGCCGGCGGAGTCGGACACGATGAGGTGCGGAAGCTGCGCCAGCAGCCGCTCCTTGATCGTCGGGGTGAGGGGGGCGCCGCCGTTGCCGATGCCGACGAGCGAGGAGGCGTCGTAGTCGCCCCGCTCCAGCTCCTCGACGAGCGGCCGGGCCACGGCGTCGCCCACGGTGGTCATGCTGTTGGCCCGGTGACGCTCGACCGTGCGCCACACGTCCACGGGGTCGAGGCGCCGGGTCTCGTTGGGGAACACGAGCGTCTGGGCGCCGGTGAGCCCGATGAACGCCGCCCACTGGGCCGCCCCGTGCATGAGCGGGGGCAGGATCAGCATCCGGAGCGGCGTGGCGTTGTTGCGGGCCCGCTCGACGACGTCGTCGTAGGACGAGACGGCGTCCCACGTGAACATCGACCGCCCGCCCATGGCGCCCATGTAGATGTCGTGCTGGCGCCACAGGACGCCCTTGGGCATGCCGGTCGTGCCGCCGGTGTAGAGGATGTAGAGGTCGTCGGGCGACGGGCGGACGTCGAGCTCGGGCCCGGTCTCGGCGATCACGGTCTCGTAGTCGACGGCGCCCGGCAGCAGCCCGTGCCCGGACCCGTCGGCCACCTGGATCAGCACTTCAACGCCCTCGAGGCGGTCGAGGACCGCCGCCAGCGTCGGCGCGAACGTCTCGTGGTAGACGAGCGCCCGGCAGGTGGCGTCGGTCAGCAGGTAGACCAGCTCGTCCTCGACGTAGCGGTAGTTGACGTTGAACGGCGCCACCCGGGCCCGGAACGCCCCGAGCATCGTCTCGATGTACTCGTTGCCGTTGTAGAGGTAGATGCCGAGGTGGTCCTGGCCCGACTCGTGGCCGGCCAGCTCCGAGCGCTCGCGGTGGACGCCCAGTCCCCGCGACCGCAGGTAGGCGGCGAGGCGCCTGCTCCGGTCGGCCAGCTGGGCGTACGACAACTCGAGGTCGCGCCACACGATCGCGGGACGGTCGGGATGCTCGCCGACCACCGTGTCGAACACGTCGGGCAGGTTGAACTCCGTCGATCCCACTGCTCCCCCTCCTGACACCTCGTCAGGTGGACGCTAGCCCAGCGCCGGCCGGACGCGTCAGGGCCCCGGGGATCGACCCCCGGGGCCCGGGACGGAGAGGTGGGCGGACCAGCCGTCAGCGACTGCCGAGCGTTTGCTTGAGGAAGCCCGAGGCGCCCATGCCGCCCCAGCCGAGCAGGCCGAGGATGGCGAAGAACGTCGGGGACGTGTCGGCCCCCTCCGCGCTGGCGAGCATGGCCAGGAGGTGCCAGAGCGCGAACACGCCGCACACGACGGCGACGATGATCGGCAGCTGCTCGATCTGGTTCAGCTGGGGGAGCTGCGGCAGTCGGAGCGCGGCCAGGATCACGAACACGATGACCAGGAAGGCGAGGAAGCGGCCGAAGCTGGCGTAGGTGTCGAGCGCCGCCGGGATGTCGCCCCCGCCGTCGCCGACGTCACCCAGCGAGATCTCGTCGGAGAAGCTGCCGCCGAACCCGCCGTCGACGGTCACCTTGATGAAGTCGGTGACGAACAGCGACATGAGAACGAGCAGGGCGCCCACACCGGCGGTGATGAGGCCGATGGTGGGCGTGAAGGTCGAGGAGGCGGCGCCGTAGCCGTAGCCGGGCTGCCCGTAGTTGGGCTGGGCGCCGTAGCCGGGCTGCTGGCCGTAGCCGGGGCCGCTCGGGCCGCCGTAACCGGGCTGCTGGGGCTGGCCGTAACCCTGACCGCTGGGCGTGCCGCCATAGCCCTGCTGAGGCTGACCGTAGCCCTGGCCACTCGGCGTGCCGCCGTAACCGGGCTGCTGGGGCTGGCCGTAACCCTGACCGCTGGGCGTGCCGCCGTAGCCCTGCTGGGGCTGGGCCGCGGCCGGAGCGTCGGCGGGAGCCTGACCCCCGGGCGGGTCGGTGCTGCGGTTGCCGCCGGCGTCGGCCACGTGCTCGGTCCAGCGGGTTCCGTCGTGATAGCGCTGGGCGAAGCGGCCACCCGGATCGGGATACCAGCCGGGACTGACCTGGGACATCGGAAGCATCTCCTCTAGTGATCTCGTCCGCCCGAGCGAGCGAACCTAGCGCTCGCACAGGGAGCGCGCACCGCGGCGACACCGTACTCATCACGGTGGAACGCTGCGATGATGCCCGTATTCGACACTGGGCGGGGCGCGCGCGTCACATTTCGGCTCACATCCACTGCAGCCCGTCCGCGCCGGGCTCGTCCACTTGGCGGTCGCACGTGGGGCAGTACCAGCGGGCCTCGACCGGCGTCCCGCAGGCGGCGTGGATGAGGTCGCGGTCGTGGTCGTCGGCGGACCGCGGCGTCCGGCCCCGCTGGGCGGCGCCCCAGTCGGTGAGGACGCGCAGGGCCCCGGCCAGCTCGGCACCAGAGGCCGTCAGCCGGTAGACGTGGCGGACCGGCCGCCGGGAGTACGGCTCGCCGACGACCAGGCCCTCGGCCTCGAGCCGGGACAGGCGCTTGGACAGGATGTTGGGGGCCAGGCCCTCGAGGTCGGCGAGCAGCTCGCCGAACCGTCGGGGGCCGTCGAGCAGCGCGGCGACCACCAGCAGCGTCCAGCGGTCGCCGACGCGCTCCAGAGCCTCGGCCAGCGGCCCGGCCGGCGGGGCCGACGCGCCCGGCGGGGCCGACGGCCCGGATACGGACGATGGGCCGGACGATCCGGACGATCCGGAGGGTCCTGAGGGTCCGGACGGGCCGGACGGGGGAACCGGTTGAGTGCGGGGCATGGCGGAGCCGCCTCGGGTCGGTAGGGTAATTTGCAGATTGCAAGTCACTACGGACGGGTCGTCGGAACGCACCGGCGCACCGATCCCTGGCGAAGGGACGAGGCATGACTACCACCGACGAGCTCCGCACGGTCATCCCCAGGGTCGTCGAGGCGGCGGCGCCCTCGGTCGTCCGCATCGGCCGGCACGGCGGCCGGGGCTGCGGCGTCGTGGTCGGCGAGGGGCTCGTGCTGACCAACGCCCACAACCTGCGCGACCGCACGACCGAGGTCACGTTCGCCGGCGGCCGGGCGGTGCAGGGCCGGGCGGCCGGCGTCGACCTCGACGGCGACCTCACTGTCCTCCGGGTCGACACCGGCGAGGCGCCGCCCCTGCCCTGGGCGCCGGTCGGCGGCGTCGGCGCCCCCGAGAGCGCCGCCGACGCCGCGGGCGTCGGCGACCCCGACGATCCCCTCGGCTGGGGCGCCACCGTGCTCTCGGTGGCCCGGGTCGCCGACGGCGGCGTCCGGGTCACGGCCGGCACGGTGTCGGGCCGCGACCGGGCGTTCCGGGGGCCGCGGGGCCGCCTCGTCACCGGCGGCGTCGAGCACACGGCCCCGGTGGCCCGGGGCACGTCCGGGAGCCCGATCGTCGACCTCCAGGGCCGCCTGCTCGGGGTGACGACGCTGCGGCTGGGCGACGGGTTCGCCATCGCCCGGGCCGCCGACGACCAGCTGCGGCGCCGGGTCGACGAGCTCGCCGCGGGCCGCGAGCCGGCGCGCCGCGTCCTCGGCGTCGGCGTGGCCCCCGCCCGGGTGGCGCGACGGATGCGCCGGGCCGTGGGCCTGCCCGAGCGCGACGGCGTGCTGGTGCGGGGCGTGCAGCCCGGCAGCCCGGCCGACCGGGCCGGCGTCCAGGAGGGCGACCTGCTCACCGCGGCCGGCGACCGCACCGTGGTCGACGCCGACGACCTGCATGCCGCGCTGGCCGAGGTGCCCGACGGCGGCACGCTGACGTTGCACGTCGTGCGCGGCACCGACGAGCTCGACCTCACCGTGGCGTTCCCGACCGAGGGCGACGGCGGCGACCCGCCCGCCAACGCCTGAGCCCGACGGCGCCCCGCCAACACCCGCGCCACCCGCCGACACCCGTGCGAGCCACCCGCCAACGCCCGAGCCGGCGGCGCCCCGCCCCGTCCGGGCGACGAGACCCCGGCCCGCCGCCCCGGTCCCCGCCCCCGGGCGCATGCCCCCAGGTGGGAGTGCCCGCCCGTAGGCTCCGGGCGTGGCGCTCGCCCCCATGAAAGCCACGAGCGGCCAGCTCCCCACAGGCCCCGACTGGGTCTACGAGTTGAAGTGGGACGGCATGCGCCTGCTCGTCGAGGTCGACAACGACGGCAACACCGCCGCCGGCTCCGACGCCGGCACCGTCCGGGCCTGGTCGGCCAACGGCCGCGACGCCACGGCCACCTACCCCGAGCTCGCTCCGCTGGCCCCGGCGCTGGCACCGATCTCCTGCCTGCTGGACGGCGAGATCGTGGCGATCGGGCCCGACGGGCGCCCGAGCTTCGGGCGGCTCCAGCAGCGCATGCACGTCGCCTCTCCGGCCGACGCCCGCCGTCGGGCGGCCGAGGTCCCGGTCGAGCTCATCGTGTTCGACCTGCTCCGCCTGAACGGGCAGGACACCACCGGCCTGCCCTGGCGCGACCGGCGCCGCCTGCTCGAGGGCCTGGCCGACGACCTGCCCCCGGGCGTGAGCCTGTCGACCGTGTTCGACGACGGCCAGGCCCTGCTGAACGCCACCCGCCAACAGGGGCTCGAGGGCATCATGGCCAAGCGGGTCGACGCGCCCTACGTGCCGGGCACGCGGACCCGCAGCTGGCTGAAGGTCAAGGTCCGCCGCCGCCAGGAGCTGGTGGTGGGCGGGTGGGCGCCCGGCGAGGGGCGGCGGGCCGACGGGCTGGGCTCGATCCTGGTCGGCTACCACGACGCGCCGGGGGAGCCCGAGCTGCGGTACGCCGGGCGGGCGGGTTCGGGCTTCACCGACGCCGAGCTGGACCGGTTCGCCGCCCTGCTGGCGCCGCTCGCCACCGACGTGTGCCCGTTCACGCCCCCGCCCCCGCCGCTGCACGCCCGGGGCGCCCACTGGGTGCGGCCCGAGGTGGTCGTGGAGATCGAGTTCGGCGAGTGGACCGAGGACGGCCGCCTCCGCCACCCCGTCTACGTCGGCCGACGCACCGACAAGAACCCGGCGGACGTGGTCCGTGAACCGTGACTCGGCCGGGGTCAGGGTTAGGCTCGCAACTCTCGTGGAGCCCACCGACGGCGACAGCATCAAGCTGACCGTGCCCGCCACCGCCGCGGCGGTGCGGATCACCCGCGTCGGCGCAGCCGGCGTGGCCACCCGGGCCGGGCTCACCTACCGCGAGGTGGAGGAGGTGCGGCTCGCCGTCGGCGAGGCCGCCGCCCTGCTGGCCGTGGGCGAGGGCAAGGGCGACGAGACCCGGGGCACGCTCGTCGTGACCTACACCGTGGGCGGCGGTGGCCTCAGCGTCGAGCTGCGGGTCGAGGGCGACGGGGCCGAGCCCGCTCCCCTGCCCGACCTGGCCGCCGCTCTGCTGGACGCCAGCGTCGACGACTGGGAGGCGGCCGACGGCGGGCGGCGCATCGTGCTCCACAAGCACCGGGCCGACGAGGGCGACGACGAGGACTGAGGGCGGCGACGGCCCGCAGGCGACGGCCCGCAGGCGGGTCGACGGCGGGTAGCGGCGACCCGTTCAGACCCCGTTCAGCGACCCGTGTGGCCGAAGCCCCCGTTGCCCCGCACCGAGGCCTCGAGCTCGTCGGTCGGCTCGAACACGGCCTCCTCGACCCGCTGGATGACGAGCTGGGCGATGCGGTCGCCCCGGGCGACCTCGTAGTCGGCGTCGGGGTCGGTGTTGATCAGCAGGACCCGCAGCTCGTCGCGATAGCCGCTGTCGATGAGCCCGGGCGTGTTGAGGCAGGTGACGCCGTGGCGCAGCGCCAGGCCGCTGCGGGGCTGGATGAACCCGGCGTAGCCGACCGGGATGGCCACCGCGATGCCCGTCGGGACGAGCGCCCGGCCTCCGCCCCGCCGCAGGTGCGCTCCCTCGCGGGCCACCAGGTCGGCGCCGGCGTCGCCGGGTCGGGCGTAGGTGGGCAGCGGCAGGTCGGGATCGAGCCGGACGACGGGGACGCGGAGCACCCCCCGATTGTGGCAGCCCGACCGCCGCCGCCGGTCGATGATCGCAGCCCCGGCTCGCTCCCGCCCGGGCGCCGGGCCCACTGACCCGCCCCACCGAACGCTCCCGCCGATGGGCCCGCAGCCGCCGGCCGGCCGACGGGCGCGCCATACGGCCCCGGCCGCGATCCGTGTGGCGTAGCGACGCCCAAGAAGGGTAATGACACAGTGAGGTGGGAGTACTACGGTGCGGCGTTGCGAGTAGTCAAGACTGGCCGTTTGTGGGGCGGGCCGAAGAGCTGCAGCGTGTCTGCGAGCTCATGACCAGCGACCACACCCAGGGCGTGGTCCTGGCCGGCCGGGCGGGGGTCGGCAAGACCCGGGTCGCCCGGGAGGCCGTCCGCCTCCTGGCCGAGGCCGGGCTCACCGTGGTCCACGCCACCGGCACTCACACGGCCCGCGGCCTGCCCTTCGGGGCCCTCACCGCGCTGCTGCCCGCCGACACCTACGTCGAGGGCGCGGTCGACGACCTGGCCTGGCTGCTGAAGCGCTCGGCCGCGGCGCTGGTCGAGGCAGCCGGCGGCCGGCCGCTCGTCGTGTCCGTCGACGACGCCCAACTGCTGGACGACGCCTCGGCCACGCTCCTCCACCACGTGGCCGTCACGGGCAGCGCCAAGGTGCTGCTCACGACCCGCACCGGCGAGCCCGTCCCCGACGCCCTCGTCGCCCTGTGGCGCGACGAGCTGGCCGAGCGGGTCGAGCTGCCAGCCCTGCCCGACGAGACGATCGTCGACCTGCTGTCGGCCGCCCTGGGCGGCCCCGTCGACCCGGCGACCGCTGCCGGCCTGGCCGCCCGGGCCCAGGGCAACGTGCTGTTCCTGCGCGAGCTGGTCCTCGGGGCCCGGCAGGCGGGCACGCTGGTCGAGGAGCGGGGCCTGTGGCGGCTGGCGGGCCGGCTCGCCCCCTCCGACCGGCTGGTCGAGCTGGTCGAGAGCCGCCTCGGCGACCTCTCCCCCGCCGAGCGGGCACTGCTCGAGCTCGTGGCCTACGGCGAGCCGCTCGGCCAGGCCGAGCTGAAGTCGCTGGGCGACCCGGCGCTGGCCGAGTCGCTGGAGCGCCGGGGCCTGCTGCGCAGCGAGTCGAGCGGCCGACGCCTGACCGTCCGGCTGGCGCACCCCCTGTACGGCGAGGTCGTGCAGGCCACCGTGCCCGCCATCCGGGCCCGGGCGATCGCCCGGGCGTTGGCCGAGGCCGTCGAGGCCACCGGGGCCCGGCGGCGCGAAGACACGCTGCGGGTGGCGTCGTGGCGGCTGACCGGCGGCGGGGGCAGCGCCCAGGTGCTGCTCGCCGGCGCCGTCGAGGCCCGGCGCCGCTACGACTTCCGCCTGGCCGAGCGCCTGACCCGCGCCGCGCTCGACGCCGGCGCGGGGTTCGACGCCGCCCTGCTCGCCGCCCAGCTCGCCCTGCTGCTCGGCCGCACGGAGGACGCCCAGCGCCAGCTGGCCCTGCTCGCCGCCGAGGCCGCCGAGTCGGGGGACGAGGCCCAGCTCACGGCCGTGGCTCAGACCCGCATCGAGGCCGCCATCTGGACCGGCGACGACGTGGAGGACCTCGTCGACGAGGTGCTGGCCACGGTGCACGACCCGGTGCGGCGCGACCAGCTGGAGGCCGCCCGGTCGCACGCCATCATCCTGCTTCGCGGGCCCCGGGCCGCGGCGGAGGCGGCGGGGCCGCTGATCGAGCGGACCGAGGGCCGGGCCCTGAGCCAGGCCTACATCGCCGCCGGCTACGGCCTGGGGCGCCTGGGCCGGACGGAGGAGGCCATCGCCACGGCCCGGCGCGGGCGGGCCGCCCAGCTCGCCACCGCTGAGCCCCTCCCCTGGTACCCGTGGTACCACGAGATCTTCCGGATCCTGGCGCTGCAGTTCGCGGGCCGGTTCGCCGAGGCCGACGAGCTGGCGGCCGAGCACTACCGGCAGGCGCTGGCCGACCGGTCCATCGAGGCCCAGGCTGCGTTCTCGCTGGTGACCACGTACAGCGCCGCGGAGCGCGGCAAGGCCCGCACCGGGGTCCGCCAGGCTCAGCAAGCCATCGCCCTCAACCAGGAGCTGGGTCGCCCGCTGCTCGTCCGCCTCGGCCACATCCAGCAGGCCCGGTTCCTGGCCCTGGCCGGCAGGAGGCGGCAGGCCCAGGAGAGCCTCGCCGCCGCCGCGGCGCTGCCCGTCCCGCCGACGCAGCTCGAGGCGGGCGAGCTGGTCCACGCCAAGGCCTGGACCGCCGTCGCCGCCGGCCAGTTGTCCGAGGCCTGCCGCCTCTTCGAGCAGGCGGTCGACCTCGGCCACCAGGTCGGCGACCTCGTCGGCGCGGCGGCGGCGCTGCACGGCCTGGCCCGCCTCGGCCGGGCGCGCGACGTGCGCCACGAGCTGGTCGACGTCGCCCGCCACATCGACGGGCGGCTGGCCCCGGCCCGGGTCGCCCACACCCTGGCGCTGGCCCGCGACGACGCCGAGGCGCTGGAGGCGGTGTCCCGCGACTTCGAGGCGATGGGGGCTGGCCTCTTGGCCGCCGAGGCCGCGGCCGACGCCGCCACGGCCCGCCGCCGGGCGAACCAGCCCCGGGCTGCGGCCGCCGACGAGCACCGGGCCGGCCGCCTGGCCCGCGCCTGCGAGGACCCCGTCACGCCCGCCCTGCAGAGCATCCCCGCCCGGGCCGTGCTCACGCCGGCCGAGCGCGAGACCGCGCTGCTCGCCGCGGCCGGCCGGTCCAACAAGGAGATCGCCCGGACCCTCTTCCTGTCGGTCCGCACGGTGGAGAACCGCCTCCAGCGCGTCTACGAGAAGCTCGGCGTCTCGGGGCGGGGCGACCTGCACGAGGCGCTGGACGGCGCCACCAGCACCCCGGCCGCCGACGCCGGCTGACGGCCGCCGGTGCCCAGCCGATGGCCCGGCCGACCGCGCCCCCCGGCGGGCCGGGCGGTCGACAACTGTCATCGCGACCCTCAGTAGCCTGCCGGCGTGCTCGTCTGGATGGACCTCGAGATGACCGGGCTCGACCCGCACCGCCACGTGATCGTCGAGATCGCCACGCTCGTCACCGACGACGACCTGGTGATCGTCGACGAGGGGCCCGACCTGGTGGTCCACCAGCCACCCGAGGCGCTGGAGGCCATGGACGACGTGGTGCGCGAGATGCACACCCGCAGCGGCCTGCTCGACGCCATCGCCGCCTCCACGGTCTCGCTGGCGGAGGCCGGCGCCGAGACCCTCGCCTTCATCCGCCGCCACGTGCCCACGCCCCGGACGGTCCCGCTGTGCGGCAACTCGATCGGCACCGACCGCCGGTTCCTGGCCCAGTACCTGCCGGAGATCGAGAACTATCTGCACTACCGGTCGGTCGACGTGTCGACCCTCAAGGAGCTGGCGCTGCGCTGGCGGCCCGACGTGCTGGAGAACGCCCCCAAGAAGGCCTCGGCCCACCGGGCGCTGGACGACATCCGCGAGAGCGTGGCCGAGCTGCGCTACTACCGCGAGACCCTGTTCCGGCCCCGGGAGGACGCGTCCGGGGCCGGCTGATATCTGCCGTTGGCCAAACGATTTTCGCCAAGTACCGTTTAATCGGTTGACGCCAAGGACCGGCCGTAGTGTCCTGGCGTGCGAACTTGACCGACCCGACCGACGAGAGGGACGTACCGACAGTGACGACGATGACCGACATGACGCAGAAGGGCGGCCTCATGGCCGGCGCCGCGCGTGTCGTCACGCGTCCCGGTACGTGCGCTGCTCTGCACCTCGGCTACGCCGCCAAGCACGCGCCTGCCCATACGCGGAAGTGGCTCGTGTCGATTCAGGCGGTGTCCCCGGTGTTTGCCCTCGATCGAGCCCGCCCACGGCCTTCGGAGCGTTCGCCCTGACCACGATCAGGCGCTGAAGCGCAGAGACCTCCGAAGGCCGTCGGGACACCCCGGCGGCCTTCTTCTTTCTCCAGCCACCACCTACCAACCGTCAGCTCACGAACAAGGGACTAGGCAGATGCTCGCCCCCCTCACATCAGAGTCCGACGAGCGCAGGCCCGACGCCGAACGCAGCGGCGGCGAGGTCGACGACGAATTCCGAGCCGAGCTCCTCGCTACCGGGGACGCCTGGTGGGCCCACGCCCGCTGCAACGACGGCAGCGGTCGGCTCGCCGCGCTGTTCTTCAGCGAGGAGCTTCAGGACATCGCGCGGGCCAAGCACATCTGCGCCACGTGCCCGGCCCTGATCCCCTGCCTGGAGGGTGCGCTCGAGCGGCGTGAGCCGTGGGGCGTGTGGGGCGGCCAGCTCTTCTTGAACGGGAAGATCCTGGCGGTCAAGAGGCGGCGGGGGCGGCCGCCGAAGCGGCCCCGCCCCGAGGACGAGCTGCCCGAGGTGCCGATCCCCGAGCAGCTCCGAGACGTCGCCGAGGTCCGCATCGCCTGATCGCCCGGGCGGCGGATGGTCCCTCCGGCCGATGCTCCTCCTCCCCACTCCGGGCCGGGGCACCCAGCGGCGGGGTGCCCCGGCCCTCGAGGGTGCGGCCCGGTGGGGCCGCGCCCTTTGGGGCGTTCGGAGGCCGCCGCGGTACGGTCGTGAGCCGTGGCGACGCGCCGCCTCCCCCTCCTTCCGGTCGTGGTCGCGACCGTCCTGGCCGTGGCCGCAGCGAGCGCCGTCTTCCTGCTGCTCGGCGGCGGCGACGGCTCGTCGGGCGCGTCCGGCTCCGGTGACGAGGTCGTCGAGCTGACCGATCCCATCACGCCCGAGGACCTGCCGACCTCGACGGCCGAGGTCGAGCTGGCGTCGCTGGGCGACGGGCCCGACCACCGGCTCGCCGACTACCTGGCCCGGGGGCGGCCGGTGGTCCTCAACTTCTTCGCCTCGTGGTGCACGCCCTGCCTGCGGGAGATGCCAGCGTTCGAGGCGCTCCACCGGGAGATGGGCGACCGGGTGACGGTGGTGGGCCTCGCCTACCAGGACGAGAGCGACCGGGCGCGCCAGATGGTCGAGCGGACCGGCGTGACCTACCCGACCTACGCCGACGAGGGCGGCCGGGCCATCGCCTTCTTCGGCGGGACCGCCATGCCGACCACCGTGTTCATCGGAGCCGACGGCGAGGTGGAGGCCATGAGCAGCCGCGAGCTGAGCGAGCAGGATCTGCGCGACCAGGTCGCCGACCTGCTGGGAGCCGACGGGTGAGATGACCGGCGTCGTCGCCGCCCTGGGCCCCGACGGCCCCCTGGCCGTGTACCTGGCCTCGGGCATGGTGGCGACCGTCAACCCGTGCGGGTTCGCCCTGCTTCCCGCCTACCTGTCGTACTTCCTCGGCCTGCCCTCGGCGGCGACAGGCGACGACCAGCCCACCGCCAGCGTGTGGCAGGCGTTCCGGGTGGGCGCCGCCGTGTCGGCCGGCTTCCTGGTCGTGTTCGCGGTGGCCGGCCTGGCGGTCGAGCTCACGTCGCTACCGGTCTACGAGAACGTCCCCTGGATCTCGCTGGTCATCGGCGTCGCCCTGCTCGTTCTCGGCCTGGCCATGCTGGCCGGCTTCGAGCCGCTGGTCCGCCTGCCCAAGCTCGATCGGGGCGGGCGCACCCGGACCGTGGGCTCGATGTTCGTGTTCGGCGTGTCGTACGCCGTGGCCTCGATCGGCTGCACGCTGCCGACGTTCCTGGTGGCGGTGTCGGGCACCATCGACCGCGAGAGCATCGCCGACGGCCTGATGGTGTTCGGCCTGTACGCGTTGGGCATGACCGTGGTGCTGCTGGCCCTCACGGTGGCCATCGCGCTGGCCCGCACGTCGCTGGTCCGGTTCCTGCGTCAGGCCCGGCCGTACGTGGGCCGCGTGGCCGGCGGGCTCGTGGCCCTGGCCGGCGCCTACGTCGTCTATTACGGCTGGGAGGAGCTGCAGACCTACCGCGAGCCCGGGCAGGTGCCCGACTCCAACATCACCCGCACGGTCGCCGGTTGGTCGTACGACGTGCAGGGCTGGATCTCCGACATCGGGCCCGTCCGGATCGCGGCCACGCTGACCGTCGGCTTGGCCACGCTGGCCGGGCTGCTGGCGGTGTTCAACCGGCGCGACCGGGCCCGGGCGACCGGCGATGGCGCAGGCGCCGACGTCGCCGCCTCCGACGCCCGGGCTCAGGGGGCGAGCCGCTCCACCCGCCAGCCAGTGGGCAGCGAGGCGTCGGGCCGGTAGGCCAACCGGTCGTGGAGCCGGTTCTCCCGGCCCTGCCACAGCTCGAACCGGACGGGCACGAGCCGGAAGCCGCCCCAGTGGGGCGGCCGGGGGATGTCGCCGTCGGGGTGGGCGGCCGCCACCTCGGCGAACCGCTGGTCGAGCGCGGCCCGGTCGGGCACGACCGTGCTCTGGGGTGAGGCGGCCGCGCCCAGGCGGCTGCCCGGGGGTCGAGTGGCCCAGTAGGCGTCGGACTCGGCGGCCGCCACCTTCTCGACCGTGCCTTCGACGATGACCTGGCGCCCCACCGGGTACCAGGGGAACAGCAGCGTGGCCCGCGGGTTGGCCGCCAGCTCGCGGCCCTTGCGGCTCTCGTAGTTGGTGTAGAAGACGAAGCCGCCGCCGGCGACGCCCTTGAGCAGCACGGTGCGGGCCGACGGCCGCCCGTCGGGCGTGGCGGTGGCCAGCACCATGGCGTTGGGGTCGCCCACGGCCACGTCGCGCCACGCCTTGAACCAGGCACCGAACTGGGCGAACGGGTCGGGGTCGAGGTCGGCCTCGGACAGGCCGGCGCTCTGGTACTCGCGGCGGAGGTCGGCGAGATCCACGCCTGTTGTCTACACCGGCGGGGGGGCGGCCCCCGCCGGTGCAGGCAACGATCCGGCCGGCGGACCGGCCGCTCGGCCGGTCGACGGGCCGGCGTCAGCCGAGCTCGTGCTCGGCCAGCCAGTCCTCGGCGATGTCCTCGGCCTCGTCGTGGTCGACGTCGTAGAGCTTGTTGAGCTCGGTGAGCTCCTCGGTGGTCAGCGCCGCCGACACCTCGCCGAGCGTGCCGGTCAGCGTGTCGCCGTAGGCGTCGACCAGCTCCTGGGTGGCCAGCGGGAACACGTTGTCGGCGGCCAGCATCTGCTGGTCGTCCTCCAGCAGGACCCAGCCCTCGTCCGCGATCCGGCCGTCGGTCGAGAACAGCACGGCCACGTCGATCTCACCCTCGCCCAGCGCGGTGGGGATCAGCCCGGTGTCGAGCGGCGTGAAGTTCTCGGACAGGTCGAGCCCGTACACCCGCTCGAGGCCCGGCAGGCAGAACGGGTTGTCCTCGCAGTCCTGCGGGGCGCCGAGCGTCAGGTCCTCGCCCTCTTCGGCCAGGTCGGACAGCGTCTCGATGCCCATCTCCTCGGACGTCTCCTGGGTGATGACGAAGGCGTTGGTGTTGACGGCCGACGACGGCTCGAGCGCCACGAGCTCGCGCTCCTCGAGCAACGGCTCGAGCAGGCCCAGCGTCTCGTCGACGTCGCTCGTGGCTTCGCCGGCGTTGTCGTTGAGGAACTCGAGCTCCGAGGCCACGTACTCGGGGGCCAGGTTGACGTCGCCGGCCTCGATCGCCTGGAACAGCAGGTCGCGGAACCCGCCGACCTCGGTGATCTCGGCCTCGATGCCCTGGCACTCGAGGGCGCCGGCGTAGATCTCGGCCAGGATGAGCGACTCGCCGAAGTCCTGGGCACCGATCTGGACGGTGGGGCCGTCCTGGTCCTGGTCGGTGCAGCTGGCGCCGCCCGCGTCGTCGCCGGCCACGGTGTCATCGTCGTCGTCTCCGCAGGCGGCGACGGTGAGGGCCACCGCGCCGACGACGGCCACCAGCTTCCACGCTCGTTTCATGGTTGTGTCCTTTCGGGGTTCACGGTGCGGCGGCCACGGTGACATCGGCGGCCCGGCCCGACTTCCGGGACCGCCAGGGGACGAGCCACCGGCCGGCCAGCGCGAACAGGCCGTCGGTGACGAGAGCGAGGAGCGCCACGAGGATGGCCGCCGCCAGCAGCGCACCCTTGTCCTGGCGCTGGAAGCCGGCGATGATCGGTGTGCCCAGGCAGCGGTAGCCGACCAGCGCCCCCAGGGTGGCCGTCGCCACCACCTGGGAGGCCGAGACCCGCAGCCCGGTGAGCACGAGCGGCAGCGCCACCGGCATCTCGACGCGGGTGACCAGCTCGCGGGGCCGCATGCCCATGCCCCGGGCCGCCTCGACGGCGTCGGCCGGCACGTCGCGCACGCCCGTGTAGGTGTTGGTGAAGATGGGCGGGACGGCCAGCAGCACGAGCGCCACCATCGTCGGCCAGAACCCGAGGCCGAACCCCCACCGCAGCGAGAACGGCAGCACCAGGGCGATCACGGCGAACGACGGGATGGCGCGGCCGATGTTGACGACCGACACGGCCAGCAGCGCCCCCCGCCGGGTGTGCCCGAGAACGGCGGCCGGCGGGATCGCCACCAGCGCGGCCACGACCAGGGCGGCCAGCGACAGCTGGACGTGGGCCCACAGCAGCGACGGCAGCCCGTTGCGGCCGGTCCAGGCTGCGTCGCTGCCCAGATAGGCCCACATGTCCGACCAGGCGTCACCCACGGCGGCGCTCCCTCCAACCCGCGCGCGGCGGCCGCCCGGCCCGGGCCCACGGGGCCACGGCCCGCTCCAGGGCCACGAACCCGAGGTCGAAGGCGACGGCCAGGGCGATCGAGAACACCGAGCCGACCACGACCAGGGTCGAGAACTGCCGGGACAGGCCCTCGTTGATCAGGTCGCCGAACCCGCCCTGGCCGACCAGGGCGGTGACCGTGACCAGCCCGATCGTGGTGACCGTGGCGATGCGGAGGCCGGCGATGATCGTCGGGGCGGCGAGCGGCAGGTCGATGCGCAGCATCCGGCGCCAGCCCTCGTAGCCCATGCCGTCGGCCGCCTCGCGCACGGCGTCGGGCACCCCGTCGAGCCCGGCCACGATGTTCCGGAGCAGGATGAGCAGCGTGTAGCTGACGAGGGCGATCTCGGCCGGCACGAATCCGAGGCCGGTGACGGGGATCAGCAGCCCGAACAGCGCCACGCTGGGGATCGAGTACAGGACGCCGCACAGCCCGGCGATCGGCGGGTACAGCCACCGCCACCGCACCGACACGAGGGCGAGCACCAGCGCGATGGCGAAGCCGACGCCGACGGCGAACGCGGTGAGCCACACGTGCTCGATCAGCAGCTCGCGGATCGTGTCGGTGTTGTCGCCGATCCAGCCCCAGTCGACGAACTCCTCGGCGAGCAGCGCCGGCGCGGTCATCGGGCCCCGCTCCCGCTCATCGGGCCGGCGGTCCCGATGCCGTCGGCCAGGTCGTCGACCGTGAGCATGCCCCGGTAGCGCTCGCCGTCGACCACCACCGCCACCCGGGTCTGCGAGCTGACGATGCGGTCGAGCGCGGCCTTGAGCGAGGTGCCGCCGTCGATGACCGACCGGAACGGCTTGACCGGGGCGTCAGCCACGGTGGCCGTGCCGTTCAGCTCGTCGGCCGCCACCCAGCCGAGCAGACGGTCGCCGTCGCGCACGCCCACCCAGTCCGTGCCCGTCCGGTCCATCGTCTGGCGGGCCTCGGCCGGCGTGGCGCTGGCCGCCACGATCGGGCCGGGCCGGAGCGGCACGTCGTCGACGGTGAGCAGCGACAGCCGCTTGATGCCCCGGTCGTCGCCCATGAAGTCGGCGACGAACGGGCTGGCCGGCTCGCGCAGCAGGTCGTCGGGCCGCCCGACCTGCTCGAGCACGCCGCCGACGCGGAGGATGGCGATGCGGTCGGCCAGCTTGATGGCCTCGTCGATGTCGTGAGTGACGAGCACGATCGTCTTGCGAACCCGCTTCTGGAGGTCGAGAAGCTCGTCCTGCAGGCGCGCCCGGACGATGGGGTCGACCGCCGAGTAGGGCTCGTCCATGAGCAGCACGGGCGGGTCGGCGGCCAGCGCCCGGGCCACCCCGACCCGCTGCTGCTGCCCACCGCTCAGCGCGGCCGGGTAGCGGCCCAGCATGTCGCGCTCGAGCCCGAGCAGGTCGGACAGCTCCTCGACCCGGTCACGGACCCGGTCGCCGTCCCAGCCGAGCAGGCGCGGGACGGTGGCGATGTTGTCGCGCACCTTGCGGTGAGGGAACAGGCCGGCCTGCTGGATCACGTAGCCGATGCCCCGCCGCAGCTCGTGGGCCGGCAGCTCGCGGGCGTCGGTGCCGTCGATCCACACCGTGCCGGACGTCGGCTCGACCAGCCGGTTGATCATCTTGAGCGTGGTCGTCTTGCCGCAGCCCGACGGCCCGACGAGCGCCACGATCTCGCCCCGGGGGATGCTCAGGTCGAGGGCGTCGACCGCCGGGGCGGACTGGCCGGGGTAACGCTTGGTCAGCCCGTCGAGGCGGATGGCGATGTCGGCCTCGTCGACGCCGTCGGTGGCAGGCGGGGCGGAGTCGGGCGCGGGATCGGGGTCGGCGTCTGTCGATTCGTCCAGCACGGTCCCCTCCCCGCGGTCAGCGGCCCCGGGCGAGCCGTCGGGCCTACAGCGGCCCTGGGTCTTCGTCGCGGGTCACCCTACCGGGGTTCTCGAGCATGCCGTGGGTCACCCAGCCCCGCTGCTCGGCCCACACGAGCATCGGGGGCAGCACGACGAGCGCCGACAGCAACGCCACCGTCACGTTCATGGCCACGACCATGCCGAAGTCGCGCAGCAGCGGCAGCGACGAGCAGGCGATGACGGCCACGCCCGAGATGGCGGTGAGCGCCGAGACGATGAACGCCCGGCCGGTACGGGAGGCGGTGGCGTCCATGGCCTCGCGCGGCGGCAGGCCCCGGCGCCGCTCCTCGATGAACCGCAGCAGGATCAGCGACGTGAACTCGGTGCACGCGGCGATGACGAGCGGCCCGCCCACCGCGGTCATCGGGCTGAGCTGCAGCTCGAACAGGTCGGCCACCAGCGACGACGCCCCCACGGCGATCAGCACCGGCACCATCGACAGGAGCGCCCGGACGACGCTGCGCAGCCGGACGGAGAGGAAGGCGAAGACGAACAAGGCCGACAGGTAGATGAGGAGGATGCGGTTGGCCTCGATGTTCTCGAGCAGGCCGACGCCGACGACGGCCAGGCCCGACGGCGTGGCCCGCACCGCGCCGGGCACGGTCACGGTCTCGCCACCGGCGGCGAACTCGCCGCTCTCCAGCTGATCGCGGATCTCGTCCACGTAGGCGGCTCGCTCCTCGAGCGACCCCGGCCCGGTCCGGAACACGAGGTTGAGGGCACCGGCCTCGGCGTTGACCGTGGACTGCTGGATGGCGGGCGGCGCCACCTCGTAGGCCCGGCGGACGTCCTCGCCGGTGGGCGGCAGCGGCGTCGTGCCCGGGATGTCGAGCACGAAGCCGACGGTCGTCACCACCGACGAGGCGGTGATCAGGTCGTCGGGCCGCTCGGCGAGCTCGGCCCGGGCGAAGTCCTGTACGAACGCCACGGTCTCGTCGTCGAAGATGGCGTCCGGGTCGTCGGTCTCGACGAAGATCCCCAGCTCCGACGACGACCCCACCTCGCGCTTCAGCGTCTCGATGTCGTGGATGACCTGGGAGTCCTGGTTGACCCACCGCTCGGGGTCGCTCTCGATGTTCAGGTCGTCCTCGACGAGCACACCGCCCACGAAGATCACGACGGCGGCGACGGTGAGCGGCACGGCCGCGGGCCGGGGCAGGCTCCCCAGCCACACCACGAGGCGGGCCAGCCGGCCGCCCCGGAAGTCGCGGGCCTTGGTCGGCGACCGGTACTCACGGATGCCGAGGATGGCCAGCGGCGCCACGATGCTGCACACGCAGATGGCGGCGATGCCCACCATCAGCAGCTGGCCGAAGTGGCGGATCATCGGGACCCGCGCGAACCGTAGGGCCAGGAACGCGAAGACGGCGTCGAACGTGACCACCAGCAGCGCCGGCCCGAGGTTGATCGCCGCCTCCTGGATCGGGTGCGGCGACCGGTCGACGACCACCTCCTCCTCGATGCGGGCGTGCATCTGGATGGCGTAGTCGATGCCGACGCCGAGCATGACCGGCAGGCCGGCGATGGTCACCACCGACAGTGGGATGCCGAGGTATCCGGCCAGGCCGAACGCCCACACGACGCCGACGAGGATCACGAAGAGCGGCAGCAGGCGCCAGCGCACGCCGAACAGCAGCACGAGGATCAGCGCCATGATCGCCACCGCGATCCCGCCCAGCGTCAGCATCCCGCCCCGGAGGTAGTCGTTGAGGTCCTTCAGCAGGATCGATGCGCCGGTGCTGACGACCGAGGCGTTGTCCCAGTCCTCCTCCAGGCTGAGGCGCTGGGTGGCCTCGGCGGCCGTGCCCTCGTCCTCCAGCGACATGTTGCCGTCGAGCCGGGTGACGACCTGGGCGTGGCGCTCGTCGGGGAAGAACGGCAGCAGCGACTGCCGGATCTCGCCCCGGTTGTCGTATAGCAGGAAGCGGACCCACTCGGGGTTCTCGAACGTGCGCTGGTCGGCTGGCACCGCGCTGTAGCGCTCCAGCGTCTGGGCGGCGTCGGCCAGGCGGATCTGTTGGGCCTCGGGGTCGGGCTCGCGCTCGCGGGCGTTGAGCAGCGCCTGGCCGGCCACGCTCTGGGTCACGTCGCCGGTGTCGCTGCTCACCAGGTTCTGGGTGAACTGGAGGGCGGTGAGCGGGGTGATGACGTTCTGGACGCCCTCGACGGCGGCCACCCGCTCCTCGAGCCGGCGCAGGCGCTCGAGGTTGTCGGACGTGAACAGGTCGACGACGTCGTGGCCCTCGTCCATCGTGAACAGGGTGACCATCGCCTGGCCGCCGAACAGGTCCTGGTAGGCGACGTTGTCCTCGTAGACCTGGTCGCTCTTGTTCAGATACGAGTCCTGCCCCGTGGAGAACTCCAGCCGCGTGATGCCCACCCCCAGGACCAGGGTGACCGCCAACCCGATCGCGCCCACGGTCCCGGCGCGCTTGCCGAAGTTGAGCGCCATCCAGGCCCAGACGCGTCGCATGGCGATCGACGCTACCTGTGAAGGCCGACCAACAGGCGGTGCGTGGTCGGCGACGCGAGGTAGAGCCGATCGCCACCGGGCGCGTCGATGACCGACAGGCGCTCGACCGGCACGCCCCGGGCCAGCACGCGCTCGGTCCACCGGCCGTCCGGGCCCCGACTGGCCACCGTCGCCTGGTGGCGAGAGGGGACGCCGGACTTGGCGTAGTACACCCGGGTCGCGCCCCCGCTCCGGGTGACGTCGACCGCCGCGTAGGTGGTGTAGCGGCCGGCGTAGACGGTCTGGCGGCGCCAGCCGGCGCCCCGCCACTCGGCCAGCCGCACCTCGAACCGTCCGCCGGCGGACGGGCGGAACCGGTAGGCGACGAGCGGGTGGCCGGTCGCCGGGTCGAGGGCCAGCTTGGCGCTCTGGAGGCCGGGCGGGTTGGCGTCCGAGCCCCGGTCGGTGGCCCGCTCCCCCGCCTCGACCGGCTGGTACACGACGTCGCTCGCCGTCGTGGCCGGGACGGCCACCCGGCGGCCGGCGGCGTTGGCGAACCGCCCGGTGGCCGGCTCGTAGCGCAGGTAGGAGCCGAGGTGGCGGAGGCCGTTGGCGCCGCCGTACGCCCACTCCCAGGCGATGTGGACGTTGCCGGCTGCGTCGCTCACGACGTCGTCCGGATACACGACGAACCGATCGTCGGCGGCGAAGGTGGCGACCCGCGTCCACCGGTCGGCGGCGTCGTGCCACCGGTACAGGTTCCCCACCCGCCCGCTGCGGATGGCGAGGTACACGTCGCCGTTCGGCGTCCGGGCGGCGGTGGGGTACGTGTAGCGGCCGCCCTGGTCGGGCATCTCGGCCGACCGGTCGACCATCGTCGTGGGGTCGCCGGGCCGGGCCGAGCGGAAGTAGCGCCAGCCGTTGCCGTGCATCGACGCGAACACGTGGATGTGGCCGTCGCCGTCGAGGGCCAGCGTGGGCTGGTTGTGGCCCACGTCGTCGCGGTACACGACGCAGCCCCCGGCCCCGTCGGGCAGGCAGCCCCGCACCCAGGCGCCGGCGCCGTCCCGCCGGGCCACGTGGACCTGGTGGGTGTCGGCGGCGCCGCCCTGGCCGGGCCCGCCCCAGCCGTTGTAGGCCAGGTAGGTGGCGCCGTGCTGGGCGTCCAGGGGGTGCCACCACCCGGCCTGGTTGGAGGCGTCCATGCGGTCGGGCACGGCCTCGTCGGCGTCGGCGTCCGCCTGCCCGCTCGCCGGGAGGGGCGCGACAGCGAGCGCGGCCGCCAGGACGGCCAGCACGCAGCGGAGAAGACGTCTCTGTCGCCTCTGTCGGCCGATGCCACGGAGTGTGGCCTGTCGGGCCCAGATGGTGGTGGATCGTGGGCCGGCAGACGGCGGAGGCCGGCGCCGGGGCCCGCTACCGCGGCGGCGGGATGCGGTCGACGCCGCCCACGTACGGCCGCAGCACGTCGGCGATGGCGATCGAGCCGTCGGGCTGGCGGTGGGTCTCGAGGTAGGCCGCGACGGTGCGGGGCCAGCCCATGGCCGAGCCGTTGACCGTGTGACACGTCTCGGTGCCCTTGCCCTCGCGGGGCCGGTAGCGGATGTTGGCCCGCCGGGCCTGGTAGTCGCCGAACCACGACACCGACGACACCTCGAGCCAGGCGTCGACGCCGGGGGCGTAGGCCTCGATGTCCCACGTGCGGGCGGCCGAGCTGCCGAGGTCGCCGGCGCACAGGTCGACGATGCGGTAGGCGAGGCCGAGGTCGCGCAGCAGCGACTCGCTGCGGGCCAGCACGTGCTCCTGGCAGGCGGCGGCCTGGGCGGGCCCGGCGGCGACGGCCAACAGCTCGACCTTGTCGAACTCGTGGGAGCGGAGCAGGCCCCGGGTGTCCTTGCCCGCCGAGCCGGCCTCGCGCCGGAAGCACGACGTGTAGGCCATGTACCGGAGCGGCAGGTCGTCCTCGTCGATGATCTCGTCGCGGTGCAACGAGGTGAGCGGCACCTCGGCCGTCGGGATCGTCCACAGGTCGTCGCGCTCGACGTGATAGGCGTCGTCGGCGAACTTGGGCAGGTGGCCGGTGGCCACCATCGTGTCGGTGAGGACGAGGGTGGGCGGCCGGATCTCCTCGTAGGCGTCCGCGTTGCGGTCGAGGCTGAGCTGGATCATGGCCCGCAGCAGCCGGGCGCCCCAGCCCCGGTACATCGTGAACATGGAGCCCGAGATCTTGGCGGCCCGCTCGCCGTCGAGGATCCCGAGGTCCTCGCCGATCTGCCAGTGCGGCACCCGCTGGTGGTCGCCGTAGGCGTCGGGGTCGTAGCCCTCGGTGCGCAGCACGACGTTGTCGGCCTCGGAGGCACCGTCGGGGGCCTCGGGGCTCGGCGTGTTGGGGACCCGCAGCAGGACGCCCCGGATCTCGTCGCTCAGCCGGTCGGCCTCGGCCGCCACCTGCTTCTCCTTCTCACCGAGCTCGCGGCTCTCGGCCATCAGGCCCTCGGCCTCGTCGGCCTTGCCCTGCCCCCGGAGCTTCCCGACCTGCTTGGACAGCTGCTTGATCCGCTGGCGGGTCTCGTCGCGCTCGCCGGCCAGCCGCCGCTGCGCGGCGTCGAGCTCGACGACCCGGTCGATCGGCTCGGATGTGCCCGGGCCCCGGCGGTCGAGCTCGGCCTTGACGGCCTCGGCCTCGGTGCGGATCCGGCGGAGATCGAGCATGGCGAGCCAGGCTACTGGCCTGGTCGTCCACCCTGGGCCCGCGTTCCGGGTTCGGGGGCCGGGTTCGGGCGCTGCGTGCCGGAGCCGGGTTCGGGGGCCGGCGGCGTCCGGGGGTAGCGTCGCACGCGATCATGCCCGCCATCGAGGTCGCTTCGCTCACCGTCCGGTACGGGGACGTCGTCGCCGTGGACGACCTGTCGTTCACGGCCGAGGCCGGCCGGGTCACGTGCGTCCTCGGGCCCAACGGCGCCGGCAAGACGTCCACCATCGAGTGCCTGGAGGGCCTGCGCCGCCCGACGTCCGGCCGGCTGTCGGTCCTGGGCCTCGACCCCCGGTCCGACCGCCGGCGCCTGGTCGAGCGGATCGGCGTGATGCTCCAGGAGGGCGGCGTGCCGCCCGGCGTCCGCCCGCTCGAGGCCCTGCGCCACGCCGCCGCCCTCTACCCGTCGGCCGCCGACCCCGCCGGCCTGCTGGAGCGGCTCGGGCTGGCCGGCCTCGAGCGGCGGACGTGGCGCCAGCTGTCAGGCGGCGAGCAGCGCCGGCTGGCGCTGGCCCTGGCCCTGGTGGGCCGGCCCGAGGTGGCGTTCCTCGACGAGCCGACCGCGGGGGTCGACGTGGCCGGGCGCCAGACGATCCGGGCCGTCGTGCGGGAGCTGCGCGACGAGGGAGTCACCGTGCTGCTCACCACCCACGACCTGGACGAGGCCGAGCGGGTGGCCGACGACGTGGTCATCGTCGACCGGGGCCGCCTGGTGGCCCGGGGCCCGCTGGCCGAGCTGGTGGGGGCGCCCGGGGCCGGCGACCGCGTCCGGTTCTCGGCGCCGCCCGGCCTCGACGCCGGCGCGCTGTCGGCCCACCTCGGCGGGGTGGCGGTGACCGAGACCGTCCCCGGCGCCTACGAGGTGGTGGCCGCGCCCACGCCGGCCACCGTCGCCGCCATCACGGCCTGGCTGGCCGAGCGCGACCTGCCGCTGGCCGACCTCCAGGCCGGCCGCCAGCGGCTCGAGGACGTGTTCCTGCGGCTCACGGCCGAGGCGGGCGGCGCCGACCCCTCGGCGCGGGAGACCGGCGCTCCGGCGTCGTCGGACTCGCCGGCCCCGTCGGACACGGGGGCCGGGCGGTGAGGGCGCTCCGGGCCCACGTGCGCCTGGAGCTGGCGCTCACGTTCCGCAACGGCGAGTCGCTGCTGCTCACGCTCGGCATCCCGGTGGCCGTGCTCGTGTTCTTCTCGCTGGTCGACGTGTTGCCGATCGAGGGCGACGCCGTCGACTTCCTGGCCCCCGGCGTGCTGGCCCTGGCCGTGCTCGCCACCGGCTTCACCAACCTGGCCATCGCCACCGGGTTCGACCGGTCCTACGGCGTGCTCAAGCGGCTGGGGGCCACGCCGCTCGGCCGCCCCCGGCTGGTGGCGGCCAAGGTGATCACCGCCCTGGTCGTCCTGGCCGTCCAGGTGGCGGTGCTGGGGACGGTCGCCTTGGCGCTGGGCTGGCGGCCCGACGTCGAGCTCGTGCCGCTCGTGGCCGCCGTCGTGCTGGCGGTGGTGGCGTTCGTGGGCTTGGCCCTGGTGGTGGCCGGTCGGCTGCGCGCCCTCGTGGCCTTGGCCGCGGCCAACGCCATCTTCGTGGCCGCGCTGCTGCTCTCGGGGATGGTGTTCCCGCTGTCCGAGCTGCCGGGCGGCCTGCGCACGGCCGTGCGGGCGCTGCCGTCCACCGCGCTGGCCGAGGCCGTGCGGGGCGCGCTCACGGCCGGGGAGGCAGTGCCTGGCCGGGTGTGGCCGGTCCTGGTGGCGTGGGCGGCCGGCGCCTCGCTGCTGGCCGTCGCCCTGTTCCGCTGGGACCCGTCCGACTGACGGCCCAACGCTCCGGACCGGTGAGGTCCCCGAACGTTCCGGGCCGCCCGCGTCCCCGGCAGGCGCCGGGACGACGGCCGCGGCGGGAGCACAGCCGGGCCGGGAGCACGGCCGGGGCGGGAACGCGGCGCCCGGGAGCGTCGGTCAGGTCAGGGCGCCGGCTCGTGCGGGGCCGGGTGCCGCTCGAACTCCCGCTGCACCTGGTCCCAGGTCAGCTCGTGCGGCGGGCCGGCCTGGTCGGCGGCCTTGTCGCTGTCGACGAACTTGGCGGCCCACTGGAAGAAGCGGATCGTGATGATGAGCCACAGGAAGCCGCCGCCGACCAGCTTCATGATCAGCCCGGCCGCCTGCTGGTCCTCGGTGACGCCGATGTTCCACAGGCGCTCGGGGATGTCGTAGGCCGAGTAGACGGCCCCCTCGGCGAACGTCAGCCAGCCGGCCGGCACCGTCGGCACGATCGACGTCACGAACAGGTAGGCCATCTGGGCCGGGTACGAGATGCGGAGCTCGGGCAGCGGCCCGCACACCGGCGTCCACAGCAGGAGGGCGGTGGCCACGAGGGCGGCGTGCACGAGGTAGTGCAGGAGCCCGTTCTCGACCGAGGCGTTGACGATGCCCGACCAGTGCGTGATCAGCACCAGGCCGTTGAACGCGAGGGCGGCCGGAACCGGCCGGGCCAGCTTGAAGAACACCCGCCGCACGACGCCCCGCCCCAGCACCAGGCGGGCCAGCCACTCCGGGGTGGCCAGCAGGAACACCGGCGGGACCATGTAGGTGAGCACCATGTGCTGGGTCATGTGGACCGAGAACAGGTACTCCTCGGCGATGTCGTGCATGGGCCAGTCGGAGCTGAACCACAGCAGCACGACGCCGAGCACCAGCCAGGCCAGCTGGGACCCCGTGACCACCTTCTGCGGCGGCTCGACGACCTTGGGGCCGACGACCCGGATGGCGTACCAGGCCAGGACGGCCACCCCCGCAACCAGCACCCAGACCTCCGGGTGCGGCTGCCACCGCCAGAAGTCGGTCCCCCCGGCGGCGGCGAGCGGGGTCATCCGGGGTACACCGCCGACCAGAACTCGAAGGCGGTCATCATGCCGACCACGTAGACCACGACCGCCAGGAGCAGCCCGAACACGAACACCCGCCGGAAGATCGGGTTGTCGTAGCGCAGGTGCATGAACCACCCGCAGACGATCACGAACTTGGCGATCATCATCGGGAACAGCATCCCGGCCAGCAGCGCGGTGCTGGGGTCGTCCATGAAGTAGGTGCCGACCTCGGCCGCGGTGATGACGGCCAGGATGATCGCCACGACGGCGTACTGGCGGTCGGAGGGGTGCTGATGGCCGTGGGCCTCGACGTGCGAGGCCGGCATCGTCTCGCCGGGCTCGGTGGGTTCGACGTCGGTTGCGGTCATGGCTGTGCCTCGCGCGCTCCTCGAGCCGTCACGGGATCAGGTAGACGACCGTGAAGATCAGGATCCACACGATGTCGACGAAGTGCCAGTAGAGCCCGAAGATCTCGACGGTCTCGGCGCTCTCCTGCGTGATCTTCCCGCGCAGGGACATCACGAACAGCGACATCAGGAAGATGATGCCGACGCTGACGTGCACCCCGTGGAAGCCGGTCAGCGTGAAGAAGGCCGAGCCGAAGATGTTGGTCGTGTAGCCCAAGCCCTCCTTGACGAAGGAGGTGAACTCGTAGACCTGGCCGGCGATGAAGACGCCGCCGAGCATGGCGGTGGTCACGAGCCACGTGCGGCACCGGCGCACGTCGCCCCGGTGGATGGCGCCCACGGCCAGCGCCATCGTCAACGAGCTCATGAGCAGGACGAAGCTCGACACCGACGTGAACGGGATGTCGAACACGTCCTCGGGGCCCGGGCCGCTGGTGCTGCGGTGACGCAGCAGCAGGTAGGTCGAGATCAGCCCGCCGAACAGCAGGCAGTCCGACCCCAGGAACACCCACATCGCCAGCTTCTCGTTCGAGATGCCGGTGCTGGTCTCGTGGGACGGGGCCCCGTGGGCGTGCGGCTCGGCGCCCGCCGCGCTGGGGAGGGCCTCGTCGACGGCGGTCTCAGTCATCGGAGCCGGCCTCCTCGTCGCTCGCAGTCCCGGCCGGCACGGCGGCGGGCTCCTCGCCGTCGCCGTCACCGGCGCCCTCGGTCAGGGCCACGTGCCCGTCGCCGTGCCCGTTGGTGTGGGCGAGGGCGTGGGCCTCGGGGTCGTCGGCAGGCTCCATGCCCCAGGCGAACCCGGCGAGCACGACGATGACCCCGCCGACGGCGGCGATGCCCAGGTTGAAGATCAGGCCGTAGCCGATGAGCGGCAGGCCGAAGGCCAGGACCAGCGGCCAGTACGACGGCGACGGCAGGTGGACGCCGGTGCCGTCGCCCTTCTGCGCCACCTCCTCACCGGTGGCGACCCGGACGACCTTGCCGGTCTCGTCCTCCTGGTACTTGCGGTGCCAGAACTCGTCGAGCCGCGACACGGTGGGCACCACGTCGAAGTTGTGGGCCGGCACCGGCGACGGGACCGACCACTCGAGGCTACGGGCGTCCCACGGGTCGGGCCCGACCTCGACCGGGTTGCGCTTGTGGGCCCGGTGGCTCTTGATGATGTTGGCGGCGAAGATCAGCATCGACACCGCGATGAGGAAGGCGCCGGCGGTCGACACGGCGTTCCAGAACTCGAAGCCGTAGCCCTCGATGTAGGTGTGCATCCGGCGGGGCATGCCCTGGAGGCCGAGGATGTGCATCGGCCCGAAGGTCAGGTTGAAGGCCACCAGGATCGTCCAGAAGTGCCACTTCCCGAGCTTCTCGTCGAGCTTGTAGCCGAACACCTTCGGCCACCAGAAGTAGAAGCCGCCGAGGAAGGCCATCAGGGCCCCGCCGAACAGCACGTAGTGGAAGTGGGCGACGATGTAGTAGGTGTCGGTCTGCTGGGTGTCGGCCGGCGACACGGCGTGGGTGACGCCCGACAGGCCGCCGATCGTGAACATCGTGACCAGGCCGATGGCGAACAGCATCGGCGTCGTGAAGCGGAGCTTGCCGCCCCACATCGTGGCCATCCAGTTCAGGATCTTCACGCCGGTCGGCACGGCGATGAACATCGTCGACAGCGAGAACGCCGCCACCGAGATCGGGCCGAGGCCCGAGGCGAACATGTGGTGGGCCCACACGCCCCAACCCATGAAGCCGATGGCGATGCCCGAGAAGACCATGAACGGGTAGCCGAAGATCGGCTTGCGGGAGAACACCGGGATGATCTCGGACACCACGCCGAACGCCGGCAGGATGAGGATGTAGACCTCGGGGTGGCCGAAGATCCAGAACAGGTGCTGCCACAGCAGCGGATCGGCGCCGGCCTCGACGTTGAAGAAGTTGGCGTCGTACAGCCGGTCGAACGTGAGCAGGAACAGCGCCACCGAGATCACCGGCAGGGCGAACACCAGGAGCATCTGGGTCACGAAGCCCATCCAGGTGAACACCGGCATCTTCATGAGCGTCATGCCGGGCGCCCGCATGTTGAGGACGGTGACGATCAGGTTGATCGAGCCGACCAGCGAGGCGATGCCGGTGATCTGGAGGCCGATGGCGTAGAAGTCCATGCCGTGGCCGGGTGAGAACGTCACGCCCGTGTTGGGGGCGTAGGCGAACCAGCCGCCCTCGGCGCCACCGCCCATGAACCACGACGTGTTCAGCATGATGCCGCCGAACAGGAACGCCCAGAAGCTGAACGCGTTCAGGCGGGGGAACGCGACGTCGCGGGCACCGATCTGCAGCGGGATCAGGTAGTTCATGAACGCCGCGCCCAGCGGGATGACGACGAGGAAGATCATCGTCACCCCGTGCATGGTGAACAGCTGGTTGTAGAGGTCGGCCGAGTAGAGCTTCTGCCCCGGGGCCGCCAGCTGGGCGCGGATGAGCAGGGCCTCGATGCCGCCGACCGCGAAGAAGAACAGCGACGCGGCCCCGTACATGATGCCGATGCGCTTGTGGTCGACCGTCGTCAGCCAGCTGCGCCACCCGGTCGTCGACTGGGGGC
The DNA here is from genome assembly GCA_036563805.1 of Acidimicrobiales bacterium. Taxonomy (GTDB): domain Bacteria; phylum Actinomycetota; class Acidimicrobiia; order Acidimicrobiales; family VFJN01; genus DATCLS01. The sequence continues at coordinate 34,678 of DATCLS010000064.1, read as the reverse complement.
GCGTGAACACCCCCAACGGTCGGGTGGGTGTGGTTCCGGTGGTGAGCTCCAGGGGCGCTGTCGGTTGTTCGACGATCGCCATGTCGTTGCTTCCCTACTCAGTCCAGCGTCTCGAGGAACGCGACCAGCTGATCGATCTGCTCCTCTTGGAGTTCCAGGTTCGGCATCCCCCGCGACTCGGGGGCCATCGGCTTCTCGCCGGGCGGGTCACGCAGCCAGGCCTCGAGGTCGGCCCGGTTGAGCTCCACACCGATCTCGTCGGCCTCCACGATGTCATCGCCGTCGAGGTCGTTCCAGAGATCGAAGGTGGCCCCGGCGAAGGCACCGCGGCTGGCGAAGTGCGTGAGGTCGGGGGCCTCGCCGGCGATCAGATCGTCGCCGCTGCCCTCCTCCTCGTACTGCTCGTCGTTGATGCCCCGGGCCAGGTGGCAGCGCGAGCACTGGGTGGCGAACAGCTCGGCGCCGAGGGCGGCGTCGCCCTCCGTCGGCATCTCGGCCGGTTCGGCCTGGTCGGCCAGCCACTGCTCGAACTCGTCCTCGGGCAGGGCCACGACCCGCTGGCGCATGTAGGCGTGGGACAGGCCGCAGAACTCCGTGCACTGCCCGACGTAGGTGCCGGGCTCGTCGGCGTTGAGCGTGAGGGTGGTGATCCTCCCGGGCACAGCGTCCTTCTTACCGTTCAGCGACGGGATCCAGAACGAGTGGATGACATCGGCGGAGGTGATCTCGAGCTCGACGTTCTGCCCGGCCGGGATGACCATGTCGTTGGCGGTCCGGAAGTCGACCTCGCCGTCGCCGTCGGTGTCGTAGTCGAAGCTCCACCACCACTGGTGGCCCGTCACCTGGACGGTGAGCCCGTCGGACTCGCGGTCCTCGATCTGGAACAGCGTGCTCACGGTGCCCACGGCCACCACGGCCAGGATCACCGCCGGCAGGACCGTCCAGCCGATCTCCAGCTTGGTGTTGCCGTGGGTCTGGGTCGGCAGCTCGCTGTCGTTGTCCTGGTGGCGGCGCCGGAACCGGAACACCAGGTAGAGCACGCCGAACTCGACGAACACGAAGACCGCCGCCGCCACGAGGAAGACGGGGTTGACCAGGTTGTCGATGTCGCGGGCGATCGGACCCTTGGGCTCGAGCGTGTCCTGGGGGGCGTCGGACGCGCACGCGCTGAGCAGCAGGATCAGCGGGAGCGCGAGGGCCAGCAGGCGGCGGGCCGTCCGGCGGCGGGGCATGCGGGCTCCTTGGTACAGGCGCTTCATCGGATCACCACCGGGGCGTCGGGGGCGGGAGCGCCGGACACGTGGGACTCGGTGGAGGACTCGGTGCTCGACTCGTCGTGCTCGTCCCCGTGCTCCTCGAACGTGCGGGTGCCGGCGATGCCGGCGGCCACCCCGGCACCGATGGCAGCCACCGCCAGGACGAACACGATCGTGACGATGACGTTGGCGCTCAGCTTGGGCCGGGAGGCGACGAACACGCCGAGCAGGAAGACCACGGCGGCGACCGCGGTGGCGACCCAGACGGCGTTCTCCCGGGACACGGCCAGGAAGACCCGCGAGAACGCGACCACCACCACGGCGACGGCCAGCAGGCCGGCGGCCGGGAACTCGATCGGGTTCATCAGCCGGTTGCGGATCTCACGGTTGGTGGCCGGGTCGCCGGTGGCCCGGTCGGCCCAGCTCTGCACCGCCCACTCGACGAGCACGACGCCGAGCACGACGAGGCCGAAGACGAACAGGACGATGGCCGACACGAGGCCGACGACCACCAAGGCCACGCCGAAGGCGGTGACGGCCGGCCAGTAGCTGACGCCGGCCGGCGTGACCTCGGGGACCGTGTCGGTGCCGGCGACCTGGGCGACCGCTTGGGCGTCGGCGTCGCGCACCGCCTGCGACACCACGCCGAGGAACAGGCTGAGGAGCGCGGCGGTCATCAGGACGCCGTAACCGAAGTGGTCACCCACGCCCCCCTTCCAGCCCATGCTGACGGGGCCCAGGCCGTTGCCGCCGGTGGTCCACCCGTAGGACCAGGCGAGCACGAGGGTGACGACACCGAGGCCGAAGTACCACTTGGAACCGGTCGTGATCATCGGTGCGCCCTCACTTGGTGATGTAGATGCCGTACCAGATCACGGCGTACACGCCGATGGTCACGTACCAGAACAGGGCGGCGGCGCTCAGCCCCTCGGCGGCCCGCCCGGTCAGCTGACCACCGAGCGCCTTGAACGCCATGACGCTGAGGTAGAGGAGCCCCACCGCCACCATGGCGACGTGGAGGCCGGTGATCGTGTAGATCAGCACCGCCTGGGTCGAGTCGGCGATGCCGAGGCCCAGCTGCTGCCAGCCGTAGACCGCGCCGTTGATGAAGGCCACGCCCAGCAGCACGGTGACGCCCAGGGCCAGGTAGGCGTTGGGCCGGTCCTCGTTGCGGAGGGCGTACACGGCCCACTGGGCGGTCACCGCGGCCATGGCCAGGGTGACCATGCCCATGTTCCCGGGCGTGAGCTGGAGGTTGGCCTCCTCGGGCAGCCACGTCCCGCCCTCGGCGAGGACGTCGGCCCGCAGCCGCAGGTACAGGGCGATCAGCGCCAGCACGGTCATCACCGCCGCGCTGGAGGCCAGCGCCGTGCCGACCAGCAGCACCCGGGGCCGGGGCGGCGGCGCCGGCGGTGCGGTGGACAGGATCTCGACGTCGGACGTCGTGGTGCTCACGGTGCTCATGAAGCGGTCTCCGTAGCGGCCACGCCGGCGGCGGCCGCGTGGCGGGCGTCGTAGAGCGGCGCCTCGGACGTGATCTCGGGCAGCTCGGCGAAGTTGCCGACCGGCGGCGGCGAGGCCGTGGCCCACTCGAGCGTGTGCCCGGACCACGGATCGTCGGCCACCTCGGTGCCCCGGCGGGGCCGCAGCAGGGCGGCGATGACGGCCAGGGCGCCGGCCACGACGACGGCGCCGCCGATGGCCGAGATCAGGTTGAGGACCTCGACGGTGTCGCTGTCGGCCGCCTTGACCGTGGCCATGCCCATGGCCTCGGTCACGAACCGGGACTGGTCGAGCAGACCGCTCAGCGCGTCGGGGATTGTGTAGGCCAGCGCGCCCAGCAGCACGAGCACCCCGCCGAGGCCGGCCAGGCCCTCGGGCACGAGCTTCCCGTAGAGCTTGGGCGCCCAGTAGACGAGCCCGGCGAAGGCGGCCAGCAGCGTGCCGATGAGCACGGCGTTGGTCTGGGCGGTCATCCAGGTGGTGCCGTCGACCGCCAGGTCCTCGATCGTGGTGCCGGCGCCGGCCGCCACGCCCAGCAGGACCAACAGCCCGGCCGGCAGGGCCAGCACGAGCGGGCCCCGCAGCCGCGGCCGGCCGAGGCCCAGCGTGGTGGTCCACAGCCCGAACAGGCCGAGGAGCGGCACGAGCACGAGGAAGCTGACCGCGATCCACACGCCGTCGTGCAGCCACGGCGCCGGGCTGCCGCTGCCGTCGAGCGTGGCCCCGAGCTGGGCCCAGGCCCCGAACGACAGGGCGCCGAACAGGCCGATCAGGGCCATCGCCACCTTGTGGCGGTGGTGGCGGCGCTGGGCGAACACCGGGACGACGTCGGCGATGATGCCCAGGGCCGGGATGGCGAAGGCGTACACGGTCGGCTGCCAGAACGACCAGGCCAGGCGGTCGTAGAGGCCGTCGGCGCCGCCCATGAACTGCTCGCCGCCGTACCGGAGGTCGACGTACGCCAGCACCATGACCCCGGCCAGCACCGGCAGCGTGAGCGTCCACACCGTGCCGGCCACCAGCATCGACCACGAGAACAGCGGCGTGCGGCGCAGCGACATGCCCGGCGCCCGCAGCGCCAGCACCGTCGTGGCCACCGAGATGACCGCCACGGTCAGCGCCACCAGCAGGGCGATGAAGCCGGCGATGAACAGCTCGACCGGCTCGGGCCGGTTGCCGAACGGCCCGCCGTCGAGGGCGAACGAGGCGAAGATCAGGCCGCCGGCCGTCAGGTACGTCCAGTAGGCGGCGGCGCTGGCCCGGGGGAAGGCGATCGTGCTGGCCCCGACCTGGAGCGGCACGATGGCGGTCGCCAGCCCGATGAGCAGCGGCAGGACGACGAGGAACAGGCCGGTGACGGCGTACAGGGCGTACACCTGGTTGGCCGCCTCGCCCAGGAAGGCGTCGGTGGTCTCGACGGCCCGGTCGAAGCCGGCGGTCAGGCCGGCGCCGCCGGCCACCAGCAGGAACAGCAGCGCGGTGCCGACGAACAGCTTGCCGACCGTCCGCGGATCGCCCGACCCGACCAGGTTGGCAACGCCGGTGGGCGGAGCCTGGGGCGACCGGGCCCGGCCTTCGGCCGGCACGGCGGATCCTCCGGTGGCTTCGACGTCTCGTGAGGCTTCGGTCACGGTCATGGACGCACCCTGGGCAGGGGATGGGTTCGGCTCGGGAATCTAGTCACATGCGGCTTCGGGCCACGAAAAAACCATTGCGGTCAGAGCCCCGTGCGGACGAGCTGATCGACGGCCATGGCGCCGAACAGCAGCGTGATGTACGAGATCGACCAGGTGAACACGCGCATCGCCGACCGCGGGTCGGTGTCGCGCAGCAGGCGGACGGCGTAGAGGGTGAACACCCCGCCCAGCACCACGGCGGCGGCCAGGTACAGGTCGCCCATGCCCGCCACCGGGGCGAACAGCACGGTCAGGCCCCACAGCAGCAGCGTGTACAGCAAGATGCGCGTGGCGGTCGTGCGCAGGCTGGCGACCACCGGCAGCATCGGCACGTCGACCTTCGCGTAGTCGTCGCGGTAGCGGATGGCCAGCGCCCAGAAGTGGGGTGGCGTCCAGTAGAAGATCACGGCGAACAGGACGACCGGCGGCCAGTCCAGCGTGTTGGTGACCGCCGACCAGCCGATGAGCACCGGGGCGGCCCCGGCGGCGCCGCCGATCACGATGTTGCGGCTGGACGTGCGCTTCAACCACAGCGTGTAGACGAACACGTAGAAGAGGCAGGCGGACACGGCCAGCACCGCGGACAGCAGGTTGACCGTCGCCCACAGGAACAGGAACGCCGCCACCTCGATGGCGACCGCGAACGTGAGGGCGGCCCGGGGGGTGATCAGGCCGGCGGCGATCGGGCGGGACTTGGTGCGGTCCATCACCCGGTCGATGTCGCGGTCGACGTACATGTTCACGGCGTTGGCGCCGCCAGCGGCCAGCGTCCCGCCCACCACGGTGGCGGCGATCAGCCACAGCGACGGCAGGCCCTCCTCGGCCACGATCATCGTGGGCACGGTGGTGACCAGCAGCAGCTCGATGATGCGCGGCTTGGTCAGTGCGACGTAGGCGCCCAGGCGGTCGCGGATCGTCCCCTTGTCGGGGGAGGCCGGGGGGTTCGGAGCCCGCGAAGCAGTCGGGGTGGGGGGCACCGGCGCGCAGCCTACGTCCGGCCGCCGGGAGGGCACCAAAGACGGGGCCCGGACGGGTGTGCGCCGGCGTTCGCTGTGCCCGGGGGCCGGCAGGCGGGGCGGCGGTTGGCCGCAGGGCGGGGCGGCATTCGCCCCGCCGGGCCGCGGGTTCCTACCCTGGGCCGACGTGCCGCCTCGTCTGTCTCGTCTGCTCCCCGACGAGCTCCCCGGCTACCGGCGCATCACGCTGATCACGCTGATCTCGCTGGTGGCGATCATCGTCGTGGGCGCGACCGTGCGGCTCACCGACTCGGGCCTGGGGTGCAACTCGTGGCCCGGGTGCGAGTCCGACAGCCTCACCCCCCACTCGGCCTCCGACTTCCACGGGATGGTCGAGTTCATCAACCGCCTCGTCAACGGCGTCGTGATCGTGATCACCGTCGCCGCCGTCCTCGGCGCCCGCCGGCTGCGCGCCGAGCGGCCCGACCTGTACCGGTGGTCGCTCGGCCTGCCCGTGTGGGTGCTCGGCAACGCCGTGGTCGGCGGCATGGTCGTGCTGCTCCACCTCGACCCGGTCTCGGTGATGGGCCACTTCCTGGTGTCGCTCGGCGCCGTGTGGAACGCCGTCGTCCTCTACACGCGGGCCCACGAGCCCCGGGCGGCCTCCCGGCGGCCGCAGGCCGTCGGCACGGTCGTGACCGCCTGTCGCCTGCTGCTCGTGGCGGCCACCGTGGTCATGGTGACCGGCACGATCGTCACCGGCAGCGGCCCCCACGCCGGCGACGAGCGGGCCGACCGGCTCGACTTCGTCGTCGCCGACGTGGCCCGGATCCACGGCATCGCCGTCATGCTGTTCCTGGGGCTCACGCTGGCCGTGCTCGCCATGGCCCGCCGGGGCGACGCCGCCCCCGTGGTCGGGCGCCGACTGAACGAGCTGTTGACCGTGCTCGTCGCCCAGGGGGCGATCGGCTACCTGCAGTACTTCAACGGGGTGCCGGCCCTGCTGGTCGGGTTCCACGTCCTCGGGGCCGCGGTCCTGTGGGTGGCGGTGGTGCGGGTGCACCTGGCGCTGTCGGCCCCGGTGCCGGCCGGGCCGGAGGACGCCGCCCGGTCGGCGCCGTCGGCGGCCGTGGCGGCCCAGGCCCTCTCGTCCTGAGGCCGCTCGTCGGGCGCCGTGTCGCCCGCGGGCGTCGAGAAATCCGGTCGGGCGTGCGAGAATGGGGGCGATGCCCCTGTCCGGACCGCTCGTCGCGCCGTCCGAAGTCGATCAGCCGGTCGACGATGCCGACGTCGATCCCGATCGACCGTGGGTCGTGATCGTCTGGAACGACCCGATCAACCTCATGTCGTACGTGACGTACGTGCTGCAGAAGCTGTTCGGGTACCCGCTCGAGGTGGCCGAGAAGCTAATGCTGCAGGTGCACTACGAGGGCCGGGCCGTGGTCTCGAGCGGCACCCGCGAGAAGGCCGAGCTCGACGTCTTCCGCCTGCACGAGCACGGCCTGTGGGCCACGATGCAGCAAGACTAGGAAGGTCCCCTGTGTTCACCCGCGACCGGGTCCGGCGCCGGGGCCCGGGCCAGTACCAGATCAAGCTGCGCCCGAACGAGCGGGCGATCATGGGCCAGCTCGTGTCGCAGATGCGCGAGCAGCTGCTGACCTCGACCGACGACCCGAGCGTGCAGCGGCTGTTCCCGCCCGCCTACCCCGACGACCCCGAACGCAACGCCGGCTACCAGGTCCTGACCCGCGACGAGCTGCTCGAGCACCGGCTCGCGGCGCTCGACGTGGTGGAGCGCACGCTGGACGGCGGCACGCTCGACGAGTCCGAGATGACGGCGTGGATGAGCACGCTCAACGCACTGCGGCTCGTGCTCGGCACGCGCCTCGACGTCGACGAGGAGCCCCGCGAGCTCGACGAGAGCGACCCCGACGCCCCGGCGTACGCGGTGTACGAGTACCTCGGCTGGGTGCTGTCGCAGGTGGTGGACGCGCTGAGCGCCGACCTGCCGCCGCCGTCGGCCGACCAGGCGCGGCCCTGACTGGCCCAGCCGCCCTGACCGGCCCAGCCGCCCTGACCGGTCTCGTCGGGGCGCCGCTCCGGGGCCGCTCGTGGGGGGCCTGGGGTGTCGGGGCCCGGGCGAGGGCTGCCGGGTCAGGGGGCGGCGCCGCCGCCGGAGCCCGGGCCGGCCAGGCAGTCCTCCAGCGCGTCCTGCGGGATCTTCGACACCGCGTCCTCGGGCGTGGGGGTCATCGGCTCGCCCAGGAAGCCCCAGCCGAACTCGTTCCACAGCAGCTGGCGGTCGTCCTCGCACTCGATGCGGATGGGCCGGGGCGTGACGAGTCGGCCCGTGTCGGTGACGCAGGCCACGCCGAAGTCGGCCCGGGTCACCTCCATGCCCTCCCGGTAGGTCTCGGCGCAGGTCGGGATGTCGTGGGGGGCGACGCTGCTGCTGGGCGTCGACGAGGCGGCGTCCGTGCTGCAGCCGGCGCCGGCTGCGCCGAGCAGCGCCAGTGCGGCGAGCAGACCCCTGGCCCTGACCCCAGTCGACCTCATCAGCGCGGAAGCCTAGGCGTTCGTGCGATTTGGCGGGAGCCCACGGGCTGCTAGTGTGAGCCGACGCTCCCGAGGGGAGTCGAGCCCCCATCGTCCAGTGGCCTAGGACGCCGCCCTTTCAAGGCGGTAACACGGGTTCGAATCCCGTTGGGGGTGCCGAAAAAGAGAGAGAATCGTTGCGAGGTCCCGTGGTGCAGTTTGGAGTGCACGCCGGCCTGTCAAGCCGGAGGCCGCGGGTTCAAATCCCGTCGGGACCGCCACCTCCTCCCTCGGGCGGAGGCTCCCTGCGGTCGGGTAGCTCAGTTGGCAGAGCGTCCGCCTGAAAAGCGGAAGGTCACCGGATCGACGCCGGTCCCGACCACCCTCCGATGACCAGGCCCTGGCCTGGTCATCGCCCGTTTTCGGCCGGGCGGCCGGCTTCGGCCGCTTCAGCCCGTTCGGCCCGTCGAGCCCGAGGAGAGCCGTGGCCAAGCTCGTCTATGCAACGAACGTGTCGCTCGACGGCTGCACCGAGGACGCCGCCGGCCGCTTCGACTGGGCGCCGCCCGACGACGACGTGTTCGTGTTCACCACGGCGCTCATGGCGTCGGCCGGCACGTACCTCTACGGCCGGCGCATGTACGAGACGCTGGCCTTGTGGGAGACCGACCCCACCCTGGCCGCGGCGTCGGAGCTCACCGCCGAGTACGCCCGGGTCTGGCAGGCGGCCGACAAGGTCGTCTATTCGACGACGCTGGACGCGCCGTCCACCGCCCGGACCCGGCTCGAGCGCCGATTCGACCCCGAGGCGGTGCGGCTCCAGAAGGCGGTCGCCGAGCGCGACCTGCTGGTCGGCGGCCCGCACCTGGCCGCCCAGGCCCTCGCCGCCGGGCTGGTCGACGAGGTGGGCCTGCTCGTGTGGCCGGTCGCCCTCGGCGGCCGCAACCCGGCCCTGCCCACCGACCAACGGCTCGAGCTCGAGCTCATCGACGAGATGCGGTTCGCCAACGGGGTCGTCTACCTGCGCTACGGCGTCCGCTGACTCCGCCGACCCTACGAGGGCGCGCCGTGGAGGCCGGCCAGGATGGCGGCGAGCTCCCGGACGTCGCCCCTCGGGGTCCTCCAGCTGGAACCGGGGCACGGCCATCGGCCTACCCCGCGCCGCCCCGGCCGCCGCCGTCAACCGGCTCCGCCGGCGGGAGCAGCTGGCGGAGGCCGGCGAGGAGCAGGTCGAAGCCGAAGTCGAAGACGTCGTCGGCGTCGAGCCGCCGGGTGCTGAACTGGCGGCCGAGCTCGGCGGTGCGATCGTCTGCCGGCCGATCCGGGCGGGCGGCCACGTCCACGTCGAGCTGCCCGAGCATGTAGGTGAACAGGGCGCCGAACGCCAGCCGGGCCGTGTGCTCGTCGAAGCCGGCGCGGGCGAGGATGGCGAGCACGGCGTCGGCGAGCCGGCCCGACGCGGCGTCGAGGTCGACCTTGAGGCCCGCGGTCACGCCGCCGACGCTGCCCAGCTGCCGGCGCACGCTCGCCTGGAGCGCCTTGAGCTGCACGTCCCACGGCTCCCCGTCGGGCTCGGGGACGACCACGCCGTCGAGCAGCCGCTCCACCACGAGCCCGCCGAGCTCGGCCCGGCTGCCGACGTGGTGGTACACGGTCATCTGGGCCACCCCGAGCTCGGCGGCGACCCGGCTCATCGTCAGGCGGTCGAGGCCGACCTCGCGGGCGACCCGGAGGGCGGCGTCGACGACCTGGTCCCGGCTCACGGTCGCCGGGCGACCACGTCGCACGGGCATCGGCCGCTCATCGTAGGACGGCGCACCGAGCTGTTCGCGTTGTCGTCCGTGATTTATCGTGTCTTACACGAAAAGTCGGGTGGGGATCCGAGGGGAACCGAGGGGGAACGATGGTGACGACGACCGACCCGGCCACCGACCCGCTGTTCGATCCGGCCGTGGTCGAGGACCCGCATCCCTACCTCGCCCGGCTCCGGGCCGAGGAGCCGGTGCACGAGATCCCCGGCACGGGGACGTTCCTCGTCACCCGCCTGGACCTCATCCGGTCGGTCGTCGCCGACCCGGCCGTGTACTCGAGCACGGTCGCCGAGTTCCTCCACCACCGCGCCGACGGCCGGTCCCCGGGGTTGGTGGGGCCCACGGGCGAGCGGGGCGGCGACCTCGACCTGGCCGGGTCCGGCGCCGCCGTGCTCGCCACCGCCGACCCGCCCGACCACACCCGCCAGCGGCGGGTCGTCGGGCGGTGCCTGTCGGCCGGGGCAGCCCGGCGCCTCGAGCCGGACTTCCGCCAGCTCGTCGACGGGGTGCTCGACGCCGCGTTGCCCACCGGGCGGATCGAGTGGATGGGGCAGCTCGCCGAGCCGCTCCCGATGGTCGTCGTCGCCCGGCTCCTCGGCCTGCCCGACGAGATGGCGCCCCGGCTCAAGGAGCAGGGCTACGCGGCCGTCGAGGCCATCGGCGGCTTCGCCTCGCCGGAGCAGCGCGAGCGGCTCGGCCCGGCGATGGTCGACGTCGGCCCCGTCGTCGAGGCCTACACCGCCGCCCAGGGCGGCGCACCCCACGATCCGGCCTCGCTCATCGGCGTCTGCGTGCGGGCGGTCGCCGACGGCGAGCTGAGCGACACCGAGGCCCTGGCCATCCTGTTCATGATCGTGTCAGCCGGCGGCGAGTCGACCACCAGCCTCTTGGGCACGGGGGTCCGCATCCTGGCCGAGCGGTCCGACCTGCAGGACCGGCTCCGGCGCCGGCCCGAGCTCGTCCCCACCTTCGTGGAGGAGGCGTGCCGCATCGACCCGCCGTTCCGGGGCCACTACCGCCGCGTCACGACCGACACCGAGGTCGGCGGCGTCCGCCTCCCCGCCGGCTCCACCGTCGTGCTCGTCTGGCCCGCCGGCAACCGCGACGGCGGCGGGTTCCCGCAGCCGGACGACATCGACCTCGACCGGCCCAACCCCCGCCAGCACGTGGGGTTCGGCTGGGGGATCCACCTGTGCGTCGGCGCCCCGCTGGCCCGGACCGAGGCTCGCGTGGCCATCGAGCGCCTGCTCGCCCGCACCTCGGCCTTCGCCGTCGACCCCGCCGCCCCGCCGGTGCGCCACCACCGCAGCCTCGTGATCCGCCGCCTCACCGCCCTCCCCCTCACCCTCACGGCCCGCTGACCGGCCCCGGGGGTGACGGGCGTCGGGGGCGGGCGGTCATCTAGCGTGCCCGGCCATGCGTAGCCGTCGCCGTCGTGTCCTCGCCGTCGTCGTCTCGCTCCTGGCGCTCGCCGGGGCCGCCTGTGGCGGGGACGACGATGACGGCGACGGGAGCATCCTCGCCGGCGCGGGCGAGGGTGGCGGCGACGACGGCCTGGCCACGATCGCCGGCTCCCTCGCCGCCCTGCCCGCTGCGGAGAGCCAGGACCCGACCCAGATCGCCTGGGGCGACCTCGCCCGGGCGGCCGAGATCGCCGGCGTGACGCCCCCGGACGACCCGGCCGACGAGGAGGCGGTGCGGACCTATCTGCAGGGCGTCCTCGGCAATGTGAGGGGGTCCGGGGACCCGGTCGCCTACGCCGTCCCGCCCGAGGCGTCGAACCACATGAACCCCGACGTCACCGCGTTCGCCGACGAGGTGGGCTGGAGCATCCTCGACATCGAGCGCTTCGTCGAGCGGCAGACGCCACCCGCCTACGTGACCGTGATGGAGGGCGGGTTCGACGAGAGCCGGCTCTCGGACGCCCTCGGCGAGGCCGAGGACGGGACCTGGCGGGCCGGCGAGGGCGACGCCTACGAGATGAGCCCGCAGGAGGCGTCACCGGCCCGCCGCTTCGGCGAGGCCCTCTGGTTCACCCTGCCGGACGGCCGCCTGACCGTCACCCGCTCGCCGGACGACTCGGCCGCTGTGACCCAGGCGCTCACTGGCGGCGACGCCCCGACGCTGGCGGACGATCCGGCGCTGGCCGGCGTGGCCACCGCCCTCGACGAAGAGTCGGCGTACGCGGCCATGCTCCTCGCCGGCGGCGGCGACGGGGCCGGCCCCGCCGGCGCGGGCGCGCCGCCGGAGGCCCGGCAGGCGGCCTGCGCGCAGGCGCTGCCCCAGCCGACCGCCGCCGTGGGGACCGGCGTGGCCGACGAGGACGGGCCGGTGATCCTGATCGCCCTGGCCCACGAGTCCGCCGACGCGGCCCAGGCCAACGCCGAGGCGCTCGAGCGCCTCGTCACCGAGGGCCACAGCGTGCAGACGAACCAGCCATGGAGCGAGCTCGTCAGCCTCGACGCGGTGGGGACCACCGGCGACGGGCTGGTCACCGTGGCCCGGCTCCGCCCCACCGACCCCACCCGGGCCCAGCTCTGGTACCAGCTGCTGTTCAACCGGGACGCGCTGGTCACGTCCTGCTGACCTCCGGGGGCCGTGCGGTCCCCCCGGCGCCCGCCCCCCTCAGGCCACCCGCTCGCCCCCGCTCGGGCAGGTGTCGAGCCGCGGCCCCTCGACGCCGCAGAAGAAGCCCGGCCGCTCGCGCCGCCCGACGACGTTCGGGGCCGGCTCGGGCGCCGCCGCCGGCTCCCGCGCCGGGTTGCGGATCAGCGCGAACGCCAGCACCCCGCCGCTGGCCGCCAGCACGGCGGTGATGACCATCGCCTGCGAGAACCCGTCGGACAGGCGGACCGGGTCCTGGTAGGCGTCGCCGGTCAGACCGACGGCGAGCGGCAGGGCGGCCACAGCCGCCAGCTGGGCGGCCCGCGACACCGTCGTGTTGACTCCCGAGGCCACCCCGGCGTAGCGGTCGTCGACGGCGGCCAGGGCGGTCGAGGTCAGCGGGGCGACGGTGGTGGTCAGCCCGAGGCCGACGACGACCACGGCGGGCAGCACGGTGGTCAGGTAGCCGGAGCCGGCGTCGACCTGCGTGAGCAGCAGCATCCCGACCGCCACGACCAGCGGCCCGACGGTCATCTGGGCCCGGGGCCCGATGCGCTGGGCCAGCTGCCCGGACTGGGCCGAGAACGCCAGCATGAGCAGCGTGATCGGCAAGGTGGCGGCGCCGGCCTCGACGGCCGAGTAGCCGAGCACCTCCTGCAGCTGCACGACCAGCAGAAAGAACACGCCGCCCAGCGCGGCGTAGACGACGATCGTCACCAGGTTGGCGCCCTGGAACTGGCGGATCGTGAACAGCTCGGGCGGCACCAGCGGGTCGGGCCGCCGGCGCTCGACCACCACCAGGGCGACGGCCGCCCCCAGGCCGGCGACGAGCGGGACGACCACGGCGGGGTCGGTCCAGCCCCGATCGCCGGCGGCGATCAGGCTCCAGCTCAGCGCCCCGAGCGCAGCCGCGATGAGCAGGGCGCCGGGCACGTCGAGCCGGCCGGCCTGCTCGGGGTTGCGGGTCTCGGGGACGTGCCGGGCGGCCACCAGCACGACGAACGCAGCCAGCGGCAGGTTGAGCAGGAAGATGGCCCGCCACGTGAGGGCGTCGACCAGCCAACCCCCGGCGAACGGGCCGACGGCCGAGGCGACGCCGGCCAGCCCGGACCAGGCGCCGATCATGCGCGACCGGTCGTCCCGGCGGAAGCTCGCCTCCAGGATGGCCAGGCTGCCAGGCGTGAGCAGGGCCCCGCCCACGCCCTGGACGACCCGGCCCAGCACCAGCACCGGGACGCTGGGGGCGAGCGCGCAGGCGGCCGACGCCAGGGCGAAGACGACGACGCCGAGCTGGAAGGTGCGCCGCCGGCCGATCCGGTCGCCCAGCGACCCGCCCAGCAGGATCAGCGCCGAGAGCACCACCAGGTAGCCGTTGAGCACCCACTGGAGCCCGGCGACGTAGGCGTCGAGGTCCTCGCCGATGTGCGGGAGGGCGACGTTGACGACCGTGGCGTCGAGGAACGCCATGCCCGAGCCGACGACGGTGGCGGCCAGCACCCACCGGCCCGGGGCCGTCCCCGCGGCCAGGAGGCCGTCGGACGCCGGCGCGGGGGTGGGGCCGTCCACGGCCCCGACGCTACCGGGATGCCGGGCTCACGGCCGGGCGACCGGAACACGCCGGGCCATGGCCCGTCGGACTCCCGGCCACCGCGTCTGCCGGCCTGCGAGCCACGGGTCTGCCGGCCTGGCCTGCGGGCCGCGACCGTCGGACTCCCGGCCACCGCGTCTGCCGGCCTGCGGGCCGCGACCGCCGGCTGCCGCTCCCCGTGCTTGCCGCCGTCGGGGACCTACCGGGCCTCGCCGCTGGCGAACCGCTCGAGCACGCGGCGGGCGATGGCGGCCGCCCACTGCTCGGACGGCGAGCGCTCGGGCGCCTCGACCAGCACGTAGAACGCCCGCCCCTCGCCGCGCACGTACAACAGCCCGGACTGGTAGACGGCGGCGTCGCCCAGGCCCGGGACCGGGGTGGCCCGGTCGAGCAGGGCGACCATCCACTCGTACCAGCTGACCGGGTCGAACGGCGCCCCGGGCTCGACGGCGTGACCGGCGTGCACGCCGAACGACCACACCTGGCCGCGGCCGTCCTCGGCGTCGAAGCGGACGCCGATGTCGTCGTCGGCCCACGTCAGCGTCGGGCCGCCCACCGGGATGCCGGTGAGGGCCACCACCTCGTCGTGGGTGATCAGCGAGTACGGGTCGGGGGCGCCCAACTCGCGGACCCGGCGGGCGACGTCGACGTCGCGCGGGTCGTCGGCCAGGATCTGGCGGCCACGGATCGCGCTGGCCTCGCCGAGCAGAGCCACGTCGGGGCTCTGCAGCGCCGTACGGGCGGCCTCGGCGGCCTGCTTGAAGCGATCGGAGAAACGCACCGTCAGCAGGATACGGCTCGGCCCTCCGCCGGCCCATTCCACGAAAGAACGCTAAGAGCGTCGAGATGCGCGCTCAGAGCGTGAACGGGAGTTGGCGCAGAACGCGTTCCCCCAGCTCACGGTCCCCCTCGATCCCGATCGACGTGTCGACCGGATCGCGGTCGCCGAGTCGGCCGCCGGCGATGCGAAAGAACCGCTCCGCCGGGATGCTCAGCGTGACCGTGGGGTTGGCGACCTCCTCGACCACCCGGGCGCGGTCGGTCACCTCGACGTCGATGCGGCGGGTCAGCGACCCGGTGAGCCGGAAGCTGACCGACGACCCGGCCGGCGCGTCCGCCTTCTTGCCGACGATGTAGCCGAGCGCCAGCGTCACCTCGTCGAGGGCGACCTCCGGCGCCAGGCCGTCGAGGTGGTCCCGCCGGCCGACGGCCTCGCGGACGTCCTGCTCGTGGAACCACTGGTCCATGACCCGGATCTGCATGAACCGGCCGTAGGTGTCCTGCCCGGCCGGGGTCCAGGACTCGGCGTCGAAGGCCTCCTGGTCCATGTTGGCCAGGTCGACCCGGCGGGCCAGGATGATCTCGCCCAGGTCGGCCACCAGCTCGGCGACCGACCGGGTCCGGTAGGCCTGGACCCACAGCTCGTTGAGCCGCCCGATGTCGTTGCGCACGTGCGGCAGGTCGGGCGGCAGCTCGACGGCCGGCCGCTCCCGTCCCAGCAGCATGGCCTCGGTGCCCAGCACGTGGCTGAACTGGTCGCGCACCGTCCATCCTGGGCACGCCGTCGGGCGCTCCCAGTCGTCGTAGTCCAGCTCGCCGGCCAGGGACACCAGCGCGTCCCAGACCTCGTCCAGGGCGGCGACGATGTGGTCGCGATCCACGCTGGTCAACGTCCGAGTACCTCCTCCCCCGCGGGCCGGGACCGTAGGCGGCCGGCTGGCGGGGATCAATCGGCGGGCGATCGGTCCCGGTCGACCTCGGTCGTGTCCTCCTCGGTCGTGTCCTCGGTCGGCTCGCCGGTCGGCGACGCGATCGGGGGTCGCTGGCGCTCAGCCGACGGCGTCCGCCGAACGGCGGCCCGGCCAGGGGGCGCCGGCGCTCAGCCGGTGTCGTCCCGGGGCACCAACCGGTCCGCCAGCTCGGCCAGGGAGCGAGCGTGCAGGTGGCGCCCCGAGCACAGCCCGAGCGGATCGACGTGCACGGCCACCATGCCGACCGCCGCCGCCCCCTCGGCGTCGTAGTAGGCGCTGTCGCCGATGTGGCAGATGCGCTCGGGCGGCAGGTCGAGCCCGGCCGCGGTGGCGAGGAACATCGACGGGTCGGGCTTGTGGGCGCCCAGCACGCCCGAGTCGGTGACGACCTCGACGGGGACGCCGGGCCCCTCGCCCACCTGGGCCACGCCGTGCTCCCGCAACAGCCGCTCGACCCGCCCGTCGGCGTTGCTGGTCACACCGAGCCGGACGCCGGCGGCCGCCAGCCGCCGCCCCGCCTCCACCGCCCCGGGGATGCGCTGGTACCAGACCATCGGGGTCAGCACCGACTCCAGCACCGCAGCTCCGGACTCGAGCTGGTCGTCGGGGGTGCCGATCGCCCGCAGGAAGCCGCGGTGGTAGTCGGTGAACACCTCGGGCGTCGACATGCACCGGTCCACCTCGGCCATGGCGCGGTAGTGCCCCTCGGTGAACCGGGTGCGGTCGAACGCGATACCCGCCCGGCCGAGCGCATCGGCCAACAGGTCCTGGTCGGGGACGACCAGGACGCCCCCCACATCGAGACTGACCGCCTCGAGGCCCGTGGGGTCGAGGGCCTCGAGGCTCGATTCCTCGCTCACACCCCGTACCTAACCATCCGCCGCCACCTTGCGTGGGCACCTGCTCACGCGGCCCGTCCACCCGGCCGCATCGAGAATCCGGACGGCCGCGGGCCGTGCCGGGCGGTGCCCAGCGGTGTTTCTAGCGCCTCGGCGCCGGTCTCGCGGCGGGGTTCGGCTGGCATGCGGTCGGCGTTCGCCTGGCGCACGGGCAGCGTTCCGCTGGCGCTCCGCTGGCGTGCGGCTGGCGTTCCGTCGGCGTTCCGCTGGCGGGAGGGCGGTCGGCGTTCGGCTCGTGTCCGGTCGGCGTTCGCCTGGCGCACGGGCAGCGTTCCGCTGGCGCTCCGCTGGCGTGCGGCTGGCGTTCCGTCGGCGTTCCCCGGGCGGGCGCCGCCTCGGGCTTCCGACCGGTCGCCCCGGTAGCCTCGCCGGTGTGACGACCGAGGACCGCCTGTACTTCCGTCAGCTCCTCGCCGGGCGCGACATCGCCAAGACCGACCCGATCGCCCGTCAGATGGTCAACTTCGTTTACCTGATCGGCGACCGCGAGACGGGCGAGGCGCTGGTCGTCGACCCCGCCTACGACGTGCGCGGGGTGCTCGACGTGGCCGCCGCCGACGACATGCGGGTCACCGGGGCGCTGGTCACCCATTACCACCCCGATCACGTGGGCGGCGACATGATGGGCTACCAGATCAGCGGCCTGCGGGAGCTGCTGATGCGGCAGTCGGTGCCGGTCCACGTGCAGGCGGACGAGGCCGAGTGGGTCAAGCGGGTCACGGGCGTCGACCGGTCCGACCTCGTCGACCACCGCAGCGGCGACGTCGTGTCGGTCGGGGCGGTGAACGTCGAGCTGATCCACACGCCCGGCCACACGCCGGGCAGCCAGTGCTTCCTCGTCGACGGCCGCTACCTCGTGTCGGGCGACACGCTGTTCCTCGAAGGCTGTGGGCGGACCGACCTGCCCGGCGGCGACCCCGCCCAGCTGTACGAGAGCCTGACCCAGAAGTTGGCCAAGGTGCCCGACGACGCCGTGCTGTACCCCGGGCACCTCTACTCGGCCGAGCCGTCCGCCACCATGGGCGAGACCCGGCGCTGGAACTACGTGTTCAAGCCCAAGACAGCCGACGAGTGGCTGGCGATGTTCGGCTGATCAGGCGAGCCGAGCGTCGCACCGGGGCTCAGTCGGGCCCGACGGGCCGGAGTCCGAGGCGCCGAGCGTCGCACCGGGCCGGGCTCAGTCGGGCCGGGCGCCGAGTCGGGCCAACACCGCCTCGCCCCGGGGCGAGAGGCGGTAGCCGACCTCCAGGCTCTCGGTCAGGCCCAGCTCCTTGAGCTTGCGCACGTCGCGCTTGAACGACGGCGTGTCCCGCCCGAGCGAGGCGGCCAGGTCCGCCGCCCGGACCGCCGGGCGCGCGGCCACCAGGGCCAGCACCTGCCGGGTCCACGGGCCGCGCCCGCTGGCCCGGTCCAGGCGGGCGAGGCGGGCGGCGATGCGCTCGTCGTCGTCGGGTGACAGGTCGGCGGCGGCCCGGAGGGCGACGCGGGGGTCGGCGCCGGCGTGGTGGACGTCGATGCGGTAGAGCTGGCCCTCGTGGCGGTCGAGCTCGGCCAGCAGGCTCGCCCGGTCGGCGTAGCCGGCTCGCCACGCGTCGCGTTGGTGATGTCGGCGGCGCCGACCGTGGTGACGGCGTCGACCGCGAGGACGCCGGCCGGCGTGCGGTACCGGCCGCCCGGCCTCGCCTAGGGGCGGCGCCAGCGACGGAACGTGACCGTGACCGTCCCGTCGGCCAGCCCCGCCCACATCCGCTGCTTGAACAGCATGCGGTGACGGTACCGGGGAGGGGGCGCCGTCAACGGGCCGGCCGCCCAGCTTGGATGCGACCGGCTGGCGTCCCCAACGATCGTTTGATGGACTGGGGTGATGCGCACTGAGATCTGCGACCGGCTCGGCATCGAGTTCCCGATCTTCGCCTTCAGCCACTGCCGCGACGTCGTCGCCGCCGTGACCAAGGCCGGTGGGCTCGGCGTGCTCGGCGCCGTGGGCTTCGATCCCGACCAGCTCGAGGTCGAGCTGGCCTGGCTCGACGACCACGTCGGCGACCTCCCCTACGGCGTCGACATCGTGATCCCCAGCAAGTACGAGGGCATGGATCTCGACCTGACCCCCGAGCAGCTGGAGGCCGAGCTGGCCAAGCACATCCCGGCCGACCACCGGGAGTTCGGCGCCCGGATCCTGGCCGAGCACGGGGTCCCCGAGGTGCCGCCCGAGGAGAAGCACCACGAGCTGCTGGGCTGGACGGCCGCCACCGCCGGGCCCCAGGTCGAGGCGATCCTGCGCCACGACAAGGCCCGGCTCGTCGCCAACGCGCTGGGGACGCCGCCGGCCGATGTCGTGTCCGAGATCCAGTCCACCGGGCGCCTGGTCGGCGCGCTGTGCGGGTCGGTGCGCCACGCCCTCAAGCACAAGGACGCCGGGCTCGACTTCGTGGTCTGCCAGGGGACCGAGGGCGGCGGCCACTGCGGCGAGGTGGCCTCGATGGTGCTGTGGCCCCAGGTGATCGACGCCGTGGCGCCGCTGCCGGTGCTGGCGGCCGGCGGCATCGGGTCGGGGCGGCAGGTGGCCGCCGCGCTGGCCATGGGGGCGGCCGGCGCCTGGACGGGCTCGCTGTGGCTCACGGTCGAGGAGGCCGACGTGCCGCCCGCCCAGATGCAGACCTACCTCGAGGCGACCAGCCACGACACCGTGCGGTCGCGGTCGTTCACCGGCAAGCCGTGCCGCATGTTGCGCAACGACTGGACCGAAGCGTGGGAGCGACCCGACACGCCCGACCCGCTGCCGATGCCGCTGCAGATGATGGTGGCGCTCGACGCCGTGCAGCGGGGGCACCGGTACCCCGAGGCGGCCAAGGATGTGAACTTCAACCCCGTCGGCCAGGTCGTCGGGCAGATGAACCGGATCGAGCGGGCGGCCGACGTCGTCCAGCGACTCGTCGACGAGTACCTCGACGCCTGCCACCGCCTCGAGAGCCTGAACGCCCGGGCGCTGGCCTGAGCGGTGCCTGGCCGCCGCAGGCGGCCCCGGACCGGGGGCCGGCTGGCCCGCCCGGCCCGGCTCGCCGCCGGGGTCGGAACCGGGAGGGGCCGGAGGGCCGGCACCGAAGGCGCCGGCACCGGGGCCTGGGCGTTCGCCGGGGCCGGCTCACCCTGGCAAGCCAACGCCGGTCACATCTGCGGAGCCAACTGCCGACCGGGAGGCAGAACCCGGCCGGCTCGCCCGGGCCGGCTCACCGGCAGGCCACCGCCGGCCGGAACCGCCGGCCGACGCAGGGCCGGGGCCCGCTGGTTCGCCGGGGGCCAGCGCCGGGCCTGGCACTCGCCGAAGCGCGGGCGGAGCCGGCGGGATGCGGGCCAGCGGGGCGTAGGCCGCGCAGGTTCGCCGGGCCAGCGCCGGGCCTGGCACTCGCCGAAGCGCGGGCGGGGCCGGCGGGATGCGGGCCAGCGGGGCGTAGGCCGCGCAGGTTCGCCGGGCCAGCGCCGGGCCTGGCACTCGCCGAAGCCGGAGCGCGGGCGGAGCCGGCGGGATGCGGGCCAGCGGGGCGTAGGCCGCGCAGGTTCGCCGGGCCAGCGCCGGGCCTGGCACTCGCCGAAGCCGGAGCGCGGGCGGAGCCGGCGGGATGCGGGCCAGCGGGGCGTGGGCCGCGCAGGTTCGTTGGGTGCGCTCGCCGTGGGCCGCGGCCGGGTGGGCATGCCGGGCGGGCGCGGCGCACAGCCGGCTGTGGTGACGCCGGCCACGCGGGCGCTCCGGGCGCCGACGGGGTCGCCGGATGGAGCGCCACGAGCACGCCCGGCAGCCGCGGGTCGCCCCGGGGCGAGCCCGAGCGGGGTGCCCGGGGCGGGCAGGTCCGCCGGAGCCGAGGAGAGGACGGCGCCGGACGTGGTCGGGCCGGGCGGAAGGGGAGAGAGATGTCGCCGGGGGCTGGGGCCTGGCGGCCGGCGCTACCGGGTCACCGGGCCTCGAGCCCGGCGGCCCGGTAGTGCGCCACCGCGGTCCGAACGAGCTCGGCGTTGTCGTGGGCCCGCGACCCGTCCGGCAGCTTGACCGTGTCCTCGATCCCGATGCGGGCATCGTGCTCCCGCCGGGCCGCCTCGCCCAACAGGTCCCACGTCGTGTCGCCCCGGCCGTGCAGCAGCCGCGGGGCGTCCGGCGCCACGCCGGCGAGCGCCCGCTCCAGCTCGTCGAGCGTGGCCAGCGCCGCCTCGATCGTCTCGTCGTCCAGCTCGAGCAGGATGCGCACGAGCCGGTCGGCCAGCCCGCTCGCCGCCAGTGCGCCCGCCGCGCCGGCGCCGGGCAGCCCGGCCTCGACGGCCACGCCGCGCTCCAGCAGCGCCGTGGCCAGCTTGGCCGCTCCCGGCTCGTCGAAGTTCACCGAGGCGAAGTCCGGAAGCACCGTCCACGACTCGACGGCGCGGAGGCGCTCCTCGGGGTCGGGCACGATCCAGGCGCCGGTCGTGACGCCGATGGGGGCCTCGACGATCTCGCGCATCGCCTCGACCGTGGCGCCCACATCGTGGGGCGCCAGGCTCTCGTACCCCTCCTCGTTGCGGGGGTGCACGTGCAGCGCCTCGGCGCCTGCGGCCAGGGCCGCCGCCCCGTCGGCGGCGAGCTCGCCCGGGGTGATCGGGCAGCGGGGGTGGTCGTCGAGCTGGCGCCCACCGTTGAGACAGGCCTTCAGCAGCACTGTCGTCTCCTCGTCTCGGCATCGCCCCCAGCGGCAGCTGATGGGTGACATGCGGAATGTGGCAGGTATCGTCTACCCGGTCTGGGGCAGGCGGACGTGAGCGATGCGGTCGTCGTGTGGCAGCGACGGGCGCCTCCCCAGCGATACGGGCAGGGTAGGCACAGGCGGCGACGTGGGACAGCGAGACAGGCGCAGCACCAGCGACGGCCGCGACACCGCCGCTCGGCGCGTCGGCGAGCCGCCTCCCCGGCCCGTGCCCCAGCCGTCGCGGGGCGCGCCGCCCGGCGGCCCCGACCGCAGCGCCCCCGGCACCTCCACCAACGGCGACGAGCTGGGCGTCGCCGACATCTGGTTGCCGCCCCTCGGCCCGCCGGTCGAGCCCCACGAGGCGGCGGCGCTGGGCTCGGCGGCGCAGCCGGCCGTCCCGCCCCCGCTGCGCCCGGCCCGCGTGCCGCCGTTCGTGGTCTTCCAGCCCGCCGCCGGCGGCCCGCCACCCAACCCGATCCCGGGCGTGGCGGCGTCGCCCCGTCCCCCGGCCCCGGGCCCGCCCGCGCCCGCCGCGCCCGGACCGTCGGACACGACGCCCGCCCCGCCCCCGCCGGCCGCGGGACCGACGCCCCCGGCCGCGGGCCCGCCCGAGCCGCCCCACGACCCGCCGGCGGCGTTGACGCAGTCCCGAGCCGCCGACACGCAGCCCGCGCCCAGCAACGACCGGGTGCACAACGCGGTGCCGCTCTACGAAGCGGCCCGCAGGCCGGCGCCGCCCGGTACCGACAGCAACCGGACCAACGCGTCCGACCGGCCGCCGCAGGGTCCGGCGCACCGGGACGATCGTCCGCCCGCCGCGCCGCCCCCCAACGGCCGTGCCGCCCCGCCGCACGGGCGACCGACGCGCACCGTCCCGGCACCCGCCGCGCCGCCGCTCAACGGCGCAGCGCGGGGCGGCGCGGCCCCCGGCACCGGAGCCCCCGATGACCCGCCGGCCGCGTCCACGCCGGCGCCGGGTGCCGCGGCCGGCGCGGCGGACACGTCCGGGCCGACGATCCGACGGCCAGGCCACCGGGACGAGCCGGCGGCCGGCGAGGTGGCGCACGGTTCGGTCGCCGCGGCCGGGGCGGCCGCGGGAGCCGGACCCACCGCCACCGGGGCCACCGCAGGAGCCGGACCCACCGCGGCCGGCAACGGGAGCTCCGCCACCGGCCCCGCCCCAGGCGAAGCGAACGCAAGGGCCAGCGAGGATCCCCGGCGGCGGCTCGAGGCGCCGCCGCTCGTGCTCGGCGGCGGCGACGGCCCGCCCCCGGCGTGGACCTGGAGCGCGACCCCGCCCCGACCCGAGCCCGAGCTCGCGGCCGACGACGCCACCGCCGTCGAGGTGGCCCCCCTGCCGATCGGGCCGCCGGCGTCGTCGCGGTCGGTGTTCGCCCTCGGCCCCGAGGGCCTCGACGGCGGCGACGGCTACGGCGACGAGCCCGCCACCGGCCCGGGGGTCATGCCGATCGGCGCTCCCGCCGACCCGTTCGCCGGCGACGACGAGTACGACCCCTACGACGACGAAGACGACGAAGAGGACGAGGGGGCGGCCGGCCTCGACCCCCGCCGGGTCCGTCTGATCGGCGTCGCCGCCGTGGCGCTGCTGATCGTCGGGCTGGTCGCTGCGCTCATGCTGCCGGGCGGCGACGAGGAGTCGGCCGGGTCGGCCAGCGCCGACACCAGCGAGGCCCGCTCGTCGACCACCGCGGCGCCGACGACGAACACGGAACCGCCCACCACCACGACGACCGCGCCCCCGACCACGACCACCACCGCCCCGCCGACCACCACGACGACCGCCCCGCCTACGACGACCACCGCGCCGCCGACCACGACGACGGCTCCCCCGCCCACCCAGCCGCCGGTGCACTACGACGACTGCTGGGACGCGTGGCGGCAGGGCGCGGCGCCGATCGAGCAGGGCGAGCCCGGCTACCGGCCCGAGCTGGACTACGACGGCGACGGCGTCGCCTGCGAGCTCGAGTGGCCCGGCCGGGGCGGCCCGGGCGGCCGCCGCGGCGGCTGACCGCCGCCCGCCTCGCACCGGCCCGCATCCTCTGCCGCACGCCGACCGCGCCCCCTCGCTCCCCCGCAGGCGACGGCCGCCGGCTCAGGTCCGCCGGTCGCGGGGGATGGACGGGTGCCCCGACCCCCAGACGCCGCGCGCTTCCCACCCGGCGGCCGCAGCCCGCATGCGCCGGATCTCGGATTTGGCCCGCCCGATACCGGCCGCCAGCTCGCCCAGGGCGACCTCGACCTCGAGCGCGACGCCGCCGCCGGCCCGGCCCAGCCCGTCGCCGGGCGGCTCGCGGCGCACCATCGGTCGCGCCCCCATCGGCCCACCCCGTCGGGGCCGGCGCCGGGCCGTGCGCGCCGCACCGACCCGCTCCCCCGGCCGACGGCTACGGAGCGGAACGACGACGCCACGGTCCGCGCCAGCTGTCACCGCCGCCGGATCGTCACCGCCGGGCGCCGGCGCACCCCGTGCCGGGACGCCGTCGCCACCGCCCACATCAGGGCTGACGGCGCCGCCCAGGCCGCTTTGGTCGCCGTGATCGCCATCCCGCCGGGCCGCCGAACCTCCGCCCCTCTCACTTCGTCTCATGGACTCTCCAGCTCCGCTACCGGCGGCGTCGCTGGGCGTCACCCCGCTCGCCCGGCCGCCGTTCGACCCACTCGTCGCCCTGCTCGCCCCGTCGGTCACCGCATCGCTCACCATGGCCCCATCGTAGGCGAACACATGTTCGATCACAACGACTTCCGGGCCTGGTAGGCAGGGAAAGTGCCATCCTCGGGCCGTGGTGTTTCCTAGCTATGGGGGGAAACACGACCACGAGGCCTTCGTCACGCCGCAAGCGGTCCTGGCTCACCGGCGAGCCCGAGGCTTCGACCTGGTCGAGTCGGTACCTCCGGCGATCATCGTCACCTACCAACCGCAGCTGTTCGCGGCCGTGCTCGATGCGGAGTCGACGACACCGCTGCCCGTCGGCGGACCAGCCGAGACCGTACACGCCCTCGACCGCACCGACGGACGGGTCGGCGTCGTCGGCGGGTTCGGCATCGGCGCGCCCGTGGTGGCCGTCGTGGTCGAGGAGCTGATCGCCCTCGGCGCCCGCGAGATCGTGTCCGTCGGGGTGGCCGGCTCGCTACGCCCGGAGCTGCTCGTCGGCGACGTGGTCGTGGCCGACGAGGCCATCCGGGACGAGGGCGTCTCCCACCACTACCTGCGGGCCGACACCCCCGCCCTGGCCGACCTCGAGTTGAGCGACCGCCTCGAGTTCGCCCTCGCCGCCTCCCGGCTGCGCCCCTGTCGCGGCCCCACCTGGACGATCGACGCCATCTACCGCGAGACCGTCGCCGAGGCCCGCCACTTCGCCGAGCGGGGGGCGCTGTGCGTGGAGATGGAAGCGGCGGCGCTCTTCGCGATCGGGATCGTCCGCCGGGCGGCGCTGGCCGCCGTGCTGTGCATCAGCGACTCGCTGGCCGGGGCCGAGTGGGCCCCGCAGTACGACTCGGAGCGCCTGGCGCGGCGGCTGTGGGCCGCCTTTCACACCACCGTCGACTGCCTCGACGGGCGGCCGTTCGAGGAGGAGGACGCCGCCTACTCCTACGACGGCCACTGACCGGCGGCGCCCATCACGGCACCGGCGAGTCCACCGGCCACGGCGGGGCCGGCGGCGCCGGCGCCCGACGGCCCGACCCGCGCCGGACCGAGCACCGGGCCCGCCGGCCCGCCCGGAACCCCGACCTTCCGGAACCCCCCGACCTTCAGCCTCCGAGCTGGGCCAGCACCTCGTGCGGCGCCATCGACCCGGGCTCCCGCCCCTCGGCCGCCATCGACCTGGCCAGCCGCCGCAGCAGGTCGTTGACCGGGGTCGGCACCCCGTGGAGCCGGCCGAGCAGCACGATCTCGCCGTTGAGGTAGTCGCTCTCGACGGTGCCGGTTCCGCGGGCCAGGCTCTGCCACGACGAGCTCCGGGTCTGCTCGGCCCCGTCCACGGGCTGGGGGCTGAGCAGGTTGCCGCGCCGCTCGGCGTCCTCCTCCCGCGAGGCCACGTCGATGCCGGCCGCGGCGAGGCAGGCCTCGCCCTCGGCCTGGACCCGCCGGAGGAGCTCGGCGACCCCCTCGTCCGACATGTCGAACCGGCCCGACGGACCGAGCGCCCCGCACACGGCGTCGACCGCGTTGCCGAGGTTGACGATCAGCTTGCGGTACTTCCACCGCATGATGTCCGGGACGGCCTCGGACGAGAACGTCGCCCCCTGGAGGGCGGTGGCCAGGGCGCGGGCGGTGTCGTCCACGCCGGACGGGTAGCGGCCGAGGTCGAGGATGCCGGTGACCGGCGCCGAGTGCGCCGCCACCACGCCCGGCTCGAGGTGGGAGGCCGGGCACACGACGTTGACGGCGTACACGTCCGGGAACCACCGGAGCGCCATCCGCTCGTTCTCCACGCCGTTCTGGGCGCAGACGACGGCGATGTCGGGCGGGGCGCAGTCGGCCAGGGTGGCCACGGCCGCCGCCGTGTCGTGGGACTTCATGGCCAACACGACGACGTCCCCCGGCCGCAGGTCGGCCTCGGCCGGGTGGTTGACGACCGGGATGGACAGGGTGGCGACGCCGGCGGGCGAGGCCAGCCGCAGGCCGTGGACCCGGAGCGCCTGCTCGTGGGCGCCCCGGGCGATCAGCGTGACGTCGTGGCCGGCCTCGAACAGCCGGCCGCCGATCGCTCCTCCGATGGCGCCCGCGCCGTAGATCACGAACCGCATCGCGCCAGCCTCGCGCGGCCCGTGAGGACGCCGTTCGCTCACGGCCGGCCCGCCTCCTCCCAGGCCCGGTGGGCGGCGTGGACCCGGCCCCACAGGGTCGCCAGGAGCTCCGGCGCCAGCGGGCCGATCCCGAACACGTCGCCCAGCGCGTCGGCCAGCTCGGTGGGCGAGGCGAGCACGGCCTCCGCCGGGCGGGCCCCCGCCGACGCCGGGGCCGCCGACGCCTCCGGTCCCGCCGAGTCGGACGCCCCCGAGCCGATGCGCCGCAGGACCAGGCCCCGCAGGATGTCGACGCCGTCGGCGTCCCGCCGCTGCGCGGTCAGGACCCGGACGAACTTCGACTCCGGGGACGTCGACAGCCAGGCGTGCCGCTCGGCGAACGCGTCCATCTCCACCGGCGCCGCACGCCAAGCCATGCCGGGGAAGCTGCCGGCCGGATCGTGGGCCAGGTGCCAGTCACCGACGCCGCTGGCGTCCGGGGCGAGCGCCAGCCGGAACGGCCCCTGACGCCAGGTCCCGGCCCGCAGGGGGAGCAGCTCGTAAAGGGCGTCGCCGAGGCCGACGTCGACGTACCAGGTGCCGTCCGGGTTGTCGTCGGACGGCAGGCCCCGGACGGTGAGGACCAGGTGGTTGGCCAGCGCCTCCTCGGCCGGCCCGGCCGGCCCGTGGACGCCGCCGAGGTGGCGGTCGACCACGTACCCGAGGGTGCGGAGCAGTTCGGAGAAGGCGCCGTTCAGGTGGTAGCAGTAGCCGCCCCGGCGCCGGGTGGCGATCCGCACCGCCGCCTCGGTGGGGTCGATGCCCCAGCGCTCGCCGGCGTGGATCCACACGGTCTCGTAGGCCACCCGCTCGACGTGGGCCCGGAACAGGCGGACCAGGGCGTCGACCGACGGCGGCTCGGGGTCGAGCCCGAGCCGGGCGAGGTAGGCGTCCCGCAGGGGGTCGGGCAGCGCCATGGGGCAGGGATGCGGATCTTGGTCGGGCGATCGGGTCCGAAACCGGGTCCGAGGGACCGGATCGGAACGAGTCGGGACGGCTCGGGCGATCGTGGTCAGAGCGACTGGTACGCGGCCACCACCAGCATGCCGCCCCGGAGGTCGCCAACCAGCCCGCTGGCCATGCGGTTCATCACGTAGGCCACCGACATCCGGGCGTCGAGGTCGATGACGGCCAGCGAGCCGCCCCACCCGCCCCAGAAGCAGGACCGGGGGTTGGGGCTGAGCGGCACGGTCTCGTTCATCAGGCCGAAGCCGGTCCCGAACCGCACCTTCATGCCCAGCACCTGGTCGACGTCGTGGCACTGCTCGGTGAAGATGCGCTCGACGCCGGCGGTCGACAGCAACTTCACGCCGTCGACGGAGCCGCCGTTGGCCAGGGCCGAGTGGATGCGGGCCACGGCCCGGGCGTTGCCCGTCCCACCGGCCGCCGGGATCTCGGCTGCCCGCCACCCCCGCGTGTTGGGCTCGGCGCCCGTGAGCGGGCAGCTGGTCAGGGCCCGCACGGCCACGCTGGCGGTGTTGCTGCCGAGGGCGCCGATGTCGATGTCGGGCGGGATCATGCGGCCCACCCGGGGCTCCTCGGACTCGGGTAGGCCGATGTGGAAGTCGGCGCCCAGCGGCTCCGCCACCTCCTCCCGGAAGAACGTGCCGATCGTGCGGCCCGTCACCCGGCGCACGATCTCGCCCAGCAGGTGCCCCTGGGTGACAGCGTGGTAGCCGGACTTCGTGCCGGGCTCCCACCACGGGGCCTGGTCGGCGAGGACCGCGGTCGAGCGGTCCCAGTCATAGAGGACCTCGGGGGTGATCGACGGATCCCAGCCGGGCAGCCCGGCCGTGTGCCCGAGGACGTGGGCGATCGTCACGACCTCCTTGCCCTTGGCCGCGAACTCGGGCCAGTACGTCGCCACCGGCTCGTCGAGGTCGACCTCGCCCCGGTCGGCCAGGATGAGCAGGCACGTCGCCGCCATCGTCTTGGTGGTCGACCAGACGTTGACGATCGTGTCGCGCTCCCAGGGCCGGCCGTTCTCGTCGGCGTCGCCGGCCCACAGGTCGACCACCATCTCGCCGTCCAGCGTGACCGCCACGCTGGCGCCGCACTCCTGGCCCTGCTCGAAGTTGGCGGCGAACGTGGTGCGCACCGCCTCGAAGCGCGGGTCGCACTCCCCGTGGATCTCGGTCACCTCGGCTCCCCCTTGCCTGTGCCTGTGTGCCGTGCGACGTGTGGCTCGTGGCCCGGGCCGGTGCGGCGGCTCGTGCCGTGGGCCGTTGCCGGCGGCTGGTCGACGCCCTCGGTCGGCGTCGTTTCGGTCCTCGCCGGCACCCTACCCCCGACTTGACCCGCCGGTCAGGCGACGGCGTCTACTCCCGCCGTCGTAGCCGCGGGCGATCCGCCCGCCGTCGAGGACGCCGGACGGCGCAGGCCCAGGTTGCGCCGTCCGGGCGACGACACGGCGGCCGCCGATCGTCACGCTGACCCCATGGCACTGGAGCTCACCGACACCCCGACGCCCCCGTCTCCGCCGGACGTGACCGGTACCGGGATCGGGGCCCCTCGGCCCGCCAAGGCTCGGGAGGCCGTCCGCTCCCGCGCCGCCACCGGCTCCCGGGCCGCCGGGGCTCGGGCCGCCACCGGCTCCCGCACCGCCAGGGCTCGGGCCGCCGGGGCTCGGGCCGCCACCGGCTCCCGCACCGCCGGGGCTCGGGCCGCCACCGGGGCGGACCGCCGACCGGGCGGGCGCACCGCCGCCTCGGACGCCGGGCCCACCGCGCCCTGCTCACGACGCACATCCTGGCGTCGGTCGGCTGGTTCGGCCTGGCGATCACCGTCGCCTTCTGCGGCGTGGTCGGCACGTCCCGGGCCGACCTGGCCTTCTACGAGGTCATCGAGGCCACGCTCGCCCTGTCGGTCCCGCTCGGGCTGGGGGCGGCCGCCACCGGCGTGGCGCTGTCGCTCACCACCCGGTGGGGGCTGGTCCGCCACTGGTGGGTCGTGGCCAAGGAGGCGATCACGGTCGCGGTGATCCTCACGGACGTCCTGGTCGTGGGCCCCGAGATGGAACGGGCGATCGACACGAGCACGATCACCGGCATGCCCGGGCCGGTCTACGCCCACTGCGTCGTGCTGGGCCTGGCCACCGTGCTCTCCGTGGTCAAGCCCAAGGCCCAGACGCCGTTCGGGTCCCGCCGGGCGCGAGCGGAGGCGGCCTGAGGGCCGGCGGCTGGGTGGGCGGCGAGTCGTTGCTCGCCGCCGGCCCACCCCCTGATCCCCCTCGTCACCGGCCCGGGTGCCCGCCCCGGGCCGGTGCGCGCGGCAGGCTGGGGCGGTGACGAGCGGCGAGCGCACCGGTCCCGGCCAGGCGGTCGGCCCCTACCGGCTGGTGGAGCCGCTCGGCCGCGGCGGGATGGGCGAGGTGTGGCTGGCCGAGGATCCCACCGGGGCGGCGGGCGGCGCGCCCCGCCTGGTAGCGGTCAAGCTGCTCCACCCGGCGCTGCCGGCGGACGCCGCCGTGCGGGCCCGGTTCGCCCGCGAGGTGGCGGCGCTGCGCCGGATCGCCAGCCCGTTCGTCGCCCCGCTGCTCGACGCCGACCCCGAGGCCCCGCGGCCCTGGCTGGCGTCGGCCTACGTGGCCGGGCCGACGCTCGCCGACCACGTCGCCCGCCACGGACCGCTCGCGGACGGCGCCCTGCGGGCGCTGGCCCGGGCTCTGGTTGAGGCGCTGGTGGCGATCCACGCTGTGGGTGTGGTGCACCGCGACCTCACGCCCCGCAACGTCGTGCTGGGGCCCGACGGGCCCCGGGTCGTGGACTTCGGGATCGCCTGGTTCCCCGGGGCGGTGCCCGTCACCCAGGGCGGCGCCGCCGTCGGGACGCCGGCGTGGATGGCGCCGGAGCGGCTGGCCGCCGGCGGGGGCGAGGCGACCCCGGCCAGCGACGTGTGGTCATGGGGGGCGGTGATGGCCTACGCCGCCGGCGGGGACAGGGCTGTCGCGGACGGCGAAGCCGGCGCCGGCGGGGGCGCGGCGCATGCACCGGGTGCCAGGGGCGGTGCTGCGGACGGCGGTATCGGCGGAGGCGCCGGGAGCGCCGCGGCTGGCGGCTCGCCCCGGCTGCCGGGCTGGCTGGAGCCGACGGTGCGGGCGGCGACCGCCGCCGACCCGGCGGCCCGCCCGACGGCGATCCAGTTGCTGGCCGCCCTCGACGCCGCGGCTCCGGCGGACCGGCCGTCGCCGGCGACCCCGGCCACCGCTGGCTTCTCCGCCCCGGACACCGGGCAGGCCCCGCCGGGAGGACCGGCCGCCAGCGGCGCCGGTCCGTCACCCTCGACGACGGCAGGCCGCTCCGGCCGACCGGGCGGCACCGACGCCACCCGGGTCCTTCCCGGTGCCACCACCGCCGGCCAGGCCGCACCGCCGGCCGCAACGACGGCAGGCCGCTCCGGCCGACCGGGCGGCACCGACGCCACGCCGGATGCCGCCGGCACGGCTGCGGCGGGAACGTCGAGCCCGGCGACCCCGGGCCACGGCGGACCCGACGACCAGGACGCCACGCAGGTCATCCCCGACGGCCCGGCCGCCGGCCCCGGCACGCCGCCACGGGGCGCGACCGGCCCCGGGACCAGCGGACCCGACGACCAGGACGCCACGCAGGTCATCGCCGGCGGGCCGCGGGCGTCGGAGGGCCGGCGCGCCCGACGACTCGCGTCGCTGGTGTCCGCCGCGGCGGTGATCGCCGCCGCCCTCGCCGTCGGGGCGGCGGTCGAGCTGCTGGCCGCCATCCTGATCGCGGCCGTCGTCGTCCTGGTGGCGCTCGTCCTCCGCCACCGCCGCACCCGGGTGAGAACGACGGCGACGCGCCGGCGGTCGCAGGCGGCGGACGACCGCCCGCGCCCCGCCATCCCGCCCACGTGGACGGTGGCCCTGGCCGCCCCGGCGGTCGTCGGCGCCGCGCTGGTCGGGTCGCTCGGCCTCGCCCTCGGACTGGCCGCCCTGGCCGTGCTCGTCGTCGTCTTCGTGCTCGTCGCCGGCGACCTCGCCTGACGACGAACGATCCCCGGCGCCCCGCCACCCCGGCACGCCAGGACCCCGGCGCCGCACGGGGCGGGCCGGGGTCCTCGCAGCGTCGGGGCTACCGCACGCGGCTACGCCATGCCGGCGGGCACGCGCTCGGGCTCCGGCGGGGCGGACGGCTCGGGCGCCGGCACCTCGGCCGTGCCCTCGACGTCGACCCGGGGCAGCAGCCGATCGAGCCACCGGGGCAGCCACCAGTTGCGGTCGCCGAGCAGCTCCATGGTCGCCGGGACGAGCACCATCCGGACCACGGTGGCGTCGACGAGCACGGCGGTGGCCAGGCCGAGGCCGGCGAGCTTGAGGAACACGGCGTCCTCGAGCACGAAGGCGCCGAAGACCGTGACCATGATGGCGGCCGCCGCGGTGATGACCCGGGCGGTGCTGGCCAGGCCGTCGGCGACGGCGGCGGCGTTGTCGCGCGTCCGCACGTACTCCTCCCGGACCCGGGACAGCAGGAACACCTCGTAGTCCATCGACAGCCCGAACAGCACCGCGAACATCATCATCGGCAGCCAGGCCGGCACCGGCGTCGCCTCCTCGATGCCCACGAGCCCGCCGAGCCACCCACCGCCGGCGGCCAGCGCCATGACGCCGTAGGCCGCACCGATCGACAGCAGGTTCATGATCCCGGCCTTGATGGCGACGGCCAGCGACCGGAACACGGCCATCAGCAGCAGGAACGACAGCGTCACGACGCCGCCGATGAACAGCGGCAGCCGGCCGCCCGTGTACTCGCTCTCGTCGATGAACGAGGCGGTCATGCCGCCCACCGACGCCTCGGCGCCGGTGCCGGCGGCCGCGGCGGGGAGGACGTCGTCGCGGAGCTCGTGGACGAGGTCCTCGGTGGCCTCGTCCTGCGGGCCGGCTTCGGGCACGACCGTGACGACGGCGGCGTCGCCGGCCTCGTTGATCTGGGGCGGGATCACGGCGGCCACGCCCTCCGCCTGGCCCAGCGTCGCTCCGATCCGCTCGGCGGCCGCCGGGGGCGCCGGAGACTCGGCCAGGTCGAGCGCCACGAGCAGCGGGCCGTTGGCGCCGGGACCGAAGCCGTCGCTCATCAGGTCGTAGGCCCGGCGGCTGGTCAGCTCCTCCGGGCCGTTGCCGGCGTCGGGCATGCCGAAGCGCAGGTCGGTGACCGGGGCGGTGAGCGCCAGAAGCACGAGCAGGGCCCCGAGGCCGGCCAGCACCGGACGGCGTTGCATGACCCGGCTCCAGCGCCACGACAGCGTGCGGCGACCCTCGGCATCGTGGCGGAACCAGGGCAGGCGCAGCCGGTCGATCGAGCGCCCGGCGAAGCCGAGCAGCGCCGGCAGGACCGTGGCCGACGCCAGGACCACCACCAGCACGGCCAGCGACGTCGCCGCCGTCACGCCCCACAGGTAGTCACGGCCCATGGCCACGAGCCCGAGCAGGGCGACGACCACCGTCGAGCCGGCGAACACCACCGCCCGGCCGGCGGTCGTGCCGGCCTCCACGACCGCGTCACGGGGCTCCCGACCGCGGGCGAGCGCCGAGCGGTAGCGGGTGACGATGAACAGGGCGTAGTCGATGCCCACGCCGATCCCGATCATCATCGCCAGCTGGACGCCGAAGTCGGGGACGCTCAGGACGTTGGCCACGAGCCAGACGGCCGCCAGGGCCACGCCCACGCCGAAGCCCGCCACGGCCAGCGGCAGCCCGGCGGCCAGCACCGAGCCGAACGCCACCAGCATGATGACGGCGGCGGCCAGGATGCCGACGCCCTCGGACCCGGCCTCGGACTGCTCGACCTGCTCGATCGGGTAGCCGCCCAGCTCGACCTGGAGGCCGTCGCCGGTGGCCTCGCCGGCCAGCTCCATCATGCGCTCGATGGGCTCGGGCGGGAGCTTCTCGGCCGCCCGATCCATGCGGACCTGGACGACGCCCGTCCCACCGTCGGCCGACACCGGCCCGGGCTCCACCGCCATCACGTGGTCGAGCCCGCCGATCTGGGCCGTCAGCTCGTCGATGCGGGCCGCGACCTGCGGGTCGTCGACGCCGCCGTCGGCCCGGTACACGACGTCGACGGACCCGCCGGCGTAGCTCGGGAACCGCTCCTGCAGCAGCTCGACCGCCTCGGCCGAGTCGCTGCCCGGCACGGTGAAGTCGACCTCGTTGTCGCCGCCGAACGCGCCGGCGAGGAGGGCGCCGGCCACGAGGGCGGCGATCCACAGCGCCACCACGCGGCGGCGTCGGTCGTAGGACCAGGTGACCAGTCGGCGCAACATCACGCCACCTCCTGGATGTCGTGGGGGGACCGGGGGTCGTGGGCCGTGCCGGGACCGCCGGGGGTGGCGACGCCTCCCGTGACGCCCGGGGCTGCGGTGCCTCGGGCGTCGCCGGTGCCCCGGGTGTCGTGGCCGCCGGGACCGGGCCCGGCGGGCGCGAGGGCGCGGTCGGCCAGCCGGCCGTAGCGCCGCCGGCTCGCCCACCAGAGCAGGCGGAACGCCAGAGGCGCGTCGCCGAGCAGCCGCGACCGCTCGGCCTCGGTCGCGGCCGTCAGCGCCCACGGGACCGTGAAGGGCAGGTTGGCCGTCGACGCCAGCTTCAGCGCCCGCCTCTCGACCTCGGCGTACTCGTCGGCGCCGAAGTGGCGGACGTAGAGGGGCACGACGTCGGCGTCCTCGAAGCTGAGGTGGCGGTCGAGCAGGTCGCTCAGCTCGCGGGTGGCGGCGACGGCCCACTTGCGCACCGGGTCGTGTCCCGGATCACGGGCCGGGCGTCGGCCGCGGCCGCCGCTGGGCGCCCGATCGCGGGCCGGGCTGGAGGCTCGGCCGCCGGCGTTGGCGCTGGCGTCGGTGCCAGCGTCAGGGCCGGCCCGGCCGGGCGGGGGCTCGCCGCCCAGCGCGGCCAGGGCCATCTGCACGACATCGAGCGCGTCCTCGAGCAGGTCGTGCTCGGCGCCGAGCCGGGGGCCGTGGGCCGCGAACGACGGCACGCGCTCGGCCAGCACCGGGAAGAACACCTGGTCTTCGATGCGGTGGTGCTCGGTCAGCGCGGACCGATAGCCCCGGTACCAGCGGGACAGGGACGCGAGCTGGCGGCCGTCGCCGGGGGTGGCGACCGCCGCGGCCAACCGGGCGGCGTCGCGCCGCATGGCCCGGTGGAGGACCGTGAACATCGTCGTGTCGGGGGTACGGGCGGGGGACCGTTGCGTGGGGGACATGCCGGCGACGGTCGCACCGGGCCCTTGCAACCCGGCTGGCGGGGACCGGGCCTGCGCTTGCATCTCGCTTGGACGCGGGCGACGTCGACCACATCGTCCCGGTCGCCAACGACGGCGAGGCCGACCAGAACACCCTCCTGTGCCCCTGGCACGACCGCCACAAAGGCGACCGGATGCCCGCCGGCCCCGACCCGCCGTCGGCGGACACCGGCTGATGGGCGGCGAGGGCGGGCGCCCGGGTCAGGCGGGGCGGCTGCGGCGGCGGAGGAGGCCCCGGGGCGCCCGGGCCCGACGGGTCGCAGGCTCCGGGCCCGACGGACCGGGGGAACCGGCAGCACCAGAAGACCCGGCGGGACCGGCAGCACCAGACC
>DATCLS010000049.1:0-190711 GCA_036563805.1 Acidimicrobiales bacterium | reverse complement strand
AACCCGCCACCTTCGACGCCTACCGCCGAGCCGGCGAAGCCCTCGGCATCAGCCACGTCGAAGCCAGCCCCCTGACCCGCTCCAGCTACCACGCCCGCCAAGCCGCCGGCAGCGCCACCGGCACCCACACCCCCGCACCGGCCGTCTCCTCGACCCCCTAGCGCCCGACCCCGGGCCCATCGGCCGTTGGGCTCCGGCCGGCCATGGCGGCCTCGGCCCGGTCCCGGCACGGGCGTACGCTGGGCCCGATGCTGGCGCAACGTGCGAACAGGGTCCGGGGCCGCATGGCGGAGCTGGGCGTCGACGTGCTCCTCCTGTCGGTGGGGCCCGACCTGCCCTACCTCACCGGGTACGAGGCGATGCCGCTGGAGCGCCTCACCATGCTGGTCCTGCCCCGCCACGGCGACGCCACGCTCGTCGTGCCCCGGCTCGAGGCGCCGCGGGTGGTGGAGCGGCCCGAGGTGTTCACGATCCGGTCCTGGGACGAGACCGAGGACCCGGTCGCCATCGTCGCCGAGCTGGCCAAGGCCGCCGACCGGGTGGCGGTGGGCGACCACACGTGGGCCCGGTTCGTGCTCGACCTCCAGCGCCAGCTGCCCGGCGCCGCCTTCACCCGGGCGGTCGACGTCCTCGGCCCGCTGCGGGCGGTCAAGGACCCCGATGAGGTCGAAGCCCTGCGCCGGGCCGCGGCGGCCGCCGACCGGGTGGCGGCCCAGCTGCAGGCGGGCGAGATCCCGCTGGTCGGGCGCACCGAGGCCGAGGTGTCGGCCGAGCTGGGGCGCCGGCTCGTCGCCGAGGGCCACCAGCGGGTCAACTTCGCCATCGTCGCCGCCGGCGAGAACGCCGCCAGCCCTCACCACGAGCCGGGGGAGCGGGTCATTCGGGCCGGCGAGGTGCTGCTGTGCGACTTCGGCGGGACGATGCACGACCCCTCCGGCATCGGGTACTGCAGCGACATCACCCGGTGCGTGCACGTGGGCGGCCCACCGCCGGCCCCGGTCGCGGAGGCCTACGCCGTGCTGCGCGAGGCGCAGCAGGCCGCGGTGGCCGCGGCCACGGTCGGGACCCCGTGCGAGGAGGTCGACGCCACCGCCCGGCGCATCATCGCCGAGGCCGGGTACGGCGACCGGTTCATCCACCGCACCGGCCACGGCATCGGCGTCGAGGAGCACGAGGACCCCTACATCGTCTCGGGCAACCGCACGCCGCTGGAGCCGGGGCACGCCTTCTCGGTCGAGCCGGGCATCTACCTGCCGGGCGAGTTCGGGCTGCGGCTGGAGGACATCGTCGTGGCCTCCAGCGACGGGCCCGAGGCGCTGAACCGGGTCGACCACGACCTGGTGGTCGTCGACGCCTGATCGGCCGGGGCGGGCGGGGCCGCCGGGGGGCCGGCGCCCGGGCGGTCGTCCCGGGCTCTCTGGCTTCAGGCGCCCGCCAGCAGGGCCCGGGCCACGAGGTCGGTCCCGAAGGCGGTGAGGATGGCCAGGTACAGCAGGCCGGTGGCGGCCATCACCGCCGAGTAGTAGCGCTCGCGCAGCGCGGCCCGGGTCACGACGACGAGGCCGATGGTGGTGACCGCGCACGCCACCCAGAACCAGCCGAGCATGCCGTTGTAGCCGTCGTCGACCGACCCGCTCAGCACCGAGCCCATCCCGGTCGGCCACAGCAGGAGCAGGACCTCGAACGGCCAGATCAGCCCCGTCCAGCGGACGATCTCGATCAGCGGCCGCCGGGCCAGGCCGGGCTGGACCAGGTACCAGTGGCCGAGCAGCATCCCGTCGGAGATGGAGCCGAGGAAGGCCGCGCCCACCAGCGTCCGGGCGACCGAGAGGAGCGCCGGGTCGCCGGCGTCGATGCCGGCCGCCACCAGGCCGGGGATGCCGACCAGCGGGGCGACGAGGTCGAGCACCGGGGGGAACTCGGGCACGGTGGGGTCGGGGCCGTCGGGGCGGCGGTCGATGCCGGTCATGGCCGCCACCCGCTCGGCCTTTCGGGCCAGCCGGGCCCGCTCGCCGGCGACGCCCGCCTTGCGGCGGACGATCGAGACGGCGAGGGCGACGCCGGCCGCCCCGGCCACCGCCACCGCCGAGGCCTCGCGCACCAGCACCGGGTCGAACACCAGGCCGACGCCCAGCGCGCCCAGCGCCATCAGGATGTAGACGCCCCGCAGCAGCCAGCCGTAGCCGATGCCGACCTCCCGGCCCCGGGTGGTGACCCAGAGGAACAGCAGGCCACCGACCGACCACTGGAGCAGCACGGTGGCGGCGTCGAGCTGGATCACGGCGGGTGAGGCTAGAACCGCGCGCCCCCCACCCTGTAACCGGGCCGGTCATCCGGCCCGGTCCCAGGGTGGGCCTCGTTGCGGGCGACCCCGGCCCCATCGGGGTCCGGGTCAGTCGGGGCGGTCGGTGGGGGGTCGCCAGTCGGGGCCGAGGTAGAAGTCCCGGCCGGGGGTGGCGCCCGGGTCTGGGCGGTCCAGCGTGTCGGCAGGGTCGTCAGGGTTGGCCGGGTCGGCCGGAGCGTCGCTTGCCGAGCCAGCCTCGGCGCCGCCCGGGTCGCCCGCCGGGGGCTCGGGCGATCCGGCCGCCGCGGGGGCGGCCGGCGCGTCGTCGGGCGTCTGGTCCGTGGCGTCGGCCGGCGGGCTGGCGCTCGCGGCGTCGCTCGGCGGGCCGGTGAGGGTGTCGTCGGGCGCCTGGTCCGTGGCGTCGACCGGTGAGGCGCCGGGTCGGGTGGGGGCGGGGGCGTCCGTGACCGTCTGGGTGTCCGGCACGGTCGGTGCGGCCGCCTCGACCGTACCCACCGGCTGGGTCGAGGTCGGGGCGTCGGCCGGCGGGGCGGGGGCGTAGGACCCCGGGGTCGGGATGGGAGTGGGGGTGGACGCCGCCGGGGCGGGCCGGGTGGGGCGGGAGACGGGGCGGGCGAGGAGGGCGATGCCCAGGCCCACCAGGCCGAGTGGGGCCAGCACCCGGCCCTCGTCGATCAGATCGCCGCCCGCCAGCACGATCACGCCACCGGCGACGAACACCAGCCCGAACACGAGGGCGACGGGGTCGAAACGGTGCCTACGCATGGACGACCTCGATCTTTCCGAGACCTACCTCGAGGTCGAGCTCGAGGCGGGGACCCCGCCCGGGCCCGTCGATCACGAACTCCTCGTCGACGGGAACGCCGCTGATGCGCCTCTCACCCTCGGGGCCGAGGCCGGTGGCCTCGCCGGCCTGCACGCGCAGGTCCACGGCCACCTCGGCGTCCCGGGGCACGATCACCTCCAGCTCCCCGAACCCGACGCCGGCCTCGATCTCGATCGGGCGCCGGCCGTCGAGGGGCAGGTCGCGCAAATCGAGGCGGAGCTCGCCGGCCAGCAGCTCGACGGGCTCGGCGACCTGGCTCCGCCGGGTGGGTGCCACGGTCCGCTGGGCGACGCCGGCGTCCAGGGGAACCTTGATCGCTTCGGCGGCGATCACGACGGCGACCGCCACGAACCCCAGGGGGATGAGCGCGGCCCGGGCCCGGCCCCGCCAGGCGGCGATGACCAACCCCAGCCCGATGACCAGCAGGCCGGCGCCGATCGCCCTGCGGGGGTCGGGCTCGGCGATGTCGGCGGCGTGGAGGAACCACACGACGCCCCCACCGATCAGCACGAGGGCGGTGACGGCGAGGCCCAGCCGTTCGGTGTCCCGCGCCGGCGGGGGGACGGCGGCGGCCAGGATGTCGGTCGCCGAGGGCGGCGTCACGGAGGGCGGTCGCCCGGCCGCCGAAGCCCCGGCCGCCGAGCCCCCCGCCGCCGCAACCCCGACCGACGAAGGCCCAC
Source organism: Acidimicrobiales bacterium (assembly GCA_036563805.1). GTDB lineage: Bacteria > Actinomycetota > Acidimicrobiia > Acidimicrobiales > VFJN01 > DATCLS01. Next base: position 186,900 of record DATCLS010000049.1, on the reverse strand, counting down.
CGGCCTCGGACGGGGACGCGCCGGCGCCGGGGGCGCCGGGAGAAGGGGCGGCGGACGAGGGGGAGGGCTCGGGGCCGGACCACTCGGGCGGGGTCAGGGGAGGGAACTCACCCGGTGGCCCGGCCCCCTCGTCCGCCGGGGGAGAACCGGGGATCGGAGCGAGAGCGCCGTCCTCCGCTTCGGGATCGGCAGCGTCACGGAGGTCGGTCGTTCGATCGGCTGTGCGTCCACTTTCCTCATTTCGCGTAGTGATGTCAACACCCAGCGAGAGATTCGACACCTTCTGGCTCGGTGACCAGGGATTTTGCGAACGGCGTTCCGCTACGCTGTGTGCTGAGTCGGTCGCCGATGCAAACGCACCGCCGGCCGCATCCGACGACTCCGGGCCGCCCGATCCGCCGGGCCCACTCGGCCCCTCGGGCCCGCCCGCGTCCTCCGGTCCGCCGGCCCCCGGCCCACCCGCGTCAGGGCTGCCCGGGCCGTCCGCCCCGCCGGGCCCGTCGCCGGCCGCCTCGGCGGTGGAGGCCGCGCTCCCGGCCCGGCTCCGCAGCAACAGCCACACGCCGACGCCGATGAGGAGCGGCGCCGCCAGCGGCACGTCGACGCTCGACCACCACCACCAGGGCGCGTCGTCGCTGAGCACGAGGGCGCCGACGATGACGGCGAGGGGCACCCAGCGGTGGCGCTCGAGCGCCTCGACCGGCGGGGCCACCACGCGCGGCACCGAGGGTGGCCGCTCGTCGATGGCGAAGATCGCCACCAGGTAGGCGATCACGGTGAGCGGCGTCGTCACTGCCAGCAGCACGGCGCCGGCCCGCACCAGGGCGGGGTCGACGCCCGTGTAGTCGGCCAGGCCGCCGCAGATGCCGGCCAGCTTCTTCTCCTCGGGCTCCCGGTAGAGCCGCCGCCGCGACGGGCCGGGAGGAGGCGGCCGCCGCTTGCCGCTCTCCTCCTCGCCCGTCGGGGGGACCGCCGTCGACCCTGCGTCCATGACCGGCATCTTCGGGGTCCTCCCGTCCGTCCACAATCAGGGATGTCCCCGAGGGGGTCCCGGAGGCATCAGGCCCGGGACCTTGCGATGATGACCCCGCTGATGGCCACCGCACCCCGACCACCGATCGCCGGCCTGCCGCCCGACCTCGTCCGCGCCCGGGACGACCGGATCGTGGGCGGCGTCTGCGCGGGCGTGGCCCGGTGGATGGGGGTGGAGCCCATCGTCGTGCGGCTGGCGGCCGCCGTCCTGATGCTGGCCAACGGCGTGGGGATCGCCCTCTACGTCGTGGCCTGGGCCGTCCTGCCCGAGGCGCCGGAGGCGCCACCGTCCGGCCCCGGTCCCACGGCGCCGGGCGCGGCTGGCACCGGCACCGCAACCGGCACCACCCCGAACGGCGCCCCGTCCGGCACCCCGGGCGCGCCGAGCACGGTCGAGCCCGGCCGCCCGGTCGAGCTGGCCATCGCCGTGGGGTGCATCACGTTCGGCGTCCTGCTCCTGCTCCACTGGACCCTGCCGTTCTTCCCCGACCGGCTCGTGTGGCCGGCGGCCGTCGCCGCCACCGGACTGGCGGTGGTGTGGACCCGGGTCGACGAGAGCGACCGGGCCCGCTGGCGCGACCTCGGCGCCCGCCTGCCCGGCAACCCGGTCGACGCGCTGCGGGGCGGGGTGAGCGTCTGGATACGGGTCCTGGTGGGGGCGGCGCTGCTGGTCACCGGCCTCGGCCTGTTCTTCGGCACCAACGACACGTTCGGCGCCCTGGGCCAGATCGGGGTGGCCGTGCTGGCCACGGCCGTGGGCGGCTCCCTGCTGCTCGGGCCGTGGATCGTCCGTTTGTGGCGCCAGGCCCGGGCCGAGACCCGGGAGCGGCTCCGGGCCGAGGCCCGGGCCGACATGGCCGCCCACCTCCACGACTCGGTCCTCCAGACGCTGGCTCTCATCCAGCGCCACGCCGACGAGCCCGAGCAGGCCCGGAGCCTGGCCCGCCGGCAGGAGCGGGCGCTGCGGGCCTGGCTGTACGACGACCGCCCGCCGGACGGGACGCCCGAGACGCTGGCCGCCGCCCTCGACCGCCTGACCGACGAGGTCGAGGCCGACCACCGGGGCGTGACCGTCGACGTCGTGACCGTCGGCGACCGGCCGGTCGACACCCAGGTCCAGGCCCTGGTGGGGGCCGTGCGCGAGGCGGTGGTGAACGCGGCCAAGCACAGCGGCGCCGGTGAGGTCTCGGTCTACGTCGAGTGCGAGGGCGACCACATCGAGGCCTTCGTCCGCGACCGGGGCCGGGGCTTCGACCCCCGGGCCACGCCCGACGACCGGCGGGGCATCACCGACTCGATCCTGGGCCGCATGCGGCGCCATGGTGGGCGGGCCGAGATCCACAGCGCCCCCGGGGAGGGGACCGAGGTGACGTTCGAGATGACCTGCCATCCGGAGGCCCCGTGACCGACCGCTCGCCGACCGACCGCGACCCGACCCCGCGCCACCCCGGCGACCGCCTGCCCCGCGTGTTCCTGGTCGACGACCACCGGCTGTTCCTGTCGGGCGTGCGGTCGGAGCTGGCCGGGCGGGTCGACATCGTCGGCGAGGCGGTGGACGTCGAGTCCGCGGTGGCCGGGATCCGGCGGCTGGTGCCCGACGTCGTGCTGCTCGACGTCCACCTGCCGGGAGGCGGGGGACGGGCGGTGATCGAGGCCGTCCGACCCGACCATCCCCAGGTCGTGTTCCTGGCCCTGTCGGTGAGCGACGCCGCCGAGGACGTGATCGCCGTCATCCGGGCCGGCGCCCGGGGCTACGTCACCAAGACGATCTCGGCCGACGACCTGGCCGACGCCGTGCTCCGGGTCCACGACGGCGACGCCGTGTTCTCGCCCCGCCTGGCCGGCTTCGTGCTCGACGCCTTCGCCGGCGAGGTGCCGGCCGGCGCCACCCTCGACCCCGAGCTCGACCTGCTCACGCCGCGGGAGCGCGAGGTCCTGCGGCTGCTGGCCCGGGGCTACACCTACAAGGAGATCGCCCGGCGGCTCGAGGTCTCGATCAAGACGATCGAGAGCCACACGTCGGCCATCCTCCGCAAGCTCCAGCTCTCCAGCCGGCACGAGCTGACCCGCTGGGCCACCGACCGCCGCCTCGTCTAGCGCGCCGGGCGCCAGCCTCGGACGGGCGCGGCGCCGGGACGGCCGGCGGCGCCGGGGTCTGGGCCCGGGTGGCCCGGCGGCGGGGGCGGGGGTTCGGGTCGGGCGATGCGGACCTCGAACGGGTAGGTCTCGGTGCTGCGGCGGGGCCTCGGTTGCCGGTGCCCACGGGACGCGGGCTAGGCGGCGAGGGCCCCGGCCGCCGGCCGGCGGGACACGGGCCGCGGGCGGGGCGGGTTCAGGGCGGCCACCGCGCCCACGAGGAAGGCGGCGAGCACCACGGCGGCCAGCCCGGCCAGCGTGCGGGCGAGGCCGGGGTCGACGTGGGCGGCCGCGGTCCGGGCCGCGTCGGCCACGGCCTGGGCCGCGTCCGCCAGCACCCCGAGCTGGCGGCGGAGCAGCGTGGAGGCCGGGCCCGGCACCAGCTCGGCGGCGGTGCCGGCGGGGGCTGCAAGGACGCGCGCGACCAGGAACGTGACCATCGTGACTCCGCCTCTCGGCCGACCGCCCCGTGCGGTCGGGGAACGGTTTCGACGGTACGGATCGGCCGCCCGGCCGACCATCGGGTATGTCCCTGAGGGGCCCCGGGGTCCGGTCAGGGTTCGGCTCCGGGACGTCCGGGAAGCGGCCGGCCCGGCCCCCGGAGACCGTGCGCGCGGCCCCGTCCCGGCCCCGCTGCGCCCCGGCGGCTCGGGTCACGGTCGGCGTCAGGCGCCGGCCCTCGGGTCCGGCTCCGGGACGTCCGTGCGCCCGGCGGCGGGTCCGGCTCCGGGACGTCCGTGCGCCCGGCGGTGACAAGGCCGTGGGCCAGGTCCCGGCCCGGCCGCGCCCCTGCGCCCCGTCCGGGCGGCTCAGCCCCGGCCGATCGACCGCTCGGCTTGGTGGCAGCGCGGGGTCCCGGACACCGGGCTGCACCGGGCCACCCCGTCGCCGGGGACGGCGGCCACGTAGCCGGTGCCGAACCGGTCCTCGGGGAACGGGTAATCGGTCGACACGAGCTGGGCGCCGCTGGCCCAGGCCGCCTCCTGCCGGGCGGTGTCGCCGGTCCGGGCCTCGATGGTGTCGGCGTCGGCCCGGGTCCGCACGACGAACCCGTCGGCCACCAGACGGCGGATGCGGTCCGCCTCGCCCACCGGGTCGTTGACCACCACCATGGCGGCGTCGTCGTCAGGCGGGGCTGCGCTCACGAAGATCAGCCGGTCGCGAGGGTCGGGGTGCAGGCTCCGGTAGGTGGCGCGCTCCTCGCCCCCGTCGTCGAGCAGGAACAGCACCTGGCCCCGGGCTCGGGCCAGCGTCGGCCAACGGCCCCGCTCGACCGCCTGGCGCAGCGTGCGGGCCCGGCCCTGGACGTCGCCGGGCGTGATGACCCGGCCGGGCTCGGGGAACACCGAGCGGATCTCCGCCTCGAGTGCGGCGAACCCGTCTGCCGTCCAGGGGATCGGGGTCACGAAGCCCAGGCCGGGGTCGGGGATCGGGTCGTCCTTGGGCTCGATCTGTACGACGATCGGCAGGTGGCGGGGGTGGGCGTCGGACCACGCCCGCAGCTGGGTGAGGCACTCGACCAGCGTCGGGCACGTCGAGCGGTAGTCGACCTCCTGGACGTGGATCACCTTGATGCCCGGCTCCCGCAACCGAGGGTCGACGGGCTCCAGGCCCAGCAGCGGCGCCAGCCGGGGCGAGGCGTAGCGGCCGCCGCCGGGGTCGTCGAGGAAGGCGTCTAGCTCGATCTGACGGACCCCGGCGTCGAGCTCCTCGGTCAGCGGCCGGTGGGTGTACTCCAGGGTGTCGGCCTCGGCGCCGATCACGCCCCGCAGCGCCTCGAGCAGCGGCGGCTCGGGCTCGACGTGGTAGCTGTTGTGCGTTCCGAGGACCTGGACCTCGTTGAGCCGCACGGCGGCCTCGGCCCGGGGCGGGTCCGGCGGGCCCGGTCGCCCCGGCGGTCGATCGCACCCGTGCATCCCCAGCAACGGCAGCGCCACCACCAGCGCCAGCACGCTGCCCACCCGCCGCGTCCACATGGCCCAAAGAATGTCACGCGCGACCGCTGATTCGCCCCGCTCCGCGCCGTCTACCTGCGTAGCACCAACTGTTCAACCGCCTTCTCAACGGGAATACTGAACTCATGCCTCGTGCGATCTGGAGCGGGTCGATCAGCTTCGGGCTGGTCAACATCCCGATCAAGCTGTTCAACGCGGTCTCGCGCAAGAGCGTCCATTTCAACCAGATCGACAGCCGCACGGGCGCCCGCATCCAGTATCGCAAGGTGTCGGCGGCCGACGGCGAAGAGGTGCCGGCCGAGGCGATCACCAAGGGTTACCAGCTGGCCAGCGGCGAGTACGTACTGGTGGGCGACGACGAGCTGGCCGCCCTCGACCCCGAGGCCAGCCGTACGGTCGACATCGAGCAGTTCGTCGATCTCGAGGAGATCGACCCCATCTATTACGACTCGGCCTACTACGTCGCGCCCGACAAGGCGGCCCGCAAGCCGTACAACCTGCTCGTCCAAGCGATGGAGCGGGAGGGCAAGGTCGCCATCGCCCGCTTCGTCATGCGGACCAAGCAGTATCTGGCCGCGCTGCGGCCCAAGGACGGTGTGCTCGTGCTCTCGACGATGGTCTACGCCGACGAGGTCAACGACCCCTACGAGCTGCCCGAGATCGACGAGGCCGGCGACGGCGAGGTGTCGGAGCGCGAGCTGAAGATGGCGACGCAGCTCATCGAGTCGCTCACCGAGCCGTTCGAGCCCGAGAAGTTCGAGGACACCTACCGCAACCAGGTGCTGGAGCTCGTCGAGCGCAAGGCGGCCGGCGAGGAGGAGGTCGTCGTCACCCCGGCGCCCGCCGCCGAGGAGAAGGTCGTCGACCTCATGGCGGCCCTCGAGGCCAGCGTCAAGGAGGCCAAGGAGGCCCGGAGCCGGCACCCCTCGGCCAAGGCCAAGAAGGCCGAGGCGGCGAAGAAGGCCGAGACTGCCGACGCGGCCGAGAAGCCGGCCAAGAAGCCGGCGGCCAAGCGGCGCAAGACGGCCTGACCGGCGGCCTCTCGGCCGGTTCTCTCCCGCGCTCCCTCAGGGCGGACCGGCCGGCGCCGCCTGCGCAGGTGCCGCCCCGACAGGCCTCGACCGAGGGGGTGCCGGCCCGGTGGGCGTCGACCGAGGGGGTGCCGGACCGCCGCGCCCGGCGGCGCCCCGGGCCCACCGCACGAACAGGGCGGCGAGGACCGGCCACAGGAGCGGCACGTTGCCGACCTTCATGAGCGCCCCCGCCAGCTGCTGGTCGGCCACGGCGTCGAGCCCGACCACCCGGGGTGCCAGCTCGTAGGTGGCGTACAGCGGGGTGGTGGCGAAGGTCAGGAACCCGCCCGGGACCATCGGCACCACGCCGGCCGCGAGGAAGAGGTACACGCCCTGGACCGGGAGGCTGGGGCGCAGCTCGGGCAGCGGGCCGCACACCGGCGTCCACAGGACCAGGCCGGAGGCCAGCCAGGCGGCGTCGAGGGCGAACGAGCCGAGCGAGCTGGCCCGCAGCCCGTCGACGGCCACCGGGGCGTGGGTGACGACCAGGACCAGGTTGAACAGGAGCCCGGCCGCCACCGGGCGGCAGGCGGCCCGGACCAGCGGCGCCGTCCGGGTGCGGGCCAGGGCCCGCCGCAGCACCGGCTCGGGCACCCCGGCGACCAGCAGCGGCGCCGCCACCAGCGTGGTCAGCAGGTACTGGAGCATGTGGGCGCTGGCCAGGTAGCCGGCGCCCAGCGTGCCGAGGGGCCAGTCCGACGCCGCCCACAGGACGGCCCAGCCGGCCACGAACGCCGCCACCTGGCGCCGCGAGGCGGCGCCGATCGCCCCACCGCCGGCAGGGCCACCGGGCGGCCCGCCGTCCGGGACGGCGGGGCTGGGGACCCCGCGGCCGACCCGGCGGCAGGCTACGAGGTACCCGGCGAGCAGGGCGGCCATGGCCAGCCAGATGCCCGGATAGGCGCGGGGCGCCCAGTCCCAGGGCTGGCGGGAGGCGGTGCACCACCAGGTCACGGCTCGTCCTCCGGCGTCCTGGCTTCTGGCGTCGCACCCTCGGCTGCGCCGTCCCGGGCCGTCCTGGCTTCTGGCGTCGCACCCTCGGCTGCGCCGTCCCGGGCCGTCCCGGTCTCGGACAGGCGGTCGACCACCGCGTCCCAGCCGAGGACCTCGACCTCGACGGTTCGGGCGCCGGCCCGCTCGAGCTCGAGCGTGAGCGGGAGCCGGTCGCCGGGCCGCAGGGGTGCGCGCAGCCCGTCGAGCATGAGGTGGCGGCCCCCGGGGGCCAGCTCGGTTGTGCCTGGTGGGACAGCCAGGTCGACCGGGCGGGAGCCGGCCGGGTGCGCGCCGGCGTCGGCCCCGCCCCCGCCCATGAGCGAGACCGCGCCGACGCCAGCGGCGGAGGCCCCGACGAGCCGGTCGGCGTCGCCGCCGTTGGTGATGGTGAGGTAGACGGCGGCCACCTCGTCGGCCTCGGCCGCCCAGGCCTCGGTGACCTCGAGGTCGTCGGCCGACCCGCCGCTGGCGGCGCCGCAGGCGGCGAGGCCGAGGGCGACGCCGACCGCCGCCACCCGGGCGAGCCGGGCCGCGTCCCGGGGCCCCGGCCGGGTCACGACCCACCCCACGTGGCGACGAGGCGGGGGAGGTCGGCGATCCAGTCCTCCTGCCGCACTCCGAACGGGTACACGACGTGGGCCCGGTCGTCGGGCGTGAAGGCGAGGATCTGCGAGGCGTGGTTCACCTGGTAGTCGTCGCCCTCACCGACCCGCTGGGAGGGCGGGACGCCCGCCGCCAGCTCGGCGGCCCGGATTTGGTCGGGGGTGCCCCGCAGGCCGACGTAGTCCTCGGAGAAGCCGTCGAGCCACCGGCGGAGCCGTTCGGGCGTGTCCCGCTCGGGGTCGGTGGTCACGAAGACGACCAGTGGCTGGGGCATCCCCGGCTGCTCGAGGGCCCCGGTCAGCGTGGCCATGTGGATCGGGCACACGTCGGGGCACGACGTGTAGCCGAAGAACAGCAGGGTCAGCCGGCCCTGGGTCTCGGCCCGGAAGTCGAAGGGCCGGCCCTCGGTGTCGGTGAGCGTGAAGTCGGGGCGCGGCTGCGGGGTCCCGAGCAGCGTGCCCCGCCAGCCGTCGTCGTCCTCGGCCGCCCCGGCCCCGGTCCGGTCGCCGGACCCGGCGGCGTCGTCGTCCCCGGAGCCGGCGCCCGAGCGCACGGCCAGCGTCGCCCCCACGGCGACGAACAGCACGCCGGCCAGCACGAGGGCGGCGACGGCGGCGAGGTTGGGCCCTCGTCGCCGGTCGCCCGGCCGGCCCCCGGCGGTACCGCCGCTGCTGCCGCCGCCGTCCCGACCGGCGCCGTGCCGGCCGGCGTCGTGGCGGCGCTCGCAGCCGGCGCCGTCGACCTCCCGGCCGGGATCGGCGGGTGGGACATCGGGGTCGGCGGGTGGGACATCGGGATCGGCGGGTGGGGCCGCCGGATCGGTGGGGGTGCCCACGGCGTCGGGCCCGGTCATCGGGCGCCCTCCTCCTCGACCCCGGCGCTCGACCCGGCGCCGGTGCCCGACCCGGCCCTGGCGCCCGAGCCGGCCCTGGCGCCCGAGTCGGCGCCAGTGCCCGAGCCGGCCGCGTCCCGCCCGTCGGCGAGCCGGCCGACCAGGGCGTCGAGCTGGGCCGGGGTCAGCTCCCCGGCGGCGCGGGCGACCACGGTCCCGTCCCCGTCGACGGCGACGAAGTAGGGGAACGACGTGAGCCCGGCGGCGGTGGCCGCCTCGTCGTCGGGGCCGTCCATCAGCACCGGCGCCGTCCAGCCCTCGCGCTGGAGCCAGTCGGCGGCCGGGTGGTTGGGCCGGCGGGGGTCGTTGGCCGTGGCCACCGACACCAGGTCGACGCCCTCCGGCAGGCGGCCGGCGTCGACCCACTCCTGCACGACCGGGACCTCGGCCCGGCAGTGGGGGCACCAGTGGGCCAGGAACAGGACGATCTTCGGCCGCCCGTCGGCGGCGATCGTCATCGGCCGGCCGTCGACGTCGGTGCCGGCGAGCGTCGGTAAGTCTCGCCCGATCGCCGGGTCGTCGCCGCCCTCGGGTAGCGGGGGCAGGGCTCGGCCCTCGACGGCGACGGGGGTGGACTCGGCCCCGCCCGAGGCGGACGGGTCGTCGGAGCCGCCCGCCACCAGGGCGACGGCCAGGGCGACGGTGACGGCGGCGATCACGCCGCCGACGACGAGCACGGGCCCCCGGCCGGGCTGGCGGCCGCGGGCGTTGCGGCCGGGTCGGCGATTCGGGCCGCCGGGCCGGCGGCCCGCAGCGGGCGGCCGGGCGCGGGCGGAGCGCGGCCGCGGGGGCCGCGAGGCGCGGGTGGTGGTCATCAGGACTCCTGGGAGGTCGAGAGCGTGCACAGCAGGGCGACGACCAGGGCGAAGCCCGACAGCGCCATCGTGGGGATGGTCAGGTAGCCGAGCCGCTCGACCCAGATCGTCGAGCACGGGTTGGTGGGGTCGCAGGCGTCCGACTCGAGGGACGGGACGCGCTCGACCAGGACGTGGTAAGCGGACACGAGCCCGCCGCCGACCGCCAGCGGCAGCGCGTACCACCGGACCGCCCCGTCCCGCCGCCACGCGGCGATGGGCAGGATCACGGCCAGCGGGTACATGCCGATGCGCTGGAACCAGCACAGGCGGCACGGCGGGAAGTCGGCGACCTCCGAGAAGTAGAGGCTGCCGAGCGCGGCCACGATCGCCACCGCCGCGGCGAGCGGCAGCGCGACCGGGCGGACGGCGTCCAGCGGGCGCCGCGTCACGGCGGCCCCGGCCAGCGCCATCGTCCCGGCCTGGGCGAGCACGGCGAGGAGCGCGAAGAACAGGCTGACTTGATCGACGGACATGGCCCTCCGGTCCGAAGGAGAAGGCCGCGCGGGTGCGCCCGCGGGGGAGCACGGGCGCGCCCGCGCCGCGAGACGGGGGCGGCGGCCGGCCGCGCCCAGCTACTGGGGTCAGCGGCCGGGCCGGGCGCCCGGAACGGTCGTCAGGCGGAGACGGCCGGGACCGGAGGGCCGCGCGTCGGCGCCGAGGTCGTGCGCTCGACGGTGACGACGCGCACGTCGCTGACCGGCCGCCACACGGGCCGGTCGAGCGGGAAGGCGGCGCGCCGGGCCGCGCCGGCGGCGATGGCGGCCGCCGCCTCGCGGGTCGTGCGCACGACCAGTGTGAGGAGGGCGGCGACCAGCGGCTGGGCCAGGAGGCCCAGCGCCACGGCCGGCCGGCTCAGCGTCGCGGCCGGGTCGAGCCCGACCGCGGCGTGCTCGGCCAGCTCAACCGTGAGGTACAGCGCCAGCTGGGCCAGCGCCAGGGTCCGGTACCGGACCGGCGGCAGCTGGTCGCGCAGGCCGGCCAGGAACGACCGGGTCAGCGCCGCGAACGCGAACGGCACCCCGACCGTCACGACGAGGCCGAGGTAGCCGTGGCCGCCGCTGGCGTCGAGGGCCGAGCCGAGAGCGGCGGCCGCCTGGTAGCCCAGCTCGTGGCCCGCGACGAACCCGCCCGGGACCAGGAGCAGCGACCACCAGCGCAACGCGCGCATCGCGGTCAGGCTACGGGGGCGACGCCGGTACCGTCGAAACCATGGATTCCACCGTGCTGACCGTGCGCACCGGCGGACGCCCCGCCGTCGCCGACCTGACCGACGAGGTGGGCGGCTTCTGCCGCGGCCGCGGCGACGGGCTGGTGTCGGTGTTCGTCCCCCACGCCACGGCCGGCGTGGCGATCATCGAGACCGGGGCGGGCAGCGACGACGACCTCCTCGCCGCCCTGGGCGACCTGCTGCCCCGCGACGACCGCTGGCGGCACCGCCACGGCTCATACGGACACGGCGCCGACCACGTGCTGCCGGCGCTGGTGGCGCCCAGCGTCACCGTGCCGGTGCTCGACGGCCGCCCAGCGCTCGGGACCTGGCAGTCGATCGTGCTGGTCGACACGAACGTCGACAACCCCGAGCGCCAGGTCCGCCTCAGCTTCCTGGCCGGCTGAGGACGGCGTCCCCGCCGACCCGAGGCCCCGGCCCCGACCGGGCCCCGGAGTCGACCAGGCTGTGGGGCCACCGCCCCGCAGCCCGGCCGGAGCCGGCGGCCCTCAGCGGGCCACGAAGTACTTGGCCTGCGGGTGGTGGCAGACCAGGGCCGAGGTCGTCTGCTCGGGCTGATACTGATAGCCGGTGTCCTCGCTGCACTCGATGCCGATGCGCTCGCCCTCGAGCAGGTGCAGCACCTTCTCGTTGTCCTCGAGGTCGGGGCAGGCCGGGTAGCCCCACGAGTAGCGCCCGCCGCGGTACTGCTGGCGGAACAGCCCGGTGAGCGTGGGCCCGTCCTCGTCGGCGAAGCCCCACTCCTCGCGCATGCGCCGGTGCCAGTACTCGGCCAGCGCCTCGGCCATCTCGACGCCCAGGCCGTGGAGCAGCAGGTACTCCTGGTACCGGTCGTCGGCGAACAGCTTGGCCGTCCGCTCCGACACCGCCGGGCCCATGGTGACGATCGAGAAGCCGGCGAAGTCGACCTCGTCGCTGTCGATGGGCCGGAAGAAGTCGGCGATGCACAGGTACGGCGCCTTGCGCTGCCGGGGGTACGAGAACCGCACGAGCTCCTCGCGGCGGTTCTCGTCCTTCCAAATCACGAGGTCGTTGCCGTCGCCGTTGGCCGGGAAGTAGCCGTACACGACCTGGGGGACGAGCAGCCCGTCGGCCTTCGCCTTGGCCAGCTCCTCGCGCAGGCGGGGCCGGATGCGGGCCTTGAACTCCTCGTCGCTCTCGCCGCCCTCGGGCCGGAACTGCCACTGGTTGCGGAACAGCGCGGTCTCGTTCAGGTAGCCGGCGATCTCGTCGATCGACAGGCCCTTCACCACCCGCGACCCGAGGAACGGCGGGACGAACACCGGGTTGTCGGCCACCACGTCGGGCGACCGGGACGGCAGCTCGGCCTCGTCGTCGGCGGCCTGGTCGGCCAGTCCCAGCGACGCCCGGGATGGGACCCGCGACTCGGACGGCACGCGCCCCCAGTCGGGGTCGTCGGGCTCCTCACCCCGCTTGATGGCGCCGAGCCGGTCCATCACGTGCAGGCCCTCGAACGCGTCCTTGCCGTAGAACAGCCGGCCCTCGTACACGTTGCGCAGGTCGCGCTCGACGTACGACCGGGTCAGCGCCGCCCCGCCCAGCAGGACCGGGATGTCGGACAGGGACCGGGCGTTCAGCTCCTCGAGGTTCTCGCGCATGATCAGCGTCGACTTCACGAGCAGGCCCGACATGCCGATGGCGTCGGCGTTGACCTCTTGGGCCTTCTCGATCATCTCGTTGATGCCGATCTTGATGCCGAGGTTGTGCACCTCGTAGCCGTTGTTGGTGAGGATGATGTCGACCAGGTTCTTGCCGATGTCGTGCACGTCGCCCTTGACGGTGGCGAGCACGATGCGGCCCTTGCCGGAGCCGCCCTCGACCTTCTCCATGTGCGGCTCGAGGTGGGCGACGGCCGCCTTCATCGTCTCGGCCGACTGGAGCACGAACGGCAGCTGCATCTGGCCCGAGCCGAACAGGTCGCCGACGACCTTCATGCCGTTCAGCAGGACGTCGTTGATGATGCTCAGCGCCGACCGGCCGCCGGCCAGCGCCTCGTCGAGGTCGTCGGTGAGGCCGTCGCGGTCGCCGTCGATGATCCGCTGCTCGAGCCGCCGCTCGACCGGCCAGTCGGACCGGTCCTCCTTCACCTGCTCGGCCACCTTCACGTCGGCGAACACGTCGAGCAGGGCGGCCAGCGGGTCGTAGCCGGTGGCCTCGTCGCGCCGGTCGTAGATGAGGTCGCGGCAGACCTTGAGCTGCTCCTCGGGGATCTTGTTGAGCGGCATGATCCGCCCGGCGTGCACGATCGCCGAGTCGAGCCCGGCGTCGATCGCCTCGAACAGGAAGACCGAGTTGAGCACGTGGCGGGCGGCGGGCGCGATGCCGAAGCTGACGTTGGACACACCGAGCGTCGTGTACACGCCCGGCAGCTCGGCCTTGATACGGCGGATGGCCTCGATGGTGGCCATGGCGTCGCCGCGCAGGTCCTCATCGCCGGTGGTGAGCGGGAACGTCAGCGCGTCGAAGATCAGGTCGCTCGGTGCCAGCCCGTAGCGGTTGATGGCCAGGTCGTAGATGCGGTGGGCCACCCGCATCTTCCACTCGACGTCGCGGGCCTGGCCCTGCTCGTCGATCAGCAGGCAGATCACGGCGGCGCCGTACTCCTTGGCCAGCCGGCAGACGCGGTCGAAGCGGCTGCCCTCGCCGTCGCCGTCCTCGAGGTTGGCCGAGTTGAGGATGGCCCGCCCGCCGAGGCGCTGGAGGCCGGCCTCGATGACCTGGGGTTCGGTCGAGTCGAGCACCAGCGGGACCGTGACCTGGGTGGCGAACCGGCTGGCCAGCTCGTCCATGTCCTTCGTGCCGTCGCGGCCCACGTAGTCGACGCACAGGTCGAGCACGTGGGCGCCCTCCCGCTCCTGCTCGCGGGCGATGCGCAGGCAGCCGTCCCAGTCGCCGGCCAGCATCGTCTCGCGGAACTTCTTGGAGCCGTTGGCGTTGGTCCGCTCGCCGATGATGAGGAAGCTCGCGTCCTGGCGGAAGGGCACGAAGCTGAACATCGACGTGGCGCCCGGCTCGAGCTTGGGCTGGCGGGGCGCGGGCGTCAGGTCCTTGGCCACGGCGGCCAGCTGGCGGATGTGCTCGGGCGTCGAGCCGCAGCAGCCGCCGACCACCTGCACGCCCAGCTCGGTGATGAACCGCGTCTGGTACTCGACCAGCTGCTCGGGCGTGAGGTCGTAGTGCATCTTGCCGTCGACGACCGACGGCAGGCCCATGTTGGGCAGGCACGAGATCGGCATCGGGGCGGCCTCCGACAGGTGGCGGAGGTGCTCCTGCATCTCGGCCGGGCCGGTGGCGCAGTTGAGGCCGAAGATGTCGGGGCCCATGGCGGCCAGGGCGCCGAGGGCCGCCGCGATCTCGGTGCCGAGCAGCATGGTGCCGGTCTGCTCCATGGTCACCTGGAGCTGGATCGGCACCGTGCGGCCGACGGCCGCCATGGCCCGCCGGGCGGCGATGACCGAGGCCTTGGCGGCCAGCAGGTCGAAGTGCGTCTCGCTGATGATCAGGTCGACGCCGCCCTCGAGCAGCCCGCGGGCCTGGACCTCGTAGGCGTCGCGCAGCTCGGTGAACGAGATCTGCCCCAGCGACGGCGACTTGGTGCCCGGCCCCACCGAGCCGGCCACGAAGCCCCCGTAGCCGTCGGCCACCTCGCGGGCGATGCGGGCCGCGGCCAGGCTGATCTCGTGGGCCTTCTCGGGAATGCCGTACTCCCCGAGCGGGACCGCGAACGACCCGAACGTGGCGGTCTCGACGACGTCGGCGCCCGCCCGGAAGTGGGCCTCGTGCATGCCGGCGATGACGTCGGGCCGGGTGAGGGCCAGCATCTCGTTGCAGCCCTCGAACTGGGGGCCGCCGAAATCGTCGGCGGAGAGCCCGAGCTCCTGCACGTACGTGCCGAAGGCGCCGTCGTAGACGACGACCCGCTCGCGGACCAGGTCGAGGAATCGACTCATGGACAGCGAAGGCTACCGGCCCGGCGCGACCGGGGCCGCCCCGGTTACGGGCCGTGGCCGCGCCCCGGGCCGGGCCGGGGGAGGCCCGCCGGGTGGGCCCCGGACGGAGCTGGGCGCCGGGTGGCGGCGCCGCCGAGGGGGTACGACAGACCCATGCCGATCCTGGTGGGAACGTCGGGCTGGCAGTACCGCGACTGGCGCGAGCCCTTCTACGAGGGCCGGCCCCAGCGGCTGTGGCTGGAACACTACGCCACCCGGTTCGCCACCGTCGAGGTCAACAACGCCTTCTACCGGCTGCCCGAGCGGTCGGTGTTCGAGCAGTGGCGGGAGCGGACGCCCGACGGGTTCGTCGTGGCGGTCAAGGTCAGCCGCTACCTGACCCACATCCGCCGGCTGCGCGACCCGGCCGAGCCGGTGGCCCGGCTGGCCGAGCGGGCCGCCGGGCTCGGCGACCGGCTCGGGCCCTACCTGCTGCAGCTCCCGCCCGACCTGAAGGCCGAGCCCGAGCGGCTCGACGAGTGCCTGGGCCGCTTTCCGGCCGGCTCCCAGGTGGCGGTCGAGCCCCGGCACGCGTCGTGGTGGACCGACGAGGTCCGGGACGTGCTGGCCCGGCACGGCGCGGCGCTGTGCTGGTCCGACCGCCGAAGCCGGTCGCTCACGCCCCCGTGGGTGACCGCCGACTGGGGGTACGTGCGGCTGCACGAGGGCACGGCCAGCCCGTGGCCGTCGTACGGTCGCCGGGCGCTGCAGGGGTGGCTCGACCGCCTGTGCGACGCCTGGCCGGCGGCGGCGGACGTGTACGTGTACTTCAACAACGACCAGGGGGCCGCCGCGGTCCGCAACGCGGCCACGCTGGCCCGGCTGGTCGCGGCCCGGGGCCGGGCCCCGGTGGCGCCGGGCGGGTGGGACCGACGGGCGGGGAACGGCGACAGGCGGCCCGGCGACGGCTAGGAAGTGCCGGGCGGGCCGCCCGACGCCGCGCACGTGGGGCCCGTCGAGCGGCCCCGTTACCGTCGGCGGGATGAGCGCACCGCAGATCGCCGTCGAGCCCACCGGAGTGCGGGACTTCCTGGCCGACGCCGTGCGGGCCGGCGGCGGCGAGGTCGTCCCGCCCGGCGAGGCCGGCGCCCTCGTGTGGACCGAGGCGGCCGACCCCGCCGCGCTGAGCGCACTGCTGGACGCCCACCCCGGGATCCGGTGGGTGCAGCTGCCCTGGGCGGGCGTCGAGCCCTATCTGGACGTGATCCGCCGCCACGCCGAGCGGGTCTGGACGTGCGGCAAGGGCGTCTACGCCGAGCCCGTCGCCGAGCACGCCCTGACGCTCGGGCTGGCCGGCCTGCGCGGCCTCGACCGCTACGCCCGGGCCACGACCTGGACGGAGCCGCGGGGCCGCAACCTGCTCGGCGCCCGGGTGGCGATCCTGGGCGGGGGCGGCATCACCGAGTCGCTGCTGCGGCTGCTCGGGCCGTTCGGCTGCGACGTCACGGTCGTGCGCAGCACGCCCCGGCCGATGGCGGGCGCCACCCGGGTCGTGGGCCCGGACGAGACCGACGCCGCCCTCACCGGCGCCGACCTGGTCGTGCTGGCCCTGGCCCTCACGCCCGAGACCGAGGGGGTGATCGACCGGAGGCGGCTCGGGCTGCTCGCCCCCGGCGCTTGCCTGGTCAACGTGGCCCGGGGGCGGCACGTCGTGACCGACGACCTGGTGGCCGCTCTCCGGGACGGGACGCTGGGCAGCGCCTGCCTCGACGTCACCGACCCCGAGCCGCTGCCCGACGGGCACCCGCTCTGGACGCTGCCCAACGCGCTCGTCACGCCCCACACCGCCAACACGCCCGAGATGGCGCTGCCGCTGCTGACCGCCCGGGTGCGCGAGAACGTCCGCCGGTGGGCGGCCGGCGACCCGCTCCTCGGGCCGGTCGACCCCGCCGCCGGGTACTGAGCGCCCCGGTCTGCGGCCGTGGGTCGTGGCCGTGGCCGGGTGTCCCCCGGCGGGGGCGGGCGGTACGGTCGCCGGCGTGACGCGGCTGTACACCGGCAAGGGCGACGACGGCACGACCGGGCTGCTGTTCGGCGGCCGGGTCCCCAAGGACTCGGCCCACCCCCGGGCGGTCGGGGCCGTCGACGAGGCCCAGGCCGCCATCGGCGCCGCCCGGGCCCTGTGCGAGCACGGCAGCGACCTCGACGCCGCCCTGACCCAGGCGTGCCGCGACCTGTGGGTGCTGATGGCCGAGCTGGCGACGCTGCCCGAGAACCACGGCAAGCTGGCCGACGGCCAGACCCGGGTCACCGCCGAGATGGTGGCCGGGCTCGAGCGGCTGATCGACGACCTGGGCCGCCGGTTCGAGGCCCCGGCCAACTTCACGGTGCCCGGCCAGACCCCGCTGGCCGCCCAGCTCGATGTGGCCCGGACCGTGGTGCGCCGGGCCGAGCGCGAGGCCGTCGCCGCGGCCGCGCCTGGCTCCCACGCCCTGGCCTACCTCAACCGGCTGTCGTCGCTGCTGTGGGTCCAGGCCCGGTGGGTCGAGGGCGAGCACCTGCTGAGCCGGGACGTCGGCGGCGGGGCCGACGACGAGGGGGCCGGCGGCACGTCACCGGCGCCGACTCCCTAGCCTGCGGCCATGGCCATCGCGATCGAGCTCGTCCCTCGCCTCCCGGAGGAGGCCGGCGCCGTGGGCGTCGGCGTGTTCTCCGAGGACCTGTCCGGCGACACGGTGCCGGAGCCGCTGGACGCTGGGTTCCTGACCGCCCAGGGCTTCAAGGCCAAACCGGGGGACACGTGCGCGCTGCCCGGCCCCGACGGCCGGCTCGTCGTCGCCCTCGGCCTGGGCGACCGGGCCAAGGCCACGTCCCGCACGTTCCGGCGGGCGGCGGCCGCCTTGGCCCGCAGCGCCCGCCGCTGCGACGCGGTGGCCACGACCCTGCTCGAGCGGGCCGCCGGGCTGGACGGGCTCGCCGCCGACGAGGTGGCCCGCTCGATCGCCGAGGGCGTGGTGCTGGGGGCCTACTCGTACACCGCGCTCAAGTCCGACCCCGAGGCCAGCCGGATCACCTCGCTGGCCGTCGTCGGTGCCGGCGACGGGCTGGGCGACGCCCTCGACCGGGGCGCCGCCGTCGCCGAGGCCGTCTGCCTCACCCGCGACCTGGTCAACGAGCCGGGCGGGTCGCTGACGCCCCGGGCGTTCGCCGAGCGGGCCGTGGCGCTCGGCACCGAGCGGAACTTCAGCGTCGAGGTGCTCGACGCCTCGGCCATCGCCCGGGAGCGGCTCGGCGGCCTCCTGGGGGTCAACCGGGGCTCGAGGGAGGAGCCCCGGTTCGTCAAGCTGTTGTGGTCGCCGCCGGCCGAGCCGACCGCCACGGTGGCGCTGGTCGGCAAGGGCATCACGTTCGACTCCGGCGGCCTGTCGCTCAAGAGCACCGACAGCATGGTCGGCATGAAGGCCGACATGGCCGGGGCCGCGGCCGTGCTCGGCACGTTCGCCGCGCTCGACGCGGTGCGGCCACCGGTCCGGGTGCTCGGCTACCTGCCGCTGACCGACAACATGCCGGGCGGCGACGCCACCCGCATCGGCGACGTGCTGCGCATTCGCAACGGCACGACGGTCGAGATCCTCAACACCGACGCCGAGGGCCGGCTCGTGCTGGCCGACGCCCTGGCCCTGGCCACCGAGGACCGGCCCGACGCCATCGTCGACCTGGCCACCCTGACCGGGGCCTGCATGGTCGCCCTCGGGGCCCAGATCGCCGGGCTGATGGGGAACGACCAGGGGTTCGTCGACCAGGTCAAGGCCGCGGCCGACGCCGCCGGCGAGGACGTCTGGCCGCTCCCGCTGCCCGACGACCTGCGGCCCGGGCTCGACTCCGAGGTGGCCGACCTCAAGAACGTGGCCGGCAGCCGCTGGGGCGGGGCGCTGGTCGCCGGGCTGTTCCTGCGCGAGTTCGTCGACGGCGACACGCCGTGGGCCCACCTCGACATCGCCGGCCCGGCCGACGCCCAAGACGAGGACCCCGAGACCCGCAAGGGCGGGACCGGCTTCGGCGTCCGCACGCTCCTCCGCCTCCTCTCCGACTTCCGCCGCCCCGGCACCTGACGGCCGGCGTCCGGCCGGGCGCTGCGGCGTGGCCGACGGCGGTCCGGTCGCGTCCGCCCGCCTCAGCGCAGGGAGTGCGCCTCGGCCACGAAGCGGTCGAGCACGCCGTCGCCCACCCGCACCGGCCCCTGCGGCCGGGTCTCGCCCTCGATCGTGTGGATCGTCGCGGCCTCGGCGGCCAGCCCCTCGGCGGCGGCGAAGCGCTCGCCCGCCGCGGCCTCGTCGCCTCGGGCCCGGGCGTCGAGGCCGTCGAGCGTGGCGACCAGAGCCCGGCCCCACAGGGCGGTGGCGTCGAGCCACGGCCGGCAGTCGGACACGAAGCCCTCGTCGACCACGCCGCGGCGGATCCGCTCGGGGGCGGCGGCCAACAGCTCGGCGTAGGGGCGGAGGGCGGCGACGGCCCCCGCCCGGTCGCCGCCGGCCCACGTCCGGCGGAAGTCGTCGAGCCGGGCGGCGAGCGCCGGCGCCTGGGGCTGGGCGTCGCCCTCGCCGGAGGTCGGGGCGTAGTGCTCGAGGTCGAAGAAGGCGAGGAGGGCGTCGACCACCCCGGCGTCGGGCTCGGCGGCCGGCGCCCCGGCCAGGTACTCGGCGGCGGCCCGGTGGGCGCGGGCCGGGTCGTACGCGGCGTCGTTCCAGGTGAAGTCGGCCACCCCGATCAGCGCCACCTTGCTGGCCGCCGCCTGGTTCATGGGGTTGGCGACGATGCCGCTGACCTGGGCCGCCAGGCCCGGCTCCCGCCCGGCGTAGGGGGCGAGCAGCAGCCGGCCCTCGGTCGGCGGGAAGTCGTTGACCGGCGTGTTGTCCCACACCAGCGTCCGCCGGCCGAACACCTCGGCGGCCGCGGCCGCCTGCTCGACCGTGATCTCGGGCGGCACGACCAGCGTGCCCGTCCACATGACCTCGATCTCGGGGTCGAGCTCGGCCCGCAGCACGGCCCGGTAGGGGGAGTCGTCGGTGCGCCGATACTCGGTCGGGACCATCTGCAGCGGGTGCACGTCCGGCCGGGCGGCGACGAGCTCGCGCTGCACGGTGTTGAGCAGCTGGACCTGGGCCCGGGCCGCCGCCTCCTCCGAGGCCGGGCCGAACGCCTCGGCGTCGGCCTCGCAGTTCCAGCGGGTGTGGTCGATGTCGTCGAGCGCCACCGAGAAGGCCCGGACCCCGAGGTCGTAGAGCGCCTGGAGCTTGGCGAGCAGCGCGTCGGTGTCGGCCCGGTCGCTGTAGCAGATCGACACGCCGGGGGAGACGGCGAACGTGAACCGCACGTGGTTGGCCGCCGCCCGCTCGACCAGCTCGCGCAGCCGGTCGACCTCGGCGGCCGGGTAGGGCTCGCGCCAGCGCTCGCGGTGGTAGGGGTCGTCCTTGGGGGCGTAGACGTAGGTGTTGAGCTTGTGCTCGCCGTAGAAGGCGAGCTGGTCGAGGCGCTCCTCGTGCGTCCAGGGGCTGCCGTAGAAGCCCTCGATCGTGCCCCGCAGCGGCATGGCCGGGTGGTCGACGACGCCGACGCCCGCCACCCCGCCGTCGCCGGCCAGCTGGCGGAGGGTCTGGGCCGCGTAGAAGGCGCCGGCCGGGGAGTCGGCGGCCAGCACGATCGTGCCGGGGCCCGCATCGCTCTCGTCCTCGCCGCCGTCGCCCGCACCGCCGGTGCGGAAGGCGGCCAGGGCGTAGCCCTCGGGCGGCAGCCGCTCGGGGACGGTGAGGCCGACGGCCGCCAGCGCCCGGGCGATCGCCGGGTCGTCGGACGGGCCGAGTCGGACGGTGAGGCCATACCCGTCGTCGCCGCCCCCGACGAACTCGTCCCCGTCGGCGCCGTCCTCGCCGGCCCGCCGGACGTCCTCGGCGCCGGCCCGCGTCAGGACGTCGGTGACGAGCGCCGTCGCCGCCTCGTCCGCCCCGTCGTCGGCGACGAGCGTGACGGTCCCGCCGACGGGCACGTCGGGGCCGAGCCACCGCATGGACTGCGGGGTCGGCGTCACGCGCGGCAGGGGGTCGGAGCGGTCGCGGATCACGGGGTCGGCCTCCGCCGTCGGGTCGCCCCGGTCGCCGTCGTCGTCGGACCCGCCGTCGTCGCCGCCCGAGCAGGCCACTCCGGCGGCGAGGGCGACCGCGACCAGGGCGACGACGCAGCGGGGGAGACGTGCCGGTGCTCGACCCATGGGGCTCCTTCCGAGGCAGCGGACGAGGCTAACGCCCCCGGGGGGCGGGGCCGGCCGGGACCCCGCGCCCCGGGCCGCAGGCGGTCAGCCGGCGGGTACCGGTCAGCCGGCCGGGACCGCCGAGCGGGCGTGGCGGTCGAGCGCCCAGTCCGTCGCCTCGGCCACCAGCGTCGGATGGAACCGCCACCGCTGCAGCTGGCGCTCGGTTCCCTCGCGGTCCTCGCCCAGCTGGAGCAGCGACAGCGCCAGCTGCCGGGCCCGGTCGCGCAGCTCCTCGCCGCTGGGGGCGGGCGGGTGGCCGCCCATCCACCGCTCGTGCTCGGCCCGCAGCGCCTCGGGCAGCCGCGCCACCTGCCGCTGGGTCAGCGGCGGCAGCTTGCGGCGGACCTCGAGCGTGGTGCCGCCGCCCAGGAGGCGGCCGGCGCCGAACTGGCAGGCCCGGGCGACCGTGCGGGGGAAGGCGGCGTTGGGGCCCTGCAGCCGCCCGAGGCCGATGGCGGTGGCGCAGGTGTTCAGGTCGAGGTCGAAGCCGTCGGGCTCGGCCTCGAGCCGGGCGACGAGGTAGCGCAGGAGCCAGGTGACGCTGGGGCCGAGCACCCCCAACCAGAACCGCTCGACGTAGCGGGAGCGGGGGTCGTAGCCGGCCTGGTCGACCACCGGGTCGACCCAGGGGCGGACGAGGACGAAGTCGGTGTCGGGTGGGAGTTCGCGAACGCGCATGGTGTCTCCAGAACGGCGGAGGACGAGCGGTCACGGGGAAGTCGTTCGTGTCGTTTCACGTAATCTCATGCAGCGCTAGCCTGTCAACCGTGGACCCGGTGAGAGACGAGCCTCGTGACGAGCGAAACGACGGGCTGGGCGACGAGCTGCGCGAGCGGATCGCCGAGGTGCGGGGCTGGCTGGCCGACTCCCGGCGCATCGTCGTGCTGACCGGGGCCGGCATCAGCACCGACAGCGGCATCCCCGACTTCCGGGGGCCGCAGGGGGTGTGGACCCGCGATCCCGAGGCCGAGAAGCGGGCCACGCTCCAGCACTACATGTCCGACCCCGAGGTCCGGAAGCAGGCCTGGCGCCAGCGCCTCGAGCACCCGACCTGGCAGGCCGAGCCCAACGCCGGCCACCGGGCCCTCGTCGAGCTCGAGCGGCGGGGCACGCTCGACACGCTGGTCACCCAGAACATCGACGGGCTCCACCACGCCGCCGGTCACGACCCGTCCCGGATCATCGAGATCCACGGGACGATGCGCGAGGTCATGTGCATGTCGTGCGACGAGCGGGCGCCGATCGAGCGGGTGCTCGAGCGGGTCCGGGCCGGCGAGGAGGACCCGCCCTGCCGCACCTGCGGCGGCATCCTCAAGACCGCCACGATCAGCTTCGGGCAGAACCTGGTCGCCGAGGACCTGGCCCGGGCCCAGGCCGCCGCCGAGCGGTGCGACCTGCTGCTGGCCGTCGGGTCGACGCTGGCCGTCTACCCGGCCGCCAACCTGGTGCCGATCGCTCGCATGGCCGGGGCCCGCGTCGTCATCGTCAACGGCAGCGAGACCGATATGGACGACCTGGCCGACGCCGTGCTGCGGGGGCCGATCAGCGACATCCTGCCGGCCCTCGTGGCCGAGCCCACGTAACCACCATCGCGGTGACGGCGCGACGTTTTCGTGACGGGGGAGGGCGATGTGAGTAGCCTTCCGCCGATGGCTGCGCTGCTGGAGGCTGCGAGGCGCCGCAATCCCCTTCCCACCGGCACTGCCGCGGTCGGGGTCGGCCTGCTCGTCGCCGGGGTCTCCGCCTACGGGTTCCTGGTCGTCGCGAACATCCCTCTGAGCGAGGCGCAGTACTCGCCGCTGGGGGCCCTGTGGAGCCTCGTGTTCCTCGCCGGCCCGGGCCTGTTCCTCCCGCTCGAGCAGGAGATCAGCCGGGCGCTTGCCGACCGGCGGGCTCGAGGCGTGGGTGGCGCACCGGTCGTGCGCCGGGCGGCCACGCTCGGCGTCGGGCTCGGCCTCGGCGTGCTGGTGCTGCTCATCGCCACCGCCCGCTTGTCGGTCGACCACCTGTTCGACCACCAGCTGCTCCTGCTGGTCGGCTTCACGCTCGGCTTGGCCGGGGCGCTGTGCGGGCACCTGACCCGGGGCTGCCTGTCGGGCACCGGGCACTTCCGGGGGTACGCCACCTACATCGGAGCCGACGGGCTGATCCGGGTGCTGGGCGCCGTCCTGTGCGTGGCGATCGGCGTGAAGACCGCCGGCTGGTTCGGCATCGCCCTCGGCATCGCCGGCCTGCTGGCCGTGCCGGTGGCGCTCAAGGTCGAGCGACCCGAGCTCGAGGAGGGCCCCGAGTCGGCCTTCCGCGAGATCAGCAGCGCCCTCGGCTACCTGCTCCTGGCGTCGCTGTTCGCCTTCGGCATCATGAACATCGGGCCGGTCCTGGTGAAGCTGCTGGCCAGCGAGGCCGAGGCCGAGGCCGCCGGCCGGTTCGTGAAGGGCGTCGTGATCGCCCGGGTGCCGCTGTTCCTGTTCCAAGCCGTGCAGGCGTCGCTGCTGCCCAAGCTCTCGGCGCTGGCCGCCGCCGGGCAGCTCGGCGACTTCCGCAGCGGGCTCAAGCGGCTGCTGGTCGTCGTGGCCGGCCTGGCCGCCCTGGGAACGGCCGGGGGCTTCGTCCTCGGGCCGTTCGCCATCGACATCATGTTCGCCGAGGCCGACCTCGGCGCCCGCACGATGGGCCTGCTGGCCGCGGGCAGCGGGCTCTACATGCTGGCGCTGGCCTGCGCCCAGGCCGTCATCGCCCTCGGCGGCCACCGCGACCAGGCGCTGGGCTGGGGGCTCGGCTTCGCCACGGTCATCGTGACCGCCCTGCTGGTGAGCGACGACCTGTTCCTGCGGGTCGAGGTCGGGCTGCTGGTGGGCAGCGCCGTCTCGCTGCTGGCCATGGGCGGCCTGCTGTTCGCCCGCATGCGGGCCCACGGCCCGGTCGACGACGTCCGGTCCGGCGACGTCATCGAGGCCCTCCACGAGGTCGCCGTCGAGCCCTGATCCGGGCGACCGGCCGGCGTGCGGTTCTTCGGAGCGGTCGTCCGCTCGAAGCGGGAGAACGTGCCGCCGTGGCGCCGGGCCGAGGTCCCGACCGAGGAAGTGCGCCTGCCGGCCGGCCTGATCGGGCCGGGCCGCACCGCCGCCGGGACGAGGTCGAGGCGGTCCGGGTCGAGCGCGTCCTCTGCGTGCCGGTCGTCTGGTGCCGGCCGATCGTCTGGTTCACCGGACCCGTCCGGCAAGCCGTGGCGGATCGGGTTCATCCCGGTGCGGCACCGGCGGTTCCTGGCCCACCTGGCCGAGCTCGGCGTCACCGTCGACGGGGCCTGAGTGGGGCCGCCGGTGCGGCGGGGCGCGGTCGTCACGGGAGGATGCGTCGGTAGGGTCGCCGCCGTGGGTGACTGGGACGACTGGCACCGCGAGTACGACCAGCCCGGCTCCGGCCTGGCCCGACGCCTGGTCATCGTGCAGCGCCTGCTGCGCGAGGCGCTCGACCGGGCGCCCGCCGGGCCCCTGCGGCTCGTGAGCATGTGCGCCGGCCAGGGTCGCAACGTGCTGGGCGTCCTGCCCGAGCACCCCCGCCGGAACGACGTGGCGGCCCGGCTCGTCGAGCTCGACCCCGGCATCGCCGCCGAGGCCCGGGCCGGCGCGGCCGCGGCCGGGCTCGACGCCGTCGAGGTCGTGACCGGCGACGCCGGCGTGTCCGACGCCTACGCCGGCGCCGTGCCGGCCGAGATCGTGCTGGCCTGCGGGGTGTTCGGCAACATTTCCGACGACGACATCGCCAACACGGTCGAGCACCTGCCCGAGCTGTGCGCCCCCGGGGCCGTCGTGCTGTGGACCCGGGGACGGTGGGAGCCCGACGTCACCCCGGCCATCCGGGAGTGGTTCGCGGCGGCCGGCTTCGAGGAGTTGGCGTTCGTCGCCCCGCCCGACACCCACGTCTCGGTCGGTGCCCATCGCCTCACCGCCGAGCCCCGGCCGTTCGTGTCCGGCACCCGCTACTTCGCCTTCACCACCGGGAAGCCGCGGCCTGGTCGCATTGTTGAGTAGGGCAGTAGGCTTTTCTGCCGCTGACGATCGCACGAAGAGGGTGCCCGATGCCGAGCTTCCGTGAGCTGCTCGCCGCCACCAAGTCCGAGATCCGCGAGGTCGACACCGCCGAGGCCGACGAGCTGCGCAAGCGCCCCGGGGCGGTGGTGCTCGACGTGCGCGAGCCCGACGAGTACGAGCAGGGGGCGATCCCGGGGGCGGTCCACATCCCCCGAGGCACGCTCGAGAGCTCCGTCGAAAGCCGCCTGCCCGACAAGTCGGCGCCGGTCATCATCCACTGCGCCAGCGGCGTGCGCTCGGCGTTCGCGGCCAAGACTCTGACCGAGCTCGGCTACACCGACGTCGTCTCGGTCAAGGGCGGCTTCAACAAGTGGAAGGACGAGGGCCGCGAGTGGTCCACGCCGCGCCAGCTCACGGCCGAGCAGCGCAACCGCTACCAGCGCCACCTGCTGCTGCCCGAGGTCGACGTCGAGGGCCAGCTCAAGCTGCTCGACGCCAAGGTGCTGCTGCTGGGCGCGGGCGGCCTGGGCTCGCCGGCCGCCCTCTACCTGGCCGCCGCCGGCGTCGGCACGCTGGGCATCGTCGACATGGACGTGGTCGACGACTCCAACCTCCAGCGCCAGATCCTGCACAACGTCGACCGCATCGGCGAGCGCAAGGTCGACTCGGCCAAGAAGACGCTCACCGCCCTCAACCCCGACGTCAACGTCGTGACCCACGACGTGCGGCTGGGCGCCGACAACGTGGTCGACATCGTGTCCGGCTACGACATCGTGGTCGACGGCGCCGACAACTTCCCGGTCCGCTATTTGCTCAACGACGCCGCCCTCAAGGTGGGCGTGCCGGTGGTGCACGGGTCGATCTTCCGGTTCGAGGGCCAGGTCACCGTGTTCAAGCCCCACGACGGGCCGTGCTACCGGTGCTTCCTGCCCGAGCCGCCGCCGCCCGAGCTGGCGCCGTCGTGCGCTGAGGCCGGCGTGCTGGGCGTGCTGCCCGGCATCGTGGGCACGATCCAGGCGATCGAGACCATCAAGCTCATCCTCGGCATCGGCGACGACCTGTCGGGCCGCCTGCTGGCCTACGACTCGCTGGAGCAGTCGTTCCGGACCTACAAGATGCAGCGCGACCCGAACTGCCCGACGTGCTCGATCGATCCCGAGCAGATCGTGATCGCCGAGTACGACGAGCTCTGCATGCCGCACCCGATCCAGGCCCCGGCCTGATCGCCGACCCGGCGACACGGACCCGCCCGACGGCGCCGGCCCCGGCCGGCGCCGCGTCGCGTCCGCTTCGACCCGCCCGGCCCCGGTTCCGGTCGGCGGGCGCCGGTCAGTGGCTCAACAGGAAGACCATCGTGGGGATGGCCGGCCGCGCCGCTTGGAGCACCGGCTCGGGCGTGGCCGCCGCCACGCGGGTCGCCGGACTCTTCTCGACGCCGGCCGTGACCCGGAGGGCGTCGAGCGTGACGTCGGTGGCCTGGAGGCCCGCCTGGCGCACGAGCTCGAGCAGCTCGGAGCGCGTGCGGGGGCTGATGTCGTAGATCTTCCCCCGCCGCGAGGCCCGCAGCGCCCGGTCGCGGGCGGCGGGCGGCAGCCAGCTCAGCAGCGGCACCTTGAAGTGGGGCTCGACGAGCGCCCAGCGGCTGGGTGAGGCCAGGTAGCCGACGCCGTCGTCGCGCAGCACGCGGGCGATCTCGCGCAGGTGGGTGAGCTGCCGGTCGGGGCCGCCCACGTGCTCGATCGTGTGGTTGGACACGACGACGTCGAAGCTGTCGTCGGCGTAGGGCAGCTCGACGCCCTCGACCAGCTGGAACTCGTAGCCGTCGGTGACCGTGCGGAGGTCGTCGACGTCGACGGAGCACACCGAGCCCTCGGGGCCGACGTGCTCGGCCAGCAGCGAGGTGATGATGCCGCCACCGGTGCCGATCTCGAGGAGCTGGGCGCCCTTCAGCGGCCGCCGCAGCTCGATCAGCGTGGCGATCTTGGCCGCCTTGGCGCGCCGGGACTCGCGATCGAGGCTGCGCTTGGGCTTCCAGCCGCCCTCGGTGACCATGTCTCGCCTCCGTTGGTCCTGCGGAGCCGGTCACGGTAGCACCGGCCGCGCGCCGCCCCGGCGGGTCCGGGCGGACGATGGGCGGACGGTCAGCCGCTCGTGGCCGTGTCCGGATCCTCGGGCTCGTCCGCCGGCGCCGTGAGGTCCTTGCGCCGCACGCCCACCACCACCGCCGTGAGGGCCATGCCGACCTGGGAGGCGATGCGGTCGACGGCGCTGGCGGCCACCGCGCTGGCGGCGGGCACGGCGACGGCCGTGGCGATGCCACCGGCGATGAGCTCCCGGAGGCCGAGGCCCGCGGGGAAGATGCCGAACAGGGCGGCGAACACGGTGGCGCTCGAGATGGCGATGGCCGCCCCGAAGTCGGTCGCCTGCCCGATGGCGGCCAGCGACAGCCACACTCGGGCCCCGGACACCAGCACGACGGCCACCTCGATGCCGAGGATCTGCCAGAACATCGGGGCCCAGCGACCCCCGCCCCGGCGCAGCCAGACGACGCTGCCCACCATGGCCACGGTCCCGGCCACGGTGGCGGCCACGCCCCGACCGACGAGCCGGTCGTCGAGCAGCATGCTGCCGCCGCCGATCAGGCCGGTCGCTCC
The DNA here is from genome assembly GCA_036563805.1 of Acidimicrobiales bacterium. Taxonomy (GTDB): domain Bacteria; phylum Actinomycetota; class Acidimicrobiia; order Acidimicrobiales; family VFJN01; genus DATCLS01. Next base: position 159,186 of record DATCLS010000049.1, on the reverse strand, counting down.
CAGCCACACGAGCCCGGCCACGGCGTTGATCGACACCGCCGAGCGGACCGTGCTGCCCTCGCGCTTCAGGGCGGCCGTGCGGACCGCGATCCCGCCCGGCGCCGGCAGGTAGTTGGCGATGGAGGCGATCAGGCTGACCTTCATGGCGGGCCGCATGCCGACCCGGTGCCCGAGCCGCGACGCCATGAACCGGTACTCGAAGGCGTTGAGCAGGAGCGTCAGCGGGGTCGTGACCAGGACGAGCACGGCGACGACCTCCGGCCGGGCCGAGCGCCCCTCGTCGGGCAGCGACCGGAACGACGTGACGGCCAGCGCCACGAACACGAGGGCGGTGGCGGCGAACAGCCAGGGTCGGACCCGGGGTCGGTTGGCCAGCTCGCGCGCCGAGCGGGCGGCGGCGGCCAGGCGGCGCACGGCGCCCGCCGAGGCCAGCCGGCGCAGCGCCCCGGCGGCCCCACCGGACCCGGCCCCGCCCGGGCGGACCCCTGTGTCCGAACCTGCGTGCCGAGCTGCGCCCCCCTCGCCGCTCGCGGCGCCCGGCGGCGGGCCGGGGGCAGCGCCGGGGCCGTCGCCCTCGGCGGCCGGGCGCGCGTCGCCTGCCTGGGCGGCGGCCGCGTGGATCCCCGGGCTGGTGTCGGCCGGCGGGGGCGCGGCGGGATGGGCGTCGGTCGCTCGATCCACGGTGGGTGAGAGCGTAGGCGCCCGGCGGACCCCGCTCGGCCCGCGCCCGGCCCGCGGAGGCGTCGTGCCGGGCCCGCCGGGCCCGCCCGACCGCCGGTCCCGGCCCGGTGCGCGACGATGTCCCGATGCTCAAGAACGTCCGTCGCATCGCCGAACGCCGCGCGGGGCGCGTGATCTTCGGCAGCCGCAGCTGGGTGCGGGCGCAACTCGCCGACTTCGCCGCCGGGCTCCACGGGGCCCGCATCCTGGAGATCGGCAGCGGCCGGCAGGACATGGGCGAGGACGCCTACTCGTTCCGCGACCTGTTCCCGCCCGACAACGAGTTCGTGAAGTCGGACGTCAACCCCGACTATGGCCACCTGGTCGTCGACGTCACCGACATGGACTTCGACCAGGAGTGGGACGTCATCCTGTGCGTGAGCGTGCTCGAGCACGTGCCCGACTTCGAGGCGGCGCTGCGCAACATCCACCGGGCGCTCAAACCGGGCGGGAAGGCGATCATCGTGGCCCCGATGTGCTTCCCGTACCACGACGAGCCGCACGACTACTGGCGGTTCACCGTCCACGGCGTGCGCCGGATGCTGCGGGAGTTCGACCCGGTCGAGGTGACGTCGCGCGGCCCGGCCCGGCTGCCGTTCACGACGCTGGCCATCGCCGAGCGCCCGTCGACCAACGGCTCGGCCCCGGCCTGACCGCCGCCGGCTCGGCCTCGACGGGCCTCGGCCGGCGCGTCCCGACCGCCGCCGGCCCGGTTCAGGGCGCCCCGTTGGCGCCGTAGGCCAGCGGCGACTCGGTCCCCTCGGGCGGGTCGTCGGCGCCGGGGATCGGCGACGGCGGCAGCCCGGGCACGGGCGCCTCGCCGTAGCGCTCCTCGAACGGGCACGGCCCGGCCGAGTGGTCGAGCCGGTAGAGCGTGACGGCCTGCGGCGAGGCGACCTTGCAGAAGTAGGGGCTCCGGGCGACCATCCACACGTGCCGGGCCCGCTCGCCGTGGTTGGGCAGCAGCCAGGTGTTGTGGTAGTCGATCTCGATCCGGCGGTTGGGGTTCACGAGCACCCAGCCGATGTCGTGCCGGTCGAGCATCTCGATCACCTCCTCGTCCGAGGGCCACGTGAGGAACGTGGCGTACTCCTCCTCGGTGAGGAACTGGCCGCCGTAGGTCTCGATCTCCGAGTCGATGTTGACCAGCACGTGGGCGCGCGAGCCGATCACGCCCTTGCCGTCGTCGATCATCTCGGCCAGCTGGCGGTAGGGGGAGACCTCGATCCGGTTGGCGAGGTTCGAGGTCGTGTCGGCCCGGTCCTGGTAGCTGGCGACGGCCACGACGACGAGCACGCCGGCGACGGCGGTCGCCGTGAGGCGGCCCAGCACCGTGGCCACCGTCCGGCGTCGGCGGGCCAGGCCGGCGACGAACACGCCGGCCAGGATGGCCATGCCGGGCCACAGCGGCGAGAAGTAGCGGGAGAACGGCGGCACGGTCTTGACCGTGCAGGCGGTCGCCATGAACAGCACGCAGGCCAGGGCGAACAGCCGCGCCCGTCCCCGCAGGAACAGGATCGTGACGAGGGCGATCGCCAGCACGACCCAGCCGAAGTCGCCGAGCGACTCGACGAACCGCCCCGGCAGCCGGCTGACGTAGGTGGGGATCGACTCGCCGACGCCCCGGTACTCCCAGAAGTCGGTCTGGATCTCGCGGACGTAGCCCTTGTTGATCCAGTAGTCGGTGCGGTTGCTGGTCAGGCGCGACAGGCCGCCCTCCGACAGGTTGACGGCCAACCGGGGGATGCAGATCACGGCGACGACGCCGTAGATGCGGGCCACCATGCCCAGGGCCCGGCGCAGGTCGGTCGCCAGGATCAGGAGGAGGACGGGCGTGGCCATGAACAGCTGGCCGACGCTCTGGCACTCGAACGACAGGACGAGGCAGAACGCCGCGCCGGTGGCCAGGCGCCACCCCTGGCCCTCGCTGATGGCCCGGTGGGCCAGCCAGGCGCCCAGGTACCCGAACGCCAGCATGGCCGGGTACATCGGCACGTAGATGGTGCGGCTGAGGACGGCCGGCACGCTGAGCAGCGCCACCGCGGCGACGAAGCCGGCCAGGTTGGACCCCGACACGCGGCGGGCGATGACCGCGGTCACGCCGGCCAGCGCCATGACCGTGAGGATCGTGACGAACCGGACGCCGCCAATGCCGCCGATGGCCACCGCTGGGCCGAGGATCAGGTGGGGGCCGAAGTTGTCCTGCGTGTCGATCAGGAAGCCGGGGCCGTGGCGTTGGACGTGGCGGGTGGCGGTGATGATCCGCACCGAGTCGGAGTCGCCCAGCAGGATCGGCGTGTAGAACGCGAGCAGCGGCAGGGAGAGGGCGAAGACGACCGCGAACATGGTCCCGTCGCCGGGCGGGTCGCGCCAGACGGCCGTCAGGCGGGCGGGCACCTCGCGCAGCCGGGCCGGGTCGGCGAACGACGCCAGGCCGACCGTGACCAGCGACGCCACGCCGGCGAGGACGGTCGCCAGCCGCAGGTGGGACAGGCGCGTCAGGTTGTCGGCCGCGTTCTCGACCGCGTACTCGGTGACGCACAGCATCACGAACGCCAGGAGGACGATGCCGGCGACGTCCCACGGCGACACCACACGGCGCACGTAGGCCGTGAACTCTCGGCTGGCCTCCCCAGCCGGTGCCGGCGTCACCGTAAGCGTCGAGGTCGACATCCCGGTTCCTTGGTGTCCTCGCTGGGGGCGCATGACACCGAAGACCCTGCTGCGCCCGCCGCCGGCGCACAATAGTCTCGGCCCGACACGGCGCCAGACCGGCATCCGGGACCGAGCGACGGTTGCCGAAGCGGTACCGTCCCCGGGGTCGTTGCGACCGTCGTCCCCCGCCCCCGTGCGATCTCCCCGAGGACCCATGGAGCCCGATCCCGAGCCCACCTCACCCGACCGCCGTCCGTCCGATGGCCCGACCCCGGGCCCGGAGGCGGGCGGAAGGCCGGCACCGGCGCGGCCTGCTGCGGTCATCGTGGCCACCACTTTTCCCGCTCGGCCCGGCGATGGCACCCCCGAGTTCGTGCTCACGCTGGCCCGGTCCATCCGCGACTTCGACGTGACCGTCGTCGCGCCCCGGGTCCCGGGGGCGGCGCGGCACGAGGTGATCGACGGCGTGCGGGTGCGCCGGGCCGCCTACTTCCCGGCCCGGTGGGAGCGGCTGGCGGCCGACGCCATCATGCCGACGCTGCGGGCCGAGCCGTGGCGGGTGATCGAGGTGCCGTTCCTGGTGGCCGCCCTGTTCCTCGTGACCTGGCGGGAGGTCCGCCGGCAGCGGGCGATGGTGGTCAACCCGCACTGGATCGTGCCCGCCGGCCTCGTCGCCTGTGCGCTGCGGCTGGTCAAGCGGGTGCCGTACGTCGTGACCGTCCACGGAGCTGATGCCTACACCCTCCGCGGCAAGCTGGCGACGCGTCTGAAACGGGTGGTCCTGGGCCGGGCCCGGGCGGTGCTGCCGGTCAGCGCCGACATCGCCCGGACGCTCGACCTCGACCCCCGGTCGCCGGTGCTGCGCATGGGCGTCGACACGGCCGCGATCCGCCGAGCGGTCGGCGAGCGCCGGCCCGAGCCCGGCCTGGTCGTGTACATCGGTCGCCTCGCCGACAAGAAGGGCGTCGATGTGCTGGTCGACGCTGTCGCCCGCGTCCCCGAGGTGCGGGCCGAGATCGTGGGCGACGGCCCCGACCGCCCGGCCCTCGAGGACCGGGCCCGCCGCCTCGGCGTGTCCGACCGCGTCCGGTTCCGGGGCCGGCAGCCGAAGAGCGAGGTGCTGGGGGCGCTGGCCCGGGCCGAGGCGGTGGCCATCCCGTCCAAGGTGGGCGCGGGCGGCGACATGGAGGGCACCCCGGTCGTGCTGTGCGAGGCCATGGCGGCCGGCGTCCCGGTCGTGGCCTCCGACTTGGGCGGCCTCGGCGAGTGCATCGTCGACGGCAAGACCGGGCTGCTCGTCCCGCCCGGCGACGTGGGCGCCCTGGCCGCCGCCCTGCGCAAGGTCGTGACCGGCTCGGTCGACCTCGAGGCCATCGGCCAGGCCGCGGCCGACGAGGCCGCCCGCTCGCTCGACATCGGCGAGGTGGGGCGGGCCTACGACCGGGCCATGGCCGAGGCCGCCGGCTTGACGCGGGTGCTGACCGGCGAGGGGGTCGCCCGGTGATCGGCGTCCTCCACGCCTACAGCCGCACCAACGCCGGCGACGGGCTGCTCGTCGACCTCACGCTCGACCGGCTGGCCCGTGTCGGGCTCGACCGCGACGATGTCCGGCTGGTGGCGCTCGACCCCGACTCGTTCCCCGAGATCCCGCAGCGCACCGGCATCGGCACGAAGGGGCGGGGCCTGTCGTGGGAGCTGGTGCCGGCCATCCGCCGGGGTGGCGCCCTGTCGCTCTCGGCGCTCGTCCGCCGGCCGGTGGGCGAGGTGGCCAAGGCGCTCGCCGGCTGCGACGGCCTGGTGGCGGTCGGGGGCGGCTACCTGCGCGCCGTCGACGTCACGTCGTCGATCGGCACCGCGCTCAACCACCTGCCCCAGCTGCTGGCCGCCGTGCGGGCGAAGGCGCCCACCGTGTACCTGCCCCAGAGCATCGGCCCCCTGCGCGGGCCGGTGGGCCAGGCCGTGCGCCGGGCGTTGTGGTCGGTCGACGTGGTGTGCGCCCGCGACCGGTGGAGCGCCGCCGAGCTCGGCTCGGTGCCCGGGCTGCGGCGGGTGCCCGACCTCGCCGTCCTCGACCTGGGCGAGCGGTGGGACGAGATCGCGCCGGTGGTCGGCACCGGCAAGGTCGGGTTCGTCGCCCGCCGGGTCGACCACGCCGGGGGCTACGAGGACGCGGTCCGGGCGGTCGCCGACGACCTGGGCGACCGGGCGGTGTGGGCCGTCCAGACGGCCGGCGACCCGACCAAGAGCGACGCCGTCCACTACGAGCGGCTCGGCCTCACCGCCGGCGGCTCCCTGGCCGACCTGTTGGCGGCCCGCAACCTGTCGCTGGTCGTGTCGGTCCGCCTGCACGGGGCGCTGATGGCGCTCCGGGCCGGGGTCCCGGCCATCCACCTGGCCTACGACCGCAAGGGCCCGGCGGCGTTCGCGGACCTGGGCCTGTCGGAGTGGTGCTTCGACGTGCGGACGGTCGACAAGGCGACCCTGGCGACGGCCGTGACCGACCTGGCCACCGACCCCCGGGCGTACTGGAACCAGCTCGCCGCCGAGGTTCCCCGCCTGCGCAAGGCCTCGGCCTGGCTCGACGAGCTCGTGCGCTGCGGCCTCGGGCTGAGCTGAGGGGCAGCGCTTTCATCTATCTTGCCCACGTGCGGAACGGGCGGGTGCGCCTGGGGACGCGCAGCGGCCAGCCGCGTGCCGCACATCGCGAGGCACTGAGGACATCGATTGAGCACGACACCGCCCCGGCCCCGAGGCGCCCGGCGGGCCGCATCCGTGGTGGCCGCCGGGCTCGGCGCCGCGCTCGTGACCGCGGCCGTGGTCGTCGGCCGGCGCGTCGGGCGCCGGCGCACCCCGGCCGGTCCCCGCTCGGCCGCCGCCCGTGCGGCGCCCGCGCCCGCCGCGTCGGGGGCCGGGCGGCCGGGCGTCGAGCGGCCGCAGGTCCGGGCCCGGGTGCCGGTGCGCACCGCGGCGCGCGGCGACGGCGAGCGGCCCGAGCTGCCGCGCCGGTTGGCCGACGGCGAGGTCCCCGCCGGGGCGGCCTCCGTCGCGCCGGCGGCCGGGAGCGGCGGGGCGGCGGCGCCCGGCCTGCCCCTGGACCTGCTGTCCGAGCTGCACGAGAAGTTCCGGGCCGACGTCGAGCGCGACGTGGCCGGGTCGGCGTCCGCCCCCGCGCCCACGATCGACCGCGCGTCCGTTACCCTGCCGGCCGACGCCACCGGCACACCCGCATCCGTCCCCGCGGCCAGCTCGGCGCCGCCGGCCGACGCCGGGCCGGCCGACGCCGGGTCGAGCCCCGGTCAGGGGGCGGCTCCGCTGGCCTCCGGGGCCGCGGCCCCCGACCCAGCCCTCGACTCCCGGGCCCACCGGGGCCGGCGGGCGGCGGCTGCGGTCGCCGCCACCGCGGTGTTCGTGGCGCTGCTGGCCGGGCTGTTCGTCCTGCTGTCCGGCGACGACGGGGGCGACACGGCGGACGCCGGCGACGACCCGTCCGCCGAGACCGGCGCCGGCTCGACCGCCACCACCCTCGGCCTGCCGGCCACGCCGCAGGAGGCGTTCACCCGGGCCAGCCAGCGCCTCCAGCAGGCCGGCTCGTTCAGCTACACCGGCGTGGCCCGGTCCACCGACGTCAACCCGGCCCGGCCCGGGCTGTGGCTGGCGACCGACGTCGTGATCACCGGCCAGGTCGACCTGGTGGCCGGCCGGGTCCACGAGACGGCGGTCGTGCCCCAGCAGGTGGCCGGCGAGACCGTCACCGACGGCCCCCGGGCGTGGGGGCGCTCGGCGCCCACCACCGGCGAGCTGGCCGCCCAGCCCTATCAGCCCATCGCCGAGGTGGCCGCGCCGCCGGGCGGGCGGCTGGGCGCGGCGTTGGTGCCGGCCTGGCTGGGCTTCGCGACCAACGCCCAGGAGGCCGGCCTCGACGGCCAGGGCCGCCCCACCTACCGGGCGATGGTCCCGCCCGGCGCGCTGGGTGAGGTCGAGTCGGGCCAGGGGGCGCCCGGCGCCGTCGTCACGCTCACGCTCGACCCCTCCGGCGAGCCGGCGCGGGTCCAGGTGACGGCGCCGCCCGACGGCGCCGCGCTCGACATCGTGCTCGACATCGCCGCCATCGGCGCCCCGGTCACGATCACGCCGCCCGCCGGCTGACCAGCGCTGACCGTTGACGCGCGGTCAGCTTGGCGGTTTCCTGCTCCCCAGGAACCACTCTGAGTGCAGCAACGCGGAGGAGGGGACCAGGATGGCGAGAGCGACCGCCAAGGGCACGGCGACGGCCAAGAAGGCCAAACCGGCCAGCACGGCCCGGGCCAGGGCGACGGCCAAGGCGAAGGCGACGCCGACGAGGCCCGCGGTGCACACGGTCCCGCACGGCGACGGGTGGGCCAACCGGCGGGAGGGCTCGACGCGCGTGGCCAAGACGTTCGCCCGCAAGGCCGACGCCCAGGCTGCCGGTCGCCGGACCGCCCAGCGCGAGAAGACCGAGCACATCGTCTACAAGCGCGACGGCTCGATCGCCTCCCGCAACAGCTACGCCTGACGGTCCCGCGCCGGGCGACCGGCGCCGCCCGCCCGCCCGCCTGCCAGGCTGGTCGGGTGCGCGCAACGCTGGTGGTGGACGGGAACAACGTCGTGGGGGCGGCGGCCGACGGGTGGTGGCGCGACCGCCCCGCGGCGGTGCGGCGGCTCCTGGGCCGGCTCCGGTGCTACGGCCGCGGCCGCCCCGAGCGGATCGTGCTCGTGCTCGACGTCCGCCAGGCCGACCTGCCCGAGGGGACCCACGACGGCATCGACGTCCGCTACCCGGACCGGCCCGGCCGCGACGCGGCCGACGGGCGCATCGTCGAGCTGCTGGAGGAGTTGGCGGCCGGCGACCCGGCGCCGGACGCGGTCACGGTGGTGAGCTCCGACCGGGCCCTGGCCGGGGCGGCCCGCCACCGCGGCACCGCCGTGATCGGGGCGGGCGCCTTCCTCGCCCGCCTCCGGGACGCCGGCTGCTGACGGCGCGCCCAGCCAGGCGCCCTGCCTGCCGCCCCCACCGGGCGGGCGCCCGACCCCCGCCTGAACGAGAATGAGGTTCATGGGGGGACCGACCGCGCTCGTCGACCTGACCGACCTCGACAACTTCGCACACGGCTTTCCGCACGACGTGTTCGCCCGCCACCGGGCCGAGGCCCCGGTGATGTGGCACGAGCCGACGCCGCACACGCCCGACGGCGAGGGGTTCTGGTCGGTGGCCACGTACGCCGAGGTGCTCGAGGTGCTGCGCGACCCGGCGACGTACTCGTCGGAGACCGGGGGCGACCGCCCCTACGGCGGCACGCTGCTGCACGACCTGCCGGTGTCCGGCACGGTCCTCAACATGATGGACGACCCCCGCCACAACCGGATCCGCCGACTCGTCAGCGCCGGCCTCACGGCCCGGACCGTCCGGCGGCTGGAGGCCGAGCTGCGGATCCGGGCGGGGGCGCTGCTGGATGCCGTGCCCGACGGCGAGCCGGTCGACTTCCTCGTGGCCGTGGCGGCCGAGCTGCCCATGCAGATGATCTGCATCCTGCTGGGCGTGCCCGAGCACGACCGCCACCGGCTCTTCGCGGCCGTCGAGCCCGGCTTCGACATCCGCCACGGCGACGCCGGCGAGGGCGACCGCCGCCCCAGCCTCGACCTGCAGGCGTACGGCCGGGCGCTGGTCGCCGAGAAGCGGGCCCGGCCCACCGACGACATGCTGTCGGCCGTCGTCCACGCGCGCCTGGCGAGCGGCGACGGCGCCGGGCCGCCCACCCTCACCGACGACGAGCTGGTCATGTTCTTCAGCCTGCTGTTCGCGGCGGGCTCGGAGACCACCCGCAACGCCATCGCCGGCGGGCTGGCGGCGCTGGCCGAGCGGCCCGATCAGCTGGAAGCCCTCCGGGCCGAGCCCGGCCTGCTGCCGAACGCCATCGAGGAGATCCTGCGGTGGACCTCGCCGTCGCCCTCCAAGCGGCGGACCGCCACCCGCCCGTGCCGGCTCGGCGGCCGCGACATCGCCCCCGGCGACAAGGTCGTGGTGTGGGAGGCGTCGGCCAACCGCGACGAGCGCGTGTTCGCCGACCCGATGCGCTTCGACATCACCCGGTCGCCCAACCCCCACCTGGCGTTCGGCCACGGTACCCACTTCTGCCTGGGCGCCAACCTGGCCCGGCTGGAGATCCGCGTCCTCTACGAGGAGCTGCTCGCCCGGTTCCGCTCCGTCGAGCTCGCCGGGCCCGTCGAGTGGACCCGGAGCAACCGGCACACCGGCATCCGCCACCAACCGATGATCCTCCACCGCTGACTCCGTCGGAGACGGATGTCGAGATCGCCCGGTCGGCTCCGACGTCCCGGCCGTCCACGAGCTCAGGAGGCGTCCGCCGTGAAGTACATGCTGCTGATCTACAACAACCCGGCCATCTACGAGGCCCTGCCGCCCGAGGAGCGGGAGGCCCTGTTCGCCGAGGTCGACGCCCTGATGGCCGAGCTCCGGAAGTCGGGGGAGTGGCTGGGCGGCGAGGCGCTGGCCGACCGGTCGACCGCCAAGACGGTGCGGGTCCGCGACGGCGTGCCGGTCGTGACCGACGGGCCGTTCATCGAGGCGAAGGAGCAGTTCGCCGGCTACGCCATGATCGACTGCGAGACCGAGGAGCGGGCCGTCCAGATCGCCGCCCGGTGGCCCGACGCCAAGTACTTCGCCATGGAGGTCCGGCCCCTGATGGTGGCCGACGCGGGTGACGTCTGAGGCGGCGGGCGCCGGTGTCGAGGACCTGCTGCGCCAGCTGGCGCCCCAGGTCCTCACCGCCCTGACGCGCCGCTACGGGCACTTCGACCAGTGCGAGGACGCGGTGCAGGAGGCGCTCCTGGCCGCGGCCCGGCAGTGGCCCACCCAGGGGCTGCCCGACCGGGCCCGGGCCTGGCTGATCACGGTCGCCTCTCGTCGGCTCACGGACCGCCTCCGCAGCGAGTCGGCCCGTCGCCGGCGGGAGGAGGCGCTGGCCGCCCGGGCCCCGGCGGCCGTCGCCGCCGGCGGCGGCGAGCCCGACGCCGACCACGACCCCGACCGCGACGACACGCTCCGGCTGCTGTTCCTGTGCTGTCACCCGGCGCTGTCGCCGGCGTCGCAGGTGGCGCTCACGCTGCGGGCCGTCGGCGGCCTGACCACGGCCGAGATCGCCCGGGCGTTCCTCGTGCCCGAGGCCACCCTGGCCCAGCGCATCAGCCGGGCCAAGCAGCGCATCAAGGCGGCGGGGGCCACCTTCGAGATGCCGCCGGCCGGCGAGCGGGACGACCGCCTCCGGGCCGTCCTCCACGTCCTGTACCTGGTGTTCAACGAGGGCTACACGGCGACATCGGGGCCGGCGCTGCAGCGCAGCGAGCTGACCGCCGAGGCGATCCGGCTCACCCGCGTGCTCCACGCCCTGCTGTCCGACGACGGCGAGGTGGCCGGGCTGCTGGCGCTCATGCTGCTGACCGAGGCCCGGCGCCCGGCCCGCACCCGGCCCGACGGCTCGCTGGTGCCGCTGGCCGAGCAGGACCGGCGGCGGTGGGACCGGGGCGCGATCGCCGAGGGGGTCGAGCTGGTCACGCACGCGCTCCGGACCGCGCCCGTCGGTCCTTACCAGGTGCAGGCGGCCATCGCCGCGGTCCACGCCGAGGCCCCGCGGGCCGAGGACACCGACTGGGCCCAGATCCTGGCGCTGTACGGGCTGCTGGAGCGGCTGGCGCCCGGGCCCATGGTCACGCTCAACCGGGCGGTGGCGCTGGGGATGGTCGAGGGCCCGCAGGCCGGCCTCGACCTGCTGGCCACGCTGGAGGGCGAGGGCCGCCTGGCCGGCCACCACCGGCTCGACGCGGTCCGGGCCCACCTGCAGGAGATGGCCGGCGACGCCGAGGCCGCCCGTGCCAGCTACCGGGCGGCCGCCCGCCGGACGACCAGCCTGCCCGAGCGCCGCTACCTGGAGGAGCGGGCCGACCGGCTCGGCGCCGCCGGCTGAGCTCCAGGCCGAGCCCGGGTCGACGTCGCCGGATCCGCCCAGTCGGTCGCTCGGTCGGTCGGTCGGTCAGCCCGTCAGTTGATCAGCTGCCAGACGACGACGCCCCAGGTCTCGGTGATCGGGCCCTCGGGGCGGCGGTCGATCGTCTCCTCCCACGTCACCAGGTTCTGCACGACGGTCCGGACCTCGATGAACCGGTCGCGGGGCAGGTGCGCGGGCAGGCCGTCGCCGTGGGTGACGAGGTAGATCGGGTGGTCGGGGAAGGCCTCCTGGTAGGCCTCGACGTCCTCGATGTCGTACTCGGGCGGGAGCTTGGCCGCGATGTCGTCGAAGACCAGCCACACGATCGCCGGCGTGTTCCGCAGCGGGTCGGACACGCCGCTCGCCGGCCCGTAGAGGAACACGCCCTCGCGGTCGCCGGCCGCCTCGGAGATGGCCGCCGACAGGTCCCACGAGCCCCGCATCTCGCGGTGCTGGCGCAACGGCAGCGACTGGCCGGCGTACGTGACCACCAGCGCCACCGTGGTCACGACGCCGGCGATGCGCAGGGGCCAGCGGCGGTGGCAGATCGCCCAGGCGAGGGCGAGCGCCATGAGGACGATCAGGGCGGGCAGCGCGGCGGGCACGAACCGCCGGACCCACCACATGAGGCGCATCGAGATGCGGGCGTCGTACAGGTAGACGGGGACGAGCAGGGCCGGCAGCGCCAGCACGTAGAGCGCCGGGCGCGACCGCTGCAGCAGCAGGACGACCGCCCCCACCCAGAAGATGACGAGGCCGGACGGCGTCACGAAGTACGAGAGCCACTCCATGTTCCGCTCGTCGAGCGAGCGGACGGTGGCGTTGTGGAAGTGCGACCAGGTGTAGTCGTAACCGAACAGGTCCTCGCGGTACCAGAGGAGCAGCAGCACACCGCCGAACACGACGGCGACCGCCGCCCCCAGTGGGATCCGCCACCGGGCCAGCAGGTCGAGCAGGCCCGGGCGGTGCGCCGCGTCGCCGTCCGCCGTGCCGTCGCCCTTGCCGTCCCCCTGGGCCTTGGGGGCGAAGCGGCGGGCGAGCCGGTCGGCCACGGGCCGGGCCGCGAACCCGGCGCCGACCAGCAGCGCGCACGCTCCCAGCAGCAGGGCCGGCCGGGGGACGTCGTTGACCCGGGAGTACAGCTCGCGGGCCCGGTAGGCGTTCCACAGGGCGTAGGGGGCGGTGACGGCGAGGCCCAGCCCGAGGGCGGCGGCCCGCCGGTCGGCCCGGCGGGCCGCGATGGCCACGGCCACCACGCCGGCGGCGATGAGGATGTACAGAAAGCCGTCGGGCCGCGCGAGGAACCCCACGCCGAGCAGGAGCCCGGCGGCCAGCGCCCCGGGCACCCACCGGCGCTCCAGCGCCAGCACGGCGGCGAGCAGGGTGCCGCTCAGCAGCAGCTGGGCCAGGACCTCGGTGGACGGGTAGCGCGCCTGCCACACCTGGATCATCGAGGTCACCATCAGCGCGCCGGTCACGACCGCAGCCACGGTGCCGGCCGCCCGGCGCACGGCGAGGAACAGCAGCCCGACCGACAGGATGGCCATGGCCGGGGTGGCGTTGAACACGCCGCGGGGCCCGGCGAAGTCCTCGGCCGTCGCCAGGAGCGCCGAGTAGTAGTGGTAGAACTGCGGCGTCACCGCTCGCGGGTGCGCCGGCTCGCGCCACAGGCCGGGCAGGCCGCCGCCCCGCGACTCGCGGGGGATGTCCGACGCCAGCACCGGGTCGTCGATGATGGCGTCGCCGTCGCGGGCGATGGCGAAGGCGTGCGCGACGTAGATGCCCGGGTCCTTGTCGGCGTAGGCGTACGGCGACCCGGGGGCGAAGAAGAACACGGCGGCGACGCCGAGCACGGCGAGCAGCCCCACCTCGGTGCGGTCGACCACCACCCGGGGGCGGCCCTCGACCTTCCCCACCGCGGCCCCGGCGGCCGCGGTCACGACCAGCCCCAGCGCTGCGGCGGCGAAGCCGTCGTGGTGGCCGAGCTGGGCCAGCGCCAGCGATGCCGTGCCCACCGCGGCGACGGCCACCGCGACGACGACGCCGGCCAGCTCGCCGAGGGTCAGCGTCGTGCGCTCGGGAACGGCCGCCGCGCCGGTGTCGGCGCCGGCGGCGCCCGTCTCGGCCCGCCCCCGCCCCCGCTCGCCCCGGGCCGGCGCGGCCGCCGCGGTCTGCGGCCCCGCGGCCTGCGCACCGTTGCCGGAGCCGTTCCCGGCGCCGCCGTCGGCCGTGCTCAGCTGCATCGTCCCGGAGCGGGGCCGACGGCGTAGATCGACACGTACTCGCCGAATGTGGCGACCTCCTCGAACACGAGCCGCCCGCTCCGGGTCCACGGCTCCGGGCGCAGCCGGGTCTTGGCGTCGTAGTCCCAGACCAGGCGGTCGCGCGCCGGGTCGAGGGAGCACGACGGGGTGTCGCCCAGGTTGTAGAAGTCGACGCCCGACATCAGGCTCACCACCGGGGCCGACCACCACTCGTCGCCGTAGAACCGCTGCTCATCGTGGCTCTCAACATAGGCGGCGGCCGCGCGGGTGGCGTCCAGCCACTCCGGCTCGCCCGCCACCAGGTCGCCGCCGTTGCTGGTGAGCTTGCCGGCGGCGTAGGGGAGGGCCGTGACCGCGGCCAGCGCCAGGGCCCCGGCCAGGGCGAGCGCCGGCGCCCGGCGGGCGAAGGCGGGCCCCGAGCGGTCCCGCCAGCGGGCCCAGGCCGCCCGCCCGGCCCGCATGACCCACGGCGCCAGCAGCAGGTAGACGACGTCGAGCAGCAGCAGCCCGGGCAGGATCCGGCGGATCCAGGCCTTGCGCTCGGGCACGAGCAGCATCCACCAGCCGATGTACGAAACGGCCATGACCGCGGTGACGAGGAGGGCCAGCAGGGCGGGGTCGGTCAGCACCCGGCGCAGGCCGTCGGCCCGCCACCGCCACACCACGACGGCGACGACGGCCACCAGCGGCAGGAACAGCACGCCGAGCAGCAGCTCGGCCGGGAAGTCGACCAGCCCCGCCAGGGTGTGCATGTGGTCGAGGAACGTCTGGACCGGGCCGCCCCGGTCGCCGCCCTCGAAGCCGGACTGGCTGGAGATGTACGTCCGCTCTTCGGCCCACCACGCCCGCCAGTTGTCGATCCCCTCCAGGCCGACGAGCCGGTGGAGCTCGCGCAGCGCGGGCACGGCCAGCACGCCGGCGACGGTGGCGGCCAGGGCCCGGGCGCGGGCCGGCCAGCCGGCGACCGCCACCAGCGCGCCCGCCACGCCGACGGCGAAGCCGCCGGCCGCGCCCTGGGCGAACGTCTTGGTGGCGAACGCGGCTCCGAAGGCCAGGCCGGCGACGAACAGCCACCGGACGGCCCGCTCGGGGGCGCGGACGGCAGCGGCCAGCGCCAGCACCGACGCCAGCAGGAAGGCGGTCATGGGCACCTCGCCCAGCGCCCCCAGGCCGTAGACGGCGATCGTCGGCGCGGCCAGCAGCACCAGGCCCGGGCCCACCACCCGCAGGACGGGGCGCTCCCGGACCAGGGCGGCGACCACCCCGGCCAGGCCGGCGACGGCCAGCAGGTTGGTGAGCTGGTAGGCGAGCTGGTTCTCGCCGAGCACCCGGATGCTCAGCGCCGCCGTCCACATGAACGGCCCGTTCGTCTGCACCTCGTGGGGGAACGGCAGCAGGGCGTGGTAGAAGCGGGTGTATCCGTCGCCGTGGGCCAGGCTCTCGGCCACCTGCAGGTTCATGCCGCCGTCGAAGTTGACCGGCGCCCGCAGGGCCCGCCAGGTGAACAGCGCCACCGGCACCACGATCCCGGCCACGGTCAGCGCCGTGTGCCACCGGCGCCCGGCGTCGCGCCGGTCGCTCCCGGCCGCCGGAGCGGACCCCGCGGCCGGCCCCGCGGCGAGGGCCGGGGAGGCCGGGGGGATCGGCTCGGCAGCGGCCACGGCCGGCACCGCCCCGTCAGCCCTCCGACACCCGCCAGGTCCCGCCCAGGGCGACGACCCCGCCGATGTCGGCGTAGCGGTCGGCGTCGACGTCGAGCCGCGCCGCCCGGCGCCGGACCGTGTGCGTGCGCTGCAGGTGGTCATCGAGCAGCCGGGCGGAGATGTCGTAGGTCCCGGCGGCCAGCAGCAGCCGGGGCACGGTGTAGTCGACGGTGCGCCGCCCGGCGCCGCCGGTGCGGAAGCGGTGGACCGGCCCGGCGACGTGGATGCCGTCGGTGCGGTACAGGCCGATGGCCAGGGCCACGTCCTCGTCGCGGGCCACCTCGAGCGTCACGCGGATCGTCACCTCCGACCCGCTGGGGACGAGGTCGACCTGGCGGCCGGCGTCGTCGATGACCTGGACGCCGTGGATGTGCCAGTTGCCGCTGGCCTCCTCGGGCGTGACCAGGCCGCCGCCCTGCTGCTCCTGCGCCCGGCGGTCGTCGCGCACCGACTCGAGATAGGCGGTGACGACGTCGTGGGCCTCGCCCTCCTTGACCAGGTCGCCGTGGTCGAGCCAGGCGGCCCGGTCGCAGATGTTGCGCACCGAGTCGAGCCCGTGGCTGACCAGCACGATCGTGCGGCCCGACCGGCGCAGGTCGGCGAACTTCTCCATGCAGCGCTGCTGGAACGCCTCGTCGCCCACGGCCAGGATCTCGTCGATCAGCAGCACGTCGGGCTCGACCGTGATCGCCACCGAGAAGCCGAGGCGGACGAACATGCCGGACGAGTAGTTCTTCACCGGCGTGTCGATGAACTGCTCCAGCCCGGCGAACGAGACGATGTCGTCGAACCGCTTGTCGACCTCGCGCTTGGACAGGCCGAGGATGCTGGCGTTCAGGTAGACGTTCTCGCGGCCCGACAGCTCGGGGTGGAACCCGGCGCCCAGCTCCAGCAGGGCGGAGACCCGGCCCCGAGTGCGGATCTCGCCCCGGTCGGGCACGTAGATGCGGGCCAGGCACTTGAGCAGCGTGCTCTTCCCTGACCCGTTGTGGCCGATGAGGCCGTAGGTCGTGCCCTCCTCGACCTCGAACGAGACGCCCTTGAGCGCCCAGAACTCCTCGTGCACCGTGCGCCGGAAGCCGTTGAACACGGTCGCCTTGAGCGTCGAGTTGCGCTCGTGGATGAGGCGGAAGCGCTTGGCGACGTCGTCGACGACCACGGCCGCGGTCGGCGCCATCACAGCTCCTCCGCCAGGCGGGGCTCGAGCCGGCGGAAGCCGGCGGCGCCGAGCGCCAGCGAGACGCCCGCCAGCCCGACCATGGCCAGCCACTGGTTGGCGGTGGGGGAGGTCAGGTCGTAGAGGACCGCCCGGAACGAGTCGACGAACACGGCCATGGGGTTGAGGGCGAGCAGGTCGCGGGCCGACATGCCGAGGATCTCGGCGTCGGGGGGGATCTGCTCGGGGGGGTAGAGGATCGGCGTGGCGTAGAACCAGACGTTGAGGGCGATGCCCAGGAAGTGCTGGACGTCGCGGAAGTAGGCGTTGGCCGCCGCCAGCAGCAGGCCGAGGCCGAGGGCGAAGGCGGCCTCCAGCACCATGAGCACGACGACCACGGGCACCCAGGGCAGCACCAGGTTGCCGGCCACCAGCAGCACCACGCCGAGCACGATCAGCTCGACGCCGAAGTTGGCCAGCCAGGCCAGCGTGGACGAGGCCGGCAGCACCCAGCGGGGGAAGTAGACCTTCTTGACCAGGCCCTCGTTGGTCACGATCGACGCCGCCGCCCCGTTGAGCGTGTTGGTCAGGAACGTCCAGGGCAGCAGGCCGCACACCAGGAAGAAGCCGTAGACGTGCAGGCCGCTCGGGTCGCCGACCGGCGGCTCGACGTCGAGGAACACGCCGAACACGACCGTGTAGATGGCGATGCTGGCCAGCGGGTTGATCACCGACCACAGCCAGCCGAGCGTCGAGCGCTTGAACCGGCTGCGCATCTCGCGCAGGGTGAGGTTCCACAGCAGCTCGGTCGGCAGCGCGCGCGTGTCCGGCAGGCGTAGTGCCACGGCCCGCGACTGTACAGATGGCCGAGGCGCCGCCCATCACGGGTGCGACCTGGTCGACAGGCCGCTGGCGCCCCCTCGACGGCGCGCCGGGGGTGGTCGCACCCCCGGCGCGCCGTCGGCCAACATGAGGCGATGCCCCACCCCCGCGTCCGACTCGTGGTGCTCAACTACAACGGCGGCGACCTGGTGCTCCGGTGCGTCGAGCACATCGAGCGGCTCGACTGGCCGGCCGACCGGCTCGAGATCGTCGTGGTCGACAACGCCAGCACCGACGGCTCCGACCGGCGGCTCGAGGGCCGGCCCCGGGTCCGGCTGATCCGCTCCGGCTGCAACCTCGGCTTCCCGGCCAACAACCTCGCCCTCCACGACCTGGACGGCGTCGACTACGCGGGGCTGGTCAACAACGACGCCTTCGTCGAGCCGGGCTACCTGGGCCCGCTGGTCGAAGCGCTGCGGGCCGACGAGGGGGTGGGCGCCGCCTGCCCCAAGATCGTGCTGGCGCCCCGGTTCCTCGAGCTGGTGGTCCGGTCGCCCACCCACCGGGTCCCGCCCGACGGGCGCGACCTGGGCGTGCGGGTCAGCGGGCTCCAGGTCGGTGGTGAGGACCGGTGGCGCGACGCCGTGTTCGGCCCCGGCTGCTACCACCCCGAGCCCGGCCCGGCCGGCGAGGAGGAGTTCCGGTGGCTGAGCGGCGAGGCCCACGTGTCGGCCCCGGTCGACGACGACGAGACGGCCGTGCGGGCCCGGGTCCGCCTGGCCAGCGACCGGCCGGTCACCGCCGTGCTCGACGGCGGAGCCGCCCCGGTCACGGTCGAGGTGGGCGGGGCGCCCGAGTGGCATGAGGTGACCCTGTCGGGCACGCCCTACGACGTGATCAACAACGTCGGCTCGGTGCTGGTCAACGGGTCGTGGGGCGGCGACCGGGGCTTCCTCGAGCGCGACGAGGGCCAGTACGACGAGCCCCAGGACGTGTTCGCCTGGTGCGGCGCCGGCGTGCTGTTCCGCTCCGAGTACCTGCGCGACGTCGGGCTGTTCGACGAGCGGTTCTTCATGTACTACGAGGACACCGACATGGCCTGGCGGGGCCAGGCCCGGGGGTGGCGCTACCGGTACGTCCCGACCGCGGTGATGCGGCACATGCACGCCGCCACCAGCGTCGAGGGCTCTCCGCTGTTCCAGCACTACACCGAGCGCAACCGCCTGGTGATGCTGACCAAGAACGCCCCGCCCCGCCTGGCCGCCGAGGCCGCCGGGCGGTTCCTGCTCTCCACCGCCTCGTACGCCAAGCGCGACGTCGTGATGCCCGTGGTGCGGGGACACCGGCCCCGGCCCGATATCGTCGCCGCTCGGCTCAAGTCGTTCGGCGACTACGTGCGCATGTTGCCGGGCGTGCTCCCCGACCGGCGCCGCCTCCGGGGGCGCCAGCGGGTCCACGACGAGGCGATCACGGGCTGGTCGGTCACACGATGAAGGTCACCGGATGAGGACGGCCGTCTACAACCGCTACTGGTCGACCGGCGGCGGCGCCGAGAAGTACGGCGGCGTCATCGCCCAGGTGCTGTCCGGCGACGGGCCGCTCGACCTCCTGTCCCACGATCCGGTCGACGTCGACTGGCTCGCCGATCGCCTGCACCTCGAGCTGTCGAAGGTCGACGTGCGCCTCATCGACGACGAGCCCGGGGCGGTGACCGAGGCGGCCGACGACTACGACCTGTTCGTGAACGTGTCGTACATGAGCTCCGACAGCGCCGCCCACCGCCGGAGCCTGTACGTCGTCCACTTCCCCAGCCCGGTCGACGGCCACATGGGCGGCTTCCGCAAAGCCCTGGCCCGCACGTTCCCCCGGCTCCAGGCGCCGGGCGCCGGCATGCGGTGGGGCAAGGGCTTCTACCACCGCGAGCCGGGCCGGGGCAGCGTGGCCTGGACGAACGGCGACGCCCACCTGCAGTTCACGACCGAGCCGGGCCAGCCGCTCACGCTGCTGCTGGCGTTCGCCCACCGCCGCCCGCCCGAGGTCGGCCCGACCCCGGTGCGGATCGAGGTCGACGGGCGGGTCCAGGCCGAGCTCACGCTGGCGCCGCCCCGGTCGCGCCTCGAGGGGCACCGGCCGGTGGTGGCCCGCGTCGAGATCGAGAGCCCGGCCCCCGGCGTCCCCGTCGACGTACGCATCGTGTCCGACACGTTCGTGCCCGCCGAGGTGTCGGGCTCGACCGACCGGCGGCGCCTCGGCGTCCCGCTCAAGTCGCTCCACGTGGGCGCCGGCCGCCTGGCGTCGGTGTCGCGCTGGCTGCCCATCCTGCTGCCGCCGCCGGCCTCGCTCGAGTGGGTCGAGACCTACGGCGCCATCGTGTCGAACTCCGAGTTCACCCGCCACTGGGTCGAGCGCTGGTGGGAGTGCGACAGCCAGGTGGTGTACCCACCGGTCACCATGCACGAGGGCGGCGCCAAGGAGCCGGTGATCCTGTCGGTGGGCCGGTTCTTCGCGGCCGACATGGGGCACTCGAAGAAGCAGCTGGAGCTGGTCCGGGCGTTCCGCAAGCTGTACGAGCAGGGCGTCCGGGGTTGGACGCTGCACCTGGTGGGCGGCTGCTCCGACGACGGGCGCAGCTACTTCGACCAGGTCCAGCGCGAGGCCGCCGGCTACCCGGTCGAGCTCCACCCCAACGCCTCGGGCCAGGAGCTCGAGGACCTGTACCGCCGGGCCTCGATCTACTGGCACGCCTCGGGCCTGGGCGAGGACCCGGAGCGCCACCCCGGCCGGCTCGAGCACTTCGGCATCACCACGGCCGAGGCCATGTCGGCCGGCGCGGTGCCGGTGGTCATCGGGCTGGCCGGCCAGCTGGAGACCGTGCGCCACGGGGTGGACGGCTTCCACTTCCAGACCCTCGACGGCCTGTGCGCGCTGACCCGGCGCCTGATCGACGACGAGGCGCTCCGACGGCAGATGTCGGCCTCGTCGGCCGCCCGGGCCCGCACGTTCTCGATCGAGGCGTTCGAGCGCCGGCTCCGGGCCGTGATCGACGGCCTGCCGGCCCGCTGAGAGCGGGTCGGGCCGCGACCGGGCCCACCAGCGAGGGCCCACCGCCCGTTCGACCGGTCCTACCGCCCGGCGACCGGTCCTACCGCCCGTCGACCTGGCGCAGCGCCCGGGGGAGGCGGGTGTAGCGGAAGGCCCGGCTGCCCCGGGCGGCCGCCACGATCTCGGCGTGGTGCCGGCTCTCGGCCGCCACCCGCGCCGCCTCCTCTTCGGCCTCGCGCCGCGCCTTCTCGTGCTCGGCCACCTGGCGCTCGGCGTTGCGGACCATGCCCTCCAGGTGGGCGATGGCCCCGCGCAGGTCGGCGGCCTGCTGGTGGAGCCGGGCCACCTCGGCGGCGTCGTCGGCCTGCTCCTCGCGCAGCCGCAGCCGGGCCCGGAACGTGTCGTCGAGGGTCCGGCGCAGCTCGGCTTCGGTGGGGGAGACGTCGGGCCGGCGGACGGCGGGAGGCTCGGACTCGGGCACCGGGATGGCCTGCCGGGGCACGCGCCGCAGCCGCAGGTGGAGCGGCACCGGGGTGTCCTCCCAGCCGAGGGGCCGGAGCCGGCGGCCGGACGCCACCTCGGCCTCGGCCAGCTCGGCCACCCGGTCGAAGTGGGCGTCGACGCGGGCCTGGAGCGCCGGCAGCGTGGCCGGCGGCCGCTCCTCGCCCCGGGCCCGGCGCATCGCCCGGCGCACGGCCTCGGCCACGTCGGACGTCCGGCCCTCGGGCCAGCCGATCAGCTCGGCGAACCCCCGCAGCTTGGCCTGTTCGAACGGGTCGAGGGTCACGAACGGCCGGCCGTAGGCCAGGGCGGTGATGGCCCCGTGGAGCGAGACGCCGAGGAAGCAGTCGGCGCCGGCGATGGCGGCGGCAACCGACTCGACCGGGGAGTCCTCGGGCACCGACCACACCCGGCAGCGGGCGTGGTCGCGCAGCGCGGCCGCGAACAGGTGGTCGTTGTGGCACGGCGACACCGCCACCGTCACGATCCGGGCGTCGGGCGCCAGCTCGGCCAGGGCCTCGGCCAACTGGGGCACCAGGCCGGTCATCGTGTGGTTGCCCTGCACGACCAGGACCGGGCCGGTGCGCTCCGCGTCGCCCCCGCTGCCGCCCCCGTCGTCGTTGCCGGCCTCGCTGGACCGGCGCTCGCCGGCGTCGCCCGCCGGCGGGTAGTGCCCGGCCGCCCGCAGGGCGTCGCGCCGGGCGGCCAGGTCGTCGGGCGGCAGCACGCGGGGCAGCACGAGCGCCGAGTCGGGCACGACCGCGATCTCGCGCTCGACGCCGGCCGCCTCGAGCAGCCGGCGGGACCGCTCGTCGCGCACGGCCACCACCGCCCGGTGCTCCAGGGCCCGGCGGACCCGCTCGGCCGTGGCCACGTCGAGCTCGCCGGGGACGCCCGGGGCGTGCCACACCAGCGGGCAGTCGCGCTCCGCCGCCCCCAGGCCCTCGATGTACCAGCGGTCCATGGCCAGGTCGCGGCCGTCGCGGGGGTCGAGGGCGTAGAAGGGCACGTAGACCGAGCCGTCGCCCTGGACGACCTCGCCGCCGCCGCACAGCACGAGCGTGGCCGCCTCGGCCACCTCGCGCGCCCGGCGCTCGGACCAGTGGCCCAGCGCCCACGCGGTGCCGGCCTTGGCCGGGCCGTGCCCGACGCCGGTCGAGCCGACCGGGCCGAACGGCGCCACCCGGACGCCCTCCAGTCGGCGGCCGAGCTCGTGGCCGGACACCAGCGGATACAGCTGGTCGCCGTAGCTGGCCAGGTCGAACGCGCCCACGTGGGCGATGAGGGGTGCGGTCATGGGGCTGCCATCCGGGATCGGGCGCGACAGTGTAGGCACGGGTCGAGGACCAGCTTGCGGCTTCGTGAACGGTCGATGACGCCCCCTGCCCCCGGACGCGGCCTCCGCTAGTGTGCCTCGGTCTCGACCGGAGGCGCCGACGATGGAGGAGGTCGCCCGGTGACATCACGCCTGCGCCGCCTCGTGCCCGTCTCCCGGGCCCGCTACGACGCGCTGGCCCGCGCCCGCGACGAGCTGGCGAGCGCCCACCAGCAGGCCCTGCTCGAGAAGAACCACATCGAGCACGTCTTCGGCAGCTGGGTGCCCCCGGGCCACTTCTACTCGCCGTTCCCCGACGTCGACGAGGTCGAGAAGCGGGCCGACACCCTGTTCGACGCGAGCCGCGACCCGGCCGGCATCGACCTGCGGGAGGACGAGCAGGTCGCCCTGTTCGAGACGCTGGCGGGCTTCCTGGAGGAGGACCTGCCGTTCCCGGCCGACAAGCCGGCCGGCGAGCCGGCCGAGGGGGCGACCCGCTACTACCACGACAACCCGGCCTACTCGTGGTCGGACGGCATGATCCTCCACGCCATGCTCCGCCACATCGCCCCGCGGCGGGTGGTCGAGGTGGGCTCGGGCTACTCGTCGGCCATGACGCTGGACACGACCGAGCGCTGGCTGGACGGCAAGGTCGACCTCGTCTTCGTGGAGCCCTACACCGAGCTGCTGCGCAGCCTGCTCCGGCCGGGCGACGAGGAGCGGGTGACCATCCACGAGTCCCCGGTGCAGGACGTGCCGCTCTCGGTGTTCGAGGAGCTGGAGGCCGGCGACGTGCTGTTCGTCGACTCCACCCACGTGGTCAAGGCCGGCTCCGACGTCAACCACCTCGTCTTCGAGGTGTTCCCGCGCTTGGCCCCCGGGGTGTGGATCCACGTCCACGACATCTTCTTCCCGTTCGAGTACCCGCTCGCCTGGGTGCGCGAGGGACGGGCGTGGCAGGAGGTCTACCTGCTACGGGCGTTCCTGACCGGCAACGACTCCTTCGAGATCCGCTGGTTCCAGTCCCTCATGTGGGCGCGCCACCGCGACCTGCTCGAGGGCCGGCTGCCGGCCATGGCCAAGAACCCCGGCGGCAACATCTGGCTGCAGAAGGTCGAGTGACCGACACCCAGTACGGTGGTCAGGACCGGACATGAAGCTCATCATCCAGATCCCCTGCCTCAACGAAGAGGCCCAGCTCCCCGTCACCCTGGCCGCGCTGCCCCGGCAGGTCCCGGGGTTCGACGAGGTCGAGTGGCTGATCATCGACGACGGGTCGACCGACCGGACGATCGAGGTCGCCCGTGAGTGCGGCGTCGATCACATCGTCAAGCTCACCAACAACAAGGGCCTGGCGACCGCCTTCCAGGCCGGGCTCGACGCCGCGCTGAAGCTTGGCGCCGACGTCGTCGTCAACACCGACGCCGACAACCAGTACTCGGCCGACGACATCCCGGCGCTGGTCCGTCCCATCCTGGCCGGCGAGGCCGACATGGTGGTCGGCGACCGCAACGTGATGAGCATCGAGCACTTCTCCTTCGTGAAGAAGCGCCTGCAGCGGCTGGGCAGCTGGGTGCTCCGCCAGGCCTCGGGCACCGGCGTGCCCGACGCCACCTCGGGCTTCCGCGCCTACAACCGCGAGGCCGCGCTGTCGCTCGTCGTGGTGTCGACGTTCACCTACACGCTCGAGTCGCTCATCCAGGCCGGCAAGAGCCTTGTGGCCGTCTCCCACGTGCCGGTCAAGACGAACGAGAAGATGCGCGAGTCGCGGCTGTTCGGCTCGATGTGGCAGTACGTGCGCCGCAACGCCGTGGCCATGTTCCGCATCTACGCCGGCTACGAGCCGCTGGCCGTGTTCACCGTGCTCGCGCTGCTGCTGTTCGGCGCCGCGTTCGTGGCCTGGCTCCCCCTGCTGTGGGACTGGCTGCGCCACGGCGACCGGTCGGGCCACCTCCAGTCGGTGGTGCTGGGCGGCGTGCTGCTGGTGGCGTCCGTCCAGGTGTTCGCGCTCGGCGTGCTGGCCGACCTGATCAAGACCCACCGCACGATCTCGCAGCGCACGCTGGAGCGGGTCCGCCGGCTCGAGCTCCAGGCCGGGGTGGGCCCCACCCACTACCTGCCGGGGGCCCGGCCCGGGCCGGGCGAGGCCGGCGGCGACGGCGCCAACGGCGCCCCCGACGTTCCCGGCGGAGGGCCGACGGCCGGCGACGCCCCCGGCGGCCGCGCCCCGGGCGGGGACGCGCCGGACGGTGCCGGGCCGGGCGACGGTGCGCCGGACGCCGGCGTCCCCGAGCGCCACGCCCCGGGCGGGGTCAAGGATCGACTCGGCAGTCCCAGGTGAAGTACATGTAGCCGGGGCTGACGCCGAGCTTGCGCTCGACCTCGGCGTCGGCCACGACCACCAGGTCGTCCTCGATCACGCCCTCGAGCATGTCGGGCACGTCGAACTCGCCCGACCACTCCTCCCACGGGTTGGTGCCCGCCTTCACCGCGTCGTGCAGCGACTGCGTGCACAGCAGGTCGGTGGTGAAGCCCTTCTCGCGCAGGCGGGCCGTCAGGTCGAACCCGAACCGCCAGAACACCGGCGTGTTGTCGCCGTGGTACTCGGGCTCGGTCGGCGGGGCCGTCTTGGCCTGCAGGACCGGCACCTGCAGCACCAGGTGGCCACCGGGGGCGATCACCCGGTGCAGCTCGTCGAGCGCCTTGTCGGTGTCGGGCACGTGCTCGAGCACGTGGGCGCACAGCATGACGTCGAGGCAGTCGTCGGGCAGGTCGATGGCCTGCAGGTCGAGCTGCACGTTGCCCTTGTGCTGGCGCATGTCGTAGTCGCTGGTCCGGTAGAAGAACCAGGTCGCCATCGCCGCCCGGTAGCCCTCGCCCAAGCGGGGGCTGCACTCGATGATCCGCAGGCCGGCGTGCAGGTCGACCCGGTTGTGGAAGCACCAGTGCAGGAACCGGTCGCGGCCGTTGGCGCCGCAGGCCGGGCACACCGAGAGCTCGACGTGCGGGGGGCCGTTGAAGGCGTCGCCGGTCCACCGGCACACGTTGCACAGGACCTTGGGCGGCGCCGGGTCGGGCAGCGGCAGCCACGGCGGGTTGTGGGGATCGGGCCACGTGTCGGGGTAGGGCAGGTCGAGCGTCGCCGCCTCGCGCCCCGGCGCCCCCGCGGAGCCGGCCCCCAGAACCCGGCGACCGACCCTGCCGGCCCGCCGGTAACCCCCGGCCGCGACACGTCGCGCCAGCGCCCTGATCCTCATGGTGTGTCCTCGTCGATCGCGTCGAGCTCGGCGCCGTGCGCCGCCAACAGTTCTCGTGCCCCGGTAGCTGGTGAGCGCCGGCCGGCCCGGACGTCGCTCTCCACCTGATCCCACATCTTGGTCACTCGTTCGTCCCTGCGAAAGGACTCGACCAGTCGTTCGCGGATCTCCTGCAACATCCAGGACACGGCCTGATCCGCCCGCAGGCGGTCGAGCGCGCCGTTCCGCCGGAGCTGCGCCTCGAGATCCTCGACCGCCGCCCAAGCCTCGTCGATGCCCGTGCCCTCGAGCGCGGAGGCCGCCAGCACGGGGACCGTCCAGCCTACATGCTTGGGCCGGAGCAGCCGGACGGCGTGGCGGTAGTCGGCGACCGCCCGCTCGGCCGCGGGGCGCAGGTCGCCGTCGGCCTTGTTGACGACGATGACATCGGCCAGCTCCATGATCCCCCGCTTGATGCCTTGCAGCTCGTCGCCGCCGCCGGGGGCGGCCAGCAGCAGGAAGCAGTCGACCATGTCGGCCACCGCCACCTCGGACTGGCCCACGCCGACCGTCTCGATGACGATCACGTCGAAGCCGGCGGCCTCGCACAGCAGCGCCGCCTCGCGGGTGCGGCGGGCGACGCCGCCCATCGTGCCGGCCGACGGACTGGGGCGGATGAACGCGTCGGGGTTGCGGGCCAGGCGCTCCATGCGGGTCTTGTCGCCCAGGATCGAGCCGCCGCTGCGCCGGCTGGACGGGTCGATGGCCAGCACCGCCACCCGGTGGCCCCGGTCGGGCTCGGTGAGGCGCATGCCCAGCTGCTCGATGAACGTCGACTTCCCGGCGCCCGGCGTGCCGGTGATGCCGAGGCGGATGGCCTTGCCCGTCGCCGGCATGATCGCGTCGAGCAAACGGGCGGCCTCGGCGCGGTGGTCGGCCCGCGTGGACTCGACCAGCGTGATCGACCGGGCCAGCGCCCGGCGGTCGCCCGCCATGAGCTGCTCGGCGAGGGGCGTCTGGACCCGGGCCATGGGCGCGCCAGTGTACGGCGCGTACGGCCACGCGAACCCGTTCGCGCCTGCTGGTCTCGCCTACCGGTAGCGCTCGGCGTACCGGAGGCTGGGGTAGGCGTTGATGGTCACGCCGTCCGGCCGCCGCAGCTCGAAGTGGACGTGTGGGGGCGTGGTCTCGGCGTTGCCCGAGTCGCCCACGTAGCCGAGCAGGTCGCCGGCCTCGACGTAGGCGTCGAGGGCGATGCCCGGGGCGAACCGCCACTCGGGCGGGTTGGCGCCGTCGTCGGTGCCCGGCGTGTCGTTGTTGAGGTGCAGGTACAGGTAGCGCCAGCCCTCGGCGTCGGTGATGCCCACACCGTTGCCGGCGGTGCCGCTGGCGTCGGACCGCAGCCAGGTGATCCGGCCGGCCTGGGCGGCGACCAGCGGCGTGAGCTTGGGGGCGAAGATGTCGGTGCCCATGTGCCGGCGGCTGCAGTTGGTGCCCCGGCAGGCGCCGAACGTGTCCTCGTAGGAGACGGCCGTGTCGCCGCCGATCGGGAAGCGGATCAGGCGGATCTCGTCGGCCGCCGCGCTCCCGGCCGGGATCTCGTCGGCCGGGCGGTCGGGGGCGATGTCCGCGGTGGAGGCCTCGTCGGTGGAGACCTCGTCTGACGAGCGACCCGGGGGCGGGACGTCATGGGTCGCGGCCGCCATGGCCAGGACCGCCCCCGCCAGGACCGCTGCCAGCCGAATGCGGTGCGTCATGCACGAATAGTGCCCATTAACCGCGCAGAGTGCTAGTGCTCTCTCGCTGAGTGAGGTGCGGCTGCGTGTGGTGGGGTCGGGGCCCTGCCAGACTCTGGGTTGCGTGTTGCCCCGCGACCTGCTCACGGCCGAGGACGTCCGGGCCGCCGGCTTCCGGCCCGAGGAGCCGCTGGAGACCGCCGACGAGCGGTCGGCCCAGGTCTGGTACCGGGCGGGGCGCCGGGGCGGAGCGTGGGACGTCGGGCTGGGCCTGTACGCGGCCGGCGACCGGGCCGAGGCCGACCGCCGCTGGCGCGAGGTGCGGGCCGAGCTCGACCGAGGCGAGGCCGGGCCGGAGCCCGTCGACGTGGGCGACGAGGCCGTCTACGCCGGGCGGCGGCTGTACCTGCGCCAGGGCGGCCACGTGCTGTGGGTGGCGGTCGAGGGGCCCGAGCCGGTCCTGGCCCGGTGGGCGGCGGAGCACCTGGCCCGGGCCGTGTGCCCCCGGGTCGCGCCGCTCCCGCCCGCCCCGGCCGGGTCGCCCGAGCCGCCTGGGAGCCCCGATCCCTCGGCGATCCCGGAGCCGCCGGCGACCCCCGGGCCGCCGGCGGCGCCCGAACCCTCGGCGGCGGCGACCGGTGGGGAGGGTGGAGCCGAGGCACCGGCCGCGCCGGAACCGGCCACGTCCGAACCGGACGGGCCGGCGGCGGGTGCGTCGGCGAGCGTCGCGGCCGCGGCGACGGCGGTCCTCACGCCCCGGCCCACGGCGCCGGGGCGCTACCGGCGCCGCCACCTGGCCCACGCCCGCCTGGCCCTGGTCGGCGACGTCCTCGTCGTCACCGACGCCCGGGGGCGCGACCACCACCTGCCGCTGGACGGGACGCTCAACGCCCCGGAGGCCATCGGCATCGTGCTCACGCCCCGCCAGGGCCCGGCCTACCTGGCCGTGCTCGACGGCCACGGCCGGCCGGTCGTCCGGGACGGCGAGGCGGGCGCCTGGGCGCCGGACGACATCCGGGCGTTCGCAGCCGCCACCGGCCTCCGCTACCTGGACCCGGCGCCCCGCCCCGCCCGGGTCGACCGCACCCGGCCGCCGGTCGAGGTCGAGGGCACGCCGTGGGCGTTCATCCTGCTGACGCTCGCCGCCGTCGTGGCCCTGGCCGTGCTGCTCGTCGTCGGCGCCCCGGCGGTCACGCTGCTGGCGGTGCCGGTCGTCGCCGCCGCCCTCGGCTACGCCGCCGCCCGGGCCGACCAGACGCGGATCCCCTGAGCGGGGCCCGGGGCCCCGGGCCCGGGAGGCCCCGTGTCACAGGCCCAGCAGGTCGGGGCGGGGGGCCAGCTCGCGCCAGCGGGCCCGGGGGTCGGCCACCAGGCGGCGGCGGTCGAGGTCGAGGAGCCCGCCCACCCCGGTGACCTCGGCCACCAGCGTGCCGTCGGCCCGGCGCAGCTCCTGCACGACCGTGCTGGTCTTGCCCGTGCCCCACCGGAAGGCGGCGGTCACCTCGATCTCGTCGCCGGCCCGCAGCTCGTGCAGCCACCGGATGGTCGTCTCCAAGCTGACCGGGCCCACGCCGGCCGCCCGCAGGGCGTCGAGCGTGACGCCGGCCGCCCGCAGCCACTCCCAGCGGGCGTGGTCGGCGTAGTCGATGTAGGCGGAGCCCCGGACGTGGCCGTTGCTGTCGAGGTCGGAGCTGCGGACGGTCAGCCGGACCCGGAACGGCTCGGCGGTCGGGCCGTCGCCGGGAAGGGACGCGGCGTCGCGGGGGGAGGCGTCGCGGGGGGAGGCGTCGCGGGTGGAGGTGTCACGCATGCCGTGAGCGTGCCGGGGGCGGGCCGCCCGGGTCTGGAACGTTCCGGCCAGATCCGCCGGCTCGGGACCTCGCCGGCCGGGTTTGGCCGGCCCCGGATCCCGCCGGGCTGGGATTCGGCCGGCTCGGGACCTCGCCGGCCCGGATCCCGCCGGCCGGGATCAGACGGCGGACCCGGCGGTCTCGGCCGCCGCGGCCCAGCGGCCGACCAGCTCGGCCGGCGACGACCCGGTCAGGCGGCGGCACTCGCGGCCGAGGTGCGACTGGTCGGCGTAGCCGGCGTCGGCCGCAGCGCCGGCCAGCGACCGGGCTCCGGCCGCCACCAGGGGCGCACGGCGCAAGAAGGCCCGGAACCGCAGCACCCGGTGCAGCCCCTTCGGCCCGAAGCCGACGTGCGTCGCGCAGCGCCGTCGCAGCTCGCGGGCGCTCAGCCCCACGGCCCGCCCGGCCCCCTCGACCGTCGCGCCGGGCTGCGCCAGCTCGGCCACGGCGGCGGCGACGAGCGGGTCGGGGCCGGGGCCGTCGGCCACCCGCCGGGCCACCGCCTCCTCGAGCGCCCGCAGCTGGGCGGCGGCGCCGGGGGCGGCGGCCAGGGCGGCGGCCAGGCGCCGGGTCGCGGCCGTGCCCCACAGGTCCTCCAGCGGCACGGCCCCCGCCAGCTCGGAGGCCGGGCAGCCGGCCACGGCGGCGCCCGCCCCCGGCCGGAGCCGCAGCCCGACGTTGCGGGCGGTCGCCGCCACCGGGAACCGGCCGGCCGTCGGGCTGGCGCCGACGAGCACCAGCGCCGAGCCGTCCCACACCAGGTCCGCGCAGCCGTCGGGAACGAGGCGCAGCGTGCGGTCCCAGCCGCCCGAGCCCGCCCACCGGCAGGCCACCACGTCGGCCACCGCCGACCCGGGCGGGGCCTCCCGGTAGCGGCTCCCCCCGACGGGGCCGGCGAACAGCGGGGACGACACGGCGGCCGGGGCCGGCGGGTCAGGCCGCGGTGCGCCGGGTCCGCAGCAGCGACAGCACCCGCGCCGCCGCCTCGGGGATGTTGGTGCCCGGGCCGAAGATGGCCGCCACGCCGGCCGCCTCGAGCTTGGGGTGGTCCTGGGGCGGGATCACGCCGCCGCACACGACGAGGACGTCGTCGCCGCCCAGCGCCCGCAGCTCGGACACGAGCTGGGGCACGAGCGTGAGGTGGCCGGCCGCCTGGCTGGACACGCCGACGACGTGGACGTCGTTGTCGATGGCGTCGCGGGCCGCCTCGGCCGGCGTCTGGAACAGCGGCCCGACGTCGACGTCGAACCCCAGGTCGGCGAAGGCGGTGGCGATGACCTTGGCGCCCCGGTCGTGCCCGTCCTGCCCGAGCTTGACCACCAGCAGGCGGGGCCGGCGGCCTTCGTCGCGGGCGAACGCCTCGACGTCGGACTGGATCCGGGTGAACGCCTCGTCGCCCTCGTACGCCGACCCGTAGACGCCGTGGATCGAGCGGATCTCGGCCTTGTGCCGGCCGAAGGCCTTCTCCAGCGCCAGGCTGATCTCGCCGACCGTGGCCCGGGCCCGGGCCGCCTCGATGGAGAGCTCGAGCAGGTTGGCCTCGCCGGCGGGCTTGCCGGCGCCCTCGGTCAGCCGGGCCAGCGCCGCGTCGCACGCCGCCTGGTCGCGCTCGGCCCGCACCTTCTCCAGCCGGGCGATCTGCTGGCGCCGGACCTCGCTGTTGTCGATGTTGAGGATGTCGACGTGGTCGGGATCGGACGGCTGGTACTTGTTGACGCCGACGATCACCTCCTCGCCCCGGTCGATGCGGGCCTGGCGGCGGGCGGCGGACTCCTCGATGCGGAGCTTGGGCATGCCCGAGGCCACGGCCTTGGTCATGCCGCCCAGGGCCTCGACCTCCTCGATGAGCTCCCAGGCCTTGGCGGCCAGCTCGGCGGTCAGCCACTCGACGTAGTAGCTGCCGGCCAGCGGATCGACGACCTTGGGGATGCCGGTCTCCTCGGCCAGGATCAGCTGGGTGTTGCGGGCGATCCGGGCGGAGAAGTCGGTGGGCAGGCCCAGCGCCTCGTCGAAGCTGTTGGTGTGGAGGCTCTGCGTCCCGCCCAACACGGCGGCCATGGCCTCCACGGCGGTGCGGACGATGTTGTTGTAAGGGTCCTGCTCGGTGAGCGACACGCCGCTGGTCTGGCAGTGGGTGCGCAGCATCGCCGAGCGCGGGTCCTTGGGCTCGAACTGGGAGATGACCCGGTGCCACAGCAGGCGGGCGGCCCGCAGCTTGGCCACCTCCATGAAGAAGTTCATGCCGATGGCGAAGAAGAACGACAGGCGCCCGGCGAACTTGTCGATGTCGAGGCCCCGGTCGAGGGCGTAGCGCACGTACTCGAGCCCGTCGGCGATGGTGAAGGCGAGCTCCTGCACCGCCGTCGCCCCGGCCTCCTGCATGTGGTAGCCGGAGATCGAGATCGAGTTGAACCGGGGCATGTGGTCGGCCGTGTACTCGATGATGTCGGCCACGATCCGCATGCTCGGCTCGGGCGGGTAGATGTAGGTGTTCCGGACCATGAACTCCTTGACGATGTCGTTCTGGATGGTCCCGGAGAGCTGCTTCTGCTCGACGCCCTGTTCCTCGGCGGCGACGATGTAGCAGGCCATCGTCGGCAGCACGGCGCCGTTCATGGTCATGGACACCGACATCTTGTCGAGGGGGATCTGGTCGAAGAGGATCTTCATGTCCTCGACCGAGTCGATGGCCACCCCGGCCTTGCCCACGTCGCCCACGACGCGCGGGTGGTCGCTGTCGTAGCCGCGGTGGGTGGCCAGGTCGAAGGCCACCGACAGCCCCATCTGCCCGGCGGCCAGGTTGCGGCGGTAGAAGGCGTTGGACTCCTCGGCGGTGGAGAAGCCGGCGTACTGCCTGATCGTCCACGGCCGGTTGGCGTACATCGTGGCCCGGGGTCCCCGGACGAACGGGGGCAGGCCCGGCAGCGAGTCGACGTGGTCGAGGCCCTCGAGGTCGGCCGCGGTGTAGAGCGGCTTGACGTCGATCCCCTCGGGCGTGTGCCAGGTCAGCGTGTCGGGGTCGGCGCCCTTCAGGTCCTTGGCGGCAAGGGCCCGCCAGTCGTCGATCGTGGGCCTGGGTCCGGGGGGCGCAGGATCCGACCCTCGTGCGTTCTTCGGGGTGTCGGTCACGCCACGCAGCCTACGTAGGCGGCGTCGCGACCTCCCAGCCCGGTCCTCTAACATCCTGCGATCGAGACCCGCCCAGGAAGGACCCGCCGCGTGGTTGACCCGAAGCCTTGCCTCTCGGTCGTCATGCCGTGCTTCAACGAGCAGGCGACGGTCGAGACCGTGGTCGAGCAGGTCCTGGCGTCGCCGTGGACCGCCGAGCTCATCATCGTCGACGACGGGTCGACCGACGGGACCCGCAAGATCCTGGCCGGCATCGACGACCCCCGGGTGCGGGTGCTGCTGCAGCCGTACAACCAGGGCAAGGGGGCGGCGCTGCGCCGGGGCTTCGCCGAGGCCCGGGCCGACTACGTCGTCGTGCAGGATGCCGACCTCGAGTACGACCCTGCCGAGTACGGCACGCTCGTCCGCCCCCTGCTGAAGGACCAGGCCGACGTCGTCTACGGCTCGCGCTTCCACTCGAGCCAGCCGCACCGGGTCCTCTACTTCTGGCACTCGGTCGGGAACAAGTTCCTGACCCTGCTGTCGAACATGTTCACGAACCTGAACCTCACCGACATGGAGACCTGCTACAAGGTCTTCCGGCGCGAGGTCATCCAGTCGATCACGATCGAGGAGGACCGGTTCGGGTTCGAGCCCGAGGTCACAGCCAAGGTGGCGCAGGACGGGTGGCGGGTCTACGAGCTGGGCATCAGCTACAACGGCCGCACCTACGACGAGGGCAAGAAGATCGGCTGGAAGGACGGCGTGCGGGCCGTCCAGTGCATCCTCAAGTACTCGCGGACCGGCGTCCGGGTCCGCCAGCTCATCGCCCAGTACCTCGGGCCGAACCGCGGGGTCGACACCCGGGCCTCGCTGCCCGAGTCGGCCGCGCCCGAGCCGGCCGACGGCGAGCCGACCGACCCCGCCACCGCGTCCGACGCCGACCCCGCCGCCCGGACGGGGTCCGGCACCGGGGCGATCTCGACCACCGGCTCCTCCCGCCCGAGCCCCGACGGCGCCACCGCCCTGCTGTCCACCAACGGCGAGCACGGCAGCGGCGGGTCGGAGCGCTCGGGCGTGTGACCGACCGGCGGGCGGGCGCCGGGATCGACGCTCCGGCCGCGCTGTTCACCCTCGACGACGTCTCGCTCGAGGTCGAGGGGCGCCGGGTGCTCGACCACGTCGACCTGACCGTCGGCGACCGTGGGATCACCGTGATCGTCGGACCGTCCGGCGGCGGGAAGACCACACTGCTGCGCCTGCTCAACCGGCTGGAGGTCCCGACGTCGGGGGTCGTGCGCTTCCGGGGCGACCCGCTCGACGAGCTCGACCCGCTGGCGCTGCGGCGCCGGGTCGGCATGGTGTTCCAGCGGCCGGCGCCGTTCCCGGGAACGGTGCGCGACAACCTGCTGGTCGCCGACCCGCAAGCCGACGACACCCGGCTCACCGCCGCCCTCGACGACGCCGGGCTGGGGGAGTCGTTCCTCGACCGGTCGGCCGACGACCTGTCGGGCGGCGAGACCCAGCGCCTGTGCCTGGCCCGGACGCTGGTCACCGAGCCCGAGGTCCTGCTCATGGACGAGCCCACCTCGGCGCTCGACCGGGCCAGCAGCGAGCACCTCGAGGACACGGCCCGCCGGCTGGCCGACGGCGGCCGGCCGGTCCTGTGGGTCACCCACGACCTGGAGCAGGCCGACCGCCTGGCCGACGACCTGGTGGTGCTGATCGACGGCCACGTGGCCGGGGCCGAGGAGCGCGACCGCTACCTGGCCGCCGCCCGGAGCGAGGCGGGGCCCGGCGGGCGGGGCAGCAACGGGCACGGCCGCCACGGGCCCGAGGCCGACGGTGGGTCCGGGGCCGACGGCGGGTCCGACCGGGACGGCGCGGCCGCCCCCGACCGCGACGGCGACGACCAGGGGTCACCGGCCCGTGGATGAGGCCGCCATCGGCTGGAGCGGGCTGGCCATCTCCCTCATCCTGGTCGGCGTCGCCATCGGGCTGTCGGTGTGGCGGGGCCTCCGGCTCGAGCGCGAGATGCTGTGGGCCACCGGCCGGGCGCTGGTCCAGCTGCTGGCCACCGGCTACGTGCTCGTGGTGGTCATCGACGACGATGCCCCGATCGCCCTGGCCTGGGCCTGGGTGGCGGTCATGGTGGGCGTGGCGGCCGTGACCGTGCGCCGCCGGGCGCCCGAGATCCCGGGCATCGCCCGGCTCGCCTTCCTCGCCACCGCGGCCTCGGCCACGCTCAGCCTGCTCGTCGTGTTCGGCCTGCGGATCTACCCCCAGGCGGGCCGGGCCATCGTCCCGATCGCCGGGATGATGATCGGCAACTCGATCGGCGCCACGGTGGTGGCCGCCCGCCGCATCATCGGCGAGCTGGCCGACCGCCGGGGCGAGGTCGAGGCCCGGCTGGCACTCGGGCAGCCGTGGCAGGAGGCGTCGAAGCCGTTCGTGCGCGCCGCGCTCCGCACGGCGCTCACCTCGCAGATCGAGAGCACCAAGGCGGTCGGCCTCGTGTTCCTGCCCGGGGCCATGACCGGCCTGATCCTGGCCGGGGCCGACCCGGTCGACGCCGTGCTGGTCCAGGCCGCGCTCATGTACCTGATCCTGGGGTGCGTGGCCACCAACGCGGTCGTGGTCGGCCTGGGCCTGACCCGCCGCCTGTTCACGCCCGACCACCGCATGGTCCGGCTGGCCAGGTCCAGCCGATAGAGCCGGCTCGCGGGGCCCGCCCGCACCGGTCTCGCCGGCCACCGACGCCGCTAGCTGCGTCCTCGTCGTCGCACCGGCGGCCGGTCGAGGTGTGCGGCCCCCTCCTGCGTCCTCGCCCGCGACCGCTGACTCGGCGATGCACGCACGGCGGCTCCCCGCGCCGGCTCTAGCCTGGAGCTATGCCCCTACGTCTCGCCATCATCGGCGGCGGACCCGCCGGCAACACCGCCGCTACCACAGCCGCTCGCCTCGGCGCCGAGGTGACCATGATCGAGCGCGAGATCGTGGGCGGCGCCGCGCACCTGCGCGACTGCATCCCGTCCAAGGCGATGATCGCCACGGCCGGGACGATGGGGGTCGTGGCCACCGCCCCGGGCATGGGGCTGACCGGGGCCGGCGTGCAGCTCGACTTCGAGGCCCTCCGCAACCGCATCCTCCAGATCGAGGACCGGCTCGAGTCCAACGTCGTCGAGTTGCTGCAGAGCCAGGGCGTGCGCCTGATCCAGGGCACCGCCCGGCTCAAGGGGCCGCACGAGATCGTGGTCGAGACCGACGACGGCGTCACCGAGGTGACGGCCGACGCCATCGTCATCTCCACCGGCAGCCGGCCCCGCATCCCCGACTGGGCCGACGTGGACGGCGAGCGCATCCTCACCACCCGCCAGGCCTACCCGCCGCCCGAGCTGCCCGAGCACCTGGTCGTGATCGGCTCGGGCGTGACCGGCGTCGAGTTCGTCCACATGTTCTCGTCGCTGGGCAGCCAGGTCACGCTGATCGTCAGCCGCCAGCAGGTGCTGCCCCAGAAGGACCCCGAGGTGGCCGCTGCGCTGGAGGAGGAGCTGCTGCGCCGCGGCGTGCGTCTGTTCAAGGGCGCCCGGGCCGTCGGCATCGACCGCCTGCCGCCCGAGGAGGGCGGCGGCGTGGCCGTGCGCTGCGACGACGGCCGGGTGGCGGTCGGCAGCCACGCCCTGCTCGCCATCGGCTCGATCCCCAACAGCGACGGCCTGGGGCTGGACGCGGCCGGTGTCGAGGTCGACGAGGCCGGCTACGTGCGGATCAACCACAACTGCATGACCAACGTCCGCCACATCTACGCGGCGGGCGACGTGTCGGGAAAGCTGCCGCTGTCGTCGGTGGCGTCGATGCAGGGTCGCAAGATCGCCGAGCACGTCATGGGCCTGCACACCCGCCAGCACCGGCACCTCGACTACGACAAGGCGGCCTCGGCCATCTTCACCGAGCCGGAGATCGCGGACGTCGGCCTGGCCGAGGCCGACGCCTTCGCCGAGGGCCGGAAGCTGCGGGTGACCAAGGTGCCGTTCTCGGCCTCGGCCAAGGCGCTGATCAACAACGAGCCGCGGGGCTTCGTCAAGATCCTGTCCGACCCGGCCACCGGCGTCGTGCTGGGCGGCTCCATCGTGGGGCGCCACGCCGCCGAGCTCATCTCGGTGCTGGCCGTGGCCGTGACCAACGGCCTGCGGGTCAACGACATCCACGAGAGCCTGATGGTCCACCCGTCGCTGGCCGAGGCGCTCGCCGAGGCCGCGGAGTAGCCGGCGCCCGACCGTGGTGGCGACCGCCGTCCTCTGGGCCGGCGCCGTGCTCCTCCTCGTGGCCGGCGCGGCCAAGGTGGCCGACCCGAGCCGCACCGCCGGCGCCCTGGCCGCGCTCGGCTGGCCGTCGTCCCCGGTCCTCGTGCGGGCCGGCGCCGCCGCCGAGGCGGTGATCGGCGCCGGCACCCTCGTCGTCGGCGGGCCGGTGTTCGCCGCCCTGGTGGCGGCCAGCTACCTGGGGTTCGCGGCGTTCGTGACGCTGGCGCTGCGGGCGGGCACGCCGATCGGCACCTGCGGCTGCTTCGGGCGGGTCGACACGCGCCCGCACCCGGTCCACGTCGTGGTCAACCTCGCGGTGGCGGTCGGCGCGCTGGCCGCCGCCGTCCGGGCCTGACGGGTCTGCCGGGCCGGGCGCCCGCCCGGGCCGCCGGCCGGGCCGACCCCGGCGCGCCGGTCACGGGGCGCGGCCGACGAACGGGCGGCCGACGATCGGGTGCGTGACCGGCGGCTCAGTCGGCGATGACGGCGACCACGTCGCCCGAGCCGACGCTCTGGCCGGCCTCGACGCGCACCTCGGAGATCGTGCCGGCCTTCTCGGCGGTGATGTTGTTCTCCATCTTCATCGCCTCGAGGACGCACACGGTCTGGCCGACCTCGACGGTGTCGCCCGGCGACACCAGGACCTTCACGATCGTGCCCTGCATGGGCACCGTGACCTCGCCGCTGCCCGCCCCGGCGGTGGCGGCGGCCGCGGCGCGGCGGCGCCGGGTGGCGACCCGGGCGCCGGTGCCAGCCTCGGCGGTCGCCGTGACCTGCGACTCGGGGATCCACAGCGCCACCGAGAACTTGCGGCCGTTCACCTCGACATCGACGTCGCGTCGGACCTTGGCCTCGGGGGCCGTGCCGTCACCGTTCCCGCCCGGGTCGCCGGCGCTGGCCGGCACGGCGGAGGCCCCGGCGGTGGCGCTCAGGTCGAGCCGCTCCTCGACCCACTTGGTCGAGTGCTTCCCGGCCCGGAAGTCCTCGTGGCGGAGGATGGCCAGGTCGGCCGGGAGCGTGGTGGCCACGCCGGTGATCTCGAACTCGTCGAGGGCCCGGATGGCGCGGTTGATGGCGGTCTCGCGGTCGGCGCCCCAGACGATCAGCTTGCCGATCAGGTTGTCGTAGAACTGGCTGACCTCGTCGCCGGCCTCGTAGCCGCCGTCCCAGCGCACGCCGAAGCCCTGGGGCACCCGGAGCCGCCGGATGGGGCCGGGGGAGGGGATGAAGGCGCCGCCGGCCGGGTCCTCGGCGTTGACCCGCACCTCGATGGCGTGGCCCCGGCGGACGATGTCCTCCTGCGAGAACGACAGCGGTTCGCCGGAGGCCACCCGGATCTGCTCGGCCACCAGGTCGATGCCGGTCACCAGCTCGGTCACCGGGTGCTCGACCTGGAGCCGGGTGTTCATCTCGAGGAAGTAGAACTCGCCGTCCTGGTACAGGAACTCGACGGTGCCGGCGTTCACGTAGCCGCAGGCCTTGGTCACCCGGACGGCCGCCTCGCCCATGGCCTGGCGGACCTCGTCGGGGAACAGCGGGGCCGGGCTCTCCTCGATCAGCTTCTGGTGCCGCCGCTGGGCCGAGCAGTCGCGCTCGCCCACCCACACGGCGTTGCCGTGCGTGTCGGCGAACACCTGCATCTCGACGTGGCGTGGCCAGGTCAGGTAGCGCTCGACGTAGCACTCGCTGCGGCCGAAGCCCTTGAGCGCCTCGGACTGGGCCGCCTCCAGCGCGGCGGCCGCCTCGTCGGCCGAGGGCACGACCCGCATGCCCCGCCCGCCGCCGCCGTAAGCGGCCTTGATGGCCACCGGCCAGCCGTGCTCCTCGCCGAACGCGATCACCTCGTCGGCGCTGGTCAGGAAGTCGGTCGTGCCCGGGACCCCGGCGACGCCGGCCTCCTGGGCCGCCCGCCGGGACGAGACCTTGTCGCCCATGATCTCGATCGCCTCGGGCGGGGGCCCGATGAACGTCACGCCCTTGGCCGTGATGGCCCGGGCGAAGTCGGTGTTCTCGCTGAAGAACCCGTAGCCGGGGTGGACGCCGTCGGCGCCGCACCGCTCGATGACGTCGAGGATCTTCGCCGTGTCGAGGTAGCTCTCGGCCGCGGTCTGGCCGCCCAGCGCGTAGGCCTCGTCGGCCAGGCGGACGTGGAGGCTGTCGCGGTCGACGTCGGAGTACACCGCGACCGACGTGATGCCGAGCTCGCGGCACGCCCGGATCACGCGCACCGCGATCTCGCCCCGGTTGGCGATCAAGATCTTCGAGAGCACGCCTTATGTTTACGGGCATGTCGGGTTACCGTGCCAGTGGCGCCCCGGACGCAGGAGACGGAAGCGGGCTGCGCGCCCGGCTGGCGGGGACCCGCTTCGCGGACGTCCGGTGGGTGCCCGAGACGGGCTCGACCAACGCAGATGTCCTGGACGAGGCCCGCAACGGCGCCCGCGAGGGCATCGTCGTCGTGGCCGACCACCAGACCGCGGGCCGGGGCCGGCGGACGCGCACGTGGGTGGCCCCGCCGGGCGCCTCGCTGCTCGTCTCGGTGCTGCTCCGGCCGCCGGCCGACGTGGCCGGGGCGGTCACGATGGCGGTGGGCGTGGCCCTGGCCGGAGCGGTGCGCGAGCTGGCCGGCGTCGACGTCGGGCTCAAGTGGCCCAACGACCTGGTGGTCGACGACCGCAAGCTGGCCGGGATCCTGGCCGAGGCCGACTGGCCCGCCGGGTCGTCGATGTCGGCCGGCTACCGGGCCCCGGCGCCCTACGAGCGGCTGCCGGTCGTGGTCGGCGCCGGCGTGAACGTGGCGTGGCCCCGGCCCGAGGACGACGTCGCCGTGCACGAGCTGGCCGACACCGCCACCGCCCTCAACTGGCTGGGGGCCGACGTGGCCCGGGACGACCTGCTGGTGGTGTTCCTGCGCCGGCTCGAGGACCACTACGGCGGCCTGGTGCGCGACCGGTCGGCCGAGGCCGTGCTGGCCGAGTGGCGGCGCCGCTCGGCCACGCTGGGCCGCCGGGTCCGCGTCGACCTGGGGCCCGACGACGTGGAGGGCACGGCCGTCGACGTGACCGGCGAGGGCCACCTGGTGGTCGAGACGCTCGAGGGCGGCCGGCGGACGTTGGCCGTCGGCGACGTCGTCCACCTCCGCCCCGCGCCCCGGTAGCGCTGCCCGGCGCGGCCGTGCCCCAGGCCGGGCCGCGGCGGGGCCTCAGGGGTCGAGGTCGCGGGCCTGGAGGTCGGCCAGCGCGGCCGCCGCCCGCCGGGCCACCGGCCCCTCGGCGCCGGGCAGCGGACGGCCGTCGAGCGCCCGCAGCGGCTGCACGTCGCGGGTCGACGACGTGAGCAGCACCTCGCCGGCCTCGGCCAGCGCCGCCATGGGGACGTCCTCCTCGTCCGCGTCGTCCAGCAACTCGAGCACCAGGGCCCGGGTCACCCCGGCCAGGCAACCGGACAGCAGCGGGGGCGTGAGCAGCCGCCCGTCGAGCACCACGAACACGTTCGACCCGGTCCCCTCGCACAGATTCCCGGCCGTGTTGGGCAGGATCGCCTCGGTGGCACCGACCTTGCGGGCCTCGGCCAGCGCCACCACGTTCTCGGCGTACGAGGTCGTCTTCAGCCCGGCGATGGCAGAGCGCTCGTTGCGGGGCCAGGGGACCGTGACCGCGGCCGTGTCGGGCGGCCACGGCTCCTGGGGCCCGGCCGCGATGACCAGCGTGGGCGGCGCCTCGCCCCGGCCCGAGCCGAGCGGCGCCGGCCCGGCGGTGAGCGTGATGCGCAGGCGGCCGGTCGCCGGCCCCGCCGCGGCGATCACCTCGTCGATGGCCGCCCGCAGCTTGGCCTCGCCGAGCGGCACGTCGAGCCCGAGCCCGACGGCCGACCGGCCCAGCCGCTCCAGGTGCCGGCGGACGGCGAACGGCCGACCCCCGATCACCTTCAGCGTCTCGAACACGCCGTCGCCGACCGTGAACCCGTGGTCGAACACCGAGACCCGGGCCTCGCCGGGCGGCACCACTTCACCGTCGATCCACACCGCCCCGCCCGCCGGGCGCGCCCCGGCCCCGCCCGTCTCGACCCCGTGTCCCTCGGCCATGGGCGACGATTCTGGCGGAGGACGGGCCACTACGCTGACCGGTACCGGTGGGGGGCTACCGAGGGGGCGAGCCCATGAGGCGCACGCGCACACCGAAGGCGGCGACCGCGTTGGCGGTCGGAGCGCTGGCCCTGGCGTTGGCGGGGTGCTGGCCGGCACCCGGCCAGGGTCCGGACCGGCAGGGCCACGATCCGTTCGAGGAGCGGATCACGGTCGACTCCGTCCCGGCGCTGGCCGAGGACTGGACGGTCGACCTGGGCGACGAGCCGGCGGGGACGCCGATCGTGTCGCCGTCCGGGATCCACGTCCGGGCGGGCACCGTGCTCCACACGCTGGAGGTGGCGAGCGGCGCCGGGCGGTGGCAGTTCGACCCGGCGCTGCCGGTGCCCGGCGAGATGAGCGACCCCGTGTGGCAGGACGGCGAGGTGTTCGTCGGCTACGGCTACGGCAACCTCGGCGGCGACTGGCAGGCCCGGTCGCTCGACGCCGCCACCGGCGAGACGGCCCGCACGCTGGACGGCGGCCTGGTCGACAGCGTGCGGGGCGCACGGCTCGTGCAGTCGTCGGTGGGCTTCGGCTCCGGCGGGCCGGTCGTCGTGTTCCTGGCCGTGCAGGGCGACCTCGACGTCCCGTCCTCGCGGTGGGAGGGCGTCATGCAGGCCGGATCGTTCGGCGACTCCATCACCCGCGTCCCGGCGACGGCCGGCGACCGCGGCGTCTACCACAGCGGGGTGTCGCTGCTCGAGCCGGGCGATCCGCCGCGCACCGGCAACGGCGTGCGCATGTACACCTACGAGCGGCCGGCGAGCTGCTACTCGGGCAGCACGCCGTTCGTGCCGTGCCCGGCCTGGGCGACGCCGCTCGACGGCACCTCCGCCACCTCCCCGGTGCTGGGCCCCGACGAGGAGACCCTGTACGTGGCCACCACGGCGGGCACGGTGTACGCCGTCGACGCCGCCACGGGCGCCGTCCGGTGGACGGCGGCGGCCGGCGCCCCCGTGAACGCCGAGCCGGCCCTGGCCGGCGATCACCTGTTCGTGCCCACCGCCGACGGAGACCTGGTCGTGCTGCCCGCCGACGGCTGTGGGGCCGGCACCTGCGAGCCGTTGTGGACGGGGGACGGGGGCGACGCCCTGACCGCCCAGCCGGCGGTGGCCGCCGGGGTCGTGTTCACGGGCGCCGCCGACGGCTCGGTCCGGGCCTTCGCTGCGGCCGGGTGCGGGGCGGCCACCTGCCCGGCGCTGTGGTCGGCGTCGACCGGCAGCCGCATCACGGGGGCGCCGGCGGTCAGCGGCGGCCGCCTGCTCGTGGGCACCCAGGACGGCCGGGTGGTGGCCTACAGGCCCGCCGTCAGCTGACGGCCGGCGCCGCAGGCTGACGGCGGGCGCCACGAGCCGACGGCCGGCGCGCCCGTGTCGCCGCCCGCCGCCCTCAGCGGGCGGCCGGGCCGACCGGCTCGACCGGGACGCCGGAGGCGACGGCCAGCAGCCGCCGGGCCTTGAGCTCGGCCTCGGCCCACTCGCCCTCCGGCGTCGAGTCCCAGGTGATGCCGCCGCCGGAGCCCAGGTGCAGCTGGCCGTCCTCGACCCAGAACGTGCGGATGGCGACGTTCAGGTCGCCCTGCCGGCGGTCGGCGTCGACCCAGCCGACCGCCCCGCAGTAGACGCCCCGGGGCACCGGCTCGAGCCGGGCGATGTGGTCGAGGGCCGCCAGCTTGGGGGCCCCCGTGACCGACCCGGGCGGGAACGTCGCCTCGATCAGCTCGGCCCAGCCGGCCCCGGGCCGCAGACGCCCGGTCACCGTCGACACCAGGTGGACGAGCCCGGGGTGGGCCTCGACCGCGCACAGGGCCGGCACGGCGACCGAGCCGAACTCGCACACCCGGCCCAAGTCGTTGCGGACCAGGTCGACGATCATCACGTTCTCGGCCCGGTCCTTGGGCAGGAAACCCGACGGGTCGGCGGCGGTGCCCTTGATCGGCGAGGACGTCACGACATCGCCGTCCCGGCGCAGGAACCGCTCGGGCGACGCCGAGGCGACGTGGCAGCCGGCCCGGGGGATGCGGACCACCGCCGCGTAGGGGGCCGGGTTGCCCCGTCCCAGGGCCGCGCCCAGAGCGGCGATGTCGGCCCCCGGCGGGAGCGGCGCCGAGAGCCGGCGGGTGAGGTTCACCTGGTAGACGTCACCGGCGGCGATGGCCTCGCGGATGTCCGCCACCCCGGCCCGGTAGCCGGCGCCGTCGAGCGAGCTGGTCCACGCCCCCCGGTCGGGCCCCCGCCAGGGCGGCCCCGGCCACGGCCGAGCGGGCCGGACCTCGGCGAACCGGGCGCACATCGGCGGTCCCTCGAACGGGAGCACGACCGCCCAGACGCCCCGCCCGTCGAGGGCGGTGAGGTCGGAGGTGACGTCGACCAGGCCGGTGAGGAGCCGCCCGC
Organism: Acidimicrobiales bacterium; assembly: GCA_036563805.1. GTDB lineage: Bacteria > Actinomycetota > Acidimicrobiia > Acidimicrobiales > VFJN01 > DATCLS01. The sequence continues at coordinate 116,234 of DATCLS010000049.1, read as the reverse complement.
CGACCACCGCCAGCGGCGGTGAGGTGTCGATCACTCACGCGCACAGTAGGGCCGGCGGGGATGTTTCGAAACCACTACGGTCGCCGCGCCCGATGGGTAACGACGGTCGTGCGGCCGTACGATTCGGCCGTGCACGTCGAGCTGACCGAGGAGCAGGAGGCGCTCCGCAAGGTCGTGCGAGACTTCGCCGAGGGCGAGATCGCGCCCCATGCGGCCGAGTGGGACGCCACGCACACGTTCCCGGTCGACACCATCCGCCAGATGGGCGAGCTGGGCCTGTTCGGCATCCCGTTCCCCGAGGAGTACGGCGGGGGCGGGGCCGACCTCACCACGCTGTGCGTGGCGATCGAGGAGCTGGCGCGGGTCGACCAGTCGGTGGCCATCACGCTCGAGGCGGGCGTGGGGCTGGGCGCCAACCCCATCTACCGGTTCGGCACCGAGGAGCAGCGCCAGCGCTGGCTGCCCGATCTGTGCGCCGGCCGGGCGCTCGGCGCCTTCGGCCTGACCGAGCCCGACGCCGGCAGCGACGCCGGCGGCACCCGCACCACCGCCGTCCTCGACGAGGACGCCGGCGAATGGGTCATCGACGGCGAGAAGGCGTTCATCACCAACTCGGGCACCGAGATCACGTCGCTGGTCACGATCACGGCCCGCACTGGCGGGCCGGCGGGCTTGGCCGGCGGCAACGAGATCTCGACGATCGTCGTGCCGGCCGGCACCCCGGGCCTGACGGTCCAGCCGCCCTACCGGAAGATGGGCTGGCACGCCTCCGACACCCACGGGCTGACGTTCAGCAACTGCCGGGTGCCCGCCGACCACCTGCTGGGGGAGCGGGGGCGGGGCTTCGCCCAGTTCCTTCAGATCCTCGACGAGGGGCGCATCGCCATCGCCGCCCTGGCCGTGGGCGTCATCCAGTGCTGCCTCGAGGAGTCGGTGCGCCACGCCAACGACCGCCAGGCGTTCGGCCGGCCGATCGGCGCCAACCAGGCGGTCGCCTTCGCCTGCTCCGACCTGGCCGTCATGGCCGAGACGGCCCGCCTGCTCACCTACCAGGCGGCCTGGTTGCGCGACACCGGCCGACCGTTCGCCCGCGCCGCGGCCATGGCCAAGCTGTACGCCACCGAGTCGGCGGTCACCGCCACCCGCATGGCCACCCAGATCTTCGGCGGGTACGGCTTCATCGACGAGACCCCGGTGGCGCGGCAGTACCGCGACGCCAAGATCCTGGAGATCGGCGAAGGGACCAGCGAGATCCAGCGCTTGATCATCGCTCGCGACCTCGGCCTGCCCGTCGGGTGACGCCCGTGGCCCGGGCGGAGCGGCTCTGGCGGTCGTGGCGGCGGCACGCCGACAAGCCCCGGCGCACCTGGGGCCAGCGGCTCGTGTTGGCGGCCGGCTGCCTGACGATGGTCGGCCTGGTGGCCAGCGCCGGCGGCCTGGCCTACGTGTACCGCAAGTACGAGCGCCTGCCCCGGGTCGAGCTCACCGGCGTGCTCGACGATCGCGACGGGGGTGACGGGGGCGAGCCCGAGAACTACCTGATCGTCGGCGTCGACAACGCCAGCGGGCTGGACGAGGATGACCCGGTCCGCCGGGGGCGGGACGACCTCAGCCGGTCGGACACGATCATGATCCTGCGGATCGACCCCCGGTCCCGCCAGGCGGCGCTGCTGTCGCTGCCCCGTGACCTGTGGGTCCCGATCGCGGGCACCAACAGCCACCAGCGGATCAACACGGCGATCGAGCGGGGCGGCCCCCAGCTGCTGATCCGGACGATCCGCGAGTATCTGGGCATCCGCATCCACCACTACGTACAGGTCGACTTCGCCTCGTTCCAGGGCCTGGTCGAGGCCGTCGACGGCGTGCCCGTGTACGTGCCCCACCCGGCCCGCGACCGCCAGACCGGTCTCAACCTGAGCCGGGGCTGCGTCACGCTCGACCCGGAGCAGGCGTTGGCCTACGTGCGGTCCCGCCACTACGAGGAGCGCATCGACGGCGAGTGGGTCGAGGACCCCCGCTCCGACCTGGGCCGCATCCAGCGCCAGCAGGACTTCATCCGCCGGGCGCTGAGCCGGGCCATCGACCGGGGGGCGCGCAACCCCCGTCGCCTCGACGAGCTGATCGACGTCGGGCTCGACGGCATCACCGTCGACGACGAGCTGACCGCCGACGACATCTTCCGGCTCGGCAACCGGTTCCGGTCGTTCGACCCCGAGGACCTGGTCAGCTACTCGGTGCCCACCGTCCAGGACCGGGTGGGCGTGGCCCAGGTGCTGCGCCTGCTCGAGGCCCAGGCCGAGCCGGTCCTGGCCGTGTTCCGGGGCGGGGCGGGCGCGGCCGACGACGCGGACGGTTCCGGCGGCGACGACAAGGACGGCGAGGACGGCGTGGATGGCGGCACCGAGGCGGACGACCTGTCGCCCGCCTCGGTCCGGCTCGAGGTCCTGAACGGCTCGGGGGCGCCCGGTCAGGCCTCCGACGCCGCCGGCGAGCTGGCCGGCGCCGGCTTCGGGGTGGCGGGCGCCGGCGAGGCGGCCACGTTCGACCACGAGCGCACGGTCGTGCGCTACCCGGCCGGCCAGCGGGAGGCGGCCGAGCTGGTGGAGAGCTGGCTGGCCTCGGGGGCGGTCCTGGAGGAGATGGACGAGGGCGAGGCCGGCGCGGCCGGCGGCGCCGCCGACGGGATCGTGGTCGTCGTCACCGGCGCCGACTGGGCGGGCGTGCTCGACGAGCCCCGCGCCGTCGACGGCGGGGACGAGGAGGCGTCCACGACCACCACGACCCCGCTGTCCGAGACGGCCACGACGTCGTCGCTGCCGCCGTCCAGCGACCTGACCACGACCACCGGCTCCGACGCCGGGTCGGGCACCAGCGGGTCCCGCGAGACCACGACCACGACCGACGCTGCGGCCCGCTCCTGCTGAGGCTGCAACAATGGCGGGTCCGTGAAAGGTCTCATCCTCGCCGGCGGCACCGGCACGCGCCTCCGGCCCATCACCCACACGAGCGCCAAGCAGCTCGTCCCGATCGCCAACAAGCCGATCCTCTTCTACGGCGTCGAGGACATGGTCGAGGCCGGCATCAAGGAGATCGGCATCGTCATCGGGGGGGCCGGGGCCGGCGAGATCGTCGAGGCCGTCGGCGACGGCAGCCGGTGGGGCATCGACATCACCTACATCGAGCAGGACGCCCCCCGGGGTCTCGCCCACTGCGTGCTGATCTCCCGCGACTTCCTGGGCGACGACGACTTCGTCATGTACCTGGGCGACAACATGCTCCAGCAGGGGCTGGTCGAGTTCACCGAGCGGTTCGAGGCCGCCAAGGCCCGGGCCACCGCGCCCCGCCTGGGCGAGGAGCCGACGCCGGCGCCCGCTGCCCAGATCCTGCTGGCGCCCGTCGACGACCCCCGTCAGTTCGGCGTGGCCGAGATCGGCAACGACGGCGAGGTGATCCGGCTGGTCGAGAAGCCGAGCGACCCACCGTCCAACCTGGCGCTCGTGGGCGTGTACCTGTTCGACCAGCACGTGCACGAGGCCGTGCGGGCCATCGAGCCGTCCTGGCGCGACGAGCTGGAGATCACCGACGCCATCCAGTGGCTGATCGACAGCGGCCGCCGGGTCGACCACGACGTGCTCGACGGCTGGTGGATCGACACCGGCAAGAAGGATCCGCTGCTGCAGTGCAACCGGCTGGTCCTCGAGACCATCGAGGCGCAGGTCGAGGGCCAGGTCGACGCCGCCTCGTCCATCGAGGGCCGGGTCGTCGTCGAGGCGGGGGCCGAGATCGTCAACAGCCGCATCCTGGGCCCGGCCGTGATCGGCACGGGCGCCCGCATCGAGAACAGCTACGTGGGGCCGTTCAGCTCGATCGCAGCCGACTGCGAGATCGTCGACTCCGAGCTCGAGCACTCGGTGGTGCTGGCCCGCAGCCGCATCGTCGACGTGCCCCGGCTCACCGACAGCCTGATCGGCCGCGACGTCGAGGTGACGCGCTCCGAGCGCCGCCCCCGGGCCCTGCGGCTGATGCTCGGCGACGACTCGGTCGTCGAGCTCCACTAGGGCGGCGGCACGCCAGAGCACAGCGAAGCACGCCAGCGCACGCCAGCGGACGAACCCCCACGAGGACAAGGAGCGCGAGTGGCAACCATCGTCCCGTCCGACGAGATCGAGGGCGTCTACGTCGTCGAGCCCGACATCCACGGCGACGAGCGGGGGATCTTCATCGAGACCTACCGGCGCCAGTGGTTCCCGTCGGGCCGCGAGATGATCCAGGGCAACCGGGGCGACCGCCGGGCCGGGGCGGTGGTCGGCCTGCACTACCACCTGCACCAGGCCGACTACTGGTACGTGCCCTTCGGGCGGGCCCGGGTCGTGCTCCACGACCTGCGGGTGGGGTCGCCCACCGACGGCCGTACGCTCACGATCGACCTGGGCAGTGAGCCGGGCACCCCCGGCGTCGAGCACGACCACCGGGGCATCTACATCCCGCCCGGCGTGGCCCACGGGTTCGCAGCGCTGACCGACATGACGATCACCTACCTGGTCGACGGCTACTACAACCCCGCCGACGAGCTGGGCGTGGCCTGGGACGATCCCGAGATCGGGGCCGACTGGGGCGTCACCGACCCGGTGCTCTCGGCCCGCGACCAGAAGAACCCCCGGCGGGCCGACCTGCCCGCCGACCGCCGGCCCCACGCGGAGCTGCGGACGTGAGCCGCCGCCAGTTCGTCACCGGCGGGGCCGGCTTCATCGGCTCCAACTACGTGCGGTCCGTGCTGGCCAAGACCGACGACCAGGTGACGGTCTACGACGCCCTCACCTACGCCGGCAACCTGTCCACGCTGCGCGACGTCGACGACAACCCCCGCTATCGGTTCGTCAAGGGCAACATCTGCGACCCGGGCACGCTGGAAGAGGCGATGGCCGGCCACGACACGGTCGTGCACTTCGCGGCCGAGAGCCACGTCGACCGGTCGATCCTCGGCCCCGACGACTTCGTCCACACCAACTGCTTCGGCACCAACGTGGTGATGGACACGGCCCGGCGCCTCGGCGTCGAGCGGGTGATCCACATCGGCACCGACGAGGTGTACGGCTCGGTCGAGCAGGGCTCGTCGAAGGAGAGCGACCCGCTGGAGCCGCGTTCGCCCTACTCGGCGTCGAAGGCCGGCTCCGACCTCATCGCCCTCTCGTACCACCACACCTTCGGCCTGCCCGTGACCGTGACCCGGTGCACCAACAACTTCGGGCCCTACCAGTTCCCGGAGAAGGTCATCCCGCTGTTCACGACCAACCTCATCGACGGCAAGCCCGTCCCGCTCTACGGCGACGGCCTCAACGAGCGCGACTGGCTCCACGTCGACGACCACTGCGACGCGGTGCTCCTCGTGCTCGACAAGGGCGAGCCGGGCGAGATCTACAACATCGGCGCCGGCAACGAGACGCCCAACCGCGTGCTGGTCGACAAGCTGTTGGCCATCTTCGGCGTGGGCGAGGAGATGGTCGAGTACGTGGCCGACCGGCCCGGCCACGACCGCCGCTACTCGGTCGACATCACCAAGATCACCGCGCTCGGGTGGCGCAAGAAGCGCACGCTCGACGAGGCGCTGGAGGAGACGGTCGCCTGGTACCGCGCCAACGAGTGGTGGTGGCGGCCGCTGAAGGAGCGGGCGGGGCTGCACCGGTGAAGGTCCTGATCACGGGCGCCGGAGGCCAGCTCGGCCACGACCTCGTGGCCACGTGCGAGGCGGCCGGCGACGAGGTGATCGCCGCGCCCCGCACCGCCCTCGACGTCAGCGACCGCGACGCCGCGTTCGGCGCCATCTGTTCGACCGCCCCCGACGTGGTGATCCACGCGGGCGCCTGGACCGCGGTCGACGCCTGCGAGAGCGACCCCGACCGGGCCCTGCGGGTCAACGCGCTCGGCACCCGCCACGTGGCCGAGGCCTGCCGGCGCGCCGGCGCCCACCTGCTGTACGTGTCGACCGACTACGTGTTCGACGGCACCAAGCCCGACCCCTACGACGAATGGGACCGGCCCAACCCCCAGTCGGTCTACGGCCGGTCGAAGTGGGCCGGCGAGGTCGAGGCCCTGACCGGCGCGCCCGGCAGCGCGGTCGTGCGGGTCTCGTGGGTCATGGGCGAGCACGGCCACAACATGGTCAAGACCGTGCTCAAGCTGGCCGACCGGCCCGAGCTGGCGTTCGTCGACGACCAGCGGGGGTCCCCGACCTTCACCGCCGACCTGGCCCCCGCCCTGCGGCGGCTGGTGGCCAGCCGGCTGCCGGGCGTCTTCCACGTCACCAACCAGGGGGCGGTCACCTGGTACGAGTTCGTGCGGGACGTGCTGGAGTCGGCCGGGTACGACCCCGGCAAGGTGCGCCCGATCAAGACCGAGGAGCTCGACCCGCCCCGGCCCGCGCCCCGGCCGGCCAACTCGGTGCTCGACAACGCCGCCCTGCGGCTGAGCGGGATGGAGCTCCTGCCCCACTACCGCGAGAGCCTCGACCGCCTGGTCCGCAAGCTCACGGCCTGACCCGGGTGCCGGCTCGCCCCGGGCCGGGATCGGGGACGGGACCGGCGGGGTCGCGGGGGATCGGGGCGGGATCCGGGTCGGCGGCGGGTGACTGGTATTACTTTGGGTCCTTGGACGAGCACCAGACGCGTCAGCCCGCACGCGCCCAGGTCCGGCACCCCCGGCTGGCCGACGTGGTCGCCGACACCCTGCGCTCGCGCATCCTGTCGGGCGAGGTGGCGGACGGCTCGCTCCTGCCCACCCAGACCGAGCTGCTGGAGGAGTTCGGGGTTAGCTCGCCGTCGGTCCGCGAGGGCCTGCGCATCCTCGAGACCGAGGGCCTGGTCACCGTCCAGCGGGGCAAGCTCGGCGGCGCCATCGTCCACGCCCCGCGGCCCGAGAAGGCCGCCTACATGCTGGCCATGGTCCTCGAGCACCGACGCACCGCGCTCGACGACGTGAGCCGGGCCATCGGCCGCCTCGAGCCCTCGTGCGCCGCCGCCTGCGCCGAGCGGCCCGACCGGGAGACGGCCGTGCTGCCCGGGCTCGAGGCCGCGGTGGCCGACGCCGCCGCCAGCCTCGACGCCCCCGAGACGTTCGCCCGCGCCGCCCGGGCGTTCCACGAGCGGCTGGTCGCCTCATGCGGCAACGAGACGCTCATCGTGGTCGTCGGCGCGGTCGAGACCATCTGGTCGGGGCAGGTGACCGAGCAGGGGGACGGCGACCGGCGCACCGCCACGATCGAGGACCGGGCGCAGCGCGAGCAGGCGCTCGACGACCACCGGGCCCTGTGCGCCGCCATCCGGGCCGGCGACGCGGCGCGGGCCGAGCGGCTCGACCGCGAGCACCTGTCGGGCCGCTACGAGCACCCGCTGCTCGGCCACGGCGAGATCGTCCAGGCCACCCGCGTCGGGTCGCGGTAGCGCCCGGGCCGAGCCCGAGGGTCCGCCCCGCCGGTGGCCCCGGCGGCCGGGGCGACCGGCCGGCCGGCGGCTCAGACGACGAGGCGGAGGCGCCGGGCGAGGTCGCTGACCAGCTGGCGGTCGGGGTCCAGCCGGTCGCGCACCGCGCGCCACTCGTCCAGCCGCGGGTACATGACCGGCACCAGCTCGGGCCGCATCCGGCTCTCCTTGGCGAAGTAGAGCCGGCCGCCGGCGTCGGCCACCCGCCGGTCGAGCCGGTCGAGCAGCTCGCCCAAGCCGCCCCGGGCGCCGCCCGGCACGTCGAGGGCGAACGTCCACCCCGGGCCCGGGAACGACAGCGGCCCGGGATCGGCCTCGCCGAAGTACTTGAGCACGGTTAGCGCGCTCGGCGCGTCGGTGCTGGCGGCCAGCGCCTCGAGGATCTCGCGCAGCGTGTCCTCGGCCCCGAACGGGATCAGGAACTGCCACTGCAGGAAGCCCTGCCGCCCGTACATGCGGTTCCAGTTGGCCGCCATGTCGAGCGGATAGAAGAACTTGCCGATCGACTGCAGCTCGTCGCGGCGCCGGCGGGGCGCCTTGCGGAACCACAGCTCGTTGAACGCCCGCATGGTCAGCCGGTTGATCACGCCCGACGGCAGCGGGGGGGTGGGCAGCGGCTCGAGCGGCTTGTAGGCGAGCGGGTCGGCCCGGTGCGGGTGCCCGGCGGGCAGGGCGTCGAGCGGGGCGAAGTTGCCCTGGGTGAGCACCGACCGGCCCAGGTGGCGGCCCCCGGCCAGCAGGTCGACCCACGCCACCGAGTAGCGGTGGTGGTCGCCCCCCTCGGACAGGAGGGCCAGCGCGGCGTCGAGATCGGGCGCCCGGTCGCTGTCGACCAGCAGCAGGCTGGTCTCGATGGGGTAGAGGGCGATCGTCGCCTCGACGATCGTGCCGGTCAGGCCCATGCCGCCGCAGGTGGCCCAGAACTCCTCGGGGTGGGTCTCGGGCGTGAGGGTCAGGCACGTGCCGTCGGGCAGGGCGAGCACCATCGAGCGGACGTGCTGGCCGAAGCAGCCGCTGGCGTGGTGGTCCTTGCCGTGGACGTCGGCGGCGATGGCCCCGCCCACGGTCACGAACCGGGTGCCCGGTGTGACCGGGACGAACCATCCGCGGGGCACGACCTCGCGCATCAGGGCGTCGAGCGACGTGCCGGCCAGCACCCGGGCCAGGCCGGTCTCCTCGTCGAGCTCGAGCAGGCCGGACACGCCGGTCGACACGACGACCGTGCCCCCGGCGTTCATGGCCGAGTCGCCGTAGGCCCGGCCCAGCCCCCGGGGGATGTAGCCGCGGGGGCCGGCCCGCTTGCCGGCCGACGCCAGCTCGTCGCGGGTCTCGGGCCGCACGACCCGGCTGGCCGACACGGGGGTGCGGCCCCAGCCGCTGACCAGCTCGAGCCGGGCGTCGGGGTCGACGTCGTCGCCGCCCGGGCCGCGGGACCGGGTCGCGCCGCTGCCGGCGCGGCCGCCGCCCGGCGCCCCGCCGTCCGTCACGCTGCCGCCAGTCATGCCGTGTAGACCCCTATTCCGAACACGACCGCCCACGCCACGCCGATGATCTGCAGGGCCCGGTCGCCGAGCACGATGTCCTCCGGCGCCGAGCCCTTCGTCCCCTGGTCGAGCACGAGCGCGTACCGCAGCACCGCCATCACGAACGGCAGGATCGAGAACTGGTACCAGGGGATCTCCGCCGTGGACAGGTCCTGCTTCTCGAACGCCCACAGGCAGTAGGCGACCAGCACCGCGCCGGAGGTCACGGACCGCAGGTACGCCGTGTAGCTGGCGCTGTAGGCCCCGAGCACCGAGCGGAAGCCCGAGGCGCCGTCGCCCATCTCGCTGGCCTCGGCGGCCCGCTTGCCCGACACCATGAACAGCGACCCGAAGCTGGTGACGATGAAGAACCAGTCGGAGATCGGGACGTCGGTCGCCGCCGCCCCGGCCACGGCCCGCAGCACGAAGCCGGCGGCCACCGCCACCAGGTCGACGACCGCCACCTGCTTGAGCACGGTCGAGTAGGCGGTGGTCAGCGCCACGTAGCCGAGGACCGTGAGCGCCAGCGCCCCGCTGGCCGCGAACGACAGGGCCACCGCCCCGGCGATCAGCGCCACGCCGCCGGCGTAGGCGACCGGGACCGGCACGACGCCGGCCGCCACCGGCCGGCGGCGCTTGGTGGGGTGGAGGCGGTCGGCCTCGACGTCGCGTGCGTCGTTGATGAAGTAGGTGCCCGAGGCCGCCAGGCAGAAGCCCACGAAGGCGACGATCGAGTCGAGGAAGAACTGGCCGTTGTCGAGCACACCCGCCGCCCCGGGGGCGGCGAACACCAGCACGTTCTTGGCCCACTGCTTGGGGCGGGCCAGGCGCAGCAGGCCGGCCGCCAGGCCGCCGCGCCGCGCGCCGCCCGGGCCCGTGCCGTCGTCGGGCTCGGCGGGGGCGACCCCGACGTCGTGCGGGGAGGTCGCCGTCACGGCTCGTCCTCGGTGGTCTCGGTCATCGGCAGCTCGTGGGTCGCCAGCACATGGTCGTCACCGGTTGGCCGAAACCCGTCGCCAGAGCGGTCGCGGCAGGTGGCGGAACGCCATCATCAGGTAGCGGAACGCACCCGGCACCCACACGACGTCGCGCCGGGCCGACAGGCCGGCCGCCACCGCGTCGGCCACCGCCTCGGGCGTGGTGGCCAGGGGTGCGGGCTCCTTGCCCGCGGTCATCGACGTGTGGACGAAGCCCGGCCGCACCACCAGCACGTGGACCCCCGCGCCGGCCAGCGCGTCACCCAGGCCCTGGGCGAACCCGTCGAGCCCCGCCTTGGACGACCCGTACACGAAGTTGGACCGGCGCACCCGCTCGCCGGCCACCGACGACAGCACGACGATCGCGCCCTGGCCCTGCTCCTCGAGCCGGCGGGCCACGTGGAGCAGGGTGGTGGCCGGGCCCGTGTAGTTGGCGGTCATCAGCTCGGCGGCCGAGGTGGGGTCGGCCTCGAGCCGGGTCTGGTCGCCGAGGACCCCGGCGGCCACCAGCACGCAGTCGACGTCGCCGCCGCCCGGCAGGGCCGCCCAGGCCCGCTTCACCGCGTCGCCGTGGTCGGCCACGTCGGTGGCGTCCCAGTGGGTGATCGCCACCTCGGCGCCCCGGGCCCGCAGGCGCTCGGCCACCGGCTCCATGCGCTCGGCGTGGCGGCCGGCCAGCACGACCGACCGGCAGCCGTCGCGCACCAGCCGCTCGGCGACGGCGGCGCCGATGTCCGACGCGCCGCCCAACACGAGCAGGGATTGCACGGCACCGAGGGCGTTTCGCACGTCAAGACCTCTTCGTCACGGCTTGCCCGACCGGGGACCGAGCCCCTGCTCCCCGTCGGTGGATGGCCAGGAGTGGGGGCGGCGCCACGGCCGCCGAGAACAGGTGGACAGGCTAATACCCCACGCCCGCCCGCGGAATTGGCTGCGACACCGGCCGTGAGGGAGGGCGCACCCGGCGGGCCGGGGCCCGGCGCCGGTGGACCGGTGGGCGCTCGGCGGCCCGCCGCGGGGCTGGCCCGTGCCCGGTTCGGGGCGCTCGGGGCGCTAGCGTTTAGGCTCTCCGAAGACCGAGTTGGTGCGATGACCCCTCGCCGGGGGCGTCGCCGCAGTGATTCCCGGCGCTGGCGAGGTCGTCCGGCCACCCGGGCGGGAGGTCCACTTCATGGCGCAGATCGCCGTCATCGGGGCGGGATACGTCGGTTTGACGACCGCGGCCTGCTTCTCACGGCTGGGGCACGACGTCGTGTGCGCCGACATCGACGAGGAGCGGGTCGGGGCGCTGTCGCGGGGCGAGGTCCCCATCGTCGAAGCCCAGCTCGACACCCTGGTGCAGGAGGGGCTCGACGAGGGCCGCCTGCGGTTCGTCGTCGGGGCGGCCGCCGCGGCCCGGGACGCCGAGTTCGCCTACCTCTGCGTGCCGACGCCGCAGGGCGACGACGGCTCGGCCGACCTGTCCTACATCGAGGCCGCGGCCCGCGAGATCGGCCCGGTCCTGCCGGCCGAGGCGATCGTGGTCAACAAGTCCACGGTCCCGGTCGGGTCCACCCGGGTCGTCGAGCGGGTCCTCGGGCGCGACGACGTGGTCGTGGTCAGCAACCCCGAGTTCCTGCGCGAGGGCTCGGCGGTGCACGACTTCCTCAACCCCGACCGCATCGTGATCGGCAGCGACGACCAGGCCGCCGCCGTGCGGGTGGCGTCGCTCTACATCGGCGTGACGGCCCCGATCATCGTCACCGACCCGCCGTCGGCCGAGACGATCAAGTACGCCTCCAACGCCTTCCTGGCCACCAAGATCAGCTTCGTCAACGCCATCGCCGCCGTGTGCGAGGCCGTCGGCGCCGACGTCAAGGACGTCGTGCTCGGCATGGGCTACGACAAGCGCATCGGCCACGAGTTCCTCAAGCCCGGGCCCGGCTGGGGCGGCAGCTGCTTCCCCAAGGACTCACGGGCGCTCGTCCACATCGCCGACAGCGCCGGCTACCCGTTCGACCTGCTCCGCGGCGTGATCGCCGTCAACGAGGAGCAGTTCCACCGGGTGGTCGAGAAGGTCCGCAAGATGGTGGGTGGCTCGCTCGACGGCACCCGGGTGGCCGTGTGGGGCCTGACGTTCAAGGCCCGCACCGACGACACCCGCGACTCCCCGGCGCTGCGCATCATCGAGCTGATGCGCGAGCAGGGGGCCGACGTCCGGGCCTACGACCCGGCGGTGAAGGACCCGGTCGCCGGCATCACACCGGCCGCCGACCCCTACTCGGTGTGCGAGGGGGCCGAGGCCCTCGTCGTGCTCACCGAGTGGGACGAGTTCCGCTGGCTCGACTTCGACAAGGTCGCCGGGCTCATGGCCGCCCCCCGGGTGGTCGACGGCCGCAACCTGCTGGAGAAGCACGCCCTCGAGCGGCGCGGCTTCTCCTACGTCGGCATCGGGCGCTGATGAGCGGGCGCCGGGTCGTCGTCACGGGCGGCGCCGGGTTCCTCGGCTCCCACCTGTGCGAGGCGCTGCTGGCCCGCGGTGACAGCGTCGTCGCCATCGACAACCTGGTCACCGGCACCGTGAAGAACATCGAGCCCCTGTTCGGGCGGCGGGGCTTCACGTTCGTCGAGCACGACGTGAGCACGTACGTCTGGGTGCCCGGGCCGGTCGACGCGGTGCTCCACTTCGCCAGCCCGGCGTCGCCGGTCGACTACCTCGAGATCCCCATCCAGACGCTCAAGGTGGGCAGCCTCGGCACCCACAACTGCCTGGGGCTGGCCAAGGCCAAGGGGGCCCGGTTCCTGCTCGCCTCGACCAGCGAGGTCTACGGCGACCCCCAGGTCCACCCCCAGCCCGAGACCTACTGGGGCCACGTCAACCCGGTCGGGCCCCGAGGCGTCTACGACGAGGCCAAGCGGTTCGCCGAGGCCATGACCATGGCCTACCACCGCTACCACGGCCTCGACGTCCGCATCGTCCGCATCTTCAACACCTACGGGCCGCGGCTGCGGCAGAACGACGGGCGGGTGGTGTCGAACTTCCTGATCCAGGCGCTGGAGGGCAAGCCGCTCACCGTCTATGGCGACGGGTCGCAGACCCGGTCGTTCTGCTACGTCGACGACGAGATCCGGGGCATCCTCGCCCTGCTCGACAGCGACGTCACCGGGCCGGTCAACATCGGCAACCCCGGCGAGTTCACGATCCGCGAGCTGGCCGAGATCGTGCTCGAGGTGACCGGCTCGTCGTCCGAGATCGTGTACGAGCCGCTGCCGGTCGACGACCCCACCCAGCGCCAGCCCGACATCACGCTCGCCCGCGAGCGGCTCGGGTGGGAGCCCCAGGTGTCGCTGCGCGAGGGACTGGAGCGGACGGCCGCCTGGTTCCGGCAGCAATAGCGTGGGGCGGGGGCGCCGCGGCGCCCCCGCCATCTCGTCCACCTGGGCCGGCCGGGTCAGGCCGCCGGCCGGCTGGCGGGCCGGGTCTGGGCCGGCCGGGTCAGGCCGGCTGGCTGGCGGGCTGGGTCAGGCCGGCACCCGGTCGAGCTCGCGGGCCAGCTCGGGCAGCACCTCGTCGCGCCAGCCCGGGCCCATCGTGTCGAACACGTTCCGGTGCATCGGCTGGTCGAGGTCGAAGCCGGCGTGCTCGAGGAAGAGGCGGGTGCCGGTGCCCTCGGGCTCGAGCCGCCACGTCAGCGTCCACCCGTCGGTGCCGAACGTGTAGGCGATGAGCCGCTCAGGCTCGACCGCCAGCACCTCGCACGGCTGCTTGCCCCACGGCCCCATGTCGAGCTCGAAGCGGTGGCCGACGGCGGGGGCGATGTCGCCGGCGGCCCACCATCGGGCCAGCAGCTCGGGCTCGGTGAGGGCCCGCCACACCTTGGCCGGCGGGTGGGGCAGGAACTGGTCGACGTGCAGCGTCTCGGTGCCGGTCGCGTCGGTCATGGGGAGTTCTCCTCCTCGTCGAGGACGTCGGAGAGCGCACGCAGGCGGTCGCGCCAGTAGCGCTCGAAGGGATGGAGCCACGCGCTGACCTCGGCCAGCCGCTCGGGGGCGAGGTGGTAGTGGCGTTCGCGGCCCGACGGCTGCTCGCGGACCAGCGCCGCCTTGCGCAGCACCTGGAGATGCTCGGACACCGCCGGGCGGCTCAGGTCGAACTCGGCGGCGAGCGAGCCGGCGGTGCGGGGACCGTCGATCAGCAGCTCGAGCACCCGGCGGCGCACCGGGTTGGCGAGGGCGTTGAACACCGCGTCGTCGGCCACGCCGCCGACGTTATGTCGGAAATTCCCGACATGTCAACAAAATCCGACGCATCCAGTCTCGCCCTCCTCCCCAGCCGGGCCTCCCGGACATCGCGGACGGTGGCGGCCATGCCCTCGGAGTCGCCGACGATCTGCTCGTGCAGCAGCCGGAGCGTCTGCCACCCGAACCGCGCCGCCTCGGCGTCGCGGAGGTGGTCGCGGCTGATGTCGCACACCCGCGTGTGCCACCGCCGCCCGTCGGCCTCGAGGATGAGCCGCGCGTCCGGGTAGGCGGCGTCGACCAAACCTGTCACCGCGCCCCGCGGCAGCGGGACCTGCCGGCGCGGCGCCGGCAGCCCGGCCGTGGCCAGCACTTCGAACAGCCGGCGTTCGAGCTCGCTGTGGGGCGGCACGTATCCGTCGCGCCGGTCGTCGAGCACCCGGGCCAGCGCCCGCATGCCGGGCTTCCCCTGGCGGGCCACGTCCTGCAGGCAGCGGCCGACCTGCTCCGCCGTGCCCAGCCGCCCCACCACGACCTCGTCGACCAGGCGCCCGAGGTGCCGCGCGCCCACCGTGCCGGCCACGTCGACGACCGACCGGGCCACCGTGGTCACGGCGAGCCCCGTCCGGTGCCGGACCACGTGCCCCGCCCCCAAGGTCGTCGAGTCGGTGGACGACGACCCCGTCCACCCGGGGGTTCCCGCTGTGCGGCACGGTCAGCCGGACGGGCCAGCGCGGCACCAGGCGGTCGGGAAGGCCGTGGAGCAGCAGGGCGGTGGCATGGGACACCACGGCCGCGTCGCCGACGGCCAGGGCCGCCGCCCAGACCGCGGCGAGCCAGGACCCCGGCACGCCCGAGATGGCGTAGACGCCGCGGTGCACCGACGTCCACCGGCCGCGCGCCACCCGTCCCCGGATCATGCGGTCGGTGAGCCCGCACGCGTGCGCCTGGGGCCGGCTCGAACTGCTCCCAGCGGCCTTCCTGGACCCACTTGATGAGTCCACCCAACGGACGCCGGTAGTGATCGAGGCGTCGCCGCATCTGAGCAGCGCCGGCGAGGAGCTGGTCCCGGCTCAGGCGACCGAGGATCTCGCGCCCGCGATCGTCGAGGTCGGCATCTTTGGCCGCACGCCTGCAGGCCGTTCGGAGATCGACCAGCAGCTCGTCTACCCCGTCCGGACCTACCGGCGGCCGGTCGACTGCTTCGACGGGCTGGGGGTCCCCGGCTCCTGAGAGGCGCTGCCGATCGTCGATTGCCGCGACATTGCGTCGCGCAGTCGGAGTCGCGCGATCCGCGGACAAAGCTTCAGTCAGACAGAGGTCTTCATCAACGTCGCGTACTTTCCCGGTCTTTCTGTCTGTCTTGGTCTTGCCAGAACGCCTCGACCAACGGCGCCAGCCCCCGAACGGCCATGTCTGGGTGAGGCTGACCGAGAGGAAGCAAGCTGCGTATCAGCGCGTCACCCAGCGGTTCGTGGCGACCTGGCACGGGGGCGACCCCTTCGCGGCGGCGCCATGACCCCCGACGCACGAGCCGGCCGGCTGGCCGCCCGGCAGGCCGGGATCCTGAGCCGGCCCCAGGCGCGAGCCGCGGCCCGCAGCTCAGCGCAGTAGTCATCCTGGCCAGTCACTCGTCGCCCGCCTCGCTGTTGGCCCCGTCGAGCGCCCGCGAAGTCCGTTCCTGGGTCGTCCGCAGGCGCCGTATCAGCCCGGTGTAGTGGTCGGAGCTCGTTCGGCCTCGGCGTGCCAGCCTGGCTTCCGCCACCGCCCTCCGTCCGTTGGCGAACGAGTAGTCGAGCCGACGGCCGGGCGCTTCGCCCCGTTCCCCCCTTTCAGCGGGCTCGGTAGAGTCGGTCATTGTCACGACCCCTCGCTCGGGTTGTGGCCATGCCCCGGCCGCTGCGACGGCGGGGCTCGTCTCGAGCGCAGAGTGACGCACCTCCCGACCGGTGGCCACGGCCCGTAGGTGGAACCTACGATGCATTTGTGCGACGGCAGAAGCTCGCGGAGGCGCGCAAGAAGGCGGGCAAGAGCCAGGAGCAAGTCGCGCACGAGCTAGGCCTCGATCGGACCACCATCGGCAAGTGGGAACGGGGTGAGAGCACGCCGCACCCTCAGCAGCGTCCCCGCTACGCCGACGCGCTCGGCATCTCGCTCCACGAGCTGGACCAGATGCTGTCCGGCCTGCCGCCTGCGGACGGACGGACCCCGATCTGGCTCGCCCAATACCTCGGCATGGAGCAGTCCGCCAGCTCCATGCGCTCCCACGAAACCCAGGTCGTCGATGGGCTTCTCCAGACCCCGGACTACGCCGCCGCCATCGCCCGCTCGGTCGGGGTCGGCGAGACCCCGGAGAGCTACGTGCAGCGCAACATCGAGCAGCGCGCCTGGCGGCAGGCTCGGGTGCTCAGCGGCGATCTCCAGCTGTTCGTGGTGCAGCCCGAGACGGTCCTGCGTCTCCAGCTAGGCACGCCCGAGGTCATGGCCGGGCAGATGGACCGGCTCGTCGAGCTGGGCGATCGGCCGAACGTGACCTACCAGATCGTGCCGTTCTCGATCGGCCAGTACGAGGCGATGCGCATGGGGGCGTTCAAGATCTTCATCCACCCGTGGACCCAGGGAGCCTCCGTCTACGTGATCCGGCACGAAGGCACGTTTTTGGTCGACGACGCGGACGAGGCAGAGAACTACGAGGCGGCGTGGGAGCAAGCGACGCGGCTCGCGCTGTCGCCCGACGAGACCGCGGCGTTGTGCAAGGAAGCCGCCGAGCAATGGAGGTCCAGGAGATGAGTGCACCGCGATTCCGCAAGTCGAGCTTTAGCGTGGACAACAACTGCGTCGAGGTCGCTGACCTGCCTGATGGCGGCCGCCTGGTCCGCGACTCGAAGGACCCGGATGGACCCGTCCTGCGGTTCACCCCAGCGGAGTGGGAGGCGTTCTTGGCTGGGGCAAAGACCGGCGAGTTCGGCTGAGGGGTCAGCGGCGGCAGGCGTCAGTGCGACTGGCCGGCCGGGCCGCTCAGATTTCGCCTAGGACTCCGCCGACCAGGTGAGCAGCTCCGGCACCGGATTCCCGCCACCGGTGCCGGAGCACACCCTCGATGGCGACACGGTGATCACCGCTGCGGCAGGGACAGCCACCAGCGATCTCGGTCGCCGGTCACGCCGGCGGGATGCGCGCGCACGTGACGGCCGGGTCCTCGCGATTAGAGCCACCGAGGATGCCAACCGGGTGTGACAGGCAAGCCAGCGTGCCGGCCTCCGCAAAATCTCGGCGCATCTCTGTACCGCAGAGGTACACAAATGCGCCGAGAACGCAGCGGGCGCCGAGAACGCCGCGGGTCAGGGGCTGCGGCGGGCGCGGAGCTCCTCGAAGAGCGCCTCGTAGCGCTCGGCCACGGCGGCCGGCGACACCCACTGCTCGACGAACGCCCGCCCGGCGGCCCCCATGGCCCGGGCCTGCTCGGGGGCGTCGAGCAGCTTGGTGACGGCGGCGGTGAAGGCGGCGGGGTCGTCCGGGGGCACGGCGAGGCCGGCGCCGGCCCGCTCGACTACCCGGGCCACCTCGGTGCCCTCGTCGACGCTGGCCACGACCGGCCGGCCGGCGGCCAGGATCGAGTAGGTCTTGGAGGGCACGCTGGAACGGGCCAGCCCCCGCCGCAGCGGCACGACGTGCACGTCGGCCGCGGCCAGCACCTCGGGCAGGCGCTCCTTGGGCTGGTAGTCGACGAACCGCACGTTGGGCAGGTCGGCCGCGTCGCGCTCGAGGTCGGGGCGGGCCGAGCCGCCGCCGTTGATCACGAACGCCACCTCGGGCCGGTGGGCCAGCGCCCGGGCGGCGGCCAGCACGAGCTCGAGCGACTGCGAGAACCCGACGTTGCCGGCGTACATGACGACCTGCTTGCCGACCAGGCCGTGCTCCTGCCGGTAGGTGCCGGCCTCGGGGTCGGCGGGCTTGATCGCCTCGGTGTCGACGAAGTTGGGGATGACCCGGACCCGGTCGTAGGCGTCGGCCACCGTCCCCCGTATCTTGGCCACCAGGTTGTCGCGCAGGTCGTCGGACAGGACGGTCACGGCGTCGGCCCGCCGGTAGCTCCACCGCTCGAGCCACGAGGCGGCCCGGATCACGGCCGGGTTGGTGATGGCGCCCACCTCGACGGCCACGTCGGGGAACACGTCCTGGATGTTGAACACGAACGGCACCCGCCAGCGCCGGGCCGCCAGCCACCCGGCCGCCCCCAGCGTGAGCGGGGGCGACATGGCGAGCACGCCGTCGGGCCGGCCCGGCCGGCGGGCGACCCGGGGGTCGAGGGCGGTCAGCCCGGCCAGGGCCGTGAACCCGGCGAACGCCAGCGCCCGGGCCGGGATGTTGCGCTTGTCCGTCGGGAACGGGTTGACCCGGGTGATGCGCCCCCAGTCGGTGTCCTCCCGGCGGATCGCCTTGCCCTCCCACCCCGGCTCGACCCGGGTGTGGGCGTACCAGGGCAGGGAGGTGACGATGTGGAGCCCGTGCCCCCGCGCCGCCAGCTGGCGGGCGATGCTCGTCATGACCTCGCCGGTCGGGGCGACGTCGGGAGCGAAGTGGGGGCAGATGACGAGCAGGTTCATCCGGGGGCTCACTGACTCAGGTTCCAAGGTCCAGGGTGGGGGACGGTCGGGGGACAGGGGTCCAGGGTGCCCTACGCGAGGTCGGCGAGGACGTCGCGGTACGCCTGGAGGGTCTTGGCCGCGGTGAGCGACCACGAGAACGTCTTGGCCCGCAGCCGGCCGGCCTCGGCCAGCCGGGCGCGCTCGGCCTCGTCGGCCAGCAGGTCGAGCATGGCCGCCGACCAGGCGTCGGGGTCGTCGGGGTCGAGCAGCCGGCCGGCCTCGCCGACGATCTCGGGCAGGGCGGTGGCGTCCGCGGCCAGCACCGGGGTGCCGGCGCTCATGGCCTCGACCACCGGCAGGCCGAAGCCCTCGTAGCGGGACGGGAACGTGAGCGCCAACGCCCCCCGCACGATGGCCAGCACGTCGCGGCGGGGGATGCGGCCGGTGCGCCGCACCCGGTCGCGCAGGCCGAGCCGGTCGATCTGCTCGCGCACCGCGTCCTCCTCCTGGGCGGCGCCGCCGGTCAGGACGAGCGTGACGTCGTGCTGCTTGGCGGCCACGGTGGCGAACGCCCGGATCAGCGTGGCGTGGTTCTTGTGGGGCCAGGTCACGGCGTTCATGACGAACCACCGGGACGAGAGGCCGTACCGGGCCTGGACCTCGGCCACGGTCACGTCGGTGGCCGGGGGCTCGACGCCCCACCACGTGGTGCGGACCCGGTCGGCCGGCACGCCGAACCGGTCGATGATCCCCTGGCGGACGAACTCGCTCGGCGTGAGCACGAGCGCCGCCTTCCGCACCGACCGGGGCACCGTGGCGTGCACGTAGGCCCGCTTGACCGGGTGGAAGTTCTGGGGCATGTCGAACGGCTGGAGGTCGTGCACGGTCACGATGCCCGGCGTCCGCCGGATGGCCGGCAGCACGGCGTTCATGTGGTGCACGAGGTCGAGCTCGGCCCGACGGGTGTCGCTGGCCAGCCACGTGTTCTCGGCGCCGACCCGCAGCGGCTTGAGCCGTCCCTCGAGCGGGACCAGCCGGGTGTCGAACCGCGCGGCGACGTCGGGGTAGGTGGCGCCGAAGGCGTCGAGCGCGTACACCCGGTAATGCAGGTCGTCGGGCTTCTGGTCGGCGATCTCGCGCAGCAGCGCGACCGTGGCCTCTTCGCTGCCCCCGACCGCGCCGGGGACCAGCCACAGCAGGTTGCATCCGATCCGGGCCACTAGGCCACCTCCTCGTAGGCGGCCACCGTGAGGCGCGCCGTCGTCTCCCAGGTCGTGGCGGCGGCCCGGGCCCGGCCGGCCCGGCGGAGGCGGTCGGCCAAGTCGTCGTCGTCGAGCACCTGGGCCAGGGCGCCGGCGATGGCGTCGGTGTCGGTGGGGTCGACGGTCAGGCCCGCCCCGTCGGCCACCAGCTCCTCGGTGGCCGTGCCCTTCGAGGTGACCACGGGGGCGCCGTGGCCGAGCGCCTCGGCGACCGGCAGCCCGTAGCCCTCGACCAGGCTCGGGTAGCACAGGACCGCAGCCCCGGCGTACAGCGGGCCGAGGTCGGCGGCGGGGACGAACCCCACCAGCCGCACCCGGTCGCCGAGCGCCGCGGCCCGGGGGGCCAGCGCCTCGCCCCAGCCCCGGGGGCCGACGACGGCCAGGACGACGTCGTCGTGGGGCAGGCGGGCCACGGCGTCGAGCAGGCGGCCGAGGTTCTTGCGGGGCTCCTGCGTCCCCACGAACAGCACGTAGCGGCGGTCGAGCCCGTAGGCCCGCCGGACCCGCTCGACCTCGGCGGGGGACACGTCACGGCTGGTCATGCCCCACGGGATCCGCCGGAGGCGGGACCGCTCGATGCCGGCGTCCGCGCAGTCGTTCAGGGTGGCTTGGGACGGACACAGCACCCGGTCGGCATCCGCGATCACCCGGCGGAGGCCGGCCTCGAAGAACAGCACGCCGTTGCGGGTGAAGTTGCCCGGATCGTGCCGCCAGGCCACGTCGTGCACGGTGGCGAGGAGCGGCCGGCTGCGGGGCGGCACGGCGTAGCCGGTGGCGTGGATCACGTCGACGGGACCGGTCGCCCGCTCGACGCGAGGCCAGCGGGCCCGGTGCCACGTCTCGTACAGCAGGCGGCGGGGGAGCGGCAGGTGGCGGACCGGGATGACGGGGCGGAACGGCTCCGGCGGCAGCTCGCGGTGGCGGGCGGCCACGCCCACCTGCTCGACGCCGCCGAGCTCGGCGACGGCCCGGACCTGCTCGAGCGCGGCGAGGGCCGTGCCACCGGGCACCCGGTGCCAGCACTGCTCGAGGACCACGCCGACTCGCACGGCCCGGAATCCTCGCGCGCCCTGCGCACAGGGGCGACACAACGCCCGTGATCCGCCCCGACCCGTCCCGGGCCCCGGACCCGACCGCGGCCCGCTCAGCCGGCGTCGGAGCCGGCCGCGGCGCCCGCCGCGACCTCGGCCCCGGCCCCGTGGCGCATGCGGCTCAGCGGCCACCGGGCCTCGGTCAGCCACAGGAGCAGCGCCAGGGCCGAGAACGCCCCGCCGATGGCGCACACCGCGCCCCAGCCGCCGGCGTCGTACACGGCGGCCGACACCGCCGAGCCGACGACGCCGCCGGCGAAGTTCACGCACATGTAGGCGGTGGTCAGCCGGCTCCGGGCCTCGGGCCGCAGCCGGTACACCTCGCTCTGGTTGGAGATGTGGGCGCCCTGCACGGCCAGGTCGAGCAGCACGATGCCGACGATCAGGGCGGCCAGCGAGCCCTCGGCGCCGGCCAGCACGGCCCAGCTCGCGGCGAGCACGACGAAGAACCCGAGGGTCGACACCCGGGCCCAGCCGGCGTCGGCCACCCGGCCGGCGAACTGGGCCGCCCCGGCGCCCGCCGCACCCAGCAACCCGAACAGGCCGACCGTGGCCTCGCCGTAGCCGTAGGCGTCGTCGAGCAGGAACGCCACCGAGGTCCACAGCGCCGAGAAGGCGGCGAAGCCGATGGCCCCGTAGGCGGCCCGGCGCCGCAGGACCGGCTCCTCGCGGTACAGCACCAGCACCGACGCGAGCAGCGACCCGTACGAGGCGGCGGCCGCGGGCGGCACGTCCGGCAGCGCCCGGCGGCACGCGGCGGCGAGCGCCAGCATCGACGCCGCGGCCACCACGTAGACCGACCGCCAGCCGGCGACCTCGGCGACCAGCCCGGCCAGCGTCCGGGCCAGCAGGATGCCGAGGAGCAGTCCGGCCATGACGGTGCCGACCACCGTGCCCCGCTGCGCGTCGGGTGCCAGGTCGGCGGCCAGCGGCACGAAGATCTGGGCGGCCACGCTGGTCACGCCGACCACGACGATGGCCGGGAAGAGCGCGGCCAGGCCGGGCGCCGCCGCCACCAGGGCCAGGCCGACGCCGGTCAGCCCGGTGGTGACGGTGAGCAGCCGCCGCCGTTCGACGAGGTCGCCGAGCGGGACCACGAGCGCCAGCCCGGCGACGTAGCCGACCTGGCTGAGCGTGACCAGCAGGCCGGCCGTCGACGAGCGGACGGCGAAGGTGTCGGCCAGCTCGGGCAGCAGCGGCTGCACGTAGTAGTTGCTGGCCACGGACAGCCCGGTGCCCACGGCCATGAGCACGACCAGCATCGTGGTGAGCGGCGGGCGCCGCCGGGACGGGCCCGCCGCCGGACTATCGGTGTCGGCCATAGGGCGCCCATGCCTACCGCCGGCGGGGCGATCCGCCACCGCACGCCACCGCGGGCGGCGGTGTGGGCCGCCATCGGATCGACACCGGATCGCCACCGGATTCGCCACCCAGAGCGGCCGATTCCGCGTCGGGCGGCCGGTACGATCGACTGTCATGCCCGGCTTCTGGTCCGACCGAACCGTGCTCGTCACGGGCGGCAGCGGCTTCCTCGGCTCCGCCGTGTGCGCCAAGCTCCGAGAGCGCGGCGTGCGCCGGCTGGTGGCCCCCCGTTCGACCGAGTACGACCTGCGCCGCTTCGACGAGGTCGGCCGCCTGTTCGCCCTCGAGCGGCCCGACCTGGTCATCCACCTGGCCGCCCGGGTCGGCGGCATCGGCGCCAACATGGCGCGCCCCGCCGACCTGTACCTCGACAACCTTCTGATGGGCACGTACGTGATCGAGCACGCCCGCCTCAACCGCACGCCGAAGACGGTCGTGGTGGGCACGATCTGCTCGTACCCCAAGCACACGCCGGTGCCCTTCAAGGAGGACTACCTCTGGCAGGGCTATCCCGAGGAGACCAACGCCCCCTACGGCATCGCCAAGCTGGCCCAGCTGGTGCAGGCCCAGGCCAACCGCGCCCAGTACGGCCAGAACGTCATCTACCTGATGCCGACCAACCTGTACGGCCCGGGCGACAAGTTCCACCCGTCGGTCAGCCACGTGATCCCGGCGCTGATCCGCAAGTGCGTGGCGGCCAAGGAGGCCGGGCTCGACTACATCGAGGTGTGGGGCACGGGATCGGCGTCGCGCGAGTTCCTCTACGTCGACGACGCCGCCGAGGGCATCCTGCTGGCGGCCGAGCACTACGACGAGCCCGATCCGGTCAACCTCGGCACCGACGAGGAGCTGCCGATCCGCGACCTGGTCGGCATGATCGCCGAGGCGACGGGCTTCAAGGGTGACATCCGGTGGGACACGTCCAAGCCCGACGGGCAGCCGCGGCGGCGGGTCGACCCGTCGCGGGCGGCCGCCGCCTTCGGGTTCAAGGCCCAGGTCGAGTTCGCCGACGGCCTCCGGCGCACGGTCGACTGGTACCTGAAGAACCGGGGCGCCGCCGAGGCCCGCGAGGTCTGACGGCCGGCGCCGTCGGGCCCGCCGGCCGGCTTGCCGGCCCGGCCGGGAACGGCCGGGTGACCGCGGGCGCGACCGTCGGTAACTGACGCGATCCTGACCGGAGGGGTCGGTTGCCGCGTCGGCCGGCCGGCGAGATACGGTTGGGCGCTTATGGGCAAGGCTTCATCCGCCAAGAAGGTCGCGCGCGCCGCCCGCGCCGGCGGCCGCCGCTCCGCCGGCCCGCGGCAGCGCAACCTGCTGTTCCCGGGTGTGATCGCCCTGATCGTCGTGCTCGGCGTCGCGCTCGTCGCCTACGCCGCCGACGAGCGCAAGAGCGACACCCGGGTGCCGCCGGTGGCGTTCGAGGACCACTGGCACGCGGCGTTCGGCATCTACATCTGCGACGAGTTCCTGCCCGCCACCCCCGAGTTCGAGAGCCCCAACGGCATCCACACCCACGGCGACGGGGTCATCCACGTCCACCCCTACACCGAGAACGCGTCGGGCGACAACGCCACCCTGGGCGTCTACCTCGAGGACGCCGGCATCGAGCTGTCCAACGACGAGCTCACGGTGAACGACGAGACCTACACCGAGGGCGAGGACACCTGCGGTGAGGGCGAGGACGCCGAGGAGGGCGAGCTGGTCCTCCTCCAGTGGAAGAACGTCCAGGACACCGATCGCAACCCGGCCCGCATCACCCGCGACTTCGGCGACGTGAACTTCGAGGAGGACGGCGAGGGCTACGTGCTGGCCTTCGTGCCCGATCCCATGGACGCCGACATCCCCAAGCCCGAGTCCGCCGACCAGCTGGCCGAGCTGGGCGCCGCCGACTCCGGCGACGTCGGCTCGACCACCACGACCGAGCCCGCCGAGGGTGACGAGGGCGGCGAGGAGAGCGGCGACGAGTCCACGACCACCACGGCGGGCGAGGACGAGTCGACCACGACGACGGCCGGCGACGGGTCCACGACCACGACGGCGGCAGAGGAGTAGGCCGGTGCGCGCCGTGGTCCTCGTCGGCGGGCGCGGGACGCGCCTGCGGCCGCTCACCTACACCCGCCCCAAGCAGATGCTGCCGGTGGTCAACCGGCCCATGGTCGAGCACGTGCTCGGTCACCTGGCCGCCCACGGCGTCGACGACGTCGTGCTGTCGCTGGGGTACCGGCCCGACGCCTTCGTCGAGGCCTACCCCGACGGCCGGTGCGCCGGGGTCAACCTCCACTACGCGGTCGAGCCCGAGGCGCTCGACACGGCCGGGGCCATCCGGTTCGCGGCGCTGGACGCCGGCATCGACGACCGCTTCATCGTCCTCAACGGCGACGTGCTGACCGACCTCGACATCGGCCGCCTCGTCGAGTTCCACGAGTCGCGTGGCGCCGAGGCGACGATCACGCTCCACCGGGTCGACGACCCCTCCCGCTACGGCGTCGTGCCGACCGACGAGGCCGGCCGGGTCCTGGCCTTCATCGAGAAGCCCCCGGCCGACGAGGCGCCGACCAACCTCATCAACGCCGGCACCTACGTGCTCGAGCCGTCGGTGATCGACCGCATCCCCGCCGGGCGCCGGGTGTCGGTCGAGCGCGAGACGTTCCCGGCCCTCGTCGACGAGGGCTCGCTCTACGCTCTCGACGGCGACACCTACTGGATCGACACCGGCACGCCCCGCGCCTACGTGCGGGCCCAGCTCGACCTGCTCGACGGCGTGCGGGGCCCGGCCCTCGACGGCGTCCATGCCGAGGCCAAGGTCGACGTCGGCGCCGTCGCCACCCGCTCGGCGGTGGGGGCGGGGGCCGTGGTCGACGCCGGGGCGCACGTGTCGTGCTCGGTGCTGCTGCCCGGGGCCCGCGTGGGGCCCGGCGCCGTGGTCGAGAGCTCGGTCCTGGGCGAGGGGGCCGAGGTGGCCCCGGGCGCCCGGGTCACCGGCTACAGCGTGATCGGCGACGGCGTGGTCGTGGAGCGTGACGCCCGCCTCGAGGGCGTCCGCGTCCCGGGCGAAGACGGGTGAGGCGCCGGGCGCGGCCGTGAGAGCGGTCGTGACGGGCGGGGCCGGGTTCCTCGGATCGAACCTGGTCGACCGTCTGCTGGCCGAGGGGCACGAGGTCGACGTGCTCGACGACTTGTCGTCCGGCTCGCTCGGCAACCTGGCCGACGCCCGGGCCGACCGCACCGCCCGCCTGACGTTCCAGAAGATCGACGTCCGCGACCCGCAGATCGTGGACGTGATCGGCCGCCGGGAGCCCGAGGTGGTCTTCCACCTGGCCGCCCAGACCGACGACCGGGTGTCGGTCGAGCGGCCGGCGTTCGACGCCGAGGTCAACGTGATCGGCACGATCAACGTGCTGGAGGGGGCCCGGGCTGCCGGCGCCCGCAAGGTCGTGTTCGCCTCGAGCGGAACGGCCATCTACGGCGCCGTGCCCGCCTCCCGCCTGCCGATCAAGGAGTCGCAGGCCCAGATGCCGCGGTCTCCGGCCGGGGTCAGCAAGAAGGTGGCGCTCGACTACCTCACCGTCTACCGGGAGCGGCACGGCCTCGAGTTCACGGCGCTGGCCCTGGCCAACGTGTACGGACCGCGGCAGGACCCGGATGGCGGGGCCGGGGTCGTCGCCGTGTTCGCCCGCCGGCTGCTGGCCGACGAGCCGTGCACGATCTACGGCGACGGCGAACAGACCCGCGACTTCGTGTACGTCGACGACGCCGTCGACGCCTGCGTGCGGGCGGCGACGCGGGGCGGCGGCCTGCTGGTGAACGTCGGCACCGGCGTCGAGACCAGCGTGAACGAGCTGTACGCCACGATGGCCCGGGCCGCCGGCGTCGATCGCCCGGCGGCCGCGGCCGCCATGCGCCCGGGCGAGCTGCCCCGCTCGGCGCTCGACCCGAGCCGGGCCGCGATCCACCTGGGGTGGAAGCCGTGGACCCCGCTGGCGGAGGGCACGGCCCGCGTTCTCGACTGGCTCGAGCGCCGCTCCGCCTGACGGCCGGGGGACGGCCCGGGGCGCCAGCCCGCCGGGCCGCCGGTTCCCGGCCGGCTCCCATAACGACAAGACCCCGGGCGGCGGGCTCGCGACGCTGCCCGCATGCATCTCGTCAGCGACAGATCAGCCGCCGTCGACCTCGCCACCGTTCCCCTCCACCTGGGCCTCGGGGCCCGGGCCCGCCCGATCGAGGGCTTCGCCTTCGACCCCGAGGCCCTGGCGGCCTACGCCGAGCAGACGGCGAGCGACGGCCCCGAGGGCCGGCTGGTGATGGCGTTCGAGACGTGCGAGACGTGGGACACGTGGGAGCGCCACCCGGCCGGCGACGAGGTCGTCGTCTGCCTGTCCGGCCGCCTCACGATCGTCCGGGAGGTCGACGGCCGCCCCGACCCCGTCGAGCTCGGCCCCCGGCAGGCCATGATCAACCCGGCCGGCGTGTGGCACACGGCCGACGTGCACGAACCCAGCTGGATCCTGACGATCACCCCCGGCCTCGGGACCGAGCACCGGCCCCGGTGACGCGCCGGCGACCACGCCCGGCGACGCCCCCGCCGTCGCACCCGGTGACCACCGGCCGGTGCGTCACTCGGCGGGTGTCGGCTCGCCCGGGTCCGCGGCCCCCTCCCGCTCGTCGCGCTCGGCCCACGCCAGCAGCTCGTCGATGGCGAACACGGCGTCGTCGATGCCGGCGTGGAGGTCGCCCAGCTCGGCGAACCGCTCCGGGACCGTGTGGATCGTGAAGTCACCCGGCTCGACGTCGTCGATCTCGTCCCAGGTGATCGGCGTCGAGACGGTCGCCTCGGGCACGCCCCGCACCGAGTAGGCCGCCGCCATCGTGTGGTCGCGGGCGTTCTGGTTGTAGTCGACGAACAGGGCGGCCGGGTCCCGGTCCTTGCGCCACCACGTGGTGGTGACCAGGTCCGGGGCCCGGCGCTCGACCTCCCGGGCGAACGCCAGGGCGGCCCGGCGCACGGTGCGGAACCCGTGGGCCGGCTCGATGCGCACGTAGACATGCAGGCCCCGGCCGCCGGACGTCTTGGGCCAGCCGACCGCCCCCAGCTCGTCGAGCACCTCGTGGACGACGTGGGCCACCCGCCGAACCGTGGACGGCGGGCACGCGGGCATGGGGTCGAGGTCGATGCGCCACTCGTCGGGCCGCTCGACGTGGGCCCGCCGCGAGTTCCACGGGTGGAACTCGACGGTCGACATCTGCACGGCCCAGATGACGTGGGCCAGCTCCGTCACGCACAGCTCGTCGGCGTGCTGGCCGAAGCGGGGAAAGTGGAGCCGCACGGTCGACAGCCAGGGCGGGGCGCCGGCCGGCACCCGCTTCTGGTGGACCTTCTCGCCGGCGACACCGGTGGGGAAGCGGTGGAGCATGCACGGGCGCTCGCGCAGGGCGTTGACGATGCCCGGGCCCACGGCCAGGTAGTACTCGACCAGGTCGAGCTTCGTGGCGCCGCTGTCCGGGAAGTACACCCGGTCGGGGTTGGTCACCCGCACGGTGCGCTCGCCCACCTGCACCTCGACCGCCGGAGCTTTGGCCACGGCACCGACCGTACTGGGGGGTCGGACCGACGCGGACCGTCATAGTCGGGCGATTCTTCCCGTTCTGCTGACTTGATGTCGCCCTAGGCAGATCTTGTTGACTAACGTGCCGTCGCCGGGCATCAAAGCTGTCATCGGGCGCGTGACGCGCCCGCCTATGGGGGAGTTACGGCATGAGAAGACTCAGATCGTTCGCGGCGTCCGCCGTCGCCTTCCTGGCGGCGGTCGGGTTCGTGGTGGCCGGTCTCGTCGCCAGCCCGTCGGTGGCCGGCGCGCAAGAGAACTACCAGCGCGGGCCCGACCCGGGCCCGGAGACCCTCTTGCGGAACGGGCCGTTCGCCACGTCGCAGGTCGACGTGAGCGGCTTCGGCGCCGGGTACAACAACGTCACCATCTGCTATCCGAACGACACCAGCCAGGGCACGTTCGGCGGCGTCGTCGTCATGCCCGGCTTCCTGTCGCTGAAGGCCCAGATGATGTGGTCGTGCCGCAAGATCGCCTCCCACGGCTTCGTGGTGGCGGTGGCCGAGACCAACACGCTGCTGGACTTCCCGAACCAGCGGGCCGACCAGCAGCAGGCCATCATCCGGCACCTGTCGGGCAACGGGGCTCCGGCCGCGGTGCGGGAGCGCCTCGACACGTCCCGGTGGGCGGTCGCCGGTTGGTCGATGGGCGGCGGCGGCTCGTTGGACGCCGGCGTGCGCAACAACCCGCGGCTCGAGGCCGTGGTCGGTTGGGAGCCGTGGAACATCTCGTCCTACGGCGGCATGACCGTCCCGACGCTGATCGTGACCGGGTCGGCCGACGTGATCGCCCCCGCCTCGATGGGCGAGGGCTTCTACAACTCGATCACCCGGACCGAGAAGTACTACGTCGAGCTGGCCGGCCAGAGCCACTTCGTGGGGTCCACCGACAACACCATCCAGTCGGCGGCCACCATCGCCTGGCTCAAGCGGTGGGTCGACAACGACACCCGCTACGACCAGTTCCTCTGCCCGCCGCCGCGCAACGCGGGGATCACCGAGATCCGGCAGACCTGCCCGCTCGAGGGCACCTGAGCCAGCCGTCCGGGGGCGGTGGCGGCCCGGCCGCCACCGCCCCGCCGGCGGCGTCCGGTGGGCCCGGCGGCACCCCCCGCCGGTCGACAGCCCGGCGCCCGGCGGGTCGCAGCCCGGCGGCATCGACTGCCGCGACGCGCCGCGGGACGGGCCCGGCAGACGCAGCGGGCCCTAGCGGAACAGGTCCTCGGAGGCCGGGCGGACCACGTCGGTGGTGACCGACCCCCGGCCCAGCCACGCCGGGTCGACGCCCCGGACCACCGCCGCGCAGATCCCGCTCGCCTTGCCCATGACCAGCTCAGCGGCGCCGCAGATCTCGTCGGCCACGCACACCTCGGTCACGGCCAGCTCGCGCCCGTGGGCGTCGGCCGTGCCCCGCAGGTCGACGATGGGCCGGATGCCCGCGCAGCCGATGGCCACGTCGGTCAGGCCCCGGCGCCACGTACGGCCGAACGTGTCGCTGATGACGACCGCCACGTTCACCCCCAGCCGGTGGCGCAGGGCGTCGCGGAGCCGGCGGGCCGAGCGGTCGGGGTCCTCGGGCAGCAGCGCCGCCCAGCCGTCCTCGACGTTGGACAGGTCGACGCCGGCGTTGGCGCACACGAACCCGTGGCGGGTCTCGCTGATGACCATTTCGCCCCGGCGGCGCAGCACCCGCACCGACTCGGCCTCGACGATCTTGGCCTTGCTCTGCGGGTCGTTGGGATCGAGCGGCACCAGCTGGGCCTCGGCCTTGGACACGACCTTCTGGGTCACGACCACGACGTCGCCGTCGCGCAGGTCCTCGGCCGCGGCGGCCAGCATGCCGGCCAGGTCGTCGCCCGGCCCCACCTCGCCGATGCCCTCGACCGGTATGACCTCGAGGGCGCGGCTCATCGCGCCGCTCCCAGCACGGTCTCGCACAGCTTGGCCGCGGCCTCGGGGTCGCGCATGACCGTGTCGGTCACGACGCAGCGCAGGCCCTCGGCCCGGACGGCGTCGGCCAGCTCGGCGTCCGCATGGTCGATGACCAGCGTGCCGGCGAAGCCGGCGTAGAGGCGGGCGACGCCCACCACCGAGTCGTCGTGCCCCAGCTCGCGCAGCATGCGGTCGGCCGGCCCCTTCAGCGCCCGACCGCCGACCAGCGGCGACACGGCCACCACGTCCTCGCGCCGGGCCTCGACCGCGGCCCGGACACCGGGAACGGCCAGGATCGGACCGATCGACACGATGGGGTTGGACGGCGCCACCACGACGGTGGCGGCCGAGCCGATGGCTTCGAGCACGCCGGGGGCGGGCCGGGCCTCCTCGGCTCCGGCGAACCGGACGGCCCGGACCGGCACCGCGTGGCCGCGGCGCACGAAGTAGTCCTGGAACGAGATCTCCTCGCCGCCCTCGGCCAGGGTCAGGCGCGTCCGCAGCGGCTGCTCGGTCGCGGGCACGATCCGCAGCTCCAGGCCCCAGGCGGCGGCGATCTCGGCGGTCACCTCGGCCAGTCCGGCGCCCTCCGCCAGCCGCTGGGTGCGGTACAGGTGGGTGCCCAGGTCGCGGTCGCCGAGCGAGAACCAGGTCTGCCCGCCGTAGCGCTCCAGCGCCTCCATGGCGTGCCACGTCTCGTCGCGCAGGCCCCACCCCCGGCCGGGGTCGATGGCCCCGGCCACCGTGTAGGTGACCGTGTCGATGTCGGGGCTGATGGCCAGCCCGTGGAGCACCATGTCATCGCCGGTGTTGACCACCGCGGTCACGTCGCCCGGCGGGACGACGCGGACCAGGCCCGCGAGCAGCCGGGCGGCACCGACGCCGCCGGCCAACACCGCGACCGTCACGCGATGCCCTTGAGCTTCCCCTCGAGCAGGGCCACGTCGGCGTCCACCATGAGGCGGACGAGCTCGGGGAACGTCGTCTTGGGCTCCCAGCCGAGCACCTTGCGGGCCTTGGAGGCGTCGCCCACCAGCAGGTCGACCTCGGCCGGCCGGAAGAACCGCTCGTCGACGACCACGTACTTCTCCCAGTCGAGCCCGACGTGGTCGAAGGCCAGCTCGCAGAACTCGCGCACCGAGTGCGTCTCGCCGGTCGCGATCACGTAGTCGTCGGGCTCGTCCTGCTGGAGCATGAGCCACATGGCCTCGACGTAGTCGCCGGCGTAGCCCCAGTCGCGCAGGGCGTCGAGGTTGCCGAGGCGCAGCTCGTTGGCCAGGCCCAGCTTGATCTTGGCCACGGCGTTGGACACCTTGCGCGGCAGGAACTCGATGCCGCGGCGGGGGCCCTCGTGGTTGAACAGGATGCCGCTGGTGGCGTGCAGGCCGTAGGACTCGCGGTAGTTCACCGTGATCCAGTGGCCGTAGACCTTGGCCACGCCGTAGGGCGAGCGGGGATAGAACGGCGTGGTCTCGCGCTGGGGCGTCTCGACCACCTTGCCGAACATCTCGCTCGACGACGCCTGGTAGAAGCGGATCGACGGGTCGATGATCCGGATGGCGTCGAGCATGCGGGTGACGCCGATGGCCGTGAACTCGCCGGTCAGCACCGGCTGCTGCCACGACGTGGGCACGAACGACTGGGCGGCCAGGTTGTAGACCTCGTCGGGCCGGTGCTCCTGGAGGATCGACAGGATCGACACCTGGTCGAGCAGGTCGCCGTGCACGAACTGGATGCGGTCCTGCAGGTGACCGATGCGCTCCCAGTTGACGGTGCTGGTGCGGCGCACCATGCCCAGCACCTCGTAGCCCTTGTCGAGCAGCAGCTCGGCCAGGTGGGAGCCGTCCTGGCCGGTGATGCCGGTGATGAGCGCTCGCTTCGTCACGATGGGGTCTCCTCGACGGGGCAGGCCGCGAACCGGAAGTTTGTCAGGTCGTCACCCCTCAACGCGAGCCCTCCAGTCGGCGAGCACGTCCGCCAGGGTCTGCTCGAGGGGGATGGTGGGCGCCCAGCCGGTGGCCTTCGCCAGGCGCGTCATGTCGCCCACGAGCACCGGGATGTCGACCGGCCGCTGCAGCGAGGGGTCGGTCACCAGGTGCATGGGGCGCTTGGCCATGGCCAGCAGGGCATCCGCGATCTCCTTGACCGCCACCGCCCGGCCGCTGCACACGTTGTAGACCTCGCCGGCCTGGCCGTTCTCGATGAGCAGCCGGTAGGCCCGCACGACATCGCGCACGTCGGTGATGTCGCGCATCGGGGTCATGTTGCCGATCGGCACCTGGTCGCCGCCGGTGATCTCGTTGCGGGCGATGCGGGCTGCGAGCGACGGCGCCACGAACCGCTCGCTCTGGCCCGGCCCGAGGTGGTTGAACGCCCGCACCCGGATGACCGGGAGCCGGTGGCCCAGCCAAGCCTGCTGGGCCAGCGCGTCGGCCGCCACCTTCGACGCCGCGTAGGGGGACACCGGGCGCAGGGGGCGGTCCTCGTCGAGGGGCAGCTCGTCCTCGGTGACGCGTCCGTAGACGTCGGCGCTGGTCACGGCCAGCACCCGCTCGACGCCCGCCAGGCGGCTGGCCTCGAGCACGTTGAGGGTGCCGAGCGCGTTGGACACGAACGTCTCGACCGGGGTGTTCCAGCTGCCCCCGACGTCGCTGGCCCCGGCCAGGTGGTAGACGGCCTGGGGCTTGGCGGCGACGACGGCCTCGGTGATGGCGGCTGCGTCGGCGACGTCGATGCCGTCGACCTTGCGCTCGAGCTGGATCACCTCGTCGCCCTCGTGCTCGAGGTGGCGGACGAGGTGGACGCCGACGAAACCGCCCGCTCCGGTTACCAGCGCTCTCACGGGCGGTCATGCTAGAAGCCCACGCGGAGGCTCGTGAATCGGCTCACGCGCGGTGGCGGGGCCGACGCGTTCCCGGTCGTCGGGACGCCGTGCCGCGGCCGGCCGGCCGCCGGTCGGGACCCGCCGGCCGGCGATCAGCGCTGGTCAGCACGGGTGCGGGCGGGTCAGCCGTCCTCGGTGGCCCGGCGGAACAGGTCGACAAGGGCATCCGCCGTGTCCTCCCACCGGTAGCCGGCGGCGACGGCCCGGCCCCGGGCGACGAGCCGGTCGCGGTGGCCGGCGTCGGTCAGCACCCGGTCCAGGGCGGCGGCGAGGGCGTCCGGGTCGCCCACCGGTACCAGGTCGGCGCCGTCGCGGCACACCTCGGGCACCGCGCCGGCCCGGGTGGCCACCACCGGCACCCCGGCGGTCATGGCCTCGAGCGGCGGGAGGCCGAACCCCTCGTAGACCGACGGGAAGCAATAGACGGCGGCGCCGGCCACCAGGGCCCGGCGGTCGCCGTCGCTCACCCAGCCGAGGCGGACGACCCGGTCGCGGTGGCGCGCCCGGTCGAGTGCGGCGGCGAGGGCGTCGGTGCCCCAGCCGTCGGGCCCGGCGATCACCAAACGCAGCTCGGGGTCGCGGGCGGCCAGGGCGTCGAACGCCCGCACCAGGGTGGGCAGGTCCTTGCGGGGCTCGACCGTGCCCACGGCCAGCACGTAGCGGTCGCCGCCAGCCAGCCGGCGGCCGCGGGCGGGGTCGCCGGCGGCCTCGGCCGGGAGCACGCCGTGGTGGATGGCCACGACCCGGTCGGGGGGCACGTGGAGCTCGGCGACCACCTCGTCGCGGACGAACGCCGAGGGCGTGTGGATCCACGCCCCGCGGCGGACGGCCCGGCGGATGAGCGCCGGGTAGGCGAGCGTCGCCCGGTTGGCGAGCTGGGGGAACCGCAGCGGCGTGAGGTCGTGCACGGTGGCGACCGCGGCCGCTGCCGTCGGGGGCACGACGAAGTTGGGGCCCCACACCACGTCGTGGCGGCCGATCCACGGGTCGATGCGGGGGTGGTCGGCGCGTTTCCAGGCCTCGCGCAGCGGCCGAGCGGGGAGCGGGCGGTCGACCACCGCCACCCCGGGTGGCACGGCCCCGGCCAGGCTCCCCCGGCCCCGCCAGGTCACGGCGAAGGCGGTGAGCTCGACGTCGTCGCGTCCGGCCAGCTGCTCGACGACCCGGGTGGCGAACACGCCGACGCCGGTCCGCGGCGTCAGGAACGACGTGAGATCGGCGGCGACCCGGAGCACGGACGGGGGAGCGTAGTGGCCGGGCGTCGGTGCGCCCCGGCCCCTCCCGCCCTGGCCGTCGGCCCGTCCTAGCCGTCGGCGCCCCGGCCGACCAGCCCGAGCACCTGGGAACGCGCTTCGCGGGCGACGGCGGCGGCCTGCCGCGCCACCTCGCAGGCCGGGGACCCCGCCAGCGAGCGCTGGAGCTGCTGGCGCTGCACCTGGATCTGCTGAAAGCCGAGGATCCCCAGCCCGACCGCCGTGTATACGGTGTCTTGCAGCTTCCTGGGGATGTCGTCGACCGAGATCGTCCGCATGGTGCCGCCCTCCCGCGGCCGTGCCCGCCACCCGCACCTGCGACGCTACAAGGGGGTGACCGCCGCTTGCACGCCTTCGTGAAGGAAAGCGCGGGTGCTCGGGCCTCCCTCCGGGTCCGCGGGCGCGACCACGCTGCGGGCTACCCTCGCTACGCCGTGGACCAGGACGGACGTGATCGCGGCCCTGCGGGCTCCCCGCCGGTCGTCGTGGTCGTCGTCACCCACGACGCGCCGGCCGAGCGGTTCGACGCGCTCCTCGCCGCCCTGGCGGTGCAGGACCACCCCAACTACCGCGTCCTCGTCATCGACACCGGGCGCGAGATCGACCCGACCGATCGGGTGCTGCGGGCGCTGCCCGACGCCCGGGTGCTCCGGGTCCCGCCCGACCTCGGCTACGGCGCCGCCGCCAACCACATCCTCGACGTCGTCGAGGGGGCGGCGTTCTACGTGTTCGCCCACGACGACGTGGTGCCCGAGCCGAACGCGCTGTCCGAGCTGGTCGAGGCGGCCCGCACGTGGGACGCCGCCATCGTCGGCCCCAAGCTTGTCGACTGGCACGACCCCCGGCGCCTCCGCCAGGTGGGCGTGGCCGTCGACCGGCTCGGCACCACGATGCCGTTCGCCGAGCCCGGCGAGCTCGACCAGGCCCAGCACGACGGCCTGCGCGAGGTCATCAGCGTCCCCGGGGCGTTCACGCTGGTCGACGCGCCGCTCTTCGAGCGGATCGGCGGGTTCGACGAGGCCATCACGTTCCTCGGCGACGACCTGAGCCTGTGCTGGCGGGCCCGCGTGGCCGGGGCCCGGGTGCTGGTGGCGTCCAGCGCCAAGGTCCGCCACGCCGAGGCGTTCGCCGAGCGCACCACCCCCGACGAGCGCCGCCGGCTGGCCAGCCGCCACCGCCTGCGGGCGTTGCTCACCTGCTACGGGCCGTTGCAGCTGACGCTCACCGTGATCCAGGCCCTGGCCATGACCGCCGGCCAGGCGATCGGCGCCCTGGTCACCGGGCGCCCGGGCCGGGCCCGCGACGCGGTGGGCGCCTGGCTGTGGAACCTCCGGCGCTGGCGATCGCTGCTCGTCGCCCGGCGCCACGTGCGCTCGATCCGGCGGGTGCCCGACCGGCGCATCCGCCGCCTCCAGGTCCAGGGGCTGATCGGACCCCGGATCCAGCTGCGCCGGGTCGGGGGCGAGGCCCGCCTGCAGGCCGCGCTGGCCGAGGCCGGGGCCCCGGCCGTCCCCGAGGAGCCGACGGCGGACGAACGGGGCACGTGGACGCCCGGCACGGTGCTGGTCGCCGCCGCCCTCGCCGGCGTCCTGGCGTTCGGCAGCCGCCACCTGCTCACCCGGTACGTGCCGGCGATCGGCGAGCTCGTCCCGCTCGAGGGCGCGGGCGGGGGGCTGATGGCCGAGTGGACGAGCGGCTGGCGCCACACCGGCCTGGGTTCGGCCACCGCCGCGCCGGCGCTGGTCGGCGTCGTGGGCGCCCTGGGGGCCGTCGCCGGCGGCGCGCTCGGGCTCGTCCGGACCGCGGCCACCGTCGGGCTGCTCCCGCTCGGGGTCGTCGGCGCCTACCGCCTCATGCGGCCGACCCGGTCGCGCCGGGTCCAGGTGGCGGCGGCCGTCGCCTACGCCGCCGTCCCCGTCCCGTACAACGCGCTGGCCGGCGGGCGCTGGTCGGCGCTGGCCCTCTACGCCGGCCTGCCGTGGCTGATCGGGCGCCTGGCCCGCGTCATCGGCGACGCCCCCTTCCGCCCGGTCGACGCACCGCTGATCGTCGTGCCCCACTCGGTCGTGCGCCACGCGCTGGCCGTCGGGCTGCTCACCGGCGTCGTCGGCCTCCTCGTCCCCTACGCCCCCCTGGTGCTGCTGGCGGTGGGCGCGGCGCTGGCCCTCGGGTCGCTGCTCGCCTTCCGGGCCGCCGGGGCGGCGCGGCTCGTGGCCGTCACCGGCCTGGGCGCCGCCGTCGCCGCCGCCCTGCACGCGCCCATGCTGCTCGACGTCGTGCGGAGCGGCGCCCGGCTCGAGGCCTGGATCGGCGTCGACCGCCACGTCGGCGAGCTGACCGCCGTGGACCTGCTCCGCTTCCACACCGGGCCGTTCGGCGGATCGCCGGTCGGGTTCGCCCTGCTGGTGGCGGCCGCGGCGCCGCTGCTGGTCGGCCGGGAGTGGCGGCTCCAGTGGGCCATCCGCGGCTGGACCGTGGCCGTCGGGTTCTGGGGCCTGGCCTGGGCCCAGCAGGAGGGCGCGGTGGCGCTGCCGCTGCCCCATCCCGACGTCCTGCTGGCCCCGGCCGGGGCCGGGCTGGCCCTGGCCGCCTCCCTGGCCATCGCCACCCTCGAGCACGACCTGGCCGAGCGGGCCTGGCGCTTCGGCTTCCGCCGGCTGAGCGCGGCGGTCGGGGCCGCCGCCCTGGCGGTCTCGCTGGCCCCGGTGGTGGGCGGCTCCGTCGACGGCTGGTGGCGCATGCCGCCGGGCGACTTCGCGGGCGTGCTGGGGTTCGTCGAGCGCGACGTCACCGAGGTGCCGTCGCGGGTGCTGTGGATCGGCGACCCCGACGTCCTGCCGGGGGGCGGCGGCCAGGCCTGGCGCGACGGCATCAGCTACGCGGCCACGCTCGAGGGCGGGCCGGGCGTGCGCGACCTGTGGCCGGGGGCGGCCGAGGGCGCCGACGCCCGGCTGGGCGAGGTGCTCGACCTCGCCGTCGAGCGGCGCACCACCCGGCTCGGGCGGCTGCTGGCGCCGATGGGCGTGCAGTACATCGCCGTGCCGGCCCGGGAGGCGCCGTCGCCGTACGTGGCCGAGGAGCGGCCGGTGCCCGAGGCCGTGACGACCGCCCTCGGGGCCCAGCTCGACCTCGAGCAGGTCCCGCTCGACCCGGCCATCACCCTGTACCGCAACACGGCGTTCGCCCCGGCCCGCTCGCTGGTGGCGGACACGTCCGCCCTCGACACCCCCGACGTCGAGGCGCTCCAACGCGTCGACCTGTCCCGGTCGTTCCCCGTGCTGCTGGCCCACGACGGCGCCGGCTTCCGGGGCACGGTGCCGGCCGGGTTCACGCTCGTCCACGCTGCGCCGCCCGGCCGCTGGCAGCTGTCGGTCGAGGGCACGACGGCCGAGCGGCGCGGCGCCTACGGCTGGGCGACCGCGTTCGAGACGGGCGAGGGCGGGTCGGCCGTGCTGGCCTACCGCACCTCGATCTGGTTCCGGGCCCTGCTCGCCGCCCAGGTGGCCCTGTGGCTGGCGGTGGCCGTGGCGGTGACCCGCATGCGCTACGCATCCGGCGAGAGGCGGCGGGCGGCCGACCGGTCGTCGCCGGCGTCGGCCCCGTCGGATGGGCCGGTGCCCCCGGGGCCGCCGGGCTCGCCGGGATCCGGGCCGCCGGGTCCTGCCGGGCCGCCCGGGCCGGCGCCGCCGGGGGCGTCGCCGGGGGCGGTGTCGCCGGCCCTGGAGATCGAGCCCGTGGCGAGGCCACCGGCCCCGGGCCGCGAGCTGGTGCGATGAGCCCGCGCCTCCCGTTCGTGGTGCTGGTCGCGGGCGCGGTGGCGGGGGCCGTGCTGGCCGGCACCGCCGGCGACGACCGCGCCCCGGAGCCGGCCGCTGCGGAGCCCGGCGTGGAGATGCCGGCGGCGCCCGCCGCCGACGTGCTCGCCTCGACGTGGTACTGCGCCGCCGGCACGGCCGAGGACGGCGGCGAGGCCGACCACACGGTCGTCGTCCTCAACCCGGGTGGCGAGCCCGTGACCGGCACGGTGAGCGTCTTCGCCGGCGAGGTCGCCGCCGCCGACCCCGAGCCGGCATCTGATGGCTCGACCGACGGCGCGGAAGACGCCTCGGCGGCGACGGCCGACGAGGCCGAGGAGTCCGACGGGCCCAGCGAGTCCGGCGGAGCGGATCCGGGCGCCGACGGGACCGGCGAGGGCGGCTCCGACGCCGCCTCGGACGGGTCTGGGGCGGACCGCGCCGATGCCGGTGCGGGTGGCTCCGACGCCGCCTCGGACGGGTCTGGGGCGGACCGCGCCGATGCCGGTGCGGGTGGCCCCGACGCCGCCTCGGACGGGTCCGGGGCGGACCGCGCCGACGGGGCCGGCGAGGGCGAGG
Organism: Acidimicrobiales bacterium; assembly: GCA_036563805.1. Classification (GTDB taxonomy): domain Bacteria; phylum Actinomycetota; class Acidimicrobiia; order Acidimicrobiales; family VFJN01; genus DATCLS01. The sequence continues at coordinate 77,693 of DATCLS010000049.1, read as the reverse complement.
GCGCCCGCGGCGGCGAGGCGGGCGACGACGAGTCCGCCGACCGGGCCCCGGGCGTGGCCACGGCCACGGCCGTCGGCGTGCGCACCCCGGGCGGCGCCCGGCAGGAGGAGCCCGGCCCCCGCGCGAACGACACCGACGACACCGACGGCTCCGACACCGTTGGGCAGGGCGACGGCGGCGAGGGCGCCGGCGGGGGCGAGCCCGGGCCCACGCTGGGCGGCGCCTGGAACGCCGAGCAGGACGAGGCCTCCGCCGCCCCCGACCCGGGCACGCCCGACGGCCAGCAGGACGTCGAGGTCCCGCCGGGCGGGCGGGTCGAGGTCCGGCTGGCCGACGTCCACCGGGCGCCGCTGGCCTCCGCGCTGGTCGAGCTCGACGGCTCGGCGGTCGTCGAGCACGAGGTCGCCGGCCCCCACGGCCGCGACGCAGGCCCCTGCGCCTCGACGGCGTCGACCGAGTGGTTCCTCGCCTCGGGGTCGACCGCACGCGACGCCCGTGACGTGCTCGTGCTGTTCAACCCGTTCCCCAGCGTGGCCGCCGTCGACATCGTGCTCAGCACCGACGACGGGCTGCGCGAGCCGGTCCGCTACCAGGGGCTGCCGGTGCCCGCCGGCGGGGTGGTCGGCGTCGACGTCGGCGGCGAGGTCACCCGGCGCGACCAGGTGGCGGCCACGGTGCGGTCCCGCTCCGGGCCGATCGTGGTCGAGCGACTGCAGACGTTCGACGGGTCCAGGGACGTCGAGGGCCTGGCGCTGGCGCTCGCCGCGCCCTCCCCCCTCGGGACCTGGGTGTTCCCGGCCGGCACCGTGTCCGCCAGCCGGGGCGAGCGCATCGTCCTCTACAACCCCGGCGACGAGCGGGCCGAGGTCGACGTGTCGGTCCACCCCGTCGAGCTGCCGGCCGACGCCCCGCCGCCCCAGCCGTTCGGCGTCACGGTCCGGCCCGGCCGCTACGAGGTCATCGACTACGCCGAGGACGACCGCGTGCCCCGCAACGACGTGCACACCACCGTGGTGCGGTCGCGCAACGGTGTGCCGGTCGTGGCCGAGCGGGTGCAGACGTTCACCCGGCGGCGGGGCGGCGACGTCGCCGCCGGGCCGGGCGCGGCGTTCGCTGCGCCGACCTGGCTGTTCGCCACGCTGGGCGGCGGCGACCGGCCGGGAAGCAGCCTGGTGGCGTTCAACCCCGACCCCGAGCGGCCGGCCCGGGTCTCCGTGACCGGCCTGGGGCAGGGGGCGCCGATCGCGGCGGAGGGCCTGCAGGACGTGGAGGTCCCGCCCGGGGGCCTGCGGCGGCTCGACCTCGGCGACGACGTGGCCGGGCCGGACGGCGCCGTCCGGGTCGTGGCCGACGCCCCGGTCGTGGTCGAGCGCCTGATCACCACGCCCGGCGGCCTGATCCAGGCCATGGTCCCGGGCCTCCCGGCCGGGGACGCCGCCGTCCCGGTCGAGGCGTTCGACCTGGCCGGCTGACCCGGCCCGGCTGCCCGGCCCCCATCCGCCGACCGGTGGCCCGCCGCCCGGTCCGCCGTCCGGTCTGCCGCCCGATCGCCCGCTGTCCGGTCCGCCGTCCGGTCCGCCGTCCGGCATGGTTGCTGGGCGCTCGATCTCGCCGCCCGGGTCGGCGCAGGGCACGGCGTTCCGGCCCGGCCAGCGGGTCCGTCGACCGGGCCGTCCGCCCGGTGCGGCGCGCGATGTCGCCGCCCGGTCCGGCGCCCGATGTCGCCGCCCGGTCCGCCGCCCGGTCTGCCGCCCGACGTGCCGCCCGGGTCGGCGCCGGCCCGGCGTTCCGGCCCGGCCTGCCCCGGCCCGGCGCCCGATGCCGTCCCCCCGGTCCGGCGCCCGACGGGGCCGCCCCGCCGGCCCCGGTCGGCGCGGTGCCCGGCGTCGCCGCCCGCCGGCGCCGCGCGCGACGATCGGGGCGTGGAACGTGCCCTGCTCGTGGTGGCCCTGGCGGCCGTGGCCGTCGCGGTGGCGCTCGTCGTCCAACGGCGGCGGGCGGTGCCGGCGCCGACCAACACCAGCCACACGCTGCCCGACCGGCTCGACCGGGCCGACTTCGACAGGCCCGAGGCGCCGTGGCTCGTGGCGGTGTTCACCTCGGCCACCTGCAGCACGTGCGCCGCGGTGTGGGAGAAGGCCCGGGTGTTGGCCAGCGACGAGGTGGCCGTGCAGGAGCTGGAGGTGACCGCGGCCCGCGACCTGCACACCAAGTACGAGATCACCGCCGTGCCGGGAGTCGTGATCGCCGATGCCGACGGGGTCGTCCGGGCCCGGTTCCTGGGGCCGGTGACCGCCACCGACCTGTGGGCCACGCTGGCCGAGGTGCGGGAGCCGGGCAGCCTGCCCGCCGAGGGCTGCGACCACGGCCTGGCCGCCCCCGCCCCCGCCCCCGCCCCCGGACCGGAGGCCGAGGCCGGCGACGCCCCGCGGCCGGGCCAGACCGCGGAGCGCTGACCGGCTGAGCGAACGCGGCGACGCCCGGTCGGGGCCGTTCGGTCCGACCGGGCGTCGGTCAGATCACTGGTCAGATCACGCGGTCGCCCCGGTCAGGTCGGCGGGGCCGGCGGGCGGGGCGGTCGTTGCCATCGGCCCGAGGCCAGGGCGTCGTCGCTCGGCGCCTCGTCGCCGTTGCCGCGGGCGGTGCCGTGCGCCCGGTCGGCGGCGCCGCCGGACCCATCCGCGGGCTCGGAGGCCGCCGTGCCGGCGCCGGACCCGGCACCGGTGCCGTCCTGCGGCGCCCCGGACCCCCCGGCGTCCTCGGGGGCGGGTGGAGGCGGCGGCGGGACCGGCGGCAGGCCAGCGTCGCCGGCGCCGCCGTTGGCGGCCACCGCGATCAGCCGGTCGACCTCGGAGCCGTCGATCGTCTCGTGCTCGAGCAGCGCCCGGGCGACCAGGTCGAGGCCGCCCCGGTGCTCGCGCAGCACGTTGCGGCACCGCTCCTCCTGTTCGCGGAGGATGCGCTCGACCTCCTCGTCGATGACCCGCGCCGTCTCGTCGGAGTAGTCGCGGGTGTGCATCAGGTCCTCGCCCAGGAACACCTGCCCCTGCGAGCCCCAGGCCATCGGCCCGACCCGCTTGGACATGCCCCACTCGGCGACCATCTTGCGGGCCAGCTCGGTCGCCCCCACGAGGTCGTTGTTGGCGCCGGTGGAGATCACGCCGAACACGAGCTCCTCGGCGCAGCGGCCGCCCATGCGGACGACCAGGCTGTCCTGGATGTAGTCCTGCCGGTAGATGTGCTTCTCGTCGAGCGGCAGCTGCTGGGTGAGGCCGAGGGCCATGCCCATGGGCAGGATCGTCACCTTGTGGACCGGGTCGGCGTGGGGCAGCACGGCGGCGCACACGGCGTGCCCGGCCTCGTGGTAGGCGATGACCTCCTTCTCGGCGTCGGACAGCGCCATGGACTCGCGCCGCTGGCCCATCAGGACCCGGTCGCGGGCCTGCTCGAAGTGGGTCCGGTGGATCTCGTCGGCGCCGCTGCGCACGGCGAACAGCGCCGCCTCGTTCACGAGGTTGGCCAAATCCGCGCCGCTCATGCCCGGCGTGCCCCGGGCGACCAGGTCGAGGTCGACGTCGTCGGCCAGCCGCTTGGACTTGCAGTGGACCTCGAGGATGGCCCGGCGCTCCTCGAGCTCGGGCAGCGGCACGACCACCTGGCGGTCGAAGCGCCCGGGGCGCAGGAGGGCGGGGTCGAGGATGTCGGGCCGGTTGGTGGCCGCCATCATCACGATGCCCTCGCTGGCCTCGAAGCCGTCCATCTCGGACAGCATCTGGTTGAGCGTCTGCTCACGCTCGTCGTGGCCGCCGCCGAGGCCCGCGCCCCGCTTGCGGCCGATCGAGTCGATCTCGTCGACGAAGATGATGGCCCGGCCCATCTTGCGGGCGTTCTGGAACAGGTCGCGGACGCGGCTGGCGCCGACGCCCACGAACATCTCCATGAAGTCGGAGCCCGTGACCGACAGGAACGGCACGCCGGCCTCGCCGGCCACCGCCCGGGCGATGAGCGTCTTACCGGTGCCCGGCGGGCCGACGAGGAGCACGCCCTTGGGGATGCGGGCGCCGATCTCGGCGAACCGCTCGGGGTACTTGAGGAAGTCGACGACCTCCTTGATCTCCTGCTTGACCCCCTCGTAGCCGGCCACGTCGGCGAACGTCGTGCCCGGCCGCTCGGTTGAGTAGGTCTTGGCCCGGGACCGGCCGATGGACATGATGCCGCCCATCTGGCTCTGGGCCCGGCGCTGCATCAGCCAGAAGATGCCGAGGAAGGCGGCGACCGGGATCAGGAGCGGCAGGAGGGCCGAGAACAGCGATCCACCAGGCGTTTCGAACTTCACGTCGACGTCGTGGTCACGGAACAGCTCGAGGTCGCGCTCGGGCGGCTCGATGGGCCCGTTGCTGGAGAACTCGGTCCCGTCGGTGAGCGTGCCGGTGATCGAGCCGTCGTTGTTGTCCCACTCGATGGACTCGACCCGGCCGGCGGCGACTTGGCGCCGCAGCTCGGAGTAGTCGATGCTCTCGCGCTCGGTCTGGCTGAGGAAGCTCGGCAGGAACAGGACAGCGATCAGCGCACCCGCTAGGACCCAGATCGCCCACCGGGGGAGTTGCTGGTCTCGACCCGGGCGCCGCGGACCCCGCGACCGGCTGCCCGGCGGCGGGGGCGGCGGCGGGGGAGGGGGCGACTGCTGACTCATGCGACCAGGATACGGGTCAGAAAGGTCGATAGAAGCTCAGCGTGCCGCCGACCATTCCCCGCGTCGCGCGCCGCGTCCCACTACGTTGACCGCCCGTGACTCGCGCCTGCGCCCGCCCCGCATGCAGTGAGGCCGCTTCGGCCACCCTCACCTACGACTACCAGGCACGGGTCACGTGGCTGGACGCCCTGTCCGGCGACCCCCACCCCATGTCGTACGACCTGTGCGCCGCCCACGCCGAGGCGATGACCGTGCCCCGCGGCTGGCGGCTCGAGGACCGACGGGGCGAGGCGGCGCGGCTGGTCACGCCGGCCCCCTGACCGACCTCGCCCGTGCGGGCGGTCCGGCGCCGCCGGCACCGCCTTTCCCGCGTCTGGCGGCCGATGACCGGTTGCGTACCCTGGTCCGGTGCCCGACGCCGAGCCGACGACCTCGCCCGTGGACGAGCGCGCCCCCGTGCGGTGGGGGTTCGGCGACGCCGCGGCCGGCTGGGTGGTGGCGCAGTTCGGGGGGATGCTGGCGTCGTCGCTGGTCCTGGCCATCAAGGGGCTCGAGCCCGACCAGCTCGACGACCTGTCGCTGGGCTGGGTGGCGGTGGCGCAGCTCGGGCTGTGGCTGGGCCTGCTGGGCGTCCCGTGGCTGGCGACCGAGCTGAAGGGCAACGGCCTGGTCCGCGACCTGCGGCTGCGGTTCGCCCGCTCCGACGCCTGGGTCGGGGCCCTGTGGGGCCTCGTGTCGCAGTGGGGCATCCTGGTGCTCTACCTGCCGGCGTTCTGGCTCACCTCCGTCGACGTCGACGAGTTCAACGCCCCGGCCCGCGCGCTGTCCGACAAGGCGACCGACGCCGTGGGCGTCGTCCTGCTCGTGCTTATCGTCGGCCTCGGCGCCCCGATCGTCGAGGAGATCTTCTACCGGGGCCTGATGCAGCGCTCCCTGGTGCGCCGGCTGGGCCGGGTGCCGGGGATCGTGGTGACCGCCGTGATCTTCGGCGCCAGCCACTTCGAGTGGCTCCAGTTCCCGGCGCTGACGGCGTTCGGGCTGGTGCTCGGCTACCTGGCCGACCGCTACGAGCGGCTCGGGCCCGCCGTCGTCGCCCACATGGTCTTCAACCTCGCCGCCGTCGTGTCCCTGGTGAGCGGCTCATGAACGAACGGACGGAGATCGAACCCGACCGCCGGGCCGAGCCGGCCGACCCCCCGGCCGCCGGTTCGGCGGGGGGCGGCCGGGGCTCAGACGACCGCGGCGCCGGCGGCCGCGTGGACGACCTGCGCCGGCTGGGGCGGCGCCTCACCGGCGGGGCCGGCCCCGGGGGCCGGGGCGGCGGCGGAGGGGACGGTGGGGACGCCGTCGCCGTGGCGGTCGGCTCGCCGGACCTGCCCCCGCCCGCCGCACCCGGCGACGCCGCCGCGGCCCGGGAGGAGGCGGCCCGGGAGGAGGCCGAGCGCGAGCGCCAGCGCCGGCTCGTGCGCACCGCGACCGACGTGATCGTGGTCGCGGCCTGCGTCGCCTTCCTGATCTGGCAGCTCCAGCCGTCGCTGCTCGTGCGCAACACGACGCCGGCCGGCGGCGACATGGGCGCCCACGTGTGGGGCCCGGCCTACCTGCGCGACCAGCTGCTGCCCAACTTCCAGATCGCCGGCTGGACGCCCGACTGGTACGCCGGCTTCCCGGCCTACCAGTTCTACATGGTGGTCCCGTCGCTGGCGATCGTGGCCCTGAACGCCGGCGTCCACGGGTGGGTGGGCCTGCTACCGGCGCTCGCCGGCGCGGGCCTGGTGGCCTACGCCGTCGCCCGGCGGGCCGAGCCGCGGGCCCGCAACCTGGCCATCGTGGGGGCCGTCGCCGCGCTGCTGCTCGTCGGCCTGCCCTACGGCGTGGCGTTCAAGCTGGTGTCGGTCAGCGGCCTGGTCACGCTGCCGGTGGCCGCCTACGCGTTCGGGCGGCTCACCAACCTCCGGTTCCCGACCCCGGCGGTCCTGGCCGTCGCCACGCTGCCGTTCCTCTTCTACCGGGGCTTCACGATCTACGGCGGCAACATCGCCTCGACCCTGGCCGGCGAGTTCGCCTTCTCCATGGCCCTCAGCCTCGGCGTCGTCTACGTGGGCGTGGTCATGAAGGGCCTGGAGACCGGCCGCCACCGGGGCTGGGCCGCGGTCCTGCTGGCGCTGACCGGCCTGTGCCACCTGATCGTGGCGTTCTGGGTGCTGGGGGCGACGGCGGTGACGGTGCTCGTCCGGTTCAACCGGTCCCGCAGCCCGTGGGAGCCGTGCGTGGCGGTCGGCGCTCTCGGCGTGGCCCTGCTGCTCAACGCGCTGCTGGTCGGCCCCCTCCTTGGCCTGGTTGGTGGCCTTCCCGTGCTGGCGCTGGCCGGCCTGGGCGTGGCGGCGGTGGCGGTGGCGCTGTGGCTGGCGTCCGAGAGCGTCCGCTGGCTGACGCCGGTCATGGTCGTCGGTGGGCTGCTGTCGCTGTTCTGGGTGGGGCCCTTCTACCTGCGCCGCGCCTACCTCAACGACATGGGGTGGGAGAAGCTGCCCTACGAGAACGAGACGCTCTGGCAGCACCTGTTCCCCAACAAGACGCCGGACGTCGATCTGCGGTGGGCGTTCGGGCTGGCGTTGCTCGGGGCGGTGGTGACGATCGTCACCCGCCTGCGGTCCGGTCTGTTCCTGCTGATCACGTCGGTCGGCGTCGGCGTGGCCTTCGTGGTGGCGCCCGAGGGGCGCCTCTGGAACGGCCGGCTGCTGCCCTTCTACTACCTGACCGTGCTGCTCCTGGCCGGGCTGGGCGTGTCCGAGACCGTGCGGCTGATCACCCAGCGGGCCCGGGTGGTGCGGCCCCGGCCGGTCACGGCGGGCGTGCCCACCGCGCTGGCGGTGCTGGTGGTGACGCTCGTGCTCGTCGGCATGCCGCTCGGCGCCCTGCCGTTCGACGAGCGCGCGGGCGCCGGCTTCGACTGGCCCAGCTTCAGCCCGCTCCAGGCCCACGCCGAGCCCGAGAGCTTCATCCCGTCGTGGGCCCGGTGGAACTACAGCGGCTACGAGGAGAAGGAGTCGTACCGCGAGTACCGCGACATCGTGCTGACCATGGAGGAGGTCGGCGAGCAGCACGGCTGCGGCCGCGCCTTCTGGGAGTACGAGCGGGAGCTCGACCGCTACGGCACGCCCATGGCCCTGATGCTGCTGCCGCACTGGACCGACGGCTGCATCGGCTCGATGGAGGGCCTGTACTTCGAGGCGTCGGCGACCACCCCGTTCCACTTCCTGACCCAGGTCGAGCTGTCGACCCGGCCGAGCGCGGCGCAGCGCGACCTGCCGTACGGCACGTTCGACATCGACCGGGGCGTCGACCACCTGCAGATGCTGGGCGTGCGCTACTACATGGCCACTTCGCCCGAGGCCATCGCCGCCGCCCGCCAGCACCCCGACCTGACCGAGCTGGCCGAGTCGCCGCCGTGGGTCGTGTTCCAGGTGGCCGACAGCCCGCTGGTCGAGCCGCTGGCCAACGAGCCCGCGGTGCTCACCGACGTCGGCGACGCCCAGGTCGAGTGGCTCGAGGAGCCGCTCGACGACCAGGGTCGCTTCGGCGGGCCGGCGGTGCGGTGGTTCGTCGACCCCAACCAGTGGGACGTCCCGCTGGCCTCCAGCGGCCCCGACGAGTGGCAGCGGATCCGGCGGGGCCAGCCGCCCGAGCGGCGGCCGGTCGAGCCCGTCGAGGTGTCCAACCTCGAGGTGGGGCCGGAGAGCCTGTCGTTCGACGTCGACCAGGTCGGCACCCCGGTGCTGGTCAAGGTGTCGTACTTCCCGAACTGGCGGGCGTCCGGCGCCGAGGGGCCCTACCGGGTCACGCCGAACCTCATGGTCGTCGTTCCGACCGACACCCACGTCGAGCTGACCTACGGGCGGACGTGGGTCGAGTACTTCAGCTACACGCTCACCCTGATCGGCCTGGCGGCGCTCGTGGCGCTGGTGCGGCAGGGGACGTACCAGTTCCGGCCCGCCCGGCCCGAGGGGCGGCACTTCGCCCGCCGGGCGACGGCGGGGTGGCACCTGCGGGGCGACGCCGCCGGGGTGGACGGGGCGGCGCGGCTGGAAGGACCGGCTTGGCCAGACGGCACGGACGGGGCGGCCGGGGCGGATGGGGCGGCGCGGCTGGAAGGACCGGCTTGGCCAGACGGCACGGACGGGGCGGCCGGGGCGGTCGGACTGGGCGGACCAGACGAGCGGGACGACCCCGACCCGCCGCCGGCGCCGGCGGGCGGGCCGGGCGGCACGTCACCGGATCCGTGAGCGGCCGGCTCCGGCGCTTCGCCGCGGTCGCGCTGGTCCCGACGCTGATCGACGTCGGGCTGCTGGTCCTGCTGCGGCAGGGCCTGGGCTGGATGCTGATCCTCGCCGACCTCGTGGCCATCGCCGTGGCCAGCGGGGCCTCCTACGGGCTCCACCGGGTCGTCACGTTCCGGAGCGACCCCTACGTGCGGTGGGTCGAGGTGCCGGCGGCGTTCGTGACCGTGGCGGTGGTGGCGGCCGTTGTCGACGTCGTCGTCCTCCGGGCGCTGTACGCCGGCACCGGCTTCGAGGCGACCTCGGCGCTGGTCGAGGCGAAGGCGGTGGCGCTGACCGTGGCCGGCGGCGTCCGCCTGGTCGCCTACCGCGGCGTGCTGCTCCGGTCGCTCACCCGGGCTCGCCGGGTCCGGTGGGCCCGCCCGGTCCCGCCCGGCGACCGCCGGCTCAGCGTGGTCCTGCCCGCCTACTGCGAGGCCGACCGCATCGGCGACGCCGTCCGCCGCATGGTCGAGGAGCTGGCCGACGTCGCCGACGACGGCGGCCTCGAGGTGGTGGTGGTCGACGACGGCTCGCCGGACGGGACCGCGGACGCCGCGCTGGCCGCTGGCGCCCACCAGGTGGTCGAGCTGCCGACGAACCGGGGCAAGGGGGCGGCGGTGCGGGCCGGGGTCCTGGCGGCCCGGGGGCGGACGATCGTGTTCACCGACGCCGACCTGGCCTACGGGCCCGACCAGGTGCGGCGCATCCTGGCCGCCGTGGAGGAGGGCTGGGACGTCGCCATCGGCGACCGTCGGCACCCCGAGACCCGCACGCTCACCCGGCCGTCCCGCACCCGGGCCCTCGGCAGCCGGGCCATCAACCTGCTCGTCTTCGCCGTTCTGCTCGGCAGCTACCGCGACACGCAGTGCGGCCTCAAGGGCTTCCGATCCGACGTGGCCCGGTTCATGTTCGCCCGCACGCACAGCGACGGGTTCGCCTTCGACATCGAGCTGCTCCACCTGGTCGAGCGCCACCAGCTCTCGCTGGTCGAGGTGCCGGTGGAGGTGACGAACTCCGACCGGTCCACGGTCCGGGCCCTGCGCGACGCCCGCCGCCTGGTCGTCGACCTTTTCCGCATGCGGCACTGGGCGGCCGAGGGACGCTACGAGGACGGCGAGGGCGTGCTCGAGCCCCTAAAGCCGCTCGACCCGCGGGACGTGGCGGGGACGCGCAGCGTGGCCTCGTCCGACCACCTCGCGTAGGCGGGGGCGTTCGGTCCCGGCCCGGGTCCGCGGCCCGGCTAGCTTGGCGCCCAATGGCGGATCTCGACTCCATCTTCAAGGCCTACGATGTGCGCGGCGTCGTCCCCGACCAGCTCGACGCCGCGCTGTGTGAGCGCATCGGGGCCGCCTTCGCCCGTTTCGTGCTCGACGCCGGTCTCGACCCGAAGCCGACCAAGGTGCTGATCGCCCGCGACATGCGGCCGAGCGGCGTCGAGCTGGCCTCCGCCTTCGCCGAGGGGGTGCAGCGCCAGGGGCTCGGCGTGATCGACCTGGGGCTGGCCTCGACCGACATGATGTACTTCGCCGCCGGCCGGCTCGACGCCCCCGGGGCGATGTTCACCGCCTCGCACAACCCCGCCCAGTACAACGGCATCAAGCTGTGCCTGCCCGGCGCCCGCCCCATCGGCGAGGACACCGGGCTGGCCGAGATCAAGCGGCTGGCCGGGGTGGGAGTGTCGCCGGCGCCGACCGCGCCGGGCGGCTACGACGAGCTCGACCTGCTGGGCGAGTTCGCCGAGCACGTCCGCTCGTTCATCGACACGAGCGCCCTGCGCCCGCTCAAGGTGGTGGCCGACACGGCCAACGGCATGGGCGGGCTCGTCGTCCCCCGGGTGTTCGAGACGCTGCCGTTCGAGCTCGACATCCTCTACGGCGAGCTCGACGGCACGTTTCCCAACCACCCGGCCGACCCGATCCAGCCCGAGAACCTCCGCGACCTGCAGGCCCGGGTGCGCCAAGTGGGCGCCGATGTGGGCCTGGCGTTCGACGGCGACGCCGACCGGGTCTTCCTGGTCGACGACCGGGCCGAGCCACTGTCGGGCTCGACCACGACCGCCATCGTCGCCAAGGGCGTGCTGGAGCGCGAGCCGGGGGCGACGATCCTCCACAACCTCATCTGCTCGAAGGCCGTGCCCGAGGTCATCCGCGAGAACGGCGGCACCCCGGTGCGGACCCGGGTCGGGCACTCGTTCATCAAGCAGGTCATGGCCGAGACCGGCGCCGCCTTCGGCGGCGAGCACTCGGCCCACTACTACTTCCGCGACAACTTCCGGGCCGACTCGGGCTCCATCGCCGCCCTGGTCGTGCTCGAGCAGATCTGCAAGGCCGGCGTGCCCCTGTCGGAGCTGCGCAAGCCGTTCGACCGTTACGCCGCCTCGGGCGAGATCAACACCAAGGTCGACGACCCCAAGGCCGTCATCGAGCGGGTGGCGGCCCGGGTGCCGGAGCTGTTCCCCGGGGCCGAGGTCGACCGGCTCGACGGGCTGACCGTCGACGTCGGCGACTGGTGGTTCAACCTGCGTCCCTCCAACACCGAGCCGCTCCTGCGGCTCAACCTCGAAGCCCACGACCGTGCCGCGTGCGACGAGCACGTCGCCCAGGTGCGCGACCTGATCAGGGAGGCCTGACCGCCATGGCGCTCGACCAGCAACTGCTCGACATCCTCGCCTGCCCGGAGGACAAGGGGCCGCTGCTCTACTTCCGCGACGAGGACCGGCTCTACAACCCTCGGCTCAAGCGCAGCTACCCGATCCGGGAGGACATCCCGATCATGCTCATCGACGAGGCCGAGACCGTCGACGATGCCGAGCACGAGCGGCTGCTGGCCAAGGCCGAGGCCGAGGGCATCGCGCCCACGTTCGAGGCCTGAGCCGCCGTGGGCCTGCTCGCCGACCGCCTCGACAGCCTCGACATGTTCGGGGCGACCGCCGCCTTCCCCGAGCAGGTGCGGGCGGCGGCCTCGGTGGCGGCCGGCGTCGAGGGGCTGCCGGCCCACGACGACATCGACAATGTGGTCGTGCTGGGGATGGGGGCCAGCGGCCTCGCCGGCGACGTCGTCGCCGCTGTGGGATCGCCGTTCCTGCCCGTGCCGATCGTGGTGGCCAAGGGCTACGCCCCGCCGTCGTTCGTCGGTCCGGGCACGCTGTGCTTCGCCCTGTCGTTCTCGGGCAACACCGAGGAGACGGTCGAGGCCGCCTCGGCGGCCGCGGCCGCCGGGGCCCGCCTGGTGGTCGTGAGCCGGGGCGGCCGGCTCGGCGAGCTGGCCCCCAGCTGGCAGGCCCCGTTCGTGCCGGTGCCCGACGACATCCCCCAGGCCCGGGCCGGCCTCGGCGCCCTGGCCGTGCCCGTGCTGGGGCTGCTCGAGAAGGCCGGCCTGTTCCCGGGGGCCTCCGCCTGGGTGGAGGCTGCGGCGGAGCAGCTCGGCATCCGGCGCGACGCCGTGTTCGCCGGCGACTCGGCGGTGCGCATCGCCCGCACCATCGGGCGCACGATCCCGCTGATCGTCGGCGCCGGGCCGCTGGGGGCGGTGGCGGCCACCCGGTGGAAGACCCAGGTCAACGAGAACGCCAAGGCCCCGGCGTTCACGGCCACCATGCCCGAGCTGTGCCACAACGAGATCTGTGGCTGGGGGCAACACGGCGACATGACCCGCCAGGTGTTCACGCTGGTCGAGCTGCGGCACGACGAGGAGCACCCGCTCGAGGCGGGGCGCTTCGACGTCGTGCGCGACCAGCTGGCCGAGGTCGTCCACGACGTGGTGGAGGTCCGGGCCGTGGGCGACGGTCCGCTCGCCCAGCTCTTCGACCTCACGCTGCTCGGCGACTTCGTGTCCCTCCACCTCGCCGCCCAGGAGGGCATCGACCCGGGCCCGGTCCCGGCCAAAGACCGGTTCGACCTGTGACCACCACCACCGACGCAGGGAGACGCAGGGATGGGAAGCACCGTGGCTGACCAGCGTGACGCCTTGAAGGAACCGCCGGAGGAGTACCGCGAGGAGCGCCCCTGGGGCGACTTCCGGCGCCTCGTCCACAACGAGCCCTGCACCGTGAAGATCATCACCGTGCAGCCCGGCCAGCGGCTCTCGCTCCAGAGCCACAACCACCGGTCGGAGCTGTGGGTGTTCCTCGACGAGGGCGGCATCGCCGAGGTCGACGGCGAGGTCCGGCACCCGACCCCGGGCGAGAAGGTGTTCATCCCGTGCGGCGCCAAGCACCGGCTGGCGACCGCCGCCGACGCCCCCGGGTCGGTCCGCGTCGTCGAGATGGGCTTCGGCGACTTCGACGAGGACGACATCGTCCGCTACGAAGACCAGTACGGGCGGGCCTGACCCGCCTGCGCCGGGCGCGGCCGGCCTGCCGGCCTGCCGGCCGCATCCCCCCGGTCCCGGCGCCCACCCGACCGGGCCCGGACGGGCCCGTCACCGGCTTGTCCAGACCGGCTGATGCACACCGGGCTGACCGCTACAGGAAGGCGCTTACCTCACAGGTAGGCGACAGGTGTCGTTCGGACTGTGATGGTGGCACCATGGCGTCGACGGCGAAGGGGGACGTGATGGCTGACGGCAACGGGCGCGGCGAGCCGCGCACGGCGTACCGGGTGTGCCCGCTGTGCGAGGCGGGCTGTGGGCTCGAGATCACGCTGCACGGCGACACGGTCGGGCGGATCCGGGGCGACCGCGACGACGTGTTCAGCCACGGCTACATCTGCCCCAAGGGCTCGACGCTGCGTCAGCTGCACGAAGACCCCGACTGGCTGCGCCAGCCGCTGGTCCGCCGCGACCGCGAGCTGGTGCCCGCCTCCTGGGACGAGGCGTTCGCCGCCGCCGAGCGGGTCCTCATGCCGGTCATCGAGCGTCACGGCCGCGAGGCGGTGGGCATCTACGTCGGCAACCCCAACGCCCACTCGCTGGCCGGCCTGCTCTACCTCCGGCCGCTGATCAAGGCGCTGGGCACGACGAACGTGTTCTCGGCCAGCACGGTCGACCAGCGGCCCAAGGAGGTGTCGTCGGCGCTCATGTTCGGCGGGGCGCTCACCGTGCCCGTCCCCGACGTCGACCGCACCGACCTGCTGGTCATGCTGGGCGCCAACCCGTACGCCTCCAACGGCAGCCTGGCGACCGCCCCCGACTGGCCGGGACGGATCGAGGCGCTGCTGGCCCGGGGCGGCCGCCTGGTGGTCGTCGACCCCCGGCGCACCCGCACGGCCGAGGTGGCCAGCCGGCATCTGGCCATCCGGCCCGGGGCCGACGCCTTCCTCCTCATGGCGCTGGTCAACGTCCTGGCCGCCGACGACCTGATCGACCTCGGCGCCCTGGCCCCGTACGTCCCGGACGAGGCGGTGGCCACCGTCGTGGAGCTGGCCCGGCCGTTCACGCCCGAGGCGGTCGAGCCGGTCACGGGCCTGCCGGCCGCCGACGTGCGGGCGCTGGCCCACGAGCTGGGGGCGGCGCCCACCGCCTGCGTCTACGGCCGCATCGGCACCACGACCGCCCGGTTCGGCACGCTGGCGTCCTGGCTGGTCGATGTGCTCAACGTGCTGACCGGCAACCTCGACCGGCCGGGCGGCGCCATGTTCACCAGGGCGGCGGCCGGCGCCGCCAACACGCGGGGCGCGCCCCGCTACGGCCGGGGCGTGAAGCTCCACCGGCGCCGCAGCCGCGTGCGGGGCCTGCCCGAGACGCTGGGCGAGCTGCCGGTCGCCTGCCTGGCCGAGGAGATCGACACGCCCGGCGAGGGCCAGATCCGGGCCCTGATCACCGTGGCCGGCAACCCCGTGCTGTCGACGCCCAACGCCGGCCGGCTCGACGCCGCGCTGGCCGGGCTCGAGGGCTACGTGGCGGTCGACCCCTACGTCAACGAGACCACCCGGCACGCGGACGTCATCCTGCCGGTGCCGACCGCCCTGCAGAAGGGCCACTACGACCTGGCGCTGCTGCAGCTGGCCGTCCGCAACGTCGCCCACTACAGCCCGCCCGTCCTGCCCCGGCCCGCCGGCCAGCCCGACGAGTGGCAGGTGCTGGCCCGCTTGGCCCTCGTCCTCCAGGGCATGGGCAGCCAGGCCGACCCCGCCCTCGTCGACGACCTGGTGGCGAGCACGCTGGCCAAGGGGGCCGTGGCCGACGAGCACGGGCCGGTGGCCGGGGGCGACCCCGAGGAGATCCTCGCCGCCGCCGGCGCCAACGGCCGGCGCGGGCCCGAGCGGCTGCTCGACATCATGATCCGGACCGGCCCCTACGGCGACGGCTTCGGGGCGCGCACGGACGGCCCGCGCCTCACGCTCGACAAGCTGATCGAGCACCCCCACGGCATCGACCTCGGCCCGCTGGAGCCCCGGATCCCCGAGGTGCTGCGCACCCCGTCGGGCATGATCGAGCTGGCGCCCGAGCTGCTGGTGGCCGACGTCGCCCGGCTGCGGGCCGCCCTCGACGAGACGCCCGGCGGCCTGCGACTGATCGGGCGGCGCGACCTGCGGTCCAACAACTCCTGGATGCACAACGTCGAGGTCCTGGTGAAGGGCAAGCCCCGCTGCACGCTGCAGGTCAACCCGGCCGACGCCGAGCGGCTGGGCTTGGCCGACGGGGGCGACGCCGAGGTGCGGTCGCGGACCGGCACGGTCACGATCCCGGTCGAGGTCACCGACGCCATCCGGCCGGGCGTCGTCAGCATCCCCCACGGCTGGGGCCACGACCTGCCCGGCGTCGAGCTGGCCGTCGCCCGCCGCCACGCCGGGGTCAACAGCAACCTCCTCGGCGACGAGGAGCTGATCGACCCCGTCTCGGGCACCGCCGTGCTCAACGGCATCCCCGTGGAGGTGGCGCCGGCGCCGGCCCGGGTGCCCGAGGCCGTCGGCTGACGCCGGCGCCCGGGCGGCCGGCCGGGGGTGGCGCGGCGACGGGCTCGGGCCGTGGGTCTGGCGGCCGGCCGGGCACCCCGCAGCTGTCGGGCCCCGGCGGGCCTGCATTAGCATGGCCACCCTTCGGGCTGACATGGGTGGTGCAGCGGCACCCAGCCCGGTGACGAACGAACCGGTGGCCACGCGCGCGCCGCCGGTCGGTCCATCGACGTCATCAGGGAGAAGCGCATGCCCTCCGCCTCCGGCGATTTCAAGGTCGCTGACCTCTCGCTCGCCCCTTGGGGCCGCAAGGAGATCGAGCTGGCCGAGCACGAGATGCCCGGCCTCATGGCCCTGCGGGCCGAGTACGCCGACAGCCAGCCGCTGGCCGGTGCCCGCATCACGGGGTCGCTGCACATGACGATCCAGACGGCGGTGCTGATCGAGACGCTCACCGCCCTCGGGGCCCAGGTCCGCTGGGTGTCGTGCAACATCTTCTCCACGCAGGACCACGCGGCCGCAGCGGTCGCCGTCGGCCCCGACGGCACGCCCGACAACCCTCGCGGCGTGCCCGTCTACGCCTGGAAGGGCGAGACGCTCGAGGAGTACTGGTGGTGCACCGAGCAGGCCCTGCGCTGGCCCGACGGCGGCGGCCCCAACATGATCCTCGACGACGGCGGCGACGCCACGCTGCTCGTCCACAAGGGCGCCGAGTTCGAGAAGCTCGGCCGGGTCCCCGACGCCACCGACGACGACCCCGAGGAGTGGCACGTCATCGTGGACACCCTCAAGCGGTCGCTGGCCGAGGACCCCAACCGGTGGACCACGATCGCCTCGGGCATCAAGGGCGTCACCGAGGAGACGACGACCGGCGTCCACCGCCTGTACCAGATGCACCAGGCCGGCCAGCTGCTGTTCCCGGCCATCAACGTCAACGACTCGGTCACCAAGTCGAAGTTCGACAACCTCTACGGCTGCCGGCACAGCCTGATCGACGGCATCAACCGGGCCACCGACGTGATGCTCGGCGGCAAGGTGGCGGTCGTGTGCGGCTACGGCGAGGTCGGCAAGGGCTGCGCCCAGTCGCTGCGGGGCCAGGGTTGCCGGGTGATCGTCACCGAGGTCGACCCGATCTGCGCCCTGCAGGCGGTCATGGAGGGCTACGAGGTCGCCACCCTCGAGCAGGTCATCGACACCGCCGACATCTTCGTCACCGCCACCGGCAACAAGGGCATCATCTCGGCCGAGCACATGGCCCGGATGAAGCACAACGCCATCGTCGGCAACATCGGCCACTTCGACAACGAGATCGACATGGCCGGCCTGGCCCGGATGAGCGACGTGCGCAAGGTCGAGATCAAGCCGCAGGTGCACGAGTTCGTGTTCCCCGACGGGCACTCGGTCATCGTCCTGGCCGAGGGCCGGCTGCTGAACCTGGGCTGCGCCACCGGGCACCCGAGCTTCGTGATGTCGATGAGCTTCACCAACCAGGTGCTCGCCCAGATCGAGCTGTTCACGAAGACCGACAACTACCCGCTGGGCGTCTACGTGCTGCCCAAGCAGCTCGACGAGAAGGTGGCCCGCCTCCACCTCGACTCGCTGGGCGTGAAGCTCACGAAGCTCACCCCCGAGCAGGCCGAGTACATCGGCGTGCCGGTCGAGGGGCCGTACAAGCCCGACCACTACCGGTACTGATCGCCCGAACCGGCGGCGCGGGCGGGTCCGTCCGCCCCCGCCCCGGCCGTCAGGGCTCGCGCCGGGCACGTTCGCACGGGGCCCGGGGTCGCCGACCCCGGGCCCCGCCCGCGTCCCGGGTACTTTCCATCATGGAAAGCGTTCGGCTAAGGTTTCCAGAATGGAAAGTGATGCGACGCCTCAGCAGGCCCTGGCCCAGGCGGAGCGGGCGACGGCCGCGGTCTGGTACGACTACCCGCCGACGCCCTGGTGGTACTGCCCGGGCGCCGGCGCCTGGCACGCCGCCTTCCCGCTGGCGATCGGCGGCCTGCGCGACGCGCCGGCCCTGCTGCTCGTCGCCCTGGCCGCGCTGATGGCCGTCGCCGCCGGGTTCACGACTTGGTACACCCGCTACAGGGGCGCCATGCCCAGGGTCGGCGGGGCCATCCCCGCCGAGTTCCGGCCGGCGGTCGTGGCCTTCGGCGGCGGCTACCTGACCCTGCTCGTCGGGGTCGCCATCGTGTTCGTGACGGCCGGGTACGGGGCCGCCGCGATCGTGGCCCTGGTCGGCGTCACGGCCGGCTTCGCCGTCTACGAGCGGGCCTACGCGGCGGCGGCCGCCGCGACGAGGGCGCGGGTCGGGTGAGCGCCGGCCTCGACGCCCTCGACCCGGTCATCCACGCGCCGAAGCGGCTGGCGGCGATGGCCATCCTGGTCAACTCGAAGGCGGCCGACTTCGGGTTCCTGCGCGGCCACCTCGGCGTCAGCGACTCCGACCTGTCCAAGCAGATGGCGGCGCTCGAGAAGGCCGGCTACGTCACGGCCACCAAGACCGGCCGGGGCCGGGGCGGCTCGACCTGGTACCGGGCGACGCCGGAGGGCGCCGCGGCCTTCCGGCGGCACATGGCGGCGCTCGACGCCATCGCCCGCCTGACGGCCGAGCCCGCCGGGGCGGAGGCGCCCGGCGCGGCGTCGTAGGCTGGCCCACGCCGCCACCCGCACCGTCCTCGACGGCGTCCAACGCGCCGCCGGGCGGGCCGTCGCCCCGCTCCCGCGCTTGGCCGCCCGCGAGCCCGCCGCCGCAGGGGACCTGACCGGCCCCGTCCCGGGCGCGGGGAAGGCCCGCCGGGAAGGCCCGGCGAGGCGTGCCAGGGGTGTCACGGCGGCGGCGTAGGGACGGGTGTGCTGTTGCCGAGCAGGTGTCCGGTGTGCGGGAAGGTCGGCGAGGCGCCGTGCCGGCGGTGCGTGACCCGGCTGCGGCGGGCCCCGGCCGCGGACCCGCCGCCGGGCCTCGACGCCTGCCGGTCGCTGCTCGTCTACGCCGGGGCGTCCCGCCGGCTGGTCACCGGCCTCAAGTACCGCAACCACCGGGCGGCCCTGACGTGGCTGGCCGGGCGGCTGGCCCCCCTGCTCGCCCCGCCGTCCGGCGCGGTGGTGGCGTGGGCGCCAACGACGGCCCGGCGCCGGCACCGTCGGGGCTTCGACCAGGCCGAGCTGCTGGCCCGGGCCCTCGCCCGCCGCTGGGGCCTGCCGTGCCGGCGGCTGCTGGTCCGCACCGGCGGGGGCGGCGGGGCCCAGACCGGGGCGTCGCGGGCCGAGCGGCACGCCGGGCCGGCGTTCGCCGTCGCACGGCCCGTCCGCACGCCCGTCGTGGTGGTCGATGACGTGACGACGACCGGCGCCACCCTGCGGGCCGCCGCCGAGGCCCTGCGGCGCGCTGGCGCCCCCTGGGTCGGGGCCGTGACCGTGGCCCGAACGCCCCGTCATCTGTCACATCCGTCACAAGGCGACAACAAAACGCTCAAGTTCGCGGGCAGTTCGACCGAATACGGGCAATGATGCAAGTCGCCTCCACGCAGGCCGCTCGGGCGTTCGCCGCCCTGCGCGCCGGCCGTCGGCGAGCGGCGTCCCGGCGCCGCCGGCGGGGGGCGACCCGGGTCCGCCCGGGCCGGGCGATCGGCCTGGGGCCGACGACGCTCGAGCGGGCGGTGCGCTCGGTCGAGGCGCAACCCCGGCTGCGGCGCGAGCGGGTGGTCGACGCCCGCCGCCGCCTCGACGCCGGCGACCACCCGAGCGCCGACGAGGTGGCCGACATGATCGTGCGCCGCGCCGTCTGCGACCGCCTCCGCTGACCGGGGCGGCCGTCGGCCGCGGTCGGGGGCCGGCCCCGCCGACCCCGATTTGCGTCCGCTCGGTGGCTGGTTGTAACGGGAACACTTCGGAGCGCGCGCATTCACCCTCCCATAGCGCGGAGCGCGGGGCTACCCTCGGCGGAAAAGAGGCACCGACCCCCATGGGAGGTCCCCTGTGAGGATCACGGTCAGCGCACGGAACACCCGGGTTTCGCCCGCCCTGCGAGCTGCCACGGAGGAGAAGATCGGACGCCTCGCACGGAGGGCCTCGGGACTGGACCGGGCCGACGTGCGCTTCACCGAGGAGCGCAACCCGCGCATCGCCGACCGGGAGGTGTGCGAGGTCAGCCTCGGCGGGAGCGGCCACCACATGCGGTGCAAGGCCAGCGCCCCCGACGGCTTCGTCGCCGTCGATCGCGCGGTCGAGAAGCTAGAGCAGCAGCTGCACAAGGCGAAGACCAAGACGCTCCGCCGCTACACGACGGCCCTCTGAGCCGTCCGCTGACGCGGCCCTGAGGGCCTCCCACCGGCGGGGTCCCCAGGGCCGCCGGTCGGCGCCGGCTCCCCGGGGTCGCCGATCCACACGACCCCGAGGGCCGGCGGTCGGCGCGGCTCACCCGCCGACGCCGCCTGCCTATCGCTCGCCGCCGCGGTCGAGCTGGGCCACGAGCTCGGGGGACGCGACCTCCCGCCAGGCGTCCTCGAGCACCTCGGCGATCTCGGCGAGGTCGTCAGGCCCGCGGTGCTCGGACAGGCGGGTGATCACCGCCCCCGGCTCGGTCGGGTCGCCGTAGTGGGGCGTGGTGAACCACCGGTCGGGCCGGGCGGCGAGCAGCTCGGGCCGCTGCTCGCAGCGGAGGACCACGAGCGTGCCCTCGTCGTCGGGCGGCAGCAGGTTGCCGGGCGGGCCGGATTCGGGCGGCCCGAAGCGGGCGAAGCGGGTCTTCTTGTCGGTGCCGATGAGAAAGCCGAGGTCCTTGCCCCAGATCGGCCCCTCGACCGCGCCCGGCAGGCGGCGGATCAGGCCGCGGACGTCGTCGAAGGTGATCGGCGGCCGCGCCTCCCACCGGGCTCGCGCCCGCCGGTGGGCGGCGACGGCCCTCTCCGGCGCCCGGGCGGCCCACGCCGCCTCGATCACGTCACGCAGGTCGTCGCGGCCGATGGTGCGCAACACGATCGTCTGCCCGTCGACCACCACCGTCCGGTCCCGCTCGTCGACCACGAGGAACGCCTCGCCCCCGACGGCGTGGGTCGTGACCCCGCCGCGGGGCGTGGTGGTCACCTGCGCGAGCCCCGCGGCCACCGCGTCGGCGAAGGCCGGGACGGCGCCGGTCTGGTGGTCGGCCTTCCGGGGCGGGCCCCAGTTCCTGCTCATGCTGCCTCCTGCTGCGGCCGGACGATCTGCGTCGCCAGCCGGCACCATCGTGTCGACATCTTCGCCGCATCCTCGCCCCCTTCTCCGCCCCACCCGCAGGTCGGCGCCGTGCGAAGCCGCTCGGCGCGGCCCCGCGACCGCCGTCGCGGCCCCGGGGGCCCGGGTAACGCCGGGAAGGGCTCACCGGTACACTCGGATGCCGCATGAGCCTCCTCGATCGCTTCCTGCGAGCTGGCGAGGGCAAGAAGGTCAAGGCGCTCCAGTCGCTGGTGCCCGACATCAATGCCCTCGAGCCCGAGATGGAGAAACTCGACGACGACGCCCTGAGGGGCAAGACCGCCGAGTTTCGCCAGCGCCTCGACAACGGCGAGACGCTCGACGACCTGCTGATCGAGGCGTTCGCGGTCGTGCGGGAGGCGAGCCGGCGGGTGCTCGGCCAGCGCCACTACGACGTCCAGCTCATGGGCGGCGCCGCGCTCCATTTCGGTTGGGTGGCCGAGATGAAGACCGGCGAGGGCAAGACGCTGGTCTCGACGCTGCCGGCCTACCTCAACGGCCTGTCGGGCCGGGGCATGCACTTGGTCACCGTCAACGACTACCTGGCCACCCGCGACGCCCAGTGGATGGGCCGGCTGCACCAGTGGCTGGGCCTGACGGTCGGCCTGATCGTCCCGGGCAAGAGCGACCCCAACTACAAGCGCGCCCAGTACGCCTGCGACATCACGTACGGCACGAACAACGAGTTCGGCTTCGACTACCTGCGCGACAACAAGGCCACGTCGCGGGCCCGGCAGGTCCAGCGGGGCCACGTGTACGCGATCGTCGACGAGGTCGACTCGATCCTGATCGACGAGGCCCGCACGCCGCTCATCATCTCGGGCCGCGTCGCCGAGGCTGCCCAGCTCTACTACAAGTTCGCCTCCATCGTGCGCGGCCTGAAGCGCGACGAGGACTACGAGGTCGACGAGGAGAAGCGCACGGTCGTCCCGACCGAGGAGGGCATCGAGAAGGTCGAGCGGGCGCTCGGCGTCGAGAACCTCTACGACGGCGTGGCCCAGAACCTCGTCCACCAGCTCCAGGCCGCGCTCCGCGCCAAGGAGCTGTTCCGCCGCGACAAGGACTACGTGGTCACCGGCGGCGAGGTGAAGATCGTCGACGAGTTCACCGGGCGCATCCTCGAGGGGCGGCGCTGGTCCGAGGGCCTCCACCAGGCCGTCGAGGCCAAGGAGGGCGTGCGGATCAAGGAGGAGAACCAGACCCTCGCCACGGTCACCCTCCAGAACTACTTCCGCATGTACGAGAAGCTCGCGGGCATGACCGGCACGGCGCAGAGCGACGCCGCCGAGCTGGCCAACACCTACGAGCTGCAGGTCGTCCCCATCCCGACCAACAAGCCGATGATCCGCGAGGATCACGGCGACCTCATCTACAAGACCGAGGACGCCAAGTTCGAGGCGGTCGCCGACGACATCGCCGAGCGCTACGAGCGGGGCCAGCCGGTGCTGGTCGGCACGATCTCGGTCGAGAAGTCCGAGAAGCTGTCGCGGCTGCTCGACAAGCGCGGCATCAAGCACGAGGTGCTGAACGCCAAGGTCGGCCAGCACTTCCGCGAGGCCGAGATCATCGCCCAGGCGGGCCGGCTCCACGCGGTGACGGTGGCCACCAACATGGCCGGCCGCGGCGTCGACATCATCCTCGGCGGCAACCCCGAGGGCCTGGCCAAGCGCGACCTGCGGGCCGAGGGCCTCGATCCCGACGCCGAGGAGAACCGGGCCCGGCTCGAGGAGCTGACCGCCAAGCGGGCCGAGGAGACGAAGGCCGAGGGCGAGAAGGTCCGCGAGCTGGGCGGCCTCTACGTGCTCGGCACCGAGCGGCACGACTCCCGCCGCATCGACAACCAGCTCCGGGGCCGGGCGGGGCGCCAGGGCGACCCGGGCGAGAGCCGCTTCTACCTCAGCCTCGAGGACGACCTGATGCGGCTGTTCGCTACGGGGGCCGTCAACTGGGTCATGGGCAAGGCCCTGCCCGACGACGTGCCGCTCGAGGCGAAGATGGTCACCAGGGCCATCGAGCGGGCGCAGACGACGGTCGAGCAGCGCAACGCCGAAATCCGCAAGAACGTCCTCAAGTACGACGAGGTCATGAACGAGCAGCGCAAGGTGATCTACGCCTTGCGCGACCAGGTCCTCGACAAGTCCGATCTGCGCGACAAGTTCGTCGAGGAGGCCCTGCCCGACACGGTCAATAACCTGGTCGAGTCCCACTGCCTCAGCGAGTACCAGGAGGAGTGGGACCTCGAGGGCCTCCAGGCCGAGGTGCGCACGTTCTGGCCCTCCCAGCTCACGATCGACGACCTGCGCGCCTGCTCCTCGACCACCGAGCTCTACGAGCGCCTGATCGACGAGGCGCTCGGCCACTACGAGAAGCGCGAGCGAGAGCTCACGCCCGACGTCATGCGCCAGGTCGAGCGCCAGGTGATGCTGCGGGTCATCGACTCGCGGTGGCGGGCCCACCTCTACGAGATGGACTACCTCCGCGAGGGCATCAACCTGCGGGCCATGGGCCAGAAGGACCCGCTGGTCGAGTGGCAGCGCGAGGGCTTCGAGATGTTCGGCCAGATGATGCACGGCATCTGGCAGGACTTCATCCGCTACGTGATGCACGTCCAGGTGCAGGTCAAGAAGCCCGAGCAGGGCGCGCAGGCGGCGCCCGCCGCCACGGCGGGCGCCGACGGCGACGCCGACGACGCGCCGGCCGTCCGCGACATGCGCACCTCGGGCCCCGCCGATCCGGCGGGGGGCTCGGCCTCGCTGGTCGCCGCCGCGGCCGGGGCCGGGGCCGCGGGCGCCGCCGGAGCCGCCGGCGCGGCGGCCGCCGCCCCGAGCAACGGGGCCGGCGCCCGGGGCAAGCCGGCGAGCAACACGCCCGTGGTGAAGTCCGAGTGGGACAAGACGCCGCGCAACGCCCCCTGCCCGTGCGGTTCGGGCAAGAAGTTCAAGCTCTGCCACGGGCGCTGACGCGGTGAAGGACCTTTCGGAAGAGCTCAAAGCGTTGCGGGCCCGGCTCGAGGAGGCCGCCGGGTACCTGCGCGTCGACGAGCTACGGGCCAAGCGGCCGCAGCTCGAGACCGAGGCGTCGCGCCCCGACCTGTGGGACGACCCCGACAAGGCCCGCCGGGTGACCGCCGAGCTGGCCGCGGTCAACGACGACATCGAGCGCTACGAGGACATCGCCCGCCGCCTCGACGACGCCGAGACGCTGCACGAGCTCGGCCGCGAGGAGGGCGACGAGGACTCGGTCGAGGAGGCCGCCGCCGCCCTCGCGGCCATCGACGCCGACCTGCGGCAGGTCGAGCTGCGCTCGATGTTCACGGGCGAGCACGACGAGAGCGACGCCCTGGTCAGCCTCCAGGCCGGCGAGGGCGGCGTCGACGCCCAGGACTGGACCGAGATGCTGCTGCGCATGTACCTGCGCTGGGCCGAGCGCCGGGGCTTCGAGGTCGAGGTCGACGAGACGACGCCGGGCTCCGAGGCCGGCATCTCGTCGGCCGAGCTGGTGGTCAAGGGCCGCTACGCCTACGGCTACCTGCAGGCCGAGCGGGGCGTCCACCGGCTGGTCCGCATCAGCCCGTTCAACGCCCAGGGCAAGCGCCAGACCGCCTTCGCCGCCCTGCAGGTCGTCCCGATGCTCGAGGACGACAACTCGATCGAGATCGACGAGAAGGACATCAAGATGGACGTCTTCCGGGCGTCCGGGGCCGGCGGCCAGCACGTCAACAAGACGTCGTCGGCCGTGCGGCTCACCCACATCCCCACCGGTGTGGTCGTCGCCTGCCAGGTCGAGCGTAGCCAGTTCCAGAACCGCGACCGGGCCATGGCCATGCTCAAGGCCAAGCTGGCCGACCTCGAGCGCCAGAAGCGGGAGGCCGAGCTGGCGGAGATCCGGGGCGAGCAGCA
The DNA here is from genome assembly GCA_036563805.1 of Acidimicrobiales bacterium. Classification (GTDB taxonomy): domain Bacteria; phylum Actinomycetota; class Acidimicrobiia; order Acidimicrobiales; family VFJN01; genus DATCLS01. The sequence goes on along the minus strand of DATCLS010000049.1, from coordinate 52,708 downwards.
GCGGGTGGGGTTCGGCAGCCAGATCCGCAGCTACGTGCTCCAGCCGTACCAGATGGTCAAGGACCTGCGCTCGGAGTACGAGACCGGCAACGTCGAAGCGGTGCTCGACGGCGACCTCGATCCGTTCATGGAGGCCTACCTCCAGTGGCGGCGGAGCGAGGCCGCGGCCAAGACCTGACCACGCCCGCGGGGCGGACTACGGTGCGCAGCCGCTGCGGTCACACCCGGCCTGACTACACCTGAGCCGACGGCTTCTGTAACCTGATCGCAAAGTTCTGGGGCGGTCGTCGCGTGGTCGTCGGCCGGCAACAGCGTCGAGGAAGATGATCACCTTCGAATCCGTCACCAAGGTCTACAAGGGCGAAGCCGTCGCACTGCGCGGCGCCTCGGCGACCATCGAGAAAGGCGAGTTCGTCTTCCTGGTCGGCCCCTCGGGATCGGGCAAGTCGACGATGCTCCGCCTGATCAACCGCGAGGAGACGGCCGACAGCGGCCGCATCTTCGTGGCGGGCAAGGACATCGCCCGGCTGTCGTCGTGGCGGGTGCCCTACCTGCGCCGCAACATCGGCTGCATCTTCCAGGACTACAAGCTCCTGCCGAACAAGACCGTCTACGAGAACGTGGCGTTCGCCCTCGAGGTCATCGGCCGGCCCCGCCACGTGGTCAAGGCCCAGGTGCCGGCCATCCTCGAGCTGGTCGGGCTCGAGTCGAAGTTCGACAACTTCCCCGACGAGCTGTCGGGCGGCGAGCAGCAGCGGGTGTCGATCGCCCGGGCGTTCGTCAACCGGCCGCTGATCCTGCTGGCCGACGAGCCCACCGGCAACCTCGACCCGGCCACGTCCGTGGGCATCATGCGGCTGCTCGACCGCATCAACCGCACCGGCACCACCGTGGTCATGGCCACGCACGACCGCTCGATCGTCGACACGATGCAGCGCCGAGTGATCGAGCTCGACTCCGGCGAGATCATCCGAGACCAGGCCCGCGGCGTCTACCAGTGATGCCCGCCCGCCCCTGAGGAATCCCCCCGCATGGCCCTGAAGCTCGACTACGTCGTCCGCGAGACCGGATCCAACCTCCGCCGCAACATCACGCTCTCGCTGGCTGCGGTGGTGACCGTCGGCGTGTCGCTCGCCCTGTTCGGCTCGGCGCTCCTGCTCCAGCAGGGCGTCGAGAACGTGTCCGGCCGGTGGGAGCAGGGCATCGAGCTCATCATCTTCCTCAAGCGAGATATCACCGACGAGCAACGCGAGACCCTCCAGCAGCAGCTCGAGGAGAACCCCGAGATCGACGAGGTCCGCTACGTCGACCTCGAGGAGAGCCGGCAGGAGGCGCTGCGGCTCTTCGAGCGCAACGAGGCCATGCTGCAGAAGATCCGCGACGACGAGACGCTCGTCCCGGCCTCGTTCCGCATCGTGCCGACGAACAAGGACACCGAGGCCATCGAGAGCCTCAGGCGTCAGTACGCGTCGGCGCCCGGCGTGCAGTCCGCGACCTCGTCGCTCGACGCGGTCCAGACGGTGACCGACGTGGCCCAGTTCGCCAACCGGGCCATCCTCATCGTGGCGGTCGGCCTGCTGATCGCCGCGCTCATGCTGATCCTCAACGCCATCCGCATGGCGATGTTCGCCCGGCGCCGCGAGATCGAGGTCATGAAGCTCGTGGGCGCCACGAACTGGTTCATCCGCATCCCCTTCATGCTCGAGGGGGTGGTCCAAGGGCTGGTCGGGTCGATGTTCGCCCTGGTCAGCCTGTGGTTCCTCGACGGGTTCATGGAGCGGGTCGCCACCCGCCCCGAGTACCGGCTGATCCTGCAGGGGTTCGTGGCCTCTCAGGGCGAGCTGACGGCCACGATGATCATCGTGGTGGTCCTGGGCGTCGTGATCGGCGCGGCCGGCTCGGGCTGGGCGTTGAGCCGGTTCCTGAAGGTGTGAGCCCCGGGCCGGCCGATCCGGGATGCCGGGGGAGGCCGGGCCCGACGAAGCCGAGGCGCCAGAGAGACGGCAGAGCGAGACGCGAAGAGGACGTAGCGAGGCGCAAAGGGGAAGGCCGTGAAGCGCTGGGGGACAGGCAGCGCGGGTCGCCGCTCGGACGGCCCGGACGAATGGGACGACTTCTGGCAGGACCGGGACGAGTGGGAGCCCCGCCCCGGGGCGCGCCGCTCAGGCCGAGCGGCGGCGCCGGTCGCTGGTGCGGCTGACGTTCCGCAGCGGCAGCACCCGGCCCCCGGCCGCGGCCCGGCCGCGCAGCCAGGCCGCGAGGCGGGTCCGCAGGTCGACCCGGTGCGCCGCCCGGGCGGTCCGGTCGGGCACCCGGGCCATGTCGCCCAGCCCGTCCACCAGCAGGCCCACCAGGTCGACGGCGGCCGGGGCCGGCAGCCGTACCGCCCCGGTGCAGACCTCACCGTCCCACGTGCTGAGCACGAAGATCCGGCGTTCGGGGTGCCACGTGGCCCGGAGGTAGCTCCCGTTCCGGCGGGCGTCCTCGAGGAAAACACGGTGGCGCTTGCTCGACCGTTCCCCCATGGGCCGAGTGTGCACGGGGGCGAGACGGGTGTTCAACGCCGTGTCCGGCACCGCACGAGCGGCGAGGACGCCACGGCCGTCGGCGAGGACGCCACGGCCGTCCAGGCCCGTACGACCGGCGAGGCCGACCGCATCGACGTCCCCAAGCCGCTGTCGCCGATGGTGGCCCGCCAGCTGGCCCGTCGGCGCGCCGACCGGCCCCGGCACCTGTCGCAGAGCGCGGCCGACGACTCCGCCGGCCGCCTGCCCACCGGCCCGGCGGCCGTGGCCTTCGCCGGCGTCGTGCTGCTGATCCTCGTGGTGGCCGTGCTCGTCGTGGCGGTCTGGCCCCAGGGCGGGGGCGACGACGGCGAGCTGGTCGCCACCGACGTGACGACGACCGAGCCGCGGTTCTCGGGCCCCGAGGAGGGGGAGGGCCGGCGGGCGGCGCGCTCGCCCTCGTCCACGGCCGACGGCGACGAGGCGTCGGCCACCACCGGCTCGACCGAGGGCTCGACGACCTCGACCGGGTCGACGGGCTCGACCGGCTCGACGTCGACCACCGGCGACGGCACCTCGACCACGGCCGAGCCGGGCACGAGCACGACCGGGCCGGCGACCTCCAACCCGTCGACGTCACAGCCCCCGAACTCCAACCCGTCGACGTCGAACCCGCCGTCGACCGGCGCGCCGAGCACGGCCCCGCCGCCGGCGTCCACAGAACCGCCCCCGAGCTCGACCACCGCCCCGTCGCCCGGCGACCCGGCTCAGGCCACCACCTGGTACCGGCTGGCCGAATGCGAGACGGGCGGCAATTGGTCGTACCGCGACGGCGGCCACTACGGGGGTCTCCGCATCCGCGCCGAGGACTGGCGCGACCACGGCGGCGACGGCTACCCGCACCAGCACCCGGCCGAGACCCAGATCACGATCGCCCGCCGCATCCAGGCCGACGAGGGCTGGGACTACTGGCGCCGCTGTGCCCGCCGCCTCGGCTACATGTGAGCCCCGGCGCCGGGTGCGAGGGAGCCGGGTGACCGGCGGTCGGGTGACCGGCCCCGGCACTCGGGGAGAGGTCGTCAGGCGGCCAAGGTGACCGGCAGGGCGTCGAGCCCCCGCAGGATGAGTCGGCCGTTGCGCCGGGGGCCGTCGCCGGCCAGCTCGAGGCGCGGGAACCGGCGGACCAGCGCCGGGATCGCCTCCGCGCCCTCCAGGCGGGCCAGCGCCGCCCCCAGGCAGTGGTGGATGCCGCTGCCGAACGACAGGTGGGCGCTCGCCCCGGGCCGGCCGATGTCGAGGTCGTCGGCGTCGGGCCCCCACTTGGCGGGGTCGCGGTTGGCGCTGCCCAGCACGGTGAGCACGAGGTCGCCGGGTCCGGCGACCTCGTCGCCGACCGGCAGCTCGTCGAGCGCGATGCGCCGCGACATCTGGACCGGGCTGTCGTAGCGCAGCAGCTCGTCCACGGCGTTGGCGTCGAGCGACGGGTCGGCGACCAGGCGCTCGAGCTGGTCGCGGTGGTTCAGCAGCGCGAGCGTGCCGTTGCCGATGAGGTTGACGGTCGTCTCGTGGCCGGCGATGTAGAAGAGCCGGACCTGGTCGACCAGCTCGTCCGGCGACAGGCGGTCGCCGTCCTCCTCGGCGGCGATCAGGGCGCTGAGCAGGTCGTCAGCCATGTTGCGCCGCTTCCACTCGATGGCGTCGCGCAGGTAGGCCTCCATGTGGTCGCCGGCCACCAGCGCCCCCTTCACCTCCTCCGGCGTCGTCAGCGGCTCGAGGAACCGGGTGATCTCGTGCGACCAGGCCCGCAGCTCGTCGCGGTCGCCGGGCGGCATGCCCAGCATGTCGGTGATCACCTGGAACGGCAGCGGGAAGGCGAAGCCGCTGACGAGGTCGACGGGCTCGCCGGTCTCGCGCTGGCGGGCGACCAGGTCGTCGAGCAGCTCGCCCGCCAGCTGGCGGACCCGGTCGCGCAGCCGCTCGACCCGGCGGACCGTGAAGGCCGCCGAGACCAGCCGGCGCAGCCGGGTGTGGTCGGGCGGGTCGAGGTTGAGGATCGAATGGCGGCCCCGCTCGCGGCGCTCGGGCGGCAGCTCGACCGGGGGGCCGGGGACGGGCGTGTTGGAGTTGGCCTCGTCGACGCTGGTGTTGGGCGCCCGCAGCACCGAGAAGCAGACGTCGTAGGTGTAGGCGATCAGGCCGCCCGGCCCTCGGTGGACCGGGGCGTGCTCGCGCAGCCGGGCGTACTGGGCGTAGGGATCGTCGAAGAACCCGGGGGCGAACGGGTCGAGGGCTAGGGGAGCGGCATCCGCCATGTGCCCACCTTTTCGCACTTAGCGTGCAAAAGGCAAGGGGTTGCGCGCCCGGCGTGCCAGGCTGGCGGGCGGCCATGACCGACGCTCGCCCTCCCGGTCCCGCCCCCGGCCCGGCGCCCCGCGGTGCGACGCCGACGGCGCCGACCACGTCTTCGGTGACGGCGGGCCGGCCGCCCACCGTCGACCTGGTCCTGCTGGCCGTGGCGGTGGCGGCCGTGTCGACCTCGGCGCCCCTCATCCGGGGCGCCTCGGCGCCGGCGCTGGCGGTGGCGATGTGGCGGACGGCGCTGGCGCTCCCCCTGCTGGCCGTGGCCCTGGTGGCCCGGGCGCCGACGCGGCGGCAGCTGCGCACGCTCGCCCGCGCCGACCGGCGCCGCTCGGCGCTCGCCGGCGTCCTGCTCGCCCTGCACTTCGCCGCCTGGGTGCCGAGCCTGTCGTTCACGTCGGTGGCCTCGTCCACCGCCCTGGTGGCCACGCAGCCCGTGTGGGCGGCCCTGATCGCCCGCGGCCGGGGCGAGCACGTGGCCCGGGGCGTGTGGGCCGGCATCGGCGTGGCGATGGCCGGGGCGGTCGTGCTCTCGGGCGTCGATCTGTCCATCGAGCCGCGGGCCCTGTTCGGTGACCTGCTGGCGCTGGCCGGCGGGGCGCTGGCGGCCGCCTACGTGACCGTCGGGGCCGACGTGCGCCGCACCCTGACCACGACCGTGTACGCCACCATGTGCTACGCCGTGGCGGCCGCCGTGCTGCTGGCCGTGTGCCTGGTCGGGCGGCAACCGCTGGCGGGCTACGACGCCGGGACCTGGTGGGCGCTGGTGGCCCTGACGGTCGGGCCCCAGCTGCTGGGCCACACGGTCGTCAACCGGGTGCTGAGCACGATCAGCGCCACGCTGGTGTCGGTGGCGATCCTGTTCGAGATCGTGGGGGCGGCGCTGTTGGCCTGGGCGTTCTTCGGCGAGGTGCCGCCCCTGTCCGCGGTGCCCGCCGGCGTGCTCATCGGCGCCGGCCTGGTCATGGTGGTCCTGACCAGCGATTCGGGGCGGCCCGCCCCGGTCCCCGCCGCCGACTAGGCCCGCCGCCGATTGGGCCCTGCCGCCGACTAGGCCCGCCGCCGATTGGGCCCGCCGCCAATTGGGCCCGCCGCCGACCGGCCCGTCTGGCCCGCGGGGCGGCGTCCGGTCGGGGTCGTCAGGCGTGGGCCGTGACCAGCCAGGCTCGGCTGGTGAGGCGGACCCCGTCCGGCTCGGCCAGGGGCTCGAGCGCGGCGCGCATGGCGGCCAGGGCCCGCTCGACGGCGGCCGGCTCGTGGCCGGCGAACAGCCGTCGGGCGGTCTCGCCGCCGGCCACGTAGGTCAGCGTGTCGTCCACTGACCCGAGCGGCAGCGGCGCGTCCACCGCAGCCAGCTCGACGTCCTGGAACCCGGCGTCGCCCAGCACCTGGCGGACCCGGTCGGGCTCGGCCAGCGAGAACGCCGGGCCGGCGGACCCGGTGGCGTCGGCCGCCCCCAGGTCGGCGGCGGCGGCCTCGAGCGGGACCCGGAGCCAGTCGTTGGTGGCCAGGCTCTGCCAGCAGGAGAAGGCCAGCCGCCCGCCGGGGCGCAAGGCGCCGTGGAGGTTGGCGAAGGCGGCCACCGGGTCGTCGAAGTACAGCGTCCCGAACCGGCTGACCATCGTGTCGAACTCGCCGGCCGGGAAGGCGTACGTCTCGGCGTCGGCCTCGATGAAGTCGGCGTTGAGCGGCCCCTCGGCGTCGGTGATGTCGCGGGCGGCCGCCACCATCTCGTCCGACCGGTCGACACCGGTCGCCTGCCCGTCGGCTGCCAGGCGGGCCGTGGTGCGGGTCAGGGCGCCCGTGCCGCACCCGACGTCCAGCACCCGGTCGGTGGCCGACAGCTCGGCGGCCTCCACGACGGCGGCCAGGTAGGGCGCGAGCACCCGGTCGTGGCGCTCGGTGTTGTCGACCCAGGTTGCACTCGCCGGCCCCCTCCACGCGCGTGCCTGCTCGGCGTTGGTCAGCTGTGCGTCCATCCACCCATGGTGACGCACAACCGTCAGTCCCGTAACCACGGGCCGGCCGGCCTTGTTGACCCCGGCCGGGCGCGGCCGCCCTCGGGGCGACACCGGGTCCACGCCGGGCCGGCGTCGGGAGCACTCGGTGTCGAGCTCGGCCACACCCGGCGGCGACGCCGCGACGCAGGCGACGCAGGCGGGCCCGGGGGCGCCCACCAGGCTGGGCGGTGTCCAGTCCCGCCCGCCGATCCACGGCGCCCGGGGCTGATCGCGCACGGCCGCACACGCGTCGGGCTCCCGGCCGATCGGCGAGGCCGGGAGCCCGACTGCGTCGGGGGACAGGCGTCGCTCGGCCGAGGGGCTCAGTCGAGGGGCCTCGGCTTGAGGGGCTCAGCCGAGGGCGACCGAGCGGGCGTCGACGACCGCCCAGATGCCGCCGTCGCCGGTGCGGGCCGGCTGGGCGAGCTCGACCTCGGCCCGGGCCCCGGTGGCCGGGTCGGTGAGCCAGTAGACGCCGGGCCGCACGGGCTCGACGCCGGCGTCGTCCCATCCGAGCACGGCGCCAGCGTAGAAGCCGGCGACGGCCGAGGGCTCGAGGAGCCAGGGGGAGTGGCCCTGGTCGACCTGCTCCTGGGCGTTGGCGGCTGCCTCGGCGGTGACGAAGGGCCAGATGGCCACGCCACCGGCCGGGGGCGTGAACGAGGCCGACGTGACCGCGTCGGGCTCGCCCTGCGACGCCGGCTCGTTGGCGACTCGCAGCGTCAGCCGGGTCTCGGACCGGCTCCACGTGCAGTACGTGCTGCCGGCCGCGCCCTCGCACGTCGGCCGCGACCAGCGGCCGGCCTCGGGGGCGCGGGCGGCCAGGAAGTCGAGGACGGCCCCGGGCACGTAGCGGTCGAGGGCCGCCAGGTCGCCGGTGCGCCAGGCCCGGAACGCGGCCGCCACGTACCGGGCGGGGTCCTGAGTGCGGGGGGCGGGGGCGGCCGCCTCGACGGCCGCAGAGGGGGACGAGGGGGATGCGCCGACGATGCCGAGCGCCGGCCCGGTGCCGACCAGGGACAGCCCGAGGACGCCGGCCGCGACGAGCCCCGGGATCTTCCGCCGTGGTGACAAGGTCATTGGTGCCTCCGTTGCGGTGCTCACGAACCCGCCACCATGGGGACGCGCGGTGGCCGCGATCGGTTCCACGGACCTTTGGAGGACGCCCGGTGGAGCCCGCGCGGCCCGGCCGCCACCCCCGGTCACGGCCCCTCCGCCATCCTCACAGCGGCCCCGCGGCCGTGTGAGCACGCTCACAGGTTCCGGCGAAAGCCCGAGCGGCAGCCGACAAGGGGCCTTCACGGGCGGGAAACCGCCGGGCAATGCCGGCGCGGTTCCCTCGACGACATGGCAGCCGGTGGCGCACGCGGTGAGCTGGTCGTGGTCGGCAACGGGATGGTCGGGCACCGCCTCCTGACGCTGCTCGCCGACCGGGGGGCCCTCGATCGGTACCGGGTCACGGTGGTCTGCGGCGAGCCGCGACCAGCGTACGACCGGGTGAACCTGTCGCAGTGGTTCGTGACCCGTGACGACGAGTCGCTGGCGCTGGCCGAGCCCGGGTTCTTCGCCCGCCACGGGATCGAGCTGCTGCTCGGCGACCCGGTCGTGGCCGTCGACCGCGAACGGCGCCTGGTCCGCACGGCCGCCGACGCCGAGCTGCCGTACGACCGGTTGGTGCTGGCCACCGGCAGCTCCCCGTTCGTGCCGCCGGTGGCGGGCCGCGACCGCCCGGGCGTCTTCGTGTACCGCACGCTGGAGGACCTCGCCGCCATCGACGCCTGGGCCCGGCGCCCCGAGACGACGACCGGCGTCGTCGTCGGCGGCGGGCTGCTGGGCCTGGAGGCGGCCAACGCCCTGCAGACGCTCGGCCTCTCGACGCACGTCGTCGAGGTGGCGCCCCACCTGATGCCCGCCCAGCTCGACGAGGGGGGCGCGGCCGTGCTGAAGGCCCGCATCGAGGAGCTGGGGGTCACGGTGCACACGGGCACGGCCACCGAGCTGATCGCCGGCGCTGGTGCGGGCGCCGACGCGGGGGACGATGGCGCCGGCGCGGGGGACGCCGGCGCCGGTCCCGTCACCGAGCTGCGTTTCGCCGGCGGCGAGACGCTGGCCGCCGACATGGTCGTGTTCTCGGCGGGGATCCGCCCCCGCGACGAGCTCGCCCGGTCCAGCGGCCTGGCCGTGGGGGAGCGGGGCGGCATCGTGGTCGACGACGACCTGCGCACCAGCGACCCGCACATCTGGGCGATCGGCGAGTGCGCCCTGCACCGAGGCACGATCTACGGCCTGGTGGCCCCCGGCTACCGGATGGCCGAGGTGGTGGCCGCCCAGCTGGCCGGCGACGAGGACCCGCCCCGGTTCGAGGGGGCCGACTTGGGCACCAAGCTCAAGCTGCTCGGCGTCGACGTGGCCTGCTTCGGCGACCACCGGGGCGCCACTCCGAACACTCGGGCGCTGGTCTGGCACGACGACGTGGCCCGGGTCCACAAGCGGCTCACGGTCCGCGAGGACACCGGTCAGGTCGTGGGCGGCCTGCTGGTGGGCGACGCCTCCGACCACGCCGCCCTGGCCGCCATGGCCAGCGGGGACCTGCCGACGCCCGAGGACCCGGCCGGGCTCATCGCCCCGGCCGGCGGGGCGGCGCAGGCGGGCGTGGGCGTGTCGGCCCTGGCCGACTCCGCGCTCGTGTGCACCTGCGAGTCGGTGGACAAGGGGACGATCTGTCAGGCGGTCGACGACGGCGCCCACGACCTCGGCGCGGTCAAGGCCTGCACCCGGGCCGGCACCGGCTGCGGCGGCTGCGTCCCGATGGTCACCAGCCTGGTCAACGAGCGGCTCCGGCAGGCGGGCGTCGAGGTCGACGACTCGCTGTGCGAGCACTTCTCGTACACCCGCCAACAGCTGTTCGACCTGATCCGCTACCACCGGTACACGAGCTGGGCCGACGTCGTCGCCGCCCACGGCCGGGGTCGGGGCTGCGCGATCTGCCGCCCGGTGGTGGGGTCGATCCTGGCCTCGCTGGGCAACGGGCACATCCTCGACGGCGACCAGAGCACGCTGCAGGACAGCAACGACCACGTGCTCGCCAACATCCAGCGCAACGGCAGCTACTCGGTCGTGCCCCGGGTGCCCGGCGGCGAGATCACCCCCGAGCAGCTCATCGCCCTCGGCGAGATCGCCCGCGACTTCAACCTCTACACGAAGATCACCGGCGGCCAGCGCATCGACCTGTTCGGGGCCCGGCTCGAGGACCTCCCGGCCATCTGGGCCCGGGTCATCGACGCCGGCATGGAGTCGGGCCACGCCTACGGCAAGGCGCTGCGCACCGTGAAGAGCTGCGTCGGGCTCACCTGGTGCCGCTACGGCGTGCAGGACTCGACGTCGATGGCCGTCCGGCTCGAGCTGCGGTACCGGGGCCTGCGCAGCCCCCACAAGGTCAAGGCGGCCGTCTCGGGCTGCACCCGGGAGTGCGCCGAGGCCCAAGGCAAGGACTTCGGCGTGATCGCCACCGAGCGGGGCTGGAACCTCTACGTCTGCGGCAACGGCGGCAAGAACCCACGCCACGCCGACCTGCTGGCCACCGACCTCGACGACGAGACACTGATCCGGTACATCGACCGGTTCCTGATGTTCTACATCCGCACCGCCGACCGCCTGGAGCGCACGTCGGTGTGGCTGGAGCGGATGGAGGGCGGCATCGATCACCTGCGCGCGGTGGTCGTGGAGGACTCGCTCGGCATCGCCGCCGAGCTCGAGGCCGACATGGCCCGCCACGTCGAGAGCTACGAGTGCGAGTGGAAGGCGACGCTCGACGACCCGAAGCGGCTGGCCCGCTTCGTCACGTTCGTCAACGCCCCCACCACGCCCGACCCCGACATCGTGTTCGTCCGGGAGCGGGGCCAGCCCCGCCCGATCCGCGAGGAAGAGCTGGAGTTGGTGCGATGACCACGACCGACCTCACGATCGAGGCCCCGACCGCCGCTCCCCCGTCCGGGGTCGCAGCCTCCGGGGGCGCCCCCGCCGGGGTCGTGACGGCCGAGGCGCCGGCCCGCATCCCGACCTGGGTACCCGTCTGCCGGGTGGACGACGTCACGCCCGACCGGGGCGTGGCCGCTCTGGTGCACGGCCACCAGGTGGCGGTGTTCCTGCTGAGCCCCCTCCCCGGCCAGGACGGGCCGACCGAGGTGTACGCCATCGACAACCGCGACCCCTACAGCGGGGCCAACGTCCTCGCCCGGGGGCTCGTGGGCTCGGCCGGCGACCGGCCCACGGTGGCGTCGCCGATCTACAAGGAGCGCTTCGACCTGCGCGACGGCACCTGCCTCGACGGCGACCGCCACGTCCGTGCCTGGCCGGCCCGGATCGTCGGCGGCCGCATCGAGGTGGCGGTCGATCGTACTGCGGTCGGCGGGGTGGCGGCCGACGCCTGAGGGGCCGACGCCCGACCGCGGCGCGGCACCCCCGGGTGCCGCTCACGCGGCGTTCCGGCCCGTGTAACACGATGGAAACCGGACGGCGCCAGCCTCGACCCGTGACCGACGCTCCGCCCGCGCCCGTCGGGCCCATCGCGCCCGTCCCCGAGGGCGTCTCGGCCCTCCGCGCCGGGCCGCTGGCCGGGTACACGGTCGGCGTGACCGCCGACCGGCGGGCCGCCGAGCAGGTCGAGCTGCTCGAGCGGCGGGGGGCCACCGTCGTCCACGCCCCCACGATCCGGACCCATCCCCTCGCCGACGAGGGGGCGCTGGCAGCGCGCACCCGCGAGGCGCTGTCGGCGCCGCTCGACATCGTGGTGCTCACCACCGCCCTCGGCACCCGGGGCTGGGTCGAGGCGGCGGAGTCGCTGGGGCTGGCCGACCAGCTCCTCGACAGCCTGCGCCGCGCCGAGCTGTACGTCCGCGGCGCCAAGGCCAAGGGGGCGGCCACCACGCTCGGGCTGCCGGTGACCTGGGTGGCGTCGACGTCGGCGTCGGAGGTGCGCGACCGGCTGGTGGCCCGGGGCGTGCGGGGGCTGCGGATCGCCGTCCAGCTGGACGGGGCCGGCAACGAGCCGGTCCTGGCCGACCTCGAGGCGGCCGGCGCCACCGTCATCGGCGTGCCCGTGTACCGGTGGACGATGCCCGAGGACACCGGCCCGGCCATCCGCCTGGTGCGAGCCGTCGTCGAGCAGCGCGTCCACGCCGTCACGTTCACCACCCGCACGGCCGTCAGCCACCTGTTCACGCTGGCCGCGGACGTCGGGCTGGCCGACGAGCTGCGCGCCGCCTTCAACGGGTCGACCGCCGCGGTCTGCATCGGGCCGGTGTGCGCGGCTCGGGCCCGCGAGCTGGGCATCGACGAGGTCATCGAGCCGGCCCGGGCCCGGCTGGGCTCGATGGTCTACGAGTTCGCCAGCCGGTTCGCCGGCGCCCGCATCGAGGTCGAGGTCCGGGGCCGGCGGCTGCAGATCCAGGGCCGCCTGGCGGCGGTCGACGGGGCCGAGCCGCTGGAGCTGACCGACCGCGAGCGGGGCGTGCTCCTCGCCCTGGTCCGGGGCGGGGGCCGGGTGCTGTCGAAGGCCGACCTGCTGGCCGCCGTGTGGGGGACCGGCGAGCGGGACACGCACCTGGCCGAAGTGGTCGTCGCCCGCCTGCGTCAGCGGCTGGGGGACGCGTCCGACCTGATCGAGACCGTCCACCGGCGGGGGTACCGGCTGGCCACGGCCTGAGGTCCCCACGCGGCTCCGCGCCGGCCGTGCCGGGCTCCGCCGGGTCGGACCGCCGGCGCGGGTGGCCCGCCGCGTCCCCGAGGGTGAGGGCTTTCCGTGCGGCGGGCGTCCAGCGCGGGTGGTGCGCCGCGTCCCCGGCGCGGATCTCTCACGCCGGTCCGGCGACTGTGAGGAACCTGGCGCGGCGGCCGGACCGCTGTTCGGTGGCCGTGCCGGCCCGTTCACGGCCGGGACCCTCGGGCGAAACGGTGCGGTCCGACGATCCCGGCATGACCGAGGTGATCGCGTCCCCGGTGACCGCGCGGGCGGCCGACGCCCCCGCCCGCCCGCTCACGACCCTCGTCGACGACTACCTCGCCCGGCACCGCGACCTGAGCGCGGTCGAGCGGTTCGGACAACGGCACGCGGACGCGGAGCGGCCGCTCCACGAGCGCTGGTACCGCGACCTGCTGCCGGCCACCCCGCCGGGCCCGGGCCAGCAGTACCGGTTCGAGGTCGACCTCGACGCCTGCACGGGGTGCAAGTCGTGCGTCGCCGCCTGCCACGCCCTCAACGGGCTCGACGAGGGCGAGTCGTGGCGGTCGGTGGGCACGCTGCAGGGCGCGAACGGAACGCCCGTCCTCCAGACGGTCACGACCGCCTGCCACCACTGCGTGGAGCCCGCCTGCCTGGCCGGCTGCCCGGTCGACGCCTACGAGAAGGACCCGGTCACCGGCATCGTCCGGCACCTCGACGACCAGTGCATCGGCTGCTCGTACTGCACGTTCACCTGCCCCTACGAGGTGCCCCGATTCAACGAGCGCCTCGGGGTCGTGCGCAAGTGCGACATGTGCGCCGGCCGCCTGGCCGCCGGCGAGGCCCCGGCCTGCGCCCAGGCGTGCCCCACGGGGGCCATCGCCATCGGGGTGGTCGACACGTCCGAGCTGGTGGCGGCGGCGACCGAGACCGCCGACGCCGCGCTCGTGCCCGGGGCGCCGCCCTCGGCGGTGACGGTCCCCAGCACCGCCTACCGCCGGCGCCGCCCGTTGCCGCCCGACGCCCACGCCACCGACCGGTGGTCGGAGGTGCCCCGCGCCGCCCACCGGCCGCTGGTCGCCATGCTCGTCCTCACCCAGGTCGCGGTCGGGGCGCTGGTCGCCCACCTGGGCGCCGAGTGGCTGCTCGCCGACACCGCCCTGGCGGGTCAGCGCCGGGCCACCGCGCTGCTGACCGCGCTGACCGGGCTGGTGGCGCTCGGCGCCAGCGTGTTCCACCTGGGTCGGCCCCGCTACGCCTGGCGGGCCGTCCTCGGGCTGCGGCACTCGTGGCTGTCGCGGGAGGTGGTGGCGTTCGGGGCCTTCGGCGCGCTGAGCGCCGCCTACGCGGCGTCGACCCTGTGGCCGGGCGGCGGGGGAGGCGGCGCCGGGGGAAGCGGCTGGCCGCCGACCGGGCTGGTCGACGTCGTGCGGGCCCTGGCCGCAGCGAGCGGCGTGGCCGGCGTCGCGTGCTCGGTGCTCGTCTACACGGTCACGGGCCGGCGCTGGTGGCGGCCGCGCCGCACGGCCTCGGCGTTCCTGGCCACGGCCGCCACCGGCGGGCTGGCCGCCCTGCTGGCCCTGGTCACGCTGTCCGGAGTCGCCGACGGCGACCCGGCCGAGCTCGACCGGGTCGTGCCGCCGGTGGGAGCGGCGCTGGCCGGGGCGAGCGCGCTCGTGCTGGCCGCCGAAGCCGCCGCCCTCGTGGCCGGCCGGCGGGGCGGCCGGCTCGGGGGTCCTCCCGACGCCGCCCGCAGCGCCGCGCTGCTGGTGGGGCCGCTGGCCCGCACGACCACGGTCCGATTCGCGGCCGGCGCCGTGGGCGGCGTCGTCGTGCCGGCCGCCCTGGCCGCCGCAGACTACGGCCCGCCCGCCCCGCCGAGGGGGCTCGTGGCCGGCGCCGGCGTGGCGGCGCTGGCGCTGGTCGTGATGGGCGAGCTGGCCGCCCGCACCCTGTTCTTCCGGGCCGAGCTCGGCCCCCGCATGCCCGGGGTGCCGCGATGAGCCTGCTCCGGGCCGACGACGGGCCGCTGACCCGCGAGCTCGTGCGCCGCCCGGGCCGGTTCGGGCTCGGCCAGGTGCCGGCCCGGCTCGCCCCCGACCGCACCACCCGGTCGGTGTGCGGGTTCTGCTCGACCGGGTGCTCCCTCGACGTCCACCTCCGGAACGGCGAGGCGGTGAACGTCACCCCGACCGTCGAGTACCCGGTCAACCTGGGCATGGCCTGCCCCAAGGGGTGGGAGGCGCTCACCCCCATGCAGGCGCCCGACCGCCTGACCGCCCCCCTGGTGCGGGACCAGCGCGGCGGCCCGTTGCGCCCGGTGTCCTGGGAGGTGGCGCTGCAGCGGTTCGTGACCGGCATGCGCCGGGTCCAGGCGGCGCACGGCCCGGCGGCCACCGCCTTCCTGTCCACCGGGCAGATCACGACCGAGGAGATGGGCCTGCTCGGGGCGCTGGCCAAGTTCGGGATGGGCATGCTCCACGGCGACGGCAACACCCGCCAGTGCATGGCCACCGCCGTGGTCGCCTACAAGCAGGCGTTCGGGTTCGACGCCCCGCCGTACACCTACGCCGACTTCGAGGCGTCGGATGTGATCGTCCTGGTCGGCTCCAACCTGGCCGTCGCCCACCCGATCATGTGGGAGCGGGTGACCCGCAACCCGCACGACCCCGAGATCGTCGTCCTCGACCCCCGCCACACCGAGACGGCGGCGGCCGCCACCCAGCACTACGCCCTCGCCCCCAAGAGCGACCTCACCCTGCTCTACGGCCTGGCCCGCGAGCTGATCGCCCGGGGCCACGTCGACGAGCGGTTCGTGCGCGACCACACGACCGGCTTCGACGAGTTCGCCCGGTTCGTGCGGGCCTTCCCGATCGAGCGGGTGTGCGCCGAGACCGGCCTCGGCGAGGACGAGGTGCGGCGCCTGGCCGTCACGATCGGCGCCGGCGAGCGGGTGTCGTTCTGGTGGACGATGGGTGTCAACCAGAGCCACCAGGGCGTCCGCACGGCCCAGGCGATCATCGACCTGGCCCTCATGACCGGCAACATCGGGCGGCCCGGCACCGGGGCCAACTCGATCACCGGCCAGTGCAACGCCATGGGCAGCCGGCTGTTCGCCAACACGACGTCGCTGCTCGGCGGCCACGAGTTCGGAGACCCGGAGCACCGGGCCAAGGTGGCCGCCGCCCTCGGCATCGACCCCGGCGTGATCCCCACCGAGCCGAGCCTGGCCTACGACCAGATCCTCGAGGGCATCGCCGCCGGGACGATCCGGGGGCTGTGGATCATCGCCACCAACACCGCCCACAGCTGGATCAACCAGACCGACGCCCGCGAGCTGCTCGACCGGCTCGACTTCCTGGTGGTCCAGGACCTGTACCCCGACACCGAGACAGGGGCCCACGCCGACCTGCTGCTGCCCGCCGCCGGGTGGGGCGAGAAGGAGGGGACGTTCATCAACAGCGAGCGGCGCGTCGGGCTGGTCAAGCAGGTCAAGCGGCCGCCCGGCCAGGCGCTGGCCGACTTCTGGATCTTCAAGCTGATCGCCGAGGCCTGGGGGTGCGGCGAGATGTTCGCCCGCTGGGAGTCGCCGGAGGCGGCGTTCGCCGTGCTGCGCGACCTGACCGCCGGCCGGCCCTGCGACATCACCGGCATCGACGGCTACGGCCACCTCGACCGGGCCGGCGGGATCCAGTGGCCCTACCCCCGGGGCGGGGCGGGCGCCGGGGCCGCCGCCAACGGGGCGGGCGCGGCCGGGGCGTCCGCCGGGGCCGGGGAGCCTGGCGGGGCCGGGAAGCCGCCGGCGCCGGACGCCGCCGAGCGGCGGCTGTTCGCCGACGGCCGGTTCCCGACGTCCGACGGCCGGGCCCGGTTCCTGTTCGAGGACCCCCGCCCGGTCCCCGAGCCCACCGACGCCGGCTACCCGCTGGCCCTGCTCACCGGCCGGGGGTCGACCAGCCAGTGGCACACCGAGACCCGCACCCGGCGCTCGCCGGTCCTCGCTGCCCTGGCGCCCCGGCGGCTCCACGTCGAGATCTCGCCCGCCGACGCGGCGGCGGCCGGCGTCGCCACCGGCGACGAGGTCGTGGTCGAGTCGCGGCGGGGCTCGATCCGGGCCGTGGCCCAGGTCACCTCGACCGTCCAGCCCGGGCACCTGTTCGCCCCCATGCACGACCCCGCGACGAACGTGCTCACGTTCCCCCGCGTCGACCCCTACTCGCGCCAGCCGGCCTACAAGCACGCGGCCGTCCGGGTCCGCCCGCTGCACCCCTGGGAGCGGGCGAACGGCTGACGGGGCTCAGCCGCGGCTCGGTCGACCGGCTCCGTCGACGGGCTCACTCGACGGGCTCCAAGCGGACGTCGCGCTCGGTGGCGTCGGCGGCCAGCAGGCCCAGCACCTGGGCGCCCTCGGCCACGACGTCGGCGGCGGCGGGCCCCGGGAGCCGGGGGAGGTGGCGGACCACCAGCGTGGCCGCCCCCCGGTCCGGGTCGCGGTGGAGGCGCCAGGTGGCAACTAGCCGGCCGTCGTGGAGCACCGAGCCGACGGCGTGGCCCCGGTTGGCGTACAGGCGGTCGGCCTCGTCCTTGTCGAGCACACGGCTGCGGTCGGCGTGGGACAGCAGCACGTTGTCGTACTCGGGCAGGAAGCGGGTCGGCGCCGGCACCTCGGGGTCGGGTCGGGGGGCGTCGGGCAGGTCGACGAGCTCGCGGCCCCGCTCGTCGCGGAAGGTCCGCAGCCGGGGGCGGAGCCGGTCGATCACCTCCCGCATGCCCGTGAGCCGGCACCAGGTCGCCACGTCGGCCGGCGTCGCCGGGCCGAACGCCGCCAGGTAGCGCAGCACGATGTCGTCGATGGCGGCCGGCGCCAGGGGCCGGCCGAGCCACGACTCGGCGGTCGTGGTCCGGACCTGGGCCGACTGGCCCCACAGCCCCCGGGGCGGCACCTGGACCATCGGCAGCAGGCACCGGCAGGCGTAGGCCAGGGCGGCGGCGTCGTGGTCGGGGAAGCGCTCGGCCAAGGCGGCCCGCAGCTCCTTGCCCGACAGCGGCGTGTCGGCCACGAGCTCGCGGGCGGCCGCCAGCACCGGCGCCAGGTCGACCCCCTCGAGCCGCGGCGCGTAGTCGCGGTGCCGGCGCAGCTCGCCGTCGAGCACCGGCTGCATGACCGGGCGGAGCGCCAGGCAGTCGTCGGCCGTGAGCAGGTGGATCGTCCCCCGCATCGCCACGATCCGCACCACCTTGCGATCCACCAGCAGGCGGCCCAGGTCGTCGGGCTCGAACCCGTCGAGACGCGACCACAGCGCCAGGTAGGGGTCGGGGGGCTCCTGGGCCTGCAGGCCCACCAGGCGCTCGACCACGTCGAGCACCGGCCGGTCGGTCCGCCGCAACAGCAGCTGGCGGTGGAGGGTGGCCCGGTTGAGGGCCCGGTCACCGAGGACGTCCGCACTCACGGCGTAATCCTTGCCGCTGGCGCGCCGGGGCGCGGTCATCCGCCGGCGACCCGGCCACGAGGCGGCGACCCGGCCGCGGGGCGGCGGCCGGTCGCGGCCATCCGGCGGCCGCGGTGGCCGGGCCGTCGCCGGCGAGGGCAAGCTCGGGGGATGCCTGGGACCGCCCCCTCCGGCGCCGACCTGTACCTCGACCTGCTGGCGCGCTGCCTCACCCGCGAGCTGTTCCTCGACGAGGAGGTGCGCAACGTCGACCTGCGGGAGTGGCCCGGCGGCGAGCCGGAGGGGCTGCGCGACATGCTCCGCCAGCGGCGGTGGCGGGTCGTGCGGCCCGGCGTCGACCGCGAGACCCGGGCCACCGGCAACGACTGGCCGCCCCACGCCGAGACGATGGTCGGCCTCGAGCGCCTCGCCAACGTCCGCCGGCTCGTGCAGACCGCGCTGGCCGACGGCGTGCCCGGCGACCTGGTCGAGACCGGCGTGTGGCGGGGCGGCACCGCCATCTACATGCGGGCCATCCTGGCCGCCGCCGGCGACACCACCCGCAAGGTCGTGGCCTGCGACTCGTTCGCCGGCCTGCCCGAGGCCGACGCCGAGCGGTTCCCGATGGACGTCCCGCTCCGGCTGCACGAGCACCGCGAGCTGGCCGTCCCGCTCGAGCGGGTCAAGGCCAACTTCGCCCGCTACGACCTGCTCGACGAGCAGGTGCGGTTCGTCGAGGGGTGGTTCCGCGACACGCTGCCCGTCCTGGCCACCGAGCTCGACGCCATCGCCGTGCTGCGGCTCGACGGCGACATGTACGAGTCGACCATCGACGCCCTCACCCATCTCGAGCCCCTGGTGGCGCCCGGCGGGTTCGTGATCGTCGACGACTACAACGGCATCGAGGCCTGCCGGCAGGCCGTCACCGACCACCGGGCGGCGCGCGGCATCACCGACGAGATCCACGAGGTCGACTGGACGGCCGTGTGGTGGCGTAAGTCGGGGTAGCCGGTCGGGGCGGGGCGCCGTCGCGGTCGCCGGGCGGGCCGGGAACATCCGCACCGTCTCCACATCGCGTTCACAACTGGCCGCCACCGTGAGCGTGACGGTCATCGGAACGCGAGAGGAGACGCAGATGAACCGAGTGTGGACCGGCGTGGTCGCCGGCGTGCTGGCCGCCGCCCTGCTGCTCACGGTGGGGGTCGGCGCCTACCAGGCCGGCCGCGACGACCGGGTCGTGACCCGCACGATCGAGGACGGCGAGGTCGTGCGGGTCGTGGACGGCCACGGGGGGCCCTTCTTCCCCGGGTTCTTCCTCGTGCCGCTGCTGATCATCGCCGTGGTCGTGCTGCTCGTCCGGAGCGGGCGGCGGTGGCATCGGCCCTACGGGCCTCCCGGCGGGCCGGGGTACTGGGGCGGGCCCGGCTACGGCGGCGGGCCCGGCTACGGCGGCGGGCCCGCCTACGGGGCCGGGCCCGGCCGGTGGGGTCCGTGCGGCGACCTGGAGGACTGGCACCGGCGCCAGCACGAGGGCGACGCAGGCGCCGGCGCGGAGCCGGCGGACCGGGCACCGGCCGGTCGTGAGCCGGCGGACGCCGTCGACGCCTCGCCGGCGGACGCCCCGCCGCAGCCCTGAGCGACGACCGCCGCGGCGGGGGCGGGGTGCTCGGTCGCCCCGCCCCCGGCCGCGAGACTGGGGAGGTGAAGCACGTGCTCGTCGTCGATGACGAACCCAAGATCGTCGGCGTCGTGCGCGACTACCTGGTGGCCGCCGGCTTCACGGTGAGCACGGCGGCCGACGGGCGCTCGGCGCTGGAGAGCGCCCGGTCCCGTCCTCCGGACCTGGTCGTGCTCGACCTGGGGTTGCCCGACATCGACGGGCTCGACGTGGCCCGGGAGCTGCACGGGCGCACCGCGGTGCCGATCGTCATCCTCACCGCCCGGGGCGACGAGGTCGACCGGGTCCTGGGGCTCGAGCTGGGCGCCGACGACTACCTGGTCAAGCCGTTCAGCGCCCGCGAGCTGGTGGCCCGGGTGCGGGCCGTCCTGCGGCGGACAGAGCGGGCCGCCGGGCCCGCGTCGTCCCGGTTCACGGTCGGCGACGTGGCGGTCGACCGCGACCGGCGTCGGGTCGAGGTCGCCGGGCGGCCGGTCGAGCTGACCGCCACCGAGTTCGACCTGGTGGCCCACATGGCGGCGCATCCCGGCCGGGTCTTCACCCGGGCCCAGCTGCTGGACGTGATCCACGGCGTGGCCGTCGACTCGTACGAGCGGGCCATCGACGCCCACGTGAAGAACATCCGGCGCAAGCTGGAGCCCGACCCCCACCGGCCCCGCTACCTCCTGACCGTCCACGGGGTCGGCTACCGCTTCGCCGAACCGTGACCCCGCCCTCCCCCGACCCGAGCCCGGAACCCGCCGGCGCACCCGATCTCCCGGCCGGCGCTCCTCGGGACGACCCGGCGGATCGTCCGTCCGGGGCCGCCGTCGACGACGCGGCCGGCGCGGGCGCAGCCGACGACCGCACGTCCGGGCCGGCGTCGGAGGCCGGCGGGTGCGGCTTCCCCGGCCTTGGCGCCTCCGATCCTGCGGCCCCGGGGCGTGGCGGCGTGTCAGGCGCCGGGGTGCCCGACGGGGGCGCCTCGGGCGATGGCGCTGAGGGTGGCGGTTCCTGGGGTGGCCCGGGTGGCGACGGCGCTGGCGGAGCCGGGTCGGGCGGTCGTGCGGGCAGGGGACCGGGCGGCGGCGGGCGGTGGGGTGGGTCTGGCGGGAGCGGTGGGACCGGCGGGCCGGGGCACCCGGGCGGGCCTGGTGGGCCCGGTTGGCACGGGCACCCGGGAGGGCGGTGGGGCCGCCCCGGCGGGGGCCCGCCGCCGTGGTGGCCGGAGGGCGAGCCGTGGCCCCCGGCCGGCCCGCCGTGGCGGATGGCGCCCCGTCGCTTCCGGCGCCGCTTCCTGCTCGCCGCCCTGGCGCTGCTGGCCGTGCTGGTCGGCGTGGGCATGATCATCGGCCTGCTGGCCGGCGGCGGCCCGCCCGGCGACCAAGGGCCGGGCGACGGCGAGCGCCGGGGGCCGGCGCCGCTCCTGGCGGTGGGCGCCGGCGTCCTGGTGGTCGGCGGCGCCGCCACCGCCCTGGCCTACCGGCGCATCAGCCGGCCGCTCGGCGAGCTCTTGGGCGCGGCCGAGCGGATCGCCGAGGGCGACTACGCCGTCGACCTCGTGCCCGAGGGCCCCCGCGACCTGCGGATGCTCACCAGCTCGTTCACCAGCATGGCGGCCCGGTTGGCCGAGGCCGACGAGCAGCGCCGCCGGTTCCTGGCCGACGTCACCCACGAGCTGCGGACGCCGCTGGCCATCCTCCGCAGCGGCATCGAGGCCCAGATCGACGGCGTCCACCCCCGCGACGACCGCCACCTCCAGTCGCTCCTCGACGAGGCCGACCGGCTCGGCCGCCTCGTCGACGACCTCCACACGCTGGCGCTGGCGGACGCCGGCCGGATCGTGCTGCACCGCGAGCGGGTGGGCGTCGCCGCCCTGGTCGAGGACGCCGTCACCGGGCACGCGGCCCGGGCCGAGCGGGCGGGGGTGCTGCTGGCCACCGCCGTCGAGCCGGACGTCGCCGGCGCCGAGCTCGACGTCGACCCGACCCGCGTCCGCCAGATCCTCGACAACCTGCTGGCCAACGCGGTGCGCCACACGCCGGCGGGCGGCGCCGTGCGTGTAGCCGTCGAGTCCGCCCGCACCGTCGGCTCGGACGGCCCCGTCGGACCGGACGGCCCGGACGGCCCGAACGGCGGCGTGCGCATCACGGTGACCGACGCCGGCCCCGGCTTCGCCCCCGACGCCCTGGACACGGTGTTCGACCGGTTCACCCGCTCGGCCGACTCCACCGGTAGCGGGCTCGGCCTGTCGATCGCCCGCGACCTGGTCGAGGCCCACGGCGGGACGATCGCAGCCCGCAACGAGCCGGGCGGCGGGGCGGCGGTGACCTTCACCCTGCCGTCCGCCTGACGCCGAGCGTCGGCCGCTGGCCGGCGTCCGCCGGACGGCGCCAGCGGACGTCGTCGCCGCGACCGCATATTGTATGCAAACATGCGAGGGGGAGGAGACGATGACCGACGACGACGGCCGTCCGGTGGCGTTCGTGACCGGCGCCAGCCGGGGGATCGGGAAGGCGTGTGCGGTCGAGCTGGCCGCCGCCGGCTTCGACGTGGCGGTGACGGCCCGGACCGTGAACGACGGCGAGGCGCGGGAGCACTCGTCCACGCTCGTGGCGTCGGACACCTCGCCGCTGCCGGGCAGCCTCCGCGCCACCGCCGCGTTGGTGGAGGAGGCCGGCGGACGGGCGCTGGTGGTGCCCGCCGACCTGCTCGACTTCTCGTCGCTCGAGCGGGCGGTCGGGCGGGCGCTGGGCGAGCTGGGTCGGATCGACGTGATCGTCCACAACGGCCGCTACATCGGTCCCGGGCACATGGACCGGTTCCTCGACACGCCGGTCGAGCTGATCGAGGCGCAGATCCGGGCGAACGTCCTGGCCCCGCTGGTCATCAACAAGGCGGCGCTGCCGGCGATGATCGCCCGGGGCGGGGGCACGATCGTCGACATCACGTCCGCGTCGGGCTACGCCGACCCCACCAAGCCCGCCGGCGAGGGGGGCTGGGGCATGGGGTACGGCGTCTCCAAGGGCGCGTTCCACCGCATCGCCGGGTTCCTGGCCGTCGAGCTGGCCGACCAGGGCATCCGCTGCTTCAACGTGCAGCCCGGCCTCATCGCCACCGAGCGCATCGCCCAGGACATGGCCAAGTTCGGCATCGCCAACGACGGCGCCCCGCCCGAGGTGGTGGGCAAGGTCGTGCGCTGGCTGTGCACGGAGCCGGAGGCCGAGGCACTCAACGGCACGAACATCGAGGCCCAGTTCTTCTGCCACGAGCGCGGCCTGCTGCCGAACTGGTCCGGCCCCCAGCTCAAGGACAACAACATCCGCTACGACCTGTCGGGCGCCACCCTGGCGGCGCTGGAACGGGCCCTGGCCGACTGACCCAGCCTGCCGCTGGCCGGGCCGCCTGCCGCTCGCCGGCCGTGCCCCCCGCCCGGCTGCGGACGCTGCCCCGGCCCCGGCCCGCCGGTCAGCCCGGGCGCTGCTCGAGCCGGGCGGCGACCTGGACACCGTCGCTCGCCCGATGTGGTTGTCGGAGACCAGGAAGGACGACGCCACCGGGGCCAGCACGCCGATCTGGTGGCGGAACCCGGGTGAGGTCGGGCGTGGTCGCCGGCTCGATCTCGCAGACGACTCGAAGCCGTGCCGTGCCATCGGCCCACCGCACGCCGCGCCGCGACCCCTTCCGCCCCGCCCCCGCCCCGTCCCGGCGGCCCGGCCTGGGTAGACGGCCGGCAGCCCTGCCCCCTCAGGCCGGGCCCGGTGCGGCGACGGCCTGCCCGACGCCCATGACGTTGCCCTCGGAGTCGCGGAACCAGACGGCCCGCTCGCCGACCCCGCCCTCCGACGGGTAGGTGCCGGGGATGTCGACGATGCCGTCCCGTTCCGTCGTCCCGGGGAGCTCGTAGACCTCGAGCTCGACGCCCCGGGCCCGCAACTCGGCCACGGTGGCCTCGATGTCGGCCACCTTCCAGGCCATCTGCGTGTGCGTGCCCGACGGGGCGCCGGACGACGCGAACAGCGAGAACAGCGTCGAGCCGCACCGGTAGCGGAGGCCGCCCTCCCGCTCCTCGACGGGTTCGAGGCCCAGCTTCTCCGCGTACCAGCGCCGGGCCCGCTCCAGGTCCTGGGCGGGCAACCGGACCTGGACGTCGCTGCGGGCGAGGTTGCCGTCGCCCGAGAGCGGTAGTGCGCTCGTGGGGTTGCTCATGGGGGGCCTCCGTTGCCGACGTCACCAGGTACGACCGGTGGGCCGGCGCGAACTCATCGGCGCGACGCCGGGCCGACGCCGGCTCCGAGGCAGGCCCGAGTCGACGCTGGTGTCGCTGGCCGTTTGACGACGAAGGGGTGGGCGACGTTCGCGCGGGGCGGGACGCTGCTGCTGGACGGCGTGGCCGCCAGGTCGTGAACTGGCTGGCCCACAGGCGCAAGGTCCGTCGCCTCGACCTGGCGGACCTGGCCGAGCTCGGGGCCCTCCCGCCGCCAGCCGGTCGCCGGCTCAGCCGCTCGGCCGCTCAGCCGGTCGCCGGCTCAGCCGCCGGGCCCCTCAGCAGTCGTCCTGCGCCTCCTCGCCGGCGAACCGGGCGTCGAGCCAGGCCTCGATCTCGTCGGCGGCCTCCCGCGGCTCGGTGTCGTGGTCGGCGTTCGGCAGGTCGATGCGGTCGACGACCTGGCCGAGGTCGCACAGCCGGTCGACCAGGGCCTCGGTGCGGGCGGGGACGACGATCGTGTCCCGCCCGCCCTGCACGAGCAGCAGCGGCGCGTCCGACCGGACCTGCCCGGGGTCGTTCTGCTCCAGCCAGGCGGTGCCGGCGGCCTCGGTCCGGGGGTCGGTGGTGAAGAAGTCCTCGCGACCTGCGAACGGGAGCAGCGTCGAGATGATCTCGCCCAGGCAGGCGTCCTCCATGACATCGGCGGCCGCCTCGTAGACCTCGGGGCTCAGGTAGTCACGGGGATCGACGTCCGGTGCGTCGGGCCCGGCGTTCTCGGCGGCCGCGCCGAACAGCACGATCGCCGTGATGATCCGGGTCTGGACCTCGTCGCCGTAGGTCTCCGCCAGCTGCGCCCCCGGGGCGATGGCCACGGTGCCGACCAGCTCGGCGTCGGGCAGGCGGTCGGCCGCCATCTCGTTGGTCACCAGCGCGGCGTGCCCGCCCTGGGAGTGGCCCGCCACCGCCCACCGGTCGCCGGCGTGGGCCTCGGACAGGGCCCGGGCGGCGGCGACGCTGTCGACCACCGCGTGCCCCTCGGCCGCGGCCGACAGGTACGGGTGCAGCTGGCCGTTCGGCCCCAGACCCTGGTAGTCGGCGGCGACGATCACGCCTTCGACCCCGAACGTCGGCGGCGCCAGGGGCCCGCGGCTGGGCGCGCACTGCGGGGCGATGCCGGTCGTGCCGTGGGCCCAGGCCAGGATCGGCCACCCGCCCTCGGGCGGCTCGGCAGTGGGGTGGTAGAGAACGCCGGTGACGGCCCGGTCGTCGCCGGCGGCGTCGGTCGAGTGGTACATGATGCGCAGGCCGACCTGCCCCTCCGGCGCCTCGATCGGCATGGTGCGGATCAGGTCGCCGGGTTCGCCGGGCGGCAGCGGGTCGGGCACGTCGTAGAAGCCCTCGACGGGGCCCGTGTACTCCTCGGCCTCCGCCGCCTCGGACCCGCCTTCGCGGCCGGCCCCCTCGTCGTCCCCGTCGGCGCGGTCGCCGCCGCCCCCGCCGCCCGAGCAGGCGGCGACGGCGAGCACGGCGGCCGCCAGCAGGAGGGACAGGGCGCGGGGCGGGGCCGCAGGGCGCATGGGCCGACCCTAGCCACCATGAACGCCCGTGTTCATGGAAACGTCAGGGGGTGGGGCCTGCCGAGTCGCCCGGCGGGTCGAGGTCGAGCCGGAAGGCCCGGGCCAGGTGGTAGCGGCCGTAGACCGGGATGCGGCGGTAGCCGCGGCCCGTGTACAAGGCGTAGGCCTCGGGCTGCAGGGGGCCGGTCTCGAGCAGGAGCGTCCGGTAGCCGGCCGCCCGGGCTGCGTCCTCCAGCGCGGTGAGCACCCGGGAGGCGTAGCCCTTGCGCCGGTGCCCGGGGGCCGTCCACATCCGCTTGACCTCGCAGACGCCGTCGTCCAGCCGGCGCAGGCCGCCGCCGGCCAGGACCTCGCCGCCGTCGACCAGCACAAGGAACGTGCCGGCCGGCGGGTCGAACTCCTCGGGCGCGACGGTGGCCATCTCGCCGGTCTCGCCGTAGCGCGCCGCGTACTCGCGGGTCAGGTCGGCGAGCAGCGGGGCGACCAGCGGGTCGCGCGCTGACACCGGGCGCAGCTCCATCCCCGGCACCCTACGGGCGCCTCCGGCCGCTCGACACCCGGCCCAACCGTCAGGCGGCGGCCGAGTCGCCGCCGCCCGCGGCGTCCCCGTCCTCCCGGGGGAAGAACGGCAGCTCCAAGCGGACCCGGTCGGCGGCGGCCAGGATCGCCGCTGCGTCGTCGACCGGCGGGTGGATCGCCCGGTTGATCCCCCGCTTGATCGCCGCGGCCTCGGCGCCGGTGGCCATGACCTTGCGGTCCCAGCCCCGGGTGAAGATCGCCCCGGCGCCGCCGAGGTCGAGGCAGGTCACGTACGGGCCGGGCGTGAAGTCCCGCAGCGGCTTGCCGAGCAGGTCGGCCGCCGCGTTGTACCCGGCCACCTTGCCGAGCGGGGTGGCGTGCTGGCAGGCCTGCATGACCGTGTGCTCGTCGTCGAAGGGGGCGGCGGCGGTGTCGCCGGCCACGAACACGCCGGGCCGGGCCGCCCGCAGCCGTCGGTCCACGGGCACCCGGCCGAGGTGGTCGAGGCCGCCGGCGTCGGGGGCGACCAGCTGCCGGGTCAGCGCGCTGGCCCGCAGCCCCACCGACCAGACCACGGCGTCGGCCGGCAGGCGGCTCCCGTCCGCGACCTGGGCGTACCCGTCGCCGACCCGGGTCACGGTCGTGCGCAGGCGCCGCTCGATGCCCAGCTCGTCGAGCGCCGCCTCGATGGCGGCCCGCGGGCCCGGACCGAGCGGGGCGCCGACCACGTCCGACCGGTCGACCAGCACCACCCGGCCCCGGGCGGCCAGGGCGGTGGCGGCCTCCAGGCCGACGAACCCGGCCCCGACGACCACGGCGTCGTAGCCGGTGCGGCCGCGCAGGTGCTCCGTGAGGCGCGTGGCCCCGGCCAGCGTGTCGATGTCGAACACCCGCTCGGCACCGGGCAGGCCGCGGGGCGGGACGAGCCTGCTGCCGGTCGCCAGGACCAGCCGGTCGTAGGCGATCTCCTCGTCGCCGGCGACCACGACGCGCCGGTCGGTGTCGAGGGTGTCGACCCAGGCCCGGACGTGCTCGACGCCGATGGGGTCGAGGATCCGGCGCAGCTCGACCGTGGCCCGCTGGGGCTCCGGCTCGTACAGGCGGGGCCGCAGCACCAGGTGGTCGTCCGGCGCCACGAGCGTGATGCGGAGGTCGGCGTCGCCTCGGGCCAGTGCGGCGCCCGCCGCGCTCCACACCCCGGCGAACCCGCCGCCGACGATCACGACACGTGCCATGTGTTGCTCCTCTCTGCCTCGCCTCCCGGGCTCGGGAGGGGCCTCCCGGTCGGGAGGGCTCGGCAAGGAGACAGGACAGCGGCCTCAGATGTGACAGCTGCAGATGTGACAGCGGCCTCAGATGCGACCGAGGCAGATGTGACAGCGGCCTCAGATGCGACCGAGGCGGGCGAGCTTGTCGGGGTTGGCCAGGCGGCGGACGGTTGTGATCCGTCCGTCGACGACCTCCACCGTGTCGAGCCAGAGCGGCCGGCCGCCCCGGTAGCTGGCGAGGGCGGGGAGGCCGTTGACCTCGACGATGCGCGCGGTGTCGGGTCGCGCCAGGCCCGTGACCCGGGCCACCAGCCGGGCGATCCGCTCGGCGCCGTGGACCGGGCGGCGGGCGGCGGTCACCTTGCCGCCGCCGTCGGCGACGTAGACGGCGTCGGGGTCGAGCAGCTCGACGAGCGTGGCCACGTCGCCGGCGTCGGCCGCCGCCTTGAACGCCGTGAGGATCCGCTCGGTCTCGGCCCGCGACGCCCGGGGCCGCTCCCGGACGGCGGCCACCCGGGACCGGGCCCGCGAGGCCAGCTTGCGGCAGGTGGCGGGCGTCGCGCCCAGCACCTCGGCGACCTCGGCGAACGGGACGTCGAACACGTCGTGGAGGACCAGCGCCACCCGCTCGGCCGGCGTGAGCGTCTCCATGATCACGAGCATCGCGGTGGTGACCGACTCGTCGGCGAGGACCGGGGCGGCGGCGTCCGGCCCGGTCGGCAGCGGCTCGGGCAGCCACGGCCCGACGTAGGACTCCCGCCGGGCGCGGGCCGACTCCAGCACGTTGTAGGACAGGCGGGCGGCGATGGTCACCAGCCAGGCCCGCAGGTTCCGGACCGCGTCGAGGTCGGCGGCCGCGGCCCGCAGCCAGACCTCCTGGGTCACGTCCTCGGCCTCGGCCACGCTGCCGAGGATCCGGTAGGCGGCGCCGAAGACGGCGGGGCGGTGCGCCTCCCAGTCGGCCTCGGCCAGCGTCGCGGTCGTCGTCCCCACCCGCCCACGATGCCGCCGGCCCGCCCGGGGGCCAACCCGGCGGGACGGGCGGGGCCGGGCCGGGGCTCGAGGAGCGGACCGGGCGCCGTCCGGGAGACGGCGCGGCGGCGGACCGTGGTGCCGCCCCGCCCCGGGGCGCCACACTGGCGGCGTGACCGACCGGGACCCGGCGCGCCACCGCTACGACGTGGTCGTGGTGGGCGGCGGCCACAACGCCCTGGTGGCGGCCGCCTACCTGGGCCGGGCCGGGCTGTCGGTGTGCGTGCTCGAGCGAGCCGGGCACATGGGCGGGGCGGCGGTGAGCGGGCGGGTGTTCCCCGGCGTCGACGCCCGGCTGTCGCGGTACGCCTACCTGGTCAGCCTGCTGCCCGACCGGATCGTCGCCGACCTGGGCCTGCGGGTGCGGCTGGCGTCGCGACGGGTGGCGTCGTTCACGCCGGTCCGCCGGGGCGGCGTCGACCGGGCGCTGCTGGTCGAGCGCGACCCCGGGCCGGCGACCGAGGCGTCGTTCCGGGAGCTCACCGGGTCCGACGCGGAGTACGCCGCCTGGCGGGCGTTCTACGCCGACGTCGCCCGGCTGGCTCGGGCGGTGGCGCCGACGCTCCTCGAGCCGCTCCGGACGGCCGGCGAGATGCGCCGCCGTGTCGGCGAGGCGGTGTGGGACCGGCTGGTGGCCCGCCCGCTGGGCGCAACGCTGGAGGCCACGTTCCGGGACGACGCGGTGCGGGGCGTGGTGCTCACCGACGCCCTGATCGGGACGTTCGCCTCGGCCCACGACCCCGGCCTGCGCCAGAACCGCTGCTTCCTGTACCACGTGATCGGCAACGGCACCGGCGAGTGGCGCGTCCCGGTCGGGGGCATGGGGGCGATGGCCGCCGAGCTGGAGCGGGCGGCCCGGGCCGCCGGCGCCGAGCTGGTGACCGGGGCCGAGGTCGTCGCCGTCGCCGCCGACGGGCGGGAGGCGGCGGTCACCTGGCGGCGGGACGGCGCCGAGCGCACGCTGGGCGCGTCGTACGTGCTGGTCGGCGTGGCGCCGGCCGTGCTCGACCGGCTGCGGGGCCGGACCGGGCCGGCGGGGGAGGCGGCGGGCGCGGCGGCCGGCGGCTCTGGGAACGCCCCGGCCGGCGGTCCTGCGGCGCCGGCGCCCGAGGGTGCCCAGATGAAGCTCAACATGGTCCTCGACCGGCTGCCCCGGCTGCGCAGCGGCCACGACCCGGCCGTGGCGTTCGCCGGCACGCTGCACGTCGACGAGGGCTACGCCGCGCTGGAGGCGGCGCACGCCGCGGCCGCCGCCGGGCGCCTGCCCGACCCGCTCCCCGGCGAGGTGTACTGCCACACGCTGACCGACCCGTCGATCCTCGGCCCCGACCTGGCGGCCCGGGGCGTGCACACGCTCACGCTGTTCGGGCTGCACGCTCCCGCCCGGCTGTTCGCGGAGGCGGGGGACGCCGTCCGCGCCGAGGCCGTCCGCCGCCACCTGGCGGGCCTCGACGCCCACCTCGTGGAGCCGATCGAGGCGTGCCTGGCCCGCGACGCCGAGGGCCGGCCGTGCCTGGAGGCCGTCAGCCCGCCCGACCTCGAGGCGAGCCTGGCGCTGCCAGGCGGCCACATCTTCCACGGCGACCTGAGTTGGCCCTGGGCCGGCGGGGCGGACCCGGCGGGCGGGGTGGACGGGGACGCCGACGCCGCCGGCCCCGACGCCCGACCCGGGGCCTGGGGCGCCGAGACCGAGGTCGCCAACCTGTTCGTGTGCGGGGCCGGCGCCCGCCGCGGCGGCGGGGTCAGCGGCGTCGGGGGGCACAACGCGGCGATGGCGGTGCTGGCCCGGGCGGGCCGGCCCGCACCCCCGCCGGCGTGACGCCGCGCCGGCCGTTCAGGCCGAGAGGCGGAGCCAGGCCCGGGGCTGGGCTTTGCGCACGCGCTCGCCGGGGCTGACCAGCAGGCCCATCAGCCGGTGGTGGGGTCGAGGGCGGCGGCGTCGTGCATCAGCTCGACGTAGGGGCCGAAGTCCGGGCCCCGGCGGAGGCAGTGGCCCCCGTCGACGGCGATGGTCTGGCCGGTGATCCAGCGGGACTCGTCCGACAGCAGGAACCGGACCACGTCCGCCACGTCCTCGGGCTGGCCCACGTCGCCGAGCGGCGTCTGGGAGACGTAGCTCTCCCACACCGGCCCGCCCCGCTCGATGCCCTCCATGACCTCGGTGGCGATGAAGCCCGGCTGGACGGCGTTGAACCGGATCTTGTGGGCGCCGTACTCGTCGGCCGCGTTGCGCACCATCGACTCGATGCCGGCCTTGGCCACCGGGTAGGCGCCGAAGTACGGGTGGGTCACGTGGCCGGCGATCGACGACATGCCGACGAACGACCCGCCGCCCGCCCGGGCCAGGTGGGGGACCGCATGTTTGATGCACAGCATCGTGCTGAGCACGTTGAGGTGCAGCACCCGCAGGAACTCCTCGGCGTCCTGGAGGTGGTAGGGCCCGAGTCCGCCGCCCCCGCCGGCGTTGGCCACCACGCCGTGGAGCCCGCCGCCGAACTCGGCCGCGGCCGCCACCAGCCGGGCCACGTCGTCCTCGACCGTGACGTCGGCCACGACGACCTGGACCTCACCGCCCTCGCCCCGGATGCGCTCGGCCGAGGCCTCCAGCCGGCTCTCGGTGCGGCCGCAGATCGTCACCCGGGCGCCCTCCGCGGCCGCCCGGCGGGCGCAGGCGGCGCCGATGCCGGTGCCGCCGCCGGTCACGATCACGGAACGACCCTCCAAGGTCCGGTCTGCCATCTCGTACGCCCCTTCCCTCCGGTTCGCGGGCGCCACCTCGGTCGCCCGGCGGTCGGACCCTAGGTCCGCCGGCCCGGCCCGGGCACCTGCGTCCGCTCCGGATCGCGGGCCGGGCATCCACGGCTGGCTCCGCGGCCGGGCCCGGGCACCTGCGTCCGCTCCGGATCGCGGGCCGGGCATCCACGGCTGGCTCCGCGGCCCGGCCGGCTCCGGGCGCCGGCCGTGCCGGCGGCCCGGGCGGTGTGGTTGGGTCTACCGATGCGTTTCGGGATCCACCTTCCCCAGTACGGCCGGGCGGCGAGCTCCGACGCGATCGCCACCGCCGCCCGCCGAGCGGAGGAGCTCGGCTTCGCCGACGTCTGGGTCAGCGACCACGTGATCCAGCCCGCCGACCAGGACTACCCCTCGCCCTACCTGTTCGACCCGCTGCTGACGCTCGCCTGGGCGGCGGCCGCCACCACGACCGTGGGGCTGGGCACGAGCGTCCTGGTGGCGAGCCAGTACCACCCGCTGTGGTTGGCCAACGCCACGGCCTCGCTCGACAACCTGAGCGGCGGCCGCCTGCGCCTCGGCATCGGCGTGGGCTGGAGCGAGGCCGAGTTCCGGGCCCTGGGGCAGGACTTCCACACCCGGGGCCGGCGCACCGACGAGATCCTCGACGTGCTCGACGCCTGCTGGCGGACCGACCCCAGCTCGTATCACGGCGAGTTCTACGCCTTCGACGACCTGCGGGTCCTGCCCAAGCCGGCGCACCCCATCGAGATCTGGATCGGCGGCGGCAGCGACGCGGCCTATCGCCGGGCCCGTCGGGCGCAGGGGTTCCAGCTCATCGGCCTGAAGCCCGACACGGTCGCCGAGCCGATCGCCCGCCTGCGGCACGACCACCCCGACCCCGACCGGTTCACGATCTCGCTGCGCACCGGCTGGGACCCCCAGGGCATGGACCCCGACGAGATCGCCCGGGAGCGGGCGGGGTTCGAGGCCGCCGGCGTCCAGCACGTCGTGGCCGCGCCGTGGCGGACCGACCTGGACAGCTGGCTGCGCTCGATGGAGCTGCTGGCCGGCATCCTCGGCCTGCCCGGCGCCTAGCCGGTTGCCCGACGGCCCGGCGCCTGGCCGGTCGCCCGGACGGCCCGCGGCCGCCCGCCGGTCCGGAGACCCGACCCGCAACTAGATTGCGGGCACTATGAGGGATCCCGTCACCACGGGGGTCGTCGTGACCGGCGGCGCCTCCGGCATCGGCCGGGCCTGCGCCGATCACCTGGCGGCGGCGGGCCGCCCCGTGGCGGTGTGGGACGTCAACGGCCCGGCGGTCGAGGAGACGGCGGCCGCGCTCGCCGCTGCGTCCGGGGTGCCGACCGTCGGCGTGACGGTGGACGTCACCGACGCCGCCGCGCTCGGCGCCGCCCTGGCCCGGACCCGGGAGGCGCTCCCGTCCATCGGGGGGCTGGTCCATGCGGCCGGCATCGTGGCGCCGGCGCCGGTCGGCCGCATCGACTGGGCCGCCTGGCAGCGGGTGCTCGACGTGAACCTCACGGCGCACGCCCGCCTGACCGAGCTGCTCCTCGACGACCTGGTGGCGCACCCCGGCTCGGCCGTCGTGGGCATCGCCTCGATCGAGGGCGTCGTGGGCCACGGGGCCATCCCCTCGTACTGCTCGTCGAAGGCGGGGCTGATCGGCTTGACCCGCTCGCTGGCCGACCACCTGGGGCCCAAGGGCGTCCGGGTCAACTGCGTCTGCCCGGGCTACATCGACACGCCGATGCTGAACGCGGACGAGGCGACGAAGCAGCGCTACGCGGCGCGCAGCGTGCTGCGCCGCATCGGCGAGCCGGACGACGTCGCCGGCGTCGTGCGGTTCCTGCTGTCGGCCGACGCCGCCTTCCTGACCGGCCAGGCGGTCGTGGTCGACGGGGGCGTCACCGCGGTGGACGAGCCGTCCGACCTGCCCTGACCGCCCGGACGGACCGCAGGGCCGCGCCCCTCAGGGGGCGAGGCCGCGCCGTCGGAGCAGGGCCCGCGGGGTCTCGCCGGTGAGGGCGCGAGCCTCGCGGGTCAGGTGGGCCTGGTCGGCGTAGCCGGACGCGGCGGCGGCCGCGGCGATCTCCCGCCGGCCCTCGACCGCGGCCAGGAACCGCTGGAGGCGGAGCACCCGCTGGAAGGCCTTGGGGGTGAGCCCGACCTCGGTGAGCAGCACCCTCCGCAGGTGGCGGTCGGTGATGCCCAGCTGGTCGGCGGCGTCCGCCACCGTGGTATCGGCCAGCAGGCGGACGGCGGCGGCCGTCCGCCCGTCGGGGGCGACGTCCCGCAGCCACCGGTCCCGCGCCCGGGGGTCGAGCAGCCGGGCGGCGCCCCGGGCGCCGAGCACGTCCTCGGCCGTCACCGTGAGGTTGCGCAGCGACGAGGCGGTGACGCCGAACGCCGGCGCCACGGCCTCGGGCCGCAGTCGGATGCCCCGGATGTGGGTGCCCTGGGGCAGCGCGGGCAGGGCGACCCGGTCCTGCAGGCCGACCACCTCGATACGGCCCGACGCGTGGATCAGCAGGTCGGCGTGGCCGTCGGGCACGACGTGCTGCACCCGGTCGGCGGCCACGACCTGCTCCCAGCAGCAGGCGACGGCGTGCCGCCACTCGGGCGGCGGCTGCCACTCCCGGTAGACGTCGGCGGCCGTCACGCCGGCCCAGTATCGCCGGCCCGGTCGCCGCCGCCACGCGAGCGCCCCCGCCGTCACGACGCCGGGCCGGCCCTCGAGCGGTGCGCGGCCCGGTCAGGAGCCCGCCTGCGGGGCGCTGCGCGGCGTGACCAGGCCCGACTCGTAGGCCAGGACGACGAGCTGGGCCCGGTCGCGGGCGTGGAGCTTGCTCAGCGCCCGGCTCACGTGGGTCTTCACGGTGGTGGGGCTGATGACCATGTGGGCGGCGATCTCGTCGTTGCTCAGCCCCCGGGCCACGAGCGCCACGACCTCGCGCTCCCGGTTGGTCAGCTCGGCCAGGGCGTCGGTGACCTGGTGGTCGGGCGGCCGGGACACGAACTCGCCGATCAGCCGCCGGGTGATGGCCGGCGCCAGCAGGGCGTCGCCCCGGGCGGCGACGCGCACGGCGTGGAGCAGGTCGTCCGGCTCGATGTCCTTGACCAGGAACCCGCTGGCACCGGCCCGCAGCGCGTTGAACACGTGCTCGTCGATCCCGTAGTTGGTGAGGATCACGACGTGCACGCCGTCGAGGCGGGGGTCGGCGGCGATGCGTCGGGTGGCCTCG
Organism: Acidimicrobiales bacterium; assembly: GCA_036563805.1. Taxonomy (GTDB): domain Bacteria; phylum Actinomycetota; class Acidimicrobiia; order Acidimicrobiales; family VFJN01; genus DATCLS01. Next base: position 18,439 of record DATCLS010000049.1, on the reverse strand, counting down.
ATGCCGTCGAGGACGGGCATCTGCACGTCCATGAGCGCGACGTCGGGGACGTGCTGGGCGGCCAGCGCCACGGCCTGCTCGCCGTCCGGCGCCTCGCCCACGACCTCGATGTCGTCCTCGGCGTCGAGCAGGGCCCGGAACCCGCCGCGGATGAGCGGCTGGTCGTCGGCCAGGAGGACCCGGATCACGTCGGCGCCGCGTCCGTGGCGACCGGACCGGTGTGCTCCCCGGCACCGGGCGCCTCCGCCCCGGCGACCGGCCGCCCGTTGGTGGGCAGCACGGCCCGCACGGCGAAGCCGCCCTCGGCCCGGGGCGCGGCGTGCAGCGTCCCGCCCAAGGCGGTGACCCGCTCCCGCATGCCGATGAGCCCGGTGCCCGGCACCGGGGGCGCGTCGGGGCGGGCGCGGCCGTCGTCCTCGACCTGGACGGCCAGGCTGTCGGGCCGGTAGTCGAGGCGGACCGTCGCCCTCGCCGGGCGCCCGGCGTGGCGTCCGACGTTGGTCAGCGCCTCCTGGACGATGCGGTAGGCGGCCCGATCGACCTCGGCCGGCAGGCGCCGCCGGTCGCCGGTGACCGCGACCGTGGCCGGCACCCCGGCGGCGCCGGCCCGCTCGACCAGCTCGCCCAGCCGGTCGAGGCCGCTCCCGGCCGCGTCGCCGCCCAGGCTGTTCGCCTCGGCGCCGGCGTCGGGCGACCGCAGCACCTCCAGCGTGGCCCGCAGCTCGCGGGTGGCGTCGCGGCTGGCCTCCTGGATGGCGAGCAGCGCCTCGGGCACCTCCTCGCCCCGCTTCCGGGCCAGGTGGATCGCCACCCCGGCCTGCACCTTGATGACCGAGATGCTGTGGGTGAGCGAGTCGTGCAGCTCGCGGGCGATCCGCAGCCGCTCCTCCCCGGCCCGGCGGCGGGCGGTCTCCTCGCGGGTGCGCTCGGCCTCGGCCGCCCGCTCCTCGGCGGCCCGGACCGCCGCCTCCCGCTGCCGGATCACCTCGGCGGTCACCCCGGCCGACACCACCCAGCCGATGATCAGCACCCGCCGCTCGCTGGCCTCGTGCCAAGCCTCGCCCGGGTCGGGGCGTACGGCCAGCACCCCGGCGACCAGGACGACGCTGGCGACGGCGATCGTGACCACCCGGCGTCCCGCCCGCGCCGCGGTGAACACGGCGACGAGCACCGGCACGGCTGGCATCTCGGGGTAGTCGCGCAGCTGGTAGGCGAGCAGGCACCCCATCACGACCACGAGCACGGCCGTGGGTGCGCGGCGCCGGGCCGCCAGCACCAGCGCGGGGGTCAGCACGAGCCCCCACCCGAGCGCGTCGAGCTCGCTCCCGCGATCGCCGCCCACCGCGGTGGCGACGAGGAAGGCGGCCGTCACGAGCGCGAGCGCAACGTCCCGCCAGTCGGGGCGCCAACGACCACCGGACTCCATGCGGCCGACAGTAGGCGCGTGACCTGCGGGTCCACATCCTTCCCGGGAAGGGTCCACCCCCTACATCCCGGGATGTAGGGGGCACCGGGGGTCCGCCGCCGGCAGCAGGCCACGAACCATCCGGGGGCCGACGACAGCCCGGGGTCCCGCCCGTCACCATGCGAGCCATGCGATCCCCGACGGCCCCACCCCCCACCGACAGCCGACCGGCCGCGCCGGACCCGGCGGCCCGCCACGGGCACGCCAGCTGCTGCCTCCTGTGCTTCCTGTGCGCCGCCCTCGAGGACGGCGATCGCCCCGGCCGGCGCCCGGCGGCGCCGGCCGAGCCCTGACCTCCGCGCCGCCCGTGTCGACCGTCCAAGCGTCCGATCCCCGGGCCGTGTCCCGTCCCGGGCCCCTGTCACATCCGAGGTCCCTGCGTCGTCGTGGTGGTATGGCCTCGAGTTTGGCGACCGCGCGTTCGGCGACCGCGTCCCCGGCGACAGTGCTCCCGGCGCGCCCCGCGGTGCCCGGCGGGGGAGATCGGCACGCTCGGCTGGCCTCGATGAACGCCCCGGGTACCCCCTTGCCGTTCCGGGTCTTCGGCGGTCTCGCCGTCCACCGCGACGGCGGGCCCATCGACCTCGGCGGGCGCAAGCAGCGTGCGGTGCTGGCCGTGCTCGTGGTCGACCCCGGCCGCCTCGTGCCCGCCGACGAGCTGATCGACCGTGTGTGGGGGAGCGGGGCCCCGGCCCGGGCCGACGCGTCGCTCCAGGCCTACGTCTCCAAGCTGCGGCGCCTCCTCGAGCCCGACCACCGGGCCGGCGAGCCCTACACCGTGCTGGTGACCGAGCCGGGCGGCTACCGGCTCCGGGTCGACCGCGCCGACGTCGACGTTGCCCGGTTCGAGGACCTGGTGGCGGTGGGTGGGGCGGCGCTGGCGGGCGGCGACCCGGCGGCGGCCGCCGCCCACTACGAGGCCGCGCTCGAGCTGTACGGCCCGCTGCTGCCCGAGCTGGCGGGCGAGCCGTGGGTGGCCGGGGCCGCGGCCCGCCTGGAGGTGGCCCAGGCCGACGCGCTCGAGGGGGCGTTCGAGGCCCGGCTGGCCCTGGGCGGCGGGCGCGACCTGATCGCCGGGCTGGAGGCGGCGGTGGCCGCCCACCCGTTCCGGGAGCGGCTGCGCGGGCTGCTGGCCCTGGCGCTGTACCGGGCCGGGCGGCAGACCGACGCGCTGCGGTCGCTGGCCGAGGCCCGCCGGACGCTGGCCGAGGAGATCGGGGTCGAGCCGGGCCCGGAGCTGCGGGCCCTGGAGGCCGACATCCTGGCCCACGCCCCCCACCTCATGGCCCCGGGGCCGCCCCCGCCCGCCCCGGTCCCGTCGGCCCCGGTGCCGCCCGCCCCGTCCGCCCCGCTCCCGTCGGCTCCGGTGCCGCCCGCCCCGGACCCCTCGGCGAGTGCACCGCCCGCCGGACCGGCGGCCGTCGCCGGGCTCGCCGACGTCGCCGCGCTCGCCGACGTGGCCGGTGCCCCCGCCCCCGACCCGGCCGGCCCCGCCGGACCGGCGGGCGTCGCCGGGCTCGCCGACGTCGCCGGCGACCGGGTCGGCCTGGTCGGCCGGGAGGCTGAGCTGGGCTGGCTGGTCGACGCCGCCCGCCGCGCCGCAGCCGGCGAGGGCCGGGCCGTCGTCATCACCGGCGAGCCGGGCATCGGCAAGACCCGCCTGGCCGAGGAGCTGGTGGCCGCCACCCGGGTCGACGGGATGGTGGTGGTCTGGGCCCGCTGCCTGGAGAGCGCCTCCTCCGCCCCGTTCTGGGGCTACACGCAGATCGCCGAGCAGCTCGTGGCGGCGGGCGTCATCGGCGACGACGCCCGCCGGGCCCTCAGCGCCGTGGGTGGCGGCGTCCACACGATCGACCCCGCCGCCGACCGGCTGGCCCTCCACGACGCCATGGTGGCGGCCCTGCGCTCGTCGACCCGGCCGCTGCTCATCGTCGCCGACGACCTCCAGTGGGCCGACGCCTCGTCGCTGCGGGCCCTCGAGTTCGTCGCCGGGGCGCTGCGGTCGCTGCCGGTGCTGATCGTGGCCACCGTCCGTCCGGTCGGCCCCGACGCGCCGGCGCTGCTGGTGTCGTGCCTGGCCGAGCTGGTCCGGGGGGCCGGGTCCCGCCACATCGATCTCCACGGGCTCTCCCCGGACGAGGTGGCGACGTGGCTGAGCCGGCGCCGGGCCGGGGACGTCGCCGGCGATGTCGCCCGCGTCGTCCACGAGCGGACCGGCGGGAACCCCTTCTTCGTCGGTGAGTTCGTCGAGCTGCTCGCCCGCGAGGACCGGCTGGACGACAGCGACGCCGCCCGCCGGGCGGGCGTCCCCGCCGCCGCCCTCGACGTCGTGCGCCGCCGGGTCAGCCTGCTGCCGGGCCCGACCCAGCAGCTGCTGTCCACGGCCTCGGTCCTCGGGCTGACCATCGATCTCGACGTGCTGGCCCGCGTCGCCGGCTTGTCCGTGGCCGAGGCGCTCGACACGCTCGACCCCGCCGCCGAGGCGGGGCTGCTGGTCGAGGACCGGGAACGCCCGGGGCGGCTCCGCTTCGCCCACGCCCTCGTAGCCGACGCGCTGGCCGCCGAGCTCAGCCTGGCCCGGCGGGCCCGCCTGCACGCGGCCGTGGTCGCCGCCATCGAGCGGCTGCGGTCGGCCAGCCTCGACGACCACCTGCCCGCCCTCGTCCACCACGGCCGGGAGGGCGCGCTCGCCGGCACCGCCCCGCAGGCGTTCGACTACGCCCTGCGGGCCGCTGACCTGGCCGACGACCAGGTGGCCTTCGAGACGGCGGCGGCCTACGCCGAGGAGGCGCGGCGCCTGCTCGACCTGGCCCGCCCCGGCGACCGCCGCGCCCGCTACGACGTGCTGGTCCGCCTGGGCGCCGCCCGGATGCGGGCCGACGACCTGGGCGGAGCCCACGACGTGCTGCTCGAGGCGATCGCCGTCGCCGAGGAGCTGGCCGACGCCGACGCCGCCCGGCGGGCGGCCGACGCCCTGGTGGCCAGCACCGTGTGGCAGACCAGCCCCTACGGCGAGGTCAACGAGGCGCGGGTGAACGCCCTCGAACGGGTCCTCGCCCGCCTGGGCGACGAGCCGACCCCCGAGCGGGCCCGGCTCCTGGGCGCCCTGGCCGACGCCCTCTACTACGCCCCGGACCCCACCCGGTCGACCACGGTGGCGGCCCAGGCCGTCGACGGCGCCCGCCGGTGCGGCGACCCCGCCGCGCTCATCCGGGCGCTCCAGCAGCAGTTCCTGGCGTTGTGGCGGGGCATGGCGCTCCCCGACCAGCGGCGGGTGGCCGACGAGATGGTCGACCTCGCCGGCCGGCCCGACGTCGGCCCGGACCTGGCCGCCCTCGCCCACCACGCCCGGGCGGTGGCCGCCATCCAGCGGGCCGACCGCGCCACGTTCGAGCACGACCTGGCCGAGGCCCGCCGGCTGGCCGACCGTTCCGGCCTGCCCGGCCTGCTCAGCCAGGTGGGCTGGACGGAGGTCGGCTGGCTGGTCGCCCTCGGCCGCTACGACGAGGCCGAGGAGCGGGCCCGCGCCACCCACCGCCTCTACCGGCGGGCGCGGGGCTGGGAGGCCGACGAGATCCTGGCCGCCTACGGGCTGGCCATAAACCACGACCGCGGGGCGCTGGACTCGGCGCTGGAGGGCGGCGCGGCGTTCCTCGACGGCCCGTTCGGCGCCGTCGGCGGCGAGCTGCTGGCCTGGATGCTCGCCGAGGCCGGCGACCTCGACCGCGCCCGGGCGCTGGTCGGGCCGGCGGGCACGGTGCCCGAGCCACCGCGCGACTGGCTGTGGCTCGGCCTCACGACCGCCGCCGCCCACGTCCGGGCCGCCCTGGGCGACCGCCCGGCCTGCGCCGCGCTCTACGACCGCCTGGCCCCGCTGGCCGGGGGCTTCGACGTCACGCTGCCGTTCCTGGGCGGCACCGACCTGGCGTTGGCCCGGCTGGCCGAGGCCCGCGGCGACCTCGACGCCGCCCGGCGCCACGCGGCGGAGGCGGTCGGGCTGCACGAGCGGCTCGGGACCCGCCCCGGCCTGGCCCGGACCCTGCTCGCCCAGGCCCGGCTGCTGGCGGCGGTCGGGGACGCGGGCGCCGCCGCCGTGGCCGCCCGGGCGCGGGCCGTCGCCCGCGAGGTCGGCCTGGCCCCGGTCCTGGCCGCCCTCGACGCGGGCGACCGGCGTGACACCGGCGATCCGGGCGCCGCCGGCGGGCCGAGCGGCGGGCGCGACGCCGAGCCCCGCCCGGGCGAGGCGGCCGGGGCCCTCGACGCCTGACCGTCCCGTTCCGCCGCCAGCTCCCGTTTCTCCAAGACACCGGCCCCGCCGGCCCCTACGGTGCGGGCGATGGCGACCGAGCCCGAACCGCCGGCCCCCGCCGGGCCGGCGACCACCGCTCCGTCCACGGGCGCCGCCGCCCCCGACCCGTTCGGCGGCCGCGCGCCCACCAGCCACGAGCAGATGACCGGCCAGCCGTGGGACGCCTCCTACACCGACGGCCCGGCGCCCTGGGACACGGGCCGACCCCAGCCCGCGGTCGTGCGCCTGGCCGGCGCCGGAGCGTTCACCGGCCCGGTCCTCGACGCCGGCTGCGGGACCGGCGAGAACGCGCTGCACCTCGCGGCGCGGGGCGTGGCCGTGCTCGGCGTCGACGTGGCCGAGACCGCGGTGGCGGCCGCCCGCTGGAAGGCGGCCGACCGGGGCCTCGACGCCGAGTTCCGGGTGTTCGACGCCCTCCGGCTGGCGCCCCTGGGGCGCCGGTTCGCCACCGTGCTCGACGTCGGGCTGTTCCACGCCTTCGACACGGCCGAGCGCCGGGCCTACGCCGAGAGCCTGTCGGCGGTGACCGAGCCCGGCGGGACCGTGTACGTCCTGTGCTTCAGCGACGAGGGGCCCGACACCGGGCCCCACCCGGTCGGCCGCGACGAGCTGGCCGGGACGTTCGCCGCCGCCGGCGGCTGGCGCGTGGCGTCGGTCGAGCGCGATCGGGTCCAGACCCGCTTCCACGGTGAGGACGGGGCCCCGGCCTGGCTGGCCACGATCGCCCGCACGCCGTAGGCCGGCCGCCGACCCAGACCCCGCCCGGTGTCGGCCCGCGGGCCGACACCGGCCCTGGCGGATTCACGGAGCGGGCCGGCCCGGCCGCGTACCCTCGGATCCCCGGCCGCCGCCGACCGCGGCGGCCGACCAGCGACAACTTCGAGCGCGCGTTTGTTCCACATGGCAAACGCAGCGTCGCTACTGTCCTAGGGGGACGAGAGAGGGGACGCATCGCGGGTGGGGTGGCGCGGCTGGGTCGGCCGGAACGAGGAGGTGGCGGCGATCCGCGAGCGGGTCGCGGCCGCCGGGCGCGGGGAGCCGGGTGTCGTGCTGTGCGTGGGCGAGGCGGGCTTCGGAAAGTCGACGCTGCTGGAGACGGCGCTGGCCGGCACCGACGCCGTCGTGCTGTGGGGGACCGGCGACGAGTCGGAGGTCGACCTCGACTTCGCCGTCCTCGACCAGATGGTGCGGTCGGCGCCCATCGACGCCGCGCTGCGGGACCAGGTGCGCGCCGCACTGACGGGCGACCCCGTCGAGGCCGGCGCCGCGCTCCTGCGGGTGCTCGACGGCCTCGAGCTGGCTCGCCCGCTGGTGGCCGTCGTGGACGACGCCCAGGTCGCCGACGCCGCCTCCCTCCAGGCGCTCACGTTCACCGCCCGGCGCCTGGGCGCCGACCCGGCGGCGCTGCTGGTCGCCACCCGGCCCGAGGGAGTCGACCGCCTGCCGCCCGGCCTCCTCCGGCTCGTCGAGCGGTCCGGCGTGCGGCTGCAGCTGGCGGGCCTCGGCGCCCCCGAGGTGGCCGAGCTCGTCCAGCTTCGGTTCGGCCGGGCGGCGCCGCCGGCGGCCGTCGACCGGCTCCGGGCCCACACGGGCGGCAGCCCGCTCCACCTCACGACCCTGCTCGAGGAGCTGAGCTACGAGGCGCTGACCGGCCCGGGCCCGCTCCCGGCCCCCCGGTCGTACGCCACGCTGCTCGTGTCGCGCGTCGCCGGGTGCTCGAACGCCGCCCGCCGCCTGCTCGTCGCCCTGTCGGTCCTGGGCGTCCGGGCCCCGCTGGCCGACGCCGCCCGGGTGGCCGGGCTCGACGGCGGGCTGGCCGCGGCCGACGAGCTGGCGGCCCGCGGCCTGGTGGAGCTGCGGGAGACGCCGGCCGGCCGGTTCCTGGCCTTCCCCCACGGGCTGGCCCGGGCCGCCGTCTACGAGGACCTCCCGGCCGCCACTCGGGCCGCCCTCCACCGGGCCGCGGCCGACGTGACGTCCGGGGACGAGGCCCTGCGCCACCGCCTGGTCGCCGCCGAGGGGCCGGACCCGACCCTGGCCGCCGAGGCGGTGCGGCACGCCGAGCGGGAGGCGGCGCGCGGCGGCCGGCGCGCCGCCGCCAGCCACCTGCTCAGCGCCGCCCGTGTGGCGGCGTCGGGGCCGGAGCGGGAGACCTTCGTGCTCCAGGCGGCGGTCCACCTGCTGGCCGCCGGCGAGCCGCTCGGCCCCTGGGCGGACGAGATCGCCGGCTTCGCCGACACCGCGCTCCGCAACCTCGTCCTCGGCCGCCAGACCATGGCGACCGGGCGGTTCGCGGACGCCCGCCGGCAACTGGAGACCGCCTGGGCGCAGGCCGCCGACGACCCCGACGCGTCGGTACGGGGTCCGGTGGCCGCGCTGCTGGCGGTGCTGGCGATCGGCGAGCTGCGGACCGACGACGCCCTGGCGTGGGCCCGGCGGGCGCTCAAGGAGGCCGGTCCGGGGTCGGCGCGGGCCACCGCGCTGGCCCACGGCCTGGCCATCACCGGCCGGCTCGGCGAGGCCGTGGGTGAGATGACCGCCATCCTCGAGGGCGCCGAGCGGCCGGAGGAGGCGGCCGACGCCCGCCTGGGCCGGGGCATCGTGCGCCTGTGGTCCAACGACCTGGAGGGCGCGGAGGCCGACCTCGGCGCCGTCGCCGCCTTCAGCGAGCAGTCCGACCTCTACGCCAACATCAACGCCCGGTCGTACCTGGCCGAGGTGGCCATCCGGCGCGGCGCGCCCGCCGAGGCCGCCGGTTTGGCCGAGGCGGCGTTCGAGCTGGCCGACGACGCCGACGCCGTGTGGCTGGCGCCCTTCCCGGCCGGGGTCGCCGCCTTCGCCCACGCGGTGGTCGGCGACGTCGAGCGCGCCCGCGCCCTGGCCTCGATCGCCACGGCGCTGGCCGACGCTACCGACCTGGTCCCGGCCCGCATGTGGGCCGACCACGCCCGGCTGCGCATCGCCGCCGCCGACGGCGACCACGCCACCGTCGCCGCCATCGGCGACCGCATGCGCGAGCGGGGGTGGGACCGGCTCGCCGAGGGCATCCACCACTGGCGCGGGCTGTACACGGAGGCGCTGGTGGCGGTCGGTCGCCTCGACGACGCGGCCGCCGTCGCCCGGCAGCTCGGGGCCGACGCCGCCGCCTGCCCCGACGTGTCGGTCCGGACCGACGCCCACAGTGCCGAGGCCTGCGTGGCGGCCGCCCTCGGCGACGACGAGCGGGCCGAGCGGGCCGAGGACGCCGGCCTGGCGCTCGACCCGGCGGCGGCCCGGCCCTTCGAACGGGCTCGCCTCGAGCTGCAGGCGGGCGCCCGCCGGCGTCGGGCCGGCCGGCGCCGCGCCGCCGCCGAGCTGCTGGGGGCCGCGGCCCGCCGGTTCGCGGCCATGGGCGCCCGGCCGTGGCTCGACCGGTGCGACCGCCAGCTGCGGGCGTGCGGCCTGCAGCCGGCCAAGCGGTCGGCGCCCGCCCCGCCCGCCGCGCTCACCCCCCAGGAGACGACCGTGGCCCGGCTCGTCGCCGACGGCCGGACCAACCGGGAGGTGGCGGCCGAGCTGGTGGTCAGCGTGAAGACCGTCGAGCACCACCTGACCCGGATCTACGCCAAGCTCGGCGTCCGGTCCCGCACCGAGCTGGCCGCCCGGATGCTGCACGGGGCCTCGGCCCCGGACGCCGGCGAGCCCGGGCCCTGACCGGTCGCTCCGTCAGGGTGGGTGGACGCGCCAGAGGTGCCCGGCCCGGGTGCTGACCGGCGGCCAGGCCGGAGACCGTGGACGCGCCCGAGGCGCCCGAGCGGTCCGCGCCGCCCCAGGCGCCTCCGGCGCTACCTGCCCGAGCGGTCCGCCGCCCGCTCGGACGGACCCTCGACGACGCCTCCGACGACGCCGCCCCCGGCGGCGCCGCTTCCGCCGGGGGCAACGTCGTGGGTGGGTGTCGTGCAGTCCTCGAGGAGACGCAGCAGCTCCAGCCACCCTGCGAACCGGACCGCCCGCCCGTCCGGCAGAGCGACGGAGCCGTGGACCCGCCCATCCACGTCGCCGCTGATCTCCACGAGGACCTGCACGCCGGCATCCTGGCCCGGGGCGCCCCCCGTTCGCATCGGAGGAACCCCTGATCTTTTCCCTGAGCCTCCGCCTCGGGGTCGGCCCGGGTCCCCCGAGGTCGGCGCGTCCGGTCGTCCGGTCAGGGGGCGTCGGCCAGCGCGGCCAGCCGGGCCAGGCCCCGCTCGCTCACGTCGGCCAGCCGTGCGGCCGCGGCCCGGACCACCGGGTCGGCCCGCCGCGCCGGCTCCACGCGGGCGGGGTTGAGGGCGCAGGCGTCGGCCCAGGCCGCGATGTCGGGCTCGGCGCCGAAGGCCTGCGTCGCCCGGGCGCCCTGCACCTGCATGCGGGCCCAGTCGGCCCGCGTGTCGGGGAGCCGGTTGGGCGGGCACACGCGGTTCCGCTCCCGATCGGCGTCACCGCCGGCCTCGCGCCCGTCGCTGCGGGTCGCCTCCACGTAGCCGGCCAGCGCCGCGCCGAAGCAGGGGAAGCCGGCCCGAACGATCTGGATGCGGATCCGGTCCGGCCCCCAGATCGGCACCACCGGCGGGTAGCGCAGGCCGGAGGCGGCGCAGTGGACGACGAGGGCGCCGCGGGCCAGCGGGACGGTCCCGCCCTCGCACACCAGCTCGCCGCCGGTGACCTGGGTGACGTGGCCGAGGCGCACGACGCGCTCGACGGTGCGGAGCAGCTCCAGCTCCCAGGCGGCGAGCGTCGGCGTCTTGGCCATGGTGGGGACGGCACCCGGGTCGATCCGGAGCATCACGCCGGCCGCCTCCAGGCGAAGGAACAGGACGTCGAGCGAGACGGCGTCGGCGGCCGCGGCCATCGTGTCCGCCGCCAGGCCGAGCGCCACCACCGGGTCGGGCTGGACCACGGCCCGGTTCAGCATCCACGGCTCCCGGGGCCGCACCCACACGATCCGGTCGGGCGGCACGCCGTTGATCAGCAGCCAGACGACGGCGTCGGTGGCCGTCTTCCCCGACCCGACCAGCACGAAGCTGCTCGGCGCGTCGGTCAGGCGGGCCAGCTCGTTGACGGGGACGACGCGGGCGCCCGTCGCGACCCCGAACGGCGGCGGGGTCGTGGCCGGGATCGTGGGGGAGAGGTAGGTGGCGTCGACCACCCGCCGCCGGACCCGGACCCGCAGGGTCTCGCCCGACACGAGCGAGGTGACGAGCTCGACCCGGCGCCCGCCGTGCCCGTCCCGCCGGCCGCGCCGGCCCTCGGGATCCGGGCCGCGGTGCTCGCAGCCGCCCAGGAACGTGACCCGGCCCGACCCCACGAACCGGCGGTGCAGCAGGTCGTCGTAGTAGGCCTGGACCTCCGAGCGCCGGGCCCGCTCGTGCAGCCCCGCCTCGGGCCCGTCCCGCTGCACGGCTCCGGTGCCGAGCACCGTCGACGCCACGCCGTAGAACGCCGAGGCCTGGTGGAGCTGGACGAACGGGTAGGCGTCCTGCCAGTGGCCGCCCGGACCGTGCCGGCGGTCGACGAGCGTCACGTGGACGTCCGCATGGTCGATCAGCGCGTCCGTGAACGCCATGCCCATCGCGCCCGCGCCGACGACGAGGTAGTCGGTGTCGACCGGGCGCGTCGCCGTGGTCGTGCGCGTCGCCCCGGTCGTCCGCATCGCCATGGTGCCGCCCTCCCTCCCATGGACCGATGTCCTCCCCCGACACTACGGGTCGCGGTAGCTGAACGCCGCCTGCCGCCGTAGCGTCGGGGCCCGTGCGTGCCGTGGCCGAGCGTGACGAGGTGACCGGGTGAGCCGTCGGGGGTGGGCGCTGTTCCTGGCGATGGGCGTGATCTGGGGCACGCCGTACCTGTTCATCAAGGAGGCCGTCGACTCGTTCGCGCCCGGCGCCGTGGTCGCCGGCCGCACGCTCGGCGCCGCCCTGCTCCTCCTGCCGATGGCCGCCCACCGCGGCGCCCTGCGCCCGGCGCTGGCCCGGTGGCCGTGGGTGCTGGCGTTCGGCGCCATCGAGATGGCGGGGCCGTTCATGCTGCTCAGCCACGCCGAGGAGACGCTGCCCTCGGGCCTGACCGGCCTGCTCGTCTCGACGGTCCCGCTGGTGGCGGCCGTCATCGGGTTCGCCGGCGGCGAGAAGGGGGCGCTGAACGCGGCCCGGGTCGCCGGGCTCGCCGTCGGCATCGTCGGCGTGGGGCTGGTGGTCGGCGGCGGGGGCGACGGGACGGTCAGCGCGCGGGCCGTGGCCGAGGTCCTGCTGACCGCCGTGTGCTACGCGGTCGCCCCGTTCATCGTGGTCCGGCGGCTCAACGACGTGCCGGCGCTCGGGCCGATCACGCTGTCGCTCGGGGCGGTCGGGCTCGCCTACCTGCCGGTGGCTCTGGCCACCCAGGACGGCGGTCCCACCGGCCGGTCGATCGCCGCCGTGGCCGCCCTGGCCGTCGTGTGCACGGCGCTGGCGTTCGTCGTGTTCTTCGCCCTCATCGGCGAGGTCGGCCCGACGCGGGCGCCGCTGATCACCTACGTCAACCCGGTCGTCGCCCTGGCCTTGGGCTACGTCATCCTCGACGAGAAGGTCACCGGGGCGATGCTCGCCGGCATCCCGCTGGTGCTGGTCGGCTGCTGGTTCGCAGCCGGGCGGCCGGCGGGCGCCGCGGCCGGGCCCGCGGCCGAGCCCGCGACCGCACCCGCCGCGGGGGTGGCCGACGACGTGGCGCCGGCCTCGTCGGTCGCTGGATAGCCTCTGGCGCCGATGTCCGAGACCGAAGCGTCCAAGAAGATCGACGAGAGGATCCGCGAGCTGGGCGACTGGCGCGGCGACGTCCTGCGTCGGGTCCGGGCGCTCATCAAGGAGGCCGCCCCCGACGTCGTCGAGGAGTGGAAGTGGGTGAAGCCCACCAACCCCGGCGTGCCGGTCTGGTCCCACAACGGCGGCATCTGCACCGGCGAGGCGTACAAGGACAAGGTCAAGCTGACGTTCCACAAGGGCGCGTCACTGCAGGACCCGTCCGGCCTGTTCAACTCGAGCCTGGGCGGCAAGGTGCGCCGGGCCATCGACATCAAGGAGAACGACGAGCTCGACGAGGAGGCGTTCAAGGACCTGATCCGTCAGGCCGTGGCGCTGAACTCGTCCTGACCGTCCTGGCCGTCGCCTCCACCAGGGTGGTGTCCGAGCGCCTGGTGGGCCGACCCCAGCGAGTGGGCGGCGGGGCGGCGGCGATCAGAACGTGATGACGCCCCGGGCGAGGCGGCCGTCGTGCATGTCCTCGACGACGGTGGCGAAGTCCTCCATCGGGTAGGTCTTCGACACCATGCGGTCGAGGTCGAGCTCCCCCCGCTTGTAGAGGTCGACGATCACGGGGATGTCGATCTGGGGTCGGACGGCGCCGGCCCGCGAGCCGATGATCCCCCGGTCGACCTGGGTGAGATGGGTGATGGGGACGGGGTAGGTGACGCCCGGCGCCGGCACCCCCACCTGCACGCACGTGCCGCCCCAGTCGAGGCAGCGGACGGCGGCGTCGGTCACGTCGGGGTGGCCGACGCACTCGAACGACCAGTTCACGCCGCCGCCGGCGAACGGCCCCTCGACGACGGCGTCCGACCAGGGGAGCAGCTCGCGGATGCGCGCCACCGGGTCCTCCCGGGAGGCGTCGACGAAGTGCGTCGCCCCCAGCTCCAGCGCCAGCTCGCCCTTGGCCGCCACCGTGTCGACGGCGATGATCGGCGCCGCCGCCTTGATCCGCAGCGCCTGGATCACCGACAGTCCGACGCCGCCGGCGCCGAACACGGCGGCGTGCTCGCCGGGCTGCACGTTGGCCCGGTTGAACACCGAGCCGACGCCCGTCACCACGCCGCAGGCGATCAGGCAGGCGGTGGTCAGCGGGACGTCGGGGTCGATGGGGACGGCCTGGATCTCCTGGATGACCGTGAGCTCGGCGAACGACGAGGTGGCCGCGAAGTTGCTGGCCGGCTCGCCACCCACGGTGAACGGCTCGGTCCGGTTGCCGAGGGACTGCTTGCACCACGTCGGCCGTCCGGCCTGGCAGCGGTCGCACCGGCCGCAGCTGGCCACGGTGGCGATGACGACGTGGTCGCCCGGGCGGACCTGCGTGACGCCCTCGCCCACCTCCTCGACGACGCCGGCGCCCTCGTGGCCCATGAGCGCGGGCGCGGGCCACGGGATCGTGCCGTCGAGTACCGAGATGTCCGAGTGGCAGACCCCGGCGGCCGCCACCCGCACGAGGACCTCGCCCGGGCCCGGCCGGCGGACCTCCACGTCGGTCCGCACCTCCGCCGTCTCGCCGTTGAACACGATGCCGCGCATGGCCGGCAATGTACCTGTCGACGGCCGGTGATTTGGAACCGGGTTTCAATACCGGTCGGCTCGCGCCGTGACCAGCACGTCTGCGCCACCCGCCGCTCGCGTCGTCCCCTGAGGAGGCTCCTGAGAGGAGGGCCCTGGGGGGAGACATTCCCCGCCAGTGTCAACGTAGCCCACGGTGGGGGGCTTGCCGCAAGCGGCCCAAACGTGGTTTCGATGCCCCGGTCGGCCGGCCGGCCGACACGACTGAGGGGAAGGTGCATGGCCGAGCAGATGGCCGACCAGTACGTCTTGGGCCTCCGGGAGGTCGACGCCAATCAGGTGGACGTCGTCGGCGGCAAGGGGGCCAACCTCGGCGAGCTGATGCGGCTCGCCACCGCCAGCCGCGGCGACGACGGCGCGGACGGCGAGGGGCACGGCAGGCCCGGCCGCGGCGAAGGTGCCGGCCCCTGCGACGGGGTCGGCACCTTCGCCCCCGAGCCGCTCCGCGTCCCGGACGGGTTCTGCGTCACGACCGCCGCCTTCCGCCGGGCCACGGCGGGGGCGCCGGCGCTCGCCGCCGGCATCGACCGGCTGGCCGGCCTCGACCCGGACGACGCCGACGGCCGCCAGGCGATCCGCACCGAGAGCGCGGCGATCCGCGAGGCCATCGCCGCCCTCGCCGTGCCCGACGACGTGGCGGCGGCGATCACCGGCGCCGTGGCCGCGCTCGGCGAGCACGACGCCTACGCCGTGCGGTCCAGCGCCACGGCCGAGGACCAGCCGGCGGCCTCGTTCGCCGGCCAGCAGCACACGTACCTCGACGTCGTGGGCCCGGACGCCGTCCTCCACCACGTGGTCCGGTGCTGGGCCTCGCTGTTCACCGAGCGGGCCGTGGCCTACCGCCAGCGCCAGGGCATCGACCACCGCCGGGTGGCCATGGGCGTGGTCGTGCAGCGGATGGTCCCCGCCGAGGCGGCCGGCGTGCTGTTCACGGCCGACCCGGTCACCGGCCATCGCCGGGTGGCGCAGATCGAGGCCGTGTTCGGGCTGGGCGAGGCGCTGGTGTCCGGCCGGGCCAAGGCGGACGAGCTCACCGTGCGCGACGGCGCGGTCGTCGACCGGGCGGTCGCCGGCGAGCGGCCGGCGCTCACCGACGCCCAGGCCGTCCGTCTCGTGGCGCTGGGCCGGCGGATCGAGGCCCACTTCGGCCGCCCGCAGGACGTCGAGTGGTGCCGGGTGGGCGACGACCTCCACGTCGTCCAGAGCCGCCCGATCACGACGCTGTTCCCCGTGCCCAAGGCCGACGACGGTGAGACCCACGTCTACGTGTCGGTGGGCCACCAGCAGATGATGACCGACCCGCTGAAGCCCCTGGGGATCTCGGTGTGGCAGCTGACCGCGGGCCGGCCGATGCACGAGGCCGGCGGGCGGCTGTTCGTCGACGTCACCCGCGAGCTGGCGTCGCCCGTGATCCGCCCGGGTCTCCTGCGGGGGATGGCGAAGTCCGACCCGCTGATCGGGGACGCCCTGCAGTCCCTCGTCGACCGGGGCGACGTCCTGCCCCCGGCGGACGAGGCGGCCGCGGGCGAGCCGGCCGCGGGCGGCGGGGCCGGCGGATCGGGCGGGGCCGGCGCGCCCCCGAAGCCGCCGGCCGGCGCGGGCGCCCCACCCGCGCCGCTGGAGACCGACCCGGCGATCGTCACCGGGATGATCGACGAGATCCGGGCGTCGGTGGCGGCCGCCGCCGACGCCCTCCGGGGCAAGACCGGGCCGGAGCTGCTCGACGCCATCCTGGCCGACGCCGAGGAGATGAAGGCTCTGCTGTTCGGGCCCCGGAACCACCAGGTGCTCATGGCCGGCTTCGAGGCCGCCTGGTGGCTCGACGACCACCTGGGGGAGTGGCTGGGTGAGAAGGGCGCCGCCGACACGCTCATCCGGTCCGTCCCCCACGACGTCACGGCGGAGATGGGCCTGGCGCTGCTCGACGTGGCCGACGCCATCCGCCCCCACCCCGAGGCCGTGGCGGTCCTGGAGCGGGTCGAGCGGAAGGGGCGGGTCGGACGGGCCGGGCGCCCGGGCCGGGCCGACGAGGCCCACGACGCCCATGACGCCCCCGACGCCGACCCGCTCGCCCCGCCGGCCGGCGGGCCCGACGACGCGCATCCCGCCGCCGGCCCGTCCTTCCTCGACGAACTGGACCGGGTCGAGGGCGGCCCGGTGGCCCGCGCCGCCCTCGAGGCCTGGCTGGACGCCTACGGCGTGCGCGGCCCCGGCGAGATCGACATCACCCGGCCCCGCTGGCGCGAGCGCCCGGACCTGCTGGTGCCGGCCCTCCTCGGCCACGTCCGGAACGCCGGGCCGGGCGAGCGGGCGCGGCGCGAGGCGGAGGGGCGCCGGGCGGCGGCCCGCACCGAGGCCGAGCTGCTGGAGCGCCTGCGGACGCTGCCGGACGGCGAGCAGAAGGCGGCCGAGACCAAGCGCATGATCGACCGGGTCCGGACGTTCATCGGATACCGGGAGTATCCGAAGTTCGGCATCGTCAGCCGCTACTTCGTGTACAAGCGGGCGCTCCTGGAGGAGGCCGAGCGCCTCGTCCGGGCCGGCGTGCTGCGCCGGGTCGACGACGTCTTCTACCTGACCGTGCCCGAGCTCCAGGAGGTCGTGCGCACGCGCGAGCTCGACCCCGAGCTGGTCCGCCGGCGCCGGGCCGAGCACCGGGCGCACGCCGCGCTGACGCCGCCCCGGGTGCTGACCTCCGACGGCGAGGCGGTCGCCGGCTCCTACCGGCGCGACGGCCTGCCGCCCGGCGCGCTGGCCGGTCTGGCGGTGTCCGCCGGGACGGTCGAGGGCCGGGCCCGGGTCGTCCGTGCCATGGCGGAGGCCGACGTCGAGCCGGGCGACATCCTGGTCACCGCCCACGCCGACCCGAGCTGGACGCCGCTGTTCGTCGCCGCTGCCGGGTTGGTCACCGAGGTCGGCGGGTCGATGACCCACGGCGCCGTGGTCGCCCGGGAGTACGGGCTGCCGGCCGTCGTCGGCGTGGAGGACGCCACCCGGCTCATCGCCGACGGCCAGCGGATCCGCGTCCACGGCACCGACGGGTTCGTGGAGCTGCTGGTCTGACGTCCATCACCGGCTGACGTCCTAAATCGCTCGTGGGGTCGGGGAGCGGCCGGGTAGGAAGGGCGGCGCGAGCGAGGTCCACCCGGCGGGCGTCACAGCCGACCCGTAAGGCATCGAGGCGGATTTCTGCGCGGGCGGCCGATGAGTTCGCGGTTCGACCGCCGTCCACACAACGTTCGGGCCTCTCGTGGGGACGAGGGGCGCTGCAGAGGAGGAAAGGTCTTGTTCTCGCGATTGGGCACCTGGTGCCACGACCGCCGGAGGCTCGTGTTGGTCCTCTGGCTGGCGGTGCTCGTGGTCGGGGGCGCCGTGTCGGGCGCCGTCGGCAACGCGTTCCGCGACGAGTTCAACCTCCCCGACGTCGAGTCGAAGGAGGGGCTCGACATCCTCGACGACGACTTCGGGGGCCAGGGTGCCGGCCAGGTCGGCACGATCGTGTTCCGGGCCGACCAAGGCGTCGACGACCCCGAGGTCCGGCGCGAGATGGAGGCGCTGTTCGACCACGTCGCCGGGCTCGACGACGTCAGCCAGGTCGCCAGCCCGTACGCCGAGGGCGGCGAGCGGCAGATCGCCGCGGAGGGCGACGGAGCCGGGCGGATCGCCTACGCCAACGTCGAGATGCCGGATGACATCGAGTTCGTCCGGGCCGGCGAGATCCGCGACGAGATCCTGCGGGAGGCGCCCGACATCGAGGGCGTCGACATCGAGCTGGGCGGGTTCATCTTCGCCGAGTTCGAGGAGCCCCAGTCCGAGGCGCTCGGCCTGGCTTTCGCCATCATCATCCTGATCGTGGCGTTCGGCTCGGTGCTCGCCATGGGCCTGCCGGTCGGCGTCGCCCTGTTCGGCATCGGCATCGGCACCACGCTGATCACCCTGCTCAGCCAGGTGCTCACGATCCCCGACTTCGCCACGTTCCTCGGGATCATGATCGGCCTCGGCGTGGGCATCGACTACGCGCTCCTGATCGTCACCCGGTACCGCGAGCAGCTGCACGCCGGTCACGGGGTGCGGGAGTCGATCTCGGTCGCCATCGACACGGCCGGCCGGTCCGTGGTGTTCGCCGGAGCGACCGTCGTGATCTCGCTGCTCGGGATGCTGCTCATGGGCATGGGCTTCATCAGCGGGCTCGGCATCACCGCGGCGGCCACGGTGGCCATCACGGTCATCGCCTCGGTGACGCTGCTGCCGGCGCTGCTCGCCTTCGCCGGACCCGAGCGCATCGAGCGCACC
>DATCLS010000037.1:0-5984 GCA_036563805.1 Acidimicrobiales bacterium | reverse complement strand
CTGACGCGCTCTCCGGCGACCGGCAACCGGCGGCGGCCGGCGTCGGGGCGGGGGTGGTCAGGGGGCGGTGAGGGGCGGGCCGTCGAGGCGGTCCCAGGTGGCGAAGCTCTCCACCGGCGCCCGGGTGAGGCGGCGGGGACGGCGCACCGGGTGGCCGAGGGCCACGACCGCCGCCAGCGCCAGCTCGTGGGGCGCGCCCAGCAGCTGCTTGACCTCGTCCTCGCGACGGATCGCCACCGTCGTCAGCACGCCGGCCAGGCCCTCGGCCCGGGCGGCCAGCAGCAGGCTCCACACGAACGGGTAGACCGACGCCCCGCCGGCGAACGTGTAGCGATCCCGGTCGCGGTCGACGGCGGCCAGCGCCCGCAGGTCGGCCAGCACGGCGAGCAGCACCGGCACCCGGTCGAGGTTCTCGGGGAAGCGGTCGACGTCCGCCGGCGGGGGCGGGTCGCCGGCGGCGGCCAGGGCCCGGGCCTCGGCCTCGCGGTCGGCGGTGGGCGACCACGGCGTGAGCCCGGCGGCGCCCAGCGCCAGGTACTCGTGCCAGCCGGCCAGGTACAGGTCGCGCAGCCGGCGGCGGGCCGCCGGGTCGCGCACGACCACCACCCGCCACCCCTGGCGGTTGCCGCCGCTGGGGGCGAACCGGGCCGTGTCGAGCACCCGGGCCACCACCTCGTCGGGCACCGGCTCGGGCGTGAACTGGCGGACGGATCCGGTCGTGCGCAGCGTCTCGATCAGGTCCACGGCGCCGCAACCTATCGGGGCCCGACGACGGTCCCCGGCCCCGGCGCCGTGCCCCGTCCCGACGCCGGCCCGCCGATGACCGCGCCGCCGGCCCGGCCCCCGCCGGCCACACCGCTCCTCCATAAATCCGACCTCTATACTCAGGATTCGATGGCGTCGATCTTCGGCTTCCCCGACCCGGTCAACGAGGTGTCGGCCCGCGTCGTGGCCGCCGGCGTGGTGGTGCTCGGCCTGGCGACGATCGCGCTCGGCCAGCCCTGGCTGACGGTCGTGATCGCCTACGGGTTCGTGGCCCGGGTGCTGACCGGCCCGACGCTGAGCCCGCTCGGCCAGCTCGCCACCCGGGTGGTCACGCCCCGGCTGCGGGTGGCACCCCGCTTGGTCCCCGGCCCGCCCAAGCGTTTCGCCCAGGGGATCGGCGTGGCGTTCTCGGCGACCGCGGCGGTGCTGGCCCTCGGGTTCGGGCTCGAGGGCGCGGCGTATGTTGTGCTCGGCCTGCTGGTAGCGGCCGCCGCCCTCGAGGCCGGCCTCGGCTTCTGCCTCGGATGCCGGATCTTCGCCCTGCTCATGCGGGCCGGCGTCATCCCGCGGGCGGTGTGCGAGCGGTGCGCCGACCTCGACCTCGGCCGGCGTCAGAGCGGCAGCGGCCGCTCGATCCCGACGTCGTAGACGACCCGGTCGCCGTCCCGGCGGGCGCCCTCGGTGACCGTGTGGGGCTCGGTGCGGCCGTCGTGGTGCAGGTGGTGGACCGTGGCGCCGCGGGTCAGCACGGCGGCGTCGGCCAGCAGCCGCCGGTGACACCGCCACCACAGGCTCTCGGCACACATGACGGCGGTCGGGCGGCGGGCCGCCTCGGCCAGGAGCTCGTCCAGCGCGGCGGCGAACGCCGGCGTCTCCATGTGGTCGGCATAGCCCCGGAAGCTGTCGTGGCGGAGCGCCCGGTGGGGGCTGTCGGGGCGGGTCCGGCGGCGGCCGCCGAGCCGGCGCTCCCAGCGGTAGGCGACGCCGGCCTCGGGGAGCCAGCGCGCCATCTCGTCCCGGCCGAACTGGGGGTGACGCCGGCTCCCCGGGTACGACCGGACGTCCACGAGCAGCTCCACGCCGGCGCCGGTCAACAGCTCGGCGAACGCCTCGGCGGTCAGGGTTCCGTGCCCCACGGTGAGCAGCACCGACGCCGGTTCTACCCGGTGGCCGGCGCGCCGACACGGCCGGGCGCGCCAAGATGGCCCGATGGTCGATCCCCCGTCCCCGTCCGCCGGGCCGTCCGGCCGCGCCCTCGACGCCGCGCTCGATGCCGAGGCGCTGGGCGCCCAGATGTCCGGCAACCTCCTCGATCTGGTCGGGGCGTGGACCGACCAGATGCGGGCGCTGGCCGAGGCCGGCGTCGACCCGGCCCCGCTGGTCCGGGCCCTGGCCCGCACGCTGCGGGCGGTCGCCGACCAGCTCGACCCCGGCGGCACGGCGTAGCGGGCTGTCCGGCAGCCGGTCGCCGACCAGCTCGACCCCGGCGGCGGCGCCCGACAGCGGGGCAGGTTGGGGTCGGGTCGCGCGCGAGCCGTCCAGGCGGCCCCGGCGGCGGCACCCGACAGCGGGCCGGCCGGACGGCCGACCGCCAGCTGGTCCGCGGCCGCGGCGGCGGGGGTAGCGGGCGCTTCGGCGCCCGGACAGGGACGAGCCGTGCGGGCGGTCGGGGCGGCGCCGGGACGACCGGCCGTGAGCGCCGGCTACGGTCAGTGAGATGACCGTGCGGGTGGGATTCCTGGGCGCCGGGCTGTCCGGCTCGGCCCACGCCGCCTCGCTCCGCCGCAGCGGGGCGCCGGTGGCCTGGGCCGGCGTGCACGACCCCGACCGGTCGCGGGCCGAGGCGTTCGCCGCCGCCACCGGGGCGCCCGTGTGCGACCGGGAGGAGGACGTCATCGAGGCGGCCGACGCCGTCTACGTGTGCACGTGGACGTCCGAGCACCCGCGCCTGGTCGAGGCGGCCGCCGCCCGGGGCCGGGCGGTGTTCTGCGAGAAGCCGCTGGCCACCGACCTCGCCGGCGCCCGCCGCATGACCGAGGTGGTGGCCGAGGCCGGCGTCGTCAACCAGGTCGGGCTCGTGCTCCGCCGCTCGCCCGCCTTCGCGCTGGTCCGCGCCCTGGTGCGCGACCCCGCCAGCGGCCGGGTCATGGCGGTCGTGTTCCGCGACGACCAGTACCTGCCGGTGCGGGGCGTGTACGACTCGACCTGGCGGGCCGACGTCGCCCGGGCCGGCGCTGGCGTGCTCGTCGAGCACTCGATCCACGACGTCGACCTGCTGGAGCACGTCGTGGGCCCCGTCGAGTCGGTGGCGGCCCGCTCGGCGCGGTTCCACGACCTGCCGGGCATCGAGGACGCGGTGGCCCTGACCGTCGGCTTCGCCTCCGGGGCGGTGGGGTCGCTCGTGTCGGTGTGGCACGACATGCTCGAGCGGCCCAACCACCGGCGGCTCGAGGTGGTGTGCGAGTCGGCCTGGGTGGCCCTGGAGAACGACTGGAACGGGCCGGTCCGGTGGCGACGGGCCGACGGTCCCGAGCACGAGGTGGCCGGCGAGGCTCTGCTGGCCGAGGTGGCCCACCGGGGCCTGGACCACGGCAACCCCGACGGGGCGTTCGTCGAGGCGGTGGCCGCCGGCCGGCCGGCCTGGCCCGACTTCGCCACCGCCCTGCGGGCCCACGTCGTGGTCGATGCCGCCTACCGGTCGGCCGCCGCGGGCGGTGCGCCGGTCGCCGTCCCGGACGCGTAGGCCCGGGCCGCCAGCGTCCGCCCGGGCCGTGGGAGCCGGGCCGCCACGGCGTAGCGTTGCGGCATGGACGCGGCGGAGCGCCAGGCCCTGCGGGACTGGCTCAGCAAGCGGGGCGCCTCCCCCGACCAGCTGGCCCGGGCCGAGACGGAGGGCCAGCTGGGGCGGTTGGCCTCCGAGCTGGTCCTGACCACCGACGCGCGGCTCTCGGCCCGCGACCTGGCGAAACGGGCCGAGGCCGAGCCCGAGGACGTCGCCGAGCTGTTCGCCGCCTTCGGCGTCGCTGTCCCCGACCTCGATGCGTCCCAGTTCACCGAGGCCGACGCCCGCCTGTGCACCGCCCTGTGCCGGCCGGAGGGGCACGGCATGGACCTCGGCCCCCTCCCCCACGTGATCGCCGCCTCGATGGACCGGATCGCCGAGGCGGCCGTGGCCCTCTACGTCCAGGGCCCGCAGGCCGACATCCTCCGGTCGGGGGCGGACGCCGTGGAGCTGGCCGAGAAGACCGCGACGGCGACGGCCGCCGCCCTCGACCTCGGCGCCGGGCTCGGCGTGCTGTTCCGCCACCACATGCGCCAGGCGATCACCCGCCAGCGGCAGGCGACCGAGGGCATCCGGCGGCCCGAGCTGGCCCGCCTCGCCATCGGCTTCGTCGACCTGGTCGGCTCGACCAGCATCGAGGCGGCGCTCGACGTCGGCGAGCTGGCCGACATGGTGAGCTGGTTCGAGGCCCGGGCGTTCGAGGTGGTGGCGGCCGGCGGCGGCCGCCTGGTCAAGTTCATCGGCGACGAGATCATGGTGGCGGCGGTCGACCCGCTGGCCGGCTGCCGGATCATCGCCGCGCTGGTCGAGACGTTCACCGTCGACGCCCTCCGGCCCCGGGCCGGGCTCGTGTACGGCGAGGTGCTGTACCGGCACGGCGACTACTACGGGCCGGTGGTCAACCTGGCCGCCCGGCTGGTGGACGAGGCCATCCCCGAGGAGGTGCTGGTCGACGGCTCGGTCGTCGAGGCCGTCGGCGGCGGGTCGCCGGAGGCGGCGGACAGCGGGCTGGAGCGCGGCCCGGACGCGCCGGCGTTCGAGCCGGCCGGCCGGCGGCTGCTCAAGGGCTTCGCCGAGCCGGTCGCCGTCTGGAGCCTGCGCCGGGGGTCCTGAGCCGGGCGCCCTGATCGGTCAGCCCCGCTCGCGCGGGTCTGGCGGGTCGGGCGGGGACGGCGGCGGGGGCTCCTGGCGGGACGCGCGGTGCCGGCCGTCGGAGTAGCGGGCCAGGAGGTCGTGGAGCGGGCCGGTGTCGGTGCGTTCCGGGCCGTCGTGCCAGCCGGTGTTCGGCGGCGGGCCGGCGGGCGGCGGGGTTGCCCGGTCCCGGCGGGCGAGCGCGCTCCGCCGCTGGGCAAGGGCGTCGAGCAGGTCGTCCTGGGCGTCGGCCCGGTCGGACGCGCCCGCGCCGACGCCGCCGGCGCGGGGTCCTGCCGGCCGGCGGATGGGCAGGCCGCCGGCCGTCCGTCGGCGCTCGGCCGGCGGGGGCGGGGGTGCCGCGGGCGACGCGGCCGGCCCGGCCCCGCCGGTCCACGAGCCGGGTCCGGACCCGTCCACCCAGGCGGCGGGCTCGGCGCCGCCGAACCAGGAGGTCGCCTGCGGTGCCTCCGGCGCCGGTCGCTTCACCGGCTCGACCCAGCTGGCCGGCTCGACCCAGCTGGCCGGCACGGCTCCCGACCGGTCGGCGTCGGCGGGGTCGCCGGCGTAGCCGTCCGGCACCCCGGCGCCGAACCCGGCCGGCGACCGCCCGCCGGCCGACCCACCGGCCTCCGCGGCATTCCCGCCGCCTGTCCCGGCCGGCGCCCCGACGGCGGCCAGCTGGGGTGTGGCCGCCTGCGGGCCGGCCGTCGCCGCGTCGGCCGTGAGCAGGTCGGGCGGCAGGACGATGGTCACGGTGACGCCGGCCCCGGGCGGGCTGTCGAGCCGGATCGCCACGCCGTGCCGGGCCGCCAGGTTGGCGGCCACGTAGTGGCCCAGGTACTTGGACGGCGCCACCGTGAACGACTCGTGCCCGGCCAGCCGCCGGTTGGCCTGCTCGACGTCCTCGGGCGACATGCCGAACCCGGCGTCGACGATCGTCAGCGTGTAGCCGCCGTCGGGCCCGGGGGCGCCGTAGATGTCGACGCTGCGGTCGGGCGGCGAAAAGGTGAGGGCGTTCTCGATGAACTCGGCCAACAGGTGGGCGAGGTCGGCGGCGGCCGAGCCCAGGATCGTCGCCGGTTCGACCTGGCGCAGCACGACCCGCTGGTACTCCTCGACCTCGCCGAGGGCGGCCCGGATCACGTCGGTGAGCCGGACCGGGGCCGCCCACTTGCGGGGCGGGTCGATGCCGGCCAGCACGAGCAGCGACTCGGCGTTGCGGCGCATGCGCGTCGCCAGGTGGTCGAGCCGGAACAGGGAGGCGAGGGTGTCGGGGTCGGTCTCGTTGGACTCGAGCTCGGTG
>DATCLS010000036.1:0-26692 GCA_036563805.1 Acidimicrobiales bacterium | reverse complement strand
CACCGAGCTCGAGTCCAACGAGACCGACCCCGACACCCTCGCCTCCCTGTTCCGGCTCGACCACCTGGCGACGCGCATGCGCCGCAACGCCGAGTCGCTGCTCGTGCTGGCCGGCATCGACCCGCCCCGCAAGTGGGCGGCGCCGGTCCGGCTCACCGACGTGGTGCGGGCGGCGCTGGGCGAGGTCGAGGACTACCAGCGGGTCCGGGTCGAGGGCGTCGACCCCGTGATGGTGCTGGGGTCGGTGGCCGCCGACCTGGCCCACCTGCTCGCCGAGCTGGTCGAGAACGCCCTGACGTTCTCGTCGCCGCAGGACAACGTGCTGGTCCAGGGCCGCTGGAGCGGGCCGGGCACCTACCAGCTGGCGATCATCGACTACGGCCTCGGCATGCCGCCCGAGGCCATCGAGCAGGCCAACCGGCGCCTGGCCCGGGCCGAGTCGTTCACCGTGGCCCCCTCCAAGTACCTGGGCCACTACGTGGCCGGCCACCTGGCCGCCCGCCACGGGATCCGTATCCAGCTGCAGCAGGGCACCGGCGGCCAGGGCATCGTCGCCGAGGTCGAGCTGCCCAACCACCTGCTGACCGACGAGCAGCCAGCCGACGCGGGCGCCGGCGGCGGGACCTGGGGCGGCGGCGCCCCCGACCGGGCCCCCTCCCCCGGCGCCGAGGTCGCCTTCGGGCGCCCCGACCGCCAGCCGGTGGGCGTCGGCGCGTCGCCCGCCGGCCCCGCACCGCAGGCAGCCGACGCCGGCTTCGGCGGGGCGCCGGCGAACGGCGGGATGACTGGTGACACGAACGGCGGCACGGCCGGTGGGACGAACGGCGCGCCGACCGGTGGGACGGCGATGCCCAACGGACCGACGATGCCGGCCGGGCCCGCCATGCCCGCCCAGCCGGCGATGCCGGCCCAGCCGCCCATGTCCGGCGCGCCCGCCGGGCCGAGCGGGCCAGCCGGGCCAGGTGGGCCCGCGGCGCCCCTCGGGCCGCCGCCGATGCCCCCGGGCCCACCCCTGCCCCACGTGCCGTCGCGGCCGACCGGGCCCAACGAGGGCGGAGCCGACGGCGGAACCAACGGCGGCGGGATGCGCCGCACCGCCGGCGGGCTCCCGGTCCGGGCCTCGGCCAGCGCGCCCGCCCGGACCCCGACGACGGCCCGCGGGCCGGCCGTCCCCTCCGACGACCTTCTGGCCACGCTGCGCAACCACGCCCAGAGCATCCGGCAGGGCCAGGCGTCCCCGCCGCCCGGCGCCCGGTCCGCCGACCCGACCTCCGGCGGCACCACCGCCGGTGGCCTCCCCCGCCGGGTGAGCGGCGCCCAGCTCCCGTCGACGCAGCCGACGCCGCTCCGGCGCCGCTCGGCCCAGCCGGCCGAGGGGCCCAACCAGGCCGACGACGTCTACGCGTTCCTGAGCGGGTTCACCAAGGGCGTCCAGCGCGGCCTCGACGAGACCCGGTCCGACCCGCCGCCGGGCCAGCCGGGCCAGCCGCCCCAGCGCTGAACCGGCCACCCCGCGCCGCATCCGGCCAGCCGGCGCGGGCGTGACGGCCGCCGGGGACGCGCTAGCGGGCGCGGGCCGTGCCCTCGGGCGCCCGGTCGGCTTGATCGGCCGGCTCGGCGCGGTCGTCGGGCCCGGCGCCGTCGACCGGCCCGGGCCGGCGCCGCCCGGGGAACCGGAGCCGGGCGTCGACCGCCGCCAGCCAGGCGTCGTCGACCTCGGCGCCGAGCCCGGCCAGGCAGAACGAGGCCAGCCCGAACGCGGTCGGCAGCCGGGCGCCGGAGTCGTCGCCGAGCGTCCGGCTCGTGATGAACGCGGTCTTGAGGGCCAGGACCACGTACGTGGCCTCGTCGGGCTCGCACACCCGGACCCGGCCGGCGGCCGCCGCCTCGGTCACCAGCTCGCGCACGAGGACGGTGACCGGCTCCTGCGACCGGGCGACGAGCTCGGGCTCGACCTCGCTGAGCCTGAGCCGCAGCCGGGCCAGTCCCCGGTCGACGCCGGTACCGGCGAGCTCGGGCATGCGCAGGGCGGCGACGATGGCGCCGGCGAGCCGCTCCAG
Source organism: Acidimicrobiales bacterium (assembly GCA_036563805.1). Taxonomy (GTDB): domain Bacteria; phylum Actinomycetota; class Acidimicrobiia; order Acidimicrobiales; family VFJN01; genus DATCLS01. The sequence goes on along the minus strand of DATCLS010000036.1, from coordinate 24,632 downwards.
CGGGTCGTCGAGGTCGGCGACGGCGGTGCGGATCAGGCGCGCGTAGGTGCGCATGGCCTCCTCGAACACCGCCAGCAGCAGGTCGTCCTTGCTCTCGAAGTACTGGTAGAGCGTCCGCAGCGACTGCCCGGCCTCGTCGGCCACGTCCTGCACCGTGAAGTTGTCGCCCTGCGAGCGCTCCAGGAGCGCGGCGGCGGCCCGGATCAGGGCCGATCCCCGGTCGATCGACCGCTGGGTCGCGGTGCGGAGCGACCGCCGGACGACGCGCAGGTGCCAGTCGGCGGGATCGCCGTCGAGGGCGGCCGCGGCGTCGGGCTCCATCGGCCGCAGGATACTGCGCCCCACGCTGTGCCGATGAGTACAGCGCCGCTCTGAGGTGGAGAAAGCCTGGCTTTCCGTCGAGCCGGCTCCTGCTGTACGTTGCGGTCACCATGAGCGAAGCGGTCGCCGCCCCGCGCCCCGGGCCGCAGAACGCCGTCCCGGCGACGCCGCCCCGGGTCCCCGGCTCCGTGCGCCGCACGACCTCGCTCGACATGACCCGGCCCGACGGGCTGCGCGGCCGCGTGGTCGCCGACGTGCGTGGCCAGGACGTCCGCACCCGCGCCGACGGCGCCGCCGAGGTGCTCGAGCGGCTGGCCCTCACCGTCGAGATCGACCACACCACCGGCGAGGTGACGGCCGTGGCCGACGCCTCCGGGGCCGGCGACGACCGGGCCGGCGACCGAACGGCCGACCCGACCGGCGATCTCGCCGCCCTCGTGGGCGTGAACGTGCGGTCCGGCTTCGGCCGGCGCTTGGCCGAGCTGCTGCCGGACGAGGCCGAGCGGCGCACGCTGCGCTACAGCGCCCTCGACGACCTGGGCGGCGCCCTTCTGGTCTCGGGCTACGCCCTCCTTCACGCCGGGGCCCTGCCGCAGAGCCGACCCCAGGCCGAGACCGTGGCCCGGTTCCAGGCCGACGTGTGCAGCGGCTGGGCGTCGGGCGCACCGCTGCTCGAGGCGCTGCGCCGGACCGGCATCTCGCCGCTGCCGCTGGGCCCCGCGGCCCCGGCGATCGAGGGCGACGACCCCCACGGCTGGCACCCGATGGCCGAGTTGGCGCCGACCACGGTCCGCCGCCGGCGCCGCCTGGACGTGATCGCCGACGGGGCCACGGTGGCGGCCCGCAGCCACTTCCGCGACTCGCACGCCGCCGACGACGGCGAGACGGTCATGCACGAGTACGAGGTCGCGGCCCACGTCGGGGCCGACGGCCGGCTCGCCGGGGTGGACGTGGCGCCCCGTGTCCTGCCCTGGAACGAGTGCCCGGCCGCGGTGGGCAGCGCCCAGCGCCTGGTGGGCGTAGCGGTGGGCGAGATCCCGACCCGGGTCCGGCGCGAGCTCACCGGCCCCTCGACCTGCACGCACCTCAACAGCACGCTCCGGTGCCTGGCCGACGTGCGGGCCCTGGCCACGGCGGCCGCCGCCAACTTCTGACACGACGTCAGAAACCCTAGGCTCCGGTCCCATGGCGAGCTCCACCGGTTACGAGACCCTGTTGGTGACCAAGGACGACGGCATCGCCTGGGTGTCGCTCAACCGCCCGCACGTGCGGAACGCGTTCAACCAGCAGATGCAGGACGAGCTGCACGAGGTCTGGCACAGCTTCCGCTACGACGACGACGTGCGGTGCGTGGTGCTGACGGGCGAGGGCGACCACTTCTGCACGGGCATCGACCGGGACGAGGCGGTCTCGGAGGAGAACAACGCGGCGATGGCCGCCGGCAAGCACCCCGGCTACCCGACGCCGTGGATGTACGACGACCCCGGCCGCGACGTCGGCCCCAAGAGCCGCGACCTGTGGAAGCCGGTGATCGCCGCCGTCCAGGGCCAGGCCTGCGGCGGCGCCTTCTACATGCTGGGCGAGGTCGAGTTCATCATCGCCGCCGACGACGCGGTGTTCTTCGACCCCCACGTCACCTACGGCATGACGGCGGCGTTCGAGCCGATCCAAATGCTGTCGAAGATGCCGTTCCAGGAGATCATGCGGCTGTCGCTGCTCGGCGCCCACGAGCGCATGAGCGCCGAGCGGGCCCGCGAGATCGGCCTGGTCAGCGAGGTGGTGCCACGGGCCGAGCTGCGGGAGCGGGCCGGCTGGGCCGCCCGGGTCATCGCGGACTCGCCGCCGCTCGTCATCCAGGGGACGATGCGGGCGCTGTGGACCGCGCTCGAGGTCCCCCGCACCCAGGCCATCGCGGCCGCCAACCTGTTCACCCGCATCGGGTCGGACGCGGCGGCGTTCAAGGCAGGCCAGGAGCGCTTCGCCTCGGGCGAGCGGCCGAAGTGGCGGCTGCGCTGACCCCCGGCCGCTGACCCCCGCCCGGACGATCCTCGAGACCGCGACCCGCGAGCGGGTCACGCTCATGTCGATCGTGGGCGACGCCTAGCCCGGCCGCTCGTCGAGGAGCTGCGGCGCGGCTCCTACGACCTCGGGGCGCTGGGGGTGATCGGGACCGGCGGGGCGGCGACCAACGAGCGCTACAAGGAGGCGCTGCTCGAGCTGCTGCCCACGTGACGATCATCGACGGCGACGGGGCGTCGGAGACCGGGGGCATGGCGTTCGGCGCCCGGTCTCGCGAGGCGGCGCCCGTCCGAGCGCTTCGGCGAGGAGGTCGTGGCGCTCGTCGGGCCCCGGCCCGGCGCCCGGGTCGAGCCGGCGAGATCCGGGAGTTCGTGGCCGCCTCGCTGGCCCGGTTCGAGGCGCCCCGAGCCGTGGCGGTGTGCGAGCGGGTCGCCCGGCACGACAACGGCAAGCCCGACTACGCGTGGGCGCGCGCCGAGACGGCCGGTGCCCGCGACACCACGGGCGCCGGCCCGGCGCAGGAGGCGGTCGCGGCCCCGGGTGCGTCCCCGGGGCCGGCTCCGGCCCCGGGGGCTGGCGCCGGGGTCAGCGGGGCGTGATCGACTCCAGGTGGGCGCTGAAGTCCGCCGCCTTGGTGGCGTGGGCGCCGACCTTCGACGGGTTCGTCGACCGCTCGGACACGTCGTGGCCGCGGGCCCGCTCCCGCAGCGCCCCCACCGTGCAGTTCTCCCGCCCGCCGAGCGCCGAGAACGGGTCGTAGTGGAAGTGGCGCATGGCGTTGGCGTGGGTGATCTTGTCGATCTCCTCGTCGCTGATGTCGATGTCGGCGAAGTGCTCCCACAACTGCTCGGGCGAGAACGGCCACGTGGAGTCGGAGTGCGGGTAGTCGCACTCCCACATCACGTTGTCGAGCTCGAGCCACCGCCGGTTGGCGACGCCGAACCGGTCGTCGATGAAGCAGGTCAGCACCCGCTCCCGGAACACCTCCGAGGGCAGGCGGTCGCCGAAGTCCTGGCCGGTCCACAGGTGGTGCTGCCGGTACTGGTAGTCGATCCGCTCCATGAAGTACGGGATCCAGCCGATCCCGCCCTCGGACAGCGCGAACCGCAGGTCCGGGAACTTGCGCAGCACCGGCGACCACACCAGGTCGGTCGCCGCCTGCACGATGTTGATCGGCGGCAGCGTGATCATGCAGTCGATCGGCGCGTCGGGCGACGTGATCGTGATCGACGACGACGAGCCGATGTGCATGCACACGACGACCTGCTCGTCCGAGCACGCCGTCCAGAACGGGTCCCAGTAGTCGGAGTGGATGCTGGGCCAGCCCAGCTTGGACGGGTTCTCGGAGAAGGTCACGGCGTGGGCGCCCTTGGCCGCGCACCGGCGCACCTCGGCCGCCAGCACCTCCGGGTCCCAGATGGCGGGCAGCGGGCACGGGATGAACCGGCCCGGGTGCCGGCCGCACCACTCGTCGATGTGCCAGTCGTTGTAGGCCCGAACCATGGCCAGCGCCACGTCCTTGTCCTCGGTGCGGGCGAACAGCTGGCCGCAGAACTGGGGGAACGACGGGAAGCAGAGCGAGCCCACGACGCCGTTGGCGTCCATGTCCTTGACCCGCTCGTCGACGTCGTAGCACCCGGCCCGAATCTCGGACAGCCGGGTCGGCTCGAGGCCGTACTCCTCCTTGGGCCGCCCCGACACCGCGTTGAGGGCGACGTTGCTGATCTCGTTGCCCTCGTAGACCCAGGCGTTCGTGCCGTCCTCGCGGGTCACGAACTTGGGCGCCAGGTCCTCGTACTTCTTGGGCAACCGCCCCTCGAACATGTCCGGTGGCTCGACCACGTGGTCGTCGACGGACACCAGGACCATGTCATCCATCTGCATGGTTCGCCTCCCTCCCGTGGAGAGTATCGCTCTCCTGTACCGAATGTTCCACTGTCAGGAGGGGCGACCGCCGTGGACGGAAAGCACTCGATTCGAAATCGGAAAGCGTCGCTATCGCAGCGGCGTCAGGGGACTGCGCATGGACGTCCGCCCGATCGACGCGGACACCCACTACTACGAGACGCTGGACGCCTTCACCCGGCACCTCGACCCCGCCTTCGCCCACCGCGGGGTCCGCCCGGTGCAGGACGGCAAGCGGGTCCAGCTGCTGATCGGCGGCCGGGTCAACCGGTTCATCCCCAACCCGACGTTCGACCCGATCATCGGGCCGGGGTGGCTCGACCCGCCGGCACGTGTGGGTCACGCCCTACTACGAGGAGGACCTCGCCGCCCTCGCTGAGCTGATCGGCGTCGAGCGCATCCTGTTCGGGTCCGACTGGCCCCACGGCGAGGGCCTGGCCCAGCCGCTCGACTTCCTGAAGGAGCTGCAGGGCTTCGACGACCACGCCGTCCGGCGCGTCATGCGCGACAACTGCCTGGAGCTGTTGGGTGGCCGACGCCGACCTCCGGGGCCTGCGGGATGAGGTCCGCGCCCGGCTCGACCAGCATGGGACCCGGACCTGACGGTCGAGATCTACGGCGGCACCGACGAGATCCAGCGCAACATCGTGGCCGAGCGGGTGCTCGGGCCTGCCCCGCGAGCCCAACCCCGACAAGGGCAGGCCCTTCCGCGCGACGCGCCGTGCCTGACCGGCGGGCGGGACGACGGGGGACGATGGCGCCGGAGGGCGGGCGGGTCAGGTGGTGAGGATCGACACGCCGGCCGTGCCGGGGGCGCCGTAGAGCTGGGAGTAGCCGACCCGGGGGTTGCCCGGCACCTGGCGGTCGCCGGCCTCGCCCCGCAGCTGGCGGACCAGCTCGTGCACCTGGCGCAGGCCCGACGCCCCGACCGGCTCGCCGTTGGCGATGAGCCCGCCGTCGGTGTTGATGGGCAGCGGGCCGTCGATCTCGGTGGCGCCCTTGGCGATCAGCTCCTCCTGCGCCCCGTGGGCGCAGAAGCCGTTCTCGGCCATGTGGATGATCTCGGCGCCAGCGTCGGTGTCCTGCAGCTGGATGACGTCGACGTCCTCGGGGCCGATGCCCGCCTCCTCGTAGGCGGCCCGCGAGGCGTAGACGGTGGGCGCCTCGTCCTGCTCGACGGCGGCCCACGTGCTGTGGACCTCGTGCGCCCCGTAGCGCCGGGTGCGCAGCGTCGTGGCCCGCAGGTAGATGGGCTTGGACGCGTAGCGCGACGCCAGGTCGGCCCGGCACAGCACGGCCGCCGCCGCCCCCTCGTTGGGCGAGCAGAACATGTACTGGGTCAGCGGGTAGTTGAGCATCCGCGACTCGAGGATCTCCTCCTCGGACAGCGGCTTTCGCCGGAAGGCGTTGGGGTTGCGCGCCCCGTTCCGGTACCCCTTGGCCGCGACCCGGGCCAGCGTCCGGTGCGAGATCCCGTGGTCGTGCATGTACCGGTTGATCTTCATCCCGAAGAACTTGGTCGTCAGGAAGTGACCGATCTCGCCGTACCACGAGGGCGCGCCGTAGTAGACGGGGTCGGACGTGAAGGCGCCGGGGTCGTGCTTGTCCATGCCGACCGCCACACCGATCTCGTACTTGCCCGACCGGATGGCGTCGGCCGTCATCTGCAGCGCGGTGGCGGCGGTGGCGCACCCGTTGTAGACGTCCATGAACGGGATGCCGGTCAGGCCGAGCAGCCCGATGACGGCGTCGGGGTTGTCGACCTCCGAGCTGCCGCCGAACGCGAACTGCACGTCCGACCAGGCCACGCCGGCGTCCTGGCAGGCCGCCCGCACGGCCTCGGCGCCCATCTGGATGGCCGACTTGCCGGGGAAGCGGCCGAACGGGTGGAGCCCCACCCCGACGATGGCGACGTCTTCCATGTCCCCCTCCTCCTTCAGACGGGCCGGAACGCGTAGGTCATGATCTCGGTGCCGTCGTCCTCGACCCGGAACGGCACGACGACCAGCTCGACCTCCATCCCGAAGTCCAGCTTGGCCGGGTCGGCCTCGGTCAGCCGGCCCTCGACCCGGACCTCGTCACCGAGCTGGACGAGCCCCACGCCGAAGGGCCGGAACGTCTCGGGCGTCTCGCCGCCGGCGTAGGGCTCCTTGGGCAGGAACTCCTGCGTGGTCCAGGTCCAGAGCGTGCCCCGGCGGGGCAGCAGGTGCCGCTCCATGTCCGCCTCGCCGCACCGGGGGCACGAGGCCTGGTAGGGGAACGTCACCGCGCCGCAGCTCGGGCACCGGGCGCCGATGAGCTGCGGCTCGTCGGACGGCCAGGTGAAGACGTCGGGGGCGAAGGCGACCTGCGACACGGGTTCCCTCCTCGCTCAGCCCCGGCGCTGCGGGGCGATGACGGTCGTGGCGTACTGCTCCAGGGCCTCGAGGGCGTGGTCGAGGCTGTCGCCGGGCACGCTGGTGCTCGTCCAGGTGACGCCGAGCTCGGCCAGCTTGCCCAGCTCCTCCTGCGTGCGCTCGGAATCGAAGCCGTCGGTCCCCGGCGGCGCGCACCCGAACGGCTGGAAGGCGATGTCGATCTCCTTGGGGTCGCGCCCGGCCTCCTCGGCGCACCGCCACAGGTGCTCGAGCATCGCCCGGAAGTCGTCGATCGTCTCGAGCGCCGGCGTCTTGGCGGTCTTGGCCAGCGTGGCCGAGGCCATGAACGGGTTCCAGCCGTCGGCCACCCGGGCGACCCGGCGGCGGGTCAGGGCGCTGTTGCCGCCGATCCAGATGGGGACGTTGCCGGGCTTGGGGTTGGCGGTCTGGCCGCCGGCGGTGAAGTGCCGGCCTTCGTAGGCGAAGTCGTCGGTCGACCAGATGCCCCTGATGACCTCGAGCGCCTCGTCGAACAGCGCGTTGCGCTCCTCGAAGTCGACGCCCAGGGCGCGGTACTCGCTGCGCAGGTAGCCGGTGGCGACGGCCAGCACGAACCGGCCGTCGGACAGGGCGTCGAGGGTGGCCGCCGCCTTGGCCACCAGGAACGGGTTGCGGTACGGCAGCACGAGGATGTTGGGGATGAGCCGCAGCCGCTCGGTGACGCCCGCCACCAGGCCGAACGCCGCGAACGGGTCGATGGCGTCGTGGCCGCCGTGGGTCAGCCACTTGTGCGACGGCGCCGGGTGGTCGGTGAAGCCGATGCCGTCGACCCCCAGCTCCTCGGCCCGCGTGGCGAAGCGGACGATCGCCCGCTTGCTGACCAGCTCGGGGCTGTAGGGGTGGGCGATGAGCGGATAGGTGATGAAGTGCTTCATCGGGGCAGCCCCAGAACCTTCTCGGCGATGATGTTGCGCTGGATCTCCGACGAGCCGGCGGAGATCGTCCCGCCGAACGTCACGAAGTACGCCTCGAGCCAACTGTGCTCGGTGGGCGTCGGGGCCAGGTCGACGAGGTGGTCGGCCCCCATCTCGGCCGCCCGCAGCGCCAAGCGCTGGCGCGACTCGCTGGTGAACGCCTTCATGAGCGCCTGCTCGGGTGCCGAGCCGCCCCGGACCAGCTTGGCGAAGCCCCGGTAGCCCAGGCAGCGGGCGGCGGCGACGTCGATGGCCGATTGGACCAGCCCGTCGGCCACGACCGCCCGCTCGGTGGGCGTCAGGCGGGCCAGCTTGTCCGGCGCCTCGGCCAGCACCTTGTCGATCTCGTCCTCGAGGCCCAGCACGCCGCTCAGCCACACCATGCCCCGCTCGTGGGCGAGCGAGCCGTTGGCCATGGCCCAGCCATTGTTCATCTGCCCGACGAGGTTCTCCTTGGGCACGACCACGTCCTCGAAGAACACCTCGTTCAGGTCGGGGTGCTCGGGCTTGACGATCTCGGCCAGGGGCCGGACGGTGATGCCCGGCGTGTCCATGTCGACCAGCACGACGCTGATGCCCTTGTGCTTGGGGGCGTCGGGGTCGGTGCGGCAGAACAGGAAGCAGAAGTCGGCGTAGTTGGCGCCCGACGTCCACACCTTCTGGCCGTTAATCACGAAGTGGTCGCCGTCGAGCACGGCCCGGGTCTTGAGCGACGCCAGGTCGCTGCCGGCGTCGGGCTCGCTCATGCCCAGGCAGGCCGACTTCTCGCCGTGCAGGATCGGCAGGGCGTAGCCGCGGATCTGGTCCTCGCGGCCGTAGTCGAGGATCGACGGCGCCACGATGCCGAGGCCCTGGGGGTTGGTCGTGCGGGGGACGCCGGCCTTGGTCAGCTCCTCCTGGTAGACGAGCGTCTCGACCGGCCCGGCGTTGCGCCCGCCCCGCTCGGGCGGCCAGCCGGGGACGAGCCAGCCGGCGTCGAACTGGCGCCGCGTCCAGCGCCGGGCCCAGTCGGGGATGTGCGCGGAGGACACGGCCGGGTCGGCGGCCATCTCCTCCTCGGACGGCCGGTTCTCGGCCAGCCACGCCAGGAACTCCTGGCGGAACGCCTCGACCTCGTCGCCGAAGGTCAGCCTCACGCCCGCGCCTCCTCGAGCTCGTCGTCCCGGGCCACGAGGCCCAGCGTGTGCGCCAGCCGCGCCCGGTGGTGCACGTCGTCGCCGTACAGGGCGCCGGCGGCCAGCGCCCGCTTGAGCAGGAAGTGGAGGTCGTTCTCCCAGGTCATGCCGATGCCGCCGTGGAGCTGGAGGCCGTCGCGCACCACCAGCCGCTGGCACTCCCCCGCCGCGGCCTTGGCCATCGCTGTCGCCTCGGCGCGGCGGGGGTCGTCCTCGGCGATGGCCAGCGCCGCGAAGTAGCAGAGGGCGGTGGCCCGCTCGACGGCCAGGAACATGTCGGCCATCCGGTGCTTGAGCGCCTGGAACGAGCCGATGGGCCGGCCGTACTGCTCGCGCACCTTGGCGTACTCGACCGTCCGCTCGAAGATCGCCCGGCAGGCCCCGGCGGCGACGAGGGCGAGAGCGACGGTGGCCTCCTGCGACGCCCGCTCCAGCGCCTCGGCCACCCGGGCGTCGCCGGCGCCGGGGGCGGCCAGCACCCGCTCCGGCGGCACGACGACCCCGTCGAGCACCACGTCGGCGAGCGGCATGGTCGGGTCGACCACCGTCCGGGGCGTGACGGCCAGGTCGCCGCCGGACACGACGAACGCGCCCAGGCCGTCCGGGCCGGCGGTGCCGGCGGCCCGGGCCACGATCAGCACCTCGTCGGCCTCGGCCGCGTCGAGGACGGCCGCCTTGGCCCCGGTCAGCGCCCACCCGACGTCGGTCTCGGTGGCGGTGGCCGCCACGGCCGCCGGCTCCCACCGACCGGCCTCGGCCAGGGCCACCGTGCCGGTCACCTGGCCGGCGGCCACCCGGCCCAGGAGGTCGGCGGCCAGCGGCGAGCCGGCCCCGACTTCGCGCACGGCCGGCGCGAACTGGGTGGCGGTGGCGAGGAACGGGCCCGGCGCCACCGCCCGGCCCAGCTCCTCGGCGACCAGGCCCAGCTCGACGAACCCCAGGCCCAGGCCGCCGTGCTCCTCGTCGATGGCCAGCGCCGGCCAGGACAGCTCGACCATCTTGGCCCACACGGGGGCCACGTCGCCCTTGCCCTCGAAGACGGCCCGAACCACAGCCGGCGGGCAGATCCCCGCCAGCACGGCGCGCACGTTGTCGCGCAGCTCGGACTCCTCCTCCGACAGCTCGAGATCCATCGCAGCTCCTCGTGGCTCTGGTGACGAGGCCGACCCGGGCCGACCCGACCGAAACTAACAGTCAGGTCACTTTTTCTCCACTTGGGCCACGGTCTCGAGGATCCGGATGTTCGGCGGCGGGTCCATCTGGAGGAGGTCGGACATCACCATCTCGCCGCGGGCGAACGCCTCGCCCAGGGCGGTGACCGCGGTCGACAGGTCGTCGCGCTCGACCTCGTAGACCGCCACGAACGGGCCGTCCTCGGTGGGCCGGAACAGCCGGGCCGACAGGAACCCCTCGACCTTCAGGACGTCGGGAATGTGGGTCTCGGCGTACCAGGCCTGGAAGTCGTCGGCCTTCTCCGGCGCGCTCGGCCAGGACTCGACCAGCATGATCCCCTTGGGCATGACGTGTTCCCTCCCTCAGTGAGCGGGCTCGTGGGCGGCCACCGCGTCGACGACCTCGCCGAAGCGGCGGAGCGTGTCGGGCGGTGCGAAGTCCGAGAACCAGACGTAGAAGCGCTCGATCCCCCGGTCGCGCAGCTCTTGGAAGCGCGCCGCCACCTCGTCCGCGGTCCCGACGATGGCGGTCTCGCCCATGGGCGAGCCGCCGAACCGGCGGTTCAGCAGCTCGGTGACCGGGCCCCGGTCGGCCTCGCTCGCCAGGAGCGCCACCATGATCTGCATCGACACCCGGGCCCGCCCGGCCCGGCCGCGCCGCTCCTCCAGCTTGTCGAGCCCGTGGACCGGTACGTTCCACCAGTCGGCGTGCTCGCGGACCAGCTCGAGCGTGCGGGGTCCGACGCCGCCGACGAGGATCGGGATCGGGCGGGTGGGGACCGGCCGCTGCTGGGCGTCGCGCACCTGGAAGAACCGGCCCTCGTAGGTGACGGGCTCGCCCGACCACAGCCTCCGGATGATGGCCAGCGACTCGCCCAGCCGGGCCACCCGGTCGCGCCCCCCGTCGGCCGTGACGCCGAACGTCGTCAGCTCCTCGGGCACCGAACCCCAGCCGATGCCCAGCTCGTAGCGGCCGCCGGACGCGTGGTCGAGGGTGACGGCCTGGCGGGCGAGCACGGCGGGGTGGCGCAGGGCGTCGCACAGGACGAGGTGGCCGAGCACCAGGCGCTCGGTCCGGGCCAGCAACCAGGTGGCCAGCGTCATCGCCTCCCACATGTCGTGCTCCGGGGCCAACGGCGGCACCAGGTGGTCCATGAGGGCCATGCCCTCGAAGCCGGCCTCCTCGGCGGCCCGGGCCCGCTCGACCATCGTGTCGACCGACATCCGCATCTGGGGCAGGAACAGGTGGAACATGGCGGCTCCCGGGTGTCTCAGGCTGGTCGGCGGATCGTCAGGGGCTGGTCGGCGGCGTGACGTGCTGGGCGGTCAGGGCACGGGCGCGGGCGGGGGCAGGTCGGCGGCGACCGTGGCTCGGGCGTCGTCGAAGCAGAGCATCCCGGCGATGGGCGAGCACTCGGGCAGCGGGTCGTCGTACGACCAGGCCACGTCCTCGGCCGGGGCGGCGCCGGGCCCCACCATCGCGCTCCAGTACGACGCCGTGCCCTTGTAGGGGCAGTAGGTCGTGGTCGGGCTGGGCACGAGCAGGTCCATGCGGACGGCGTCGCGGGCCACGTACAGGCGGGGCTCCAGCGCCGTCTCGTACACGCCCATCGTGTCGGACGTGTCGACCAGCACCGTGCCCGCCACCTCGACCCGCAGCCGCCGGCTGGTCCGCACGCAGTCGACCCGGTGGTAGGGGTTGCGAGGGTGGCCGGACACCCGCTCCTCCTCCTCGTACCAGGCCTCGACCGCGTCCCACGGCACCCGCACGTACCCGGGGGCCTCGGGCTCGGGCTCGGCGGCCACGCCGGCCGCGGCGTCGACGTCGTCGGCCGGGAAGGCGTAGGTCGGCGGCGACCCCGGCCGGTGGACGAGCACGACCCGCTCGCTGTCGACCACCGTCCGGCCCCGGTCGATGCCCAGCACCCGGCGGCGGAACGGCTCCACGTAGACGGCCCCGGTCGGCACCGGCGGGTGGAACCGCCCGGCCGGCTCCGGGGCGTGCGGCCCCCGCCCGGTGGTGAGGCTCACAGCGCCGTCCGGTCGTCGGCGGCCGCGCCCCCGCCCGGGAACCCCCGGACCATGGCCTCGACCGTGAACGAGGCGAGCAGCCGGCCGGCCCGGTCGTGGACCCGGCACTCGGAGTGGGTCATGCCGTCTCCCCCGAACGTGGACAGGTGGTGGTAGAGCATCCAGTCGTCGGCCCGCACGTCGGCGTGCAGCGACAGGGTGATGGCGTTGATGGCCGTCGACAAGGTGCGGTGGGCCTGGCGCTGCCCGATGCCGGCGTGGGGCCGCAGGGCGGCGGCGATCGACATGTGCCCGGTGAACTGGGCGAGCAGGCCGGCGTGCAGGTAGGGGTCGTCGGGCACCTCGCGGAACCGCACCCAGGCGTCGATGACCGGCGGGCCGACCGGGGCGTCGGGGTCGTCGGTGTAGGCGCCCTCCGCCACCCGGAGGTCGCGGCCGGTGACCCCCATGTCGTAGGGCTCGCTGTCGTAGGGGCCCGGCGCGTCGGGCGGGTCGGCGGCGTGGCGGATCACGTCCGGCGCCGTGGCGTCGAGCAGCAGGGTGCCCCGGGCGACGGCCCGTCCCCGCTGGCTCACCGTGACCGACAGCGTGGTGAACGTGCGGCCGGCCGTCAGCTCCTCGAGCGTGAACAGCAGCGGCTGGCGGGCGTCCGCCGCCCGCAGGAACACCATGTGGGCGGAGACGGCGCGCCGGCCCGGCGCGTGGCGGCCAGCCGCCACGATGGCCTGCCCCAGCATCTGGCTGCCCTCGACGACGGGCCGGCGGCCGTCCGAGCGGGCCACGCTCACGTACGTGCCCTCGCCCGCCGGCCGCACGTCCATGATGTCGATGAGGTCGGCGGCGTCGCCCCAGGTCGGGAACCGCTTGACCGTGACGTCGCGGGGGTCGTCACCAGGGCGGCCGTCCTCCAGCTCGATCCGGACGCGGTCGTGGTCGAAGGCGGCGAGCCCGGACAGCCACGCCAGCTCGGGCGGCGGGGCGACGACGCCCCGCAGCACGTCGCGCCCGTCGCTCTGGTCGAGGCGGTCGCCGTGCCAGCCCCCGTCGTCCGCGCCCGGGGCGGCGCCGGGAGCGCCGCCGGCGGGGTCCCGTGAGGCGCCGGCTCCCGCGATGCCCCACAGCCGGACCTCGCCGAGCACGGGATCCGTCGCCGTGCGCCCCTCGTCGCGGAACAGGTCGAGGCGGATGTCGGTGCACGGGAAGAACAGGGCCGGCGGCTGGTCCGGTGCCTCGACGCGCACGGCGGCCGTCGAGTCGGCCACGAGCTGGTCGCCCCACCAGGCCCGCGCCCGGTACGGCGACGGTCGACCGGTCACTGGCTCCACGCCGGCGAAACTAACACCCAAGTCGCGTCTTTGGCTCACCCGCGTCGGACCGCGGCCTCCTCGGCCTCGAGCTCGTGCTTCCTGACCTTGCCATTCCGCGTGTAGGGCACGACGGTCCGCAGCTCGACGCACGCCGGCACCGTGGACGGGGCCAGCGTCTCGGCCACCCAGGCCCGCAGCCCCTCGGCGCTCGGGGCGGTGTCCGGCCGGGGCGCGACGAACGCCTCGACCTCGTGGCCCAGGGTCTCGTGATGGACGCCGATCACGGCCGCGTCCTCGACGTCGGGGTGCTCGACGGGCCGGTCCTCGACTCGGCCGGGTGACGTTCTCGCCGCCCCGGACGATGGGGTCGCGCAGGCTCCCCCATGCTGTCGCCCGCTGCGTTGTATTAAATATATCTCAGACGCGCGATGGGGCGAAGGCCCAGCACAGCGGCGGTGTGGACATCCGCCCCGGGCGCCCGGGAAGTTGGCTACCGTCTGTGGCATCAAACCGACAGCACGTGACGCCAGGGGCCGCGATTCGTGCCAAGTCGCGAAGGACCGGACGTAGCAGGTCGACCGGACTCGGTGCCGCCTGACGTCGCGGCGCGTCTGCTGACGGCCCTCGACCGATCGCCGTCGGTGGTGGTCACGCTCCTCGACGCCGACCTCCGCACCCGCTGGATCAGCGATTCGGCGCGCTGGGTGCTGGGCATCGACCCGTCCAGCCGCGTGGGCCGGCGGCCGCTCGACCGGGTCCACCCCGAGGACGCCGAGCGCATCGTCCGGGGCATCGCCCACCTCAAGGAGCGGGGCGCCCGGACGCCGAACGTGCCGATCTACGAGCCGGTCCGCTACCGGGTGCGCCGGTCCGACGGCGAGTGGCAGGTCATGGAGGCCGTCGTCCACAACCTGCTGGACGACCCCGACGTCCGCGGCCTGGTGCTCGAGTCCCGGCCCACCGGCGGCCCGCTCGACGGCGTCGGCCACGTCGTCGACCTGCTGGTCGCCGACGCGCCGCTCCCCGACGTCCTGGCCGCCTGCGCCGGGCTGTTGGAGGGCTACCTGGGCAGCGCCGCCGTGGTCGGCCTGGTCGACGGCGAGATCGTGACCGGCGCCCCGATCGCCAGCCCGGCCGAGAAGCTGATCGCCGATGAGCGCTGGTGGCGCGACGCCCTCGCCGACGGGGTGCTGCGCACCCCGGCCCGGTTCGAGGGGTTCCCGGCCGACGCCGCGGCCACGGCCGAGGAGGTCGGCTTCCGCTCGGTGCGGGTCCTGCCGCTGCTGGAGACGTCGACCGGTGAGACCATGGGCTGCATCGTGGTCTGGCTCTACATCGACGTCGACGCCGGCCAGGACATCAGCAGCAACTACGGGCTCCGCCAGACCGCCCGGCTCGCCAACCTGGTCATCGGCGAGCAGCGGCGGAAGCACGCCCTGCGCCGCGAGGCCCTGACCGACCCGCTCACCGGCGCCGGCAACCGGGCGGCCCTCCGGCGCCGTCTCGACGCCGCCGCCGGCCCGGTCACGGTAGCGCTCGTCGACCTCGACGACTTCAAGGCGGTCAACGACACCCACGGGCACGACGCCGGCGACGCCGTGCTGCGCGAGGTGGCCGTGCGGCTGGGCCGCGCCGTCCGCGAGGGCGACCTGGTCGTGCGGTTCGGGGGCGACGAGTTCGCGGTGGTGTTCGCCGAGGGCGACGCGCCCCCCGACGTCGACCGGACGACGGCCCGCCTGGTGGCCGCGATCCAGGCGCCGGTCGAGCTCGGCTCCGGGGTGGCGGTCTCGGTGGCGGCCAGCGTCGGCCTCGCCACCGCCCCCGCCGGCGAGGTCATCGTCCGGGCCGACACGGCGCTCTACGAGACCAAGCGGGCCCGCCGCTGAGCCCCGGCCCCGGCCGGAGGTCAGCCGGTGGCGGCCCGGTCCTTGGCCACCTCGTCGTAGCTCTCGTAGTCCGAGGCGGTGTCGTCGGCGAACTCGTAGCGCAGGAGCCCGGCCTCGCCCCACCGCCGGCGTAGCAGGCCGTCGTTCGCGTCCAGCAGGCCGAGCTTGCGGACGTTGGGCACCAGCTTGGCGAAGAACGCCTGTTGGAAGGCGGCCATCGGGTGGGTCCCGACCTTCTGGGCGGCCTCGACGAGCGACGGGACGGCCTCCTCGGGGGAGGTGCCCATCCGCTCCCAGACCTCGGGGGTCCCGGCCCGGGCCCGGCTGCGCAGCGTGTTCTCGACCAGGAACTCCTGACGCTCGGCCAGCTCGGCCGCGCTCAGCTCCTGGTACAGCTCGGCCAGGCTGATCACGCCGAAGGCGACGTGGCGGGCCTCGTCCGACATGACGTAGCGGAGCAGCTTGCGCAGCAGCGGCTCCTCGGTCGAGCGCAGCAGCGAGCCGAACGCGGCCAGGGCGAGCGACTCGATCACGATCTGCATGCCGAGGTAGGCGATGTCCCACCGGCTGTCGCTGATCAGCGCGTCGATCTGGGCGGCCAGCCAAGGGCTCATCGGATAGGCGTCGCCGAGCTTCTCGTCGAGGTAGCGGGCGAAGACCTCGGTGTGGCGGGCCTCGTCCATCGTCTGGGTCGCGGCGTAGTACTTGGCGTCGATCCAGGGGACGGTCTCGACGATCTTGGCCGCCACCATCATGGCGCCCTGCTCGCCGTGCATGAACTGGCTGAGCTGGGCCTTCAGCAGCTCGACACCGAGCTGCACGTACTCGCGCTCGCCCCAGGCGGCGAACGGCGAGCCCGGAACCTCGGCCGCGGCCCGGGCCAGGCGGACCGTGTGGTTCTCGGGCGCGGTCCGCACCAGCTCCTCGGGGTCGACCTCGGTCGACCAGTCGAGGTCGGTGACCGAGCTCCACTGCGACGCCGTGGCCTTGTTGTAGAGGGTGACCAGCTGGCCGCGGCTGCGCTCGTAGTCCCACAGGAAGATGCGCGGCGCGTGGTCGGTGATCAGCTTGACGGCGGTGTCGGCCTCGATCCCCGGGGAAGCCATGCCACCGACGGTAGCCGCGCCCGGTCTCTTATCGACGGGTGATCCCGGGCGGACGCGTGCGCCATCTGTTACTCTCCGTAACGGACACGGCCACAGGGGGAGGTCGGTGCGATGTCCGTTGCAGTGCGGGACGGCACGGGCGAGGACCGCGGTGCGCGCCGCGGCACGGGTGGTGCGGGCTCGTCGGACGCGCCGGGCGCGTCCGACGAGCCGGTCGCGTCGGCGGACGGGAGCGCGGGCCCGGCGGCCCGGCCGGCCCTCCGGGCGGAGCAGGCCGCCCGGAGCGCGGCGGCCGCCGCCTCGCTCGGGGCCGCGCTCATCCACTTCGCCTACGCGCCCGTCCACCTGGACGAGGCCCTGAACCACGGGGCGTTTTTCCTGGCCGCCGGGTGGCTGCAGCTGGTCCTGGCCGCGGCGCTGGCGCTGCGGCGGAGGCCGGAGCACCGGTGGCTGGCGGCCACCGCGCTGGTGAACGCCGCGGTCGTCGGCGTCTGGGTCGTGTCCCGCACGGTGGGGGTGCCCGGGTCGGCCGCCGAGGACGTCGCCTTCCCCGACGCGGTCGCCACCGGGCTCGAGGTGGTCGCGGTCGCGGCCGCCGGGGCGCTGCTCCTCGGCCGCCTGGCCGGCCGGACCGTGCAGCCCGGCGCGGTGCGGCCGCTGGCCGGCACCGGCGTCGTAGCGCTCCTCGTGCTCGTGTCGCTGGCCGTGTCGCCCTCGTTCGCGGGCGGGCACGGCCCGGGCGGCCACCACGGCGGCGAGGCCGGGGACGGGCACGCGGCCGGGGGGCACGCCGGCGACCACGGCGCCGACGCGGCGGGGGCCACCGACGCGGCCGACTGGGCGGAGACCCGCCTGCGGGCGCTCGAGGGCCACCTGCCCCCCGCCGAGGTCGAGGAGTTCAAGCGGATGGCCGGCGAGGACCTGGCCCGCGAGATCCGCGCCCGGTCCGACGCGCTGCGGGGGCTCGACGAGGCCGAGCGCGAGGCGCGCATCGACCGGTACGTCGAGTTCGCGGTCGAGAACACGCTCGGCCTGCTCGAGGGCTCGCAGAGCGGCGAGGCCGAGATGCACTCCCACGGGCCGTCCGAGTGGCAGCCGATCACCGACCCCGAGGACCAGCGCCGCCTACAGGCGCAGCTGGCCGAGGCCGGCGAGGTGATCGACCGGTACCCGACCGTGGCCGACGCGGAGGCCGCCGGCTACCGCCAGATCTCGCCGTACGTGCCGGGCATCGCCGCCCACTGGATCAACGGCGACTTCGACGGCGAGTTCGACCCGGGCGAGCCCGAGATGCTGCTGTTCAACGGCACCGAGCCGGCGTCCCAGCTGGTCGGGCTCAGCTACGCCGCCACCGGGCCGGCGCCGCCCGAGGGCTTCGTCGGGCCCAACGACGTGTGGCACAGCCACCCGGGTCTGTGCATGGTCGGCGGCTTCGTGGTCGGGATCGACGGCACGCCCGAGGAGCTGTGCACCTCGATCGGCGGCGAGATCAACACCGGCCTGGCCGACCTGTGGATGGCGCACCTGTGGCAGGTGCCGGGCTGGGAGTCGCCCTGGGGTCTGTTCAGTGGCGAGAACCCGACGATCAACGCCGCCACGTCGGACATGTGGCTGAACCGCGAGCGCGGACGGTAGGGGGGCCGATGGGCGATCCCGGGCTGCCGATCAAGCTGAACCCCTGCTCCAACGGCGAGTTCGCGCCCCGGCCGCCGACCGACGTCGTGCGCGAGGCGGTGCGCCGGGCCCGGCGTCTGTGCGACGCCAACGCCCGCCGGCTGGGCATGGACCGGCGGGAGTTCCTGCTGTCGTCCATGGGGGCGGCCACGGCGCTGCTGGCCGTGGCCGCCTGCTCGTCGGAGTCGTCCGACGGCCAGCCCGGCGGCACGTACGCCCTCGACGAGGAGGCCACGGTCGACCCCGACGCCGCCCTCGACGTCCTCGGGAGCGACCAGCCGGTCATCGACGTCCAGACCCACCTGCTGGAGTACCCGCCCGGCTTCGAGGGCGGCATCGGCGGCATGTTCCCCTACGCCGAGGACTGTGGCGAGGAGAACCCCAACGACTGCTTCACCACCGGCCGCTGGATCGAGGAGGTGTTCGGGCGCAGCGACACGACCGTGGCCGTCATCTCGGCGCTCCCGGCCATCGGCGACCCCGACCCGCTGTCGGCCGAGATCATGGCGCAGGCCCGCGCTCAGGTGGAGGAGCTGTGCGGGGACGGGCGCGTGCTCGTCCAGGGCCACGCCTGGCCCAACGTCGGGCCGCTCGAGGCCGCTCTCGACGCCATGGAGGCCGAAGCCGAGCGCCACCCGGTGGTGGCCTGGAAGACCTACACCCACGTCGGCCCCGGCTACACGCTCGACGACCGCGCCGGCGCCCCGGTGGGCGAGGCGTTCCTGGCCAAGGTCGAGGAGCTCGGCCCGCCGATCGTCTGCGTCCACAAGGGCCTGAGCATCATCGGCGGCGGCGACGCCCGCTTCGCCTCGCCGGCGGACATCGGCCCGGCGGCCCGCAACCACCCCGACCTCACGTTCTGCGTGTACCACTCCGGGTTCGAGGCCGGGGTGCGCGAGGGGCCCTACGACCCCGCCGCCCCCAACGAGGGCGTCGACCGCCTGGTGGCCAGCCTGACCGACGCCGGCGTCGAGCCCGGCGGCAACGTGTACGCCGAGCTCGGCTCGACCTGGCGGTTCGTCATGGGCGATCCCGACGCGGCGGCCCACCTGCTGGGCAAGCTGCTGCTCGCCGTCGGCGAGGACCGGATCCTGTGGGGCACCGACTCGATCTGGTACGGCTCGCCGCAGGACCAGATCCAGGCGTTCCGGGCCTTCGAGATCAGCGACGAGCTGCAGGAGCGGTACGGCTACCCGGCTCTGACCGAGGAGGCCAAGCACAAGATCCTGTGGCGCAACGCCGCTCGGCTGCACGACATCGACGTGGCCCGGGTGCCGTGCGAGCTCGACCCGGCGGCGGCCGAGGAGGCGCGGCGGGCCTCGCCGCTCCCCCACCGGACGTACGGGCCGACCTCGGCGGCGGCCGCCCGCCGCACGTTCGCCGCGGAGCACCCCTGGGCCACCTGAGCCGGCTCGGCGCCCCGCGGCTACCGGCCGGCGTCGACCGTGTCGGCGTCGGTGCGGGCGGGGGCGTCCGTCGCGCCGGCCGCCTCGTCGGCGACGGTCGACTCGTCGGCGACGGCCGCGTCCGCCGCGTCGACCGTGTCGACGGCCCCGATCTCGTCGAGGATCCTGGCCATCTCCCCGCGGAAGCGGCGCAGCTCCTCGCGGTGGGCGGCGGTGAGCACCGCCAGCTGCCGGGCGCCGTGGGGGGTGAGCATGAGGCGCTGGCGGCGGCGGTCGTCGGGGTCGGTGTGCCGGTGGACCAGCCCGGCCGCCACCGCCCGGTCGACGAGCTCGACGACCGAATGGTGCTCGAGCTGGAGCTGGTCGGCCAGGTCGCGGATCGTCGGCGCCTCACCGGGCCCGGCCCACCCCCGGACCGCCAGCAGCAGCTGGTGCTGGTTGGGGGTCAGGCCCGCCTCGCGGGCGGCCTGCTCGGAGAACCGCAGGAAGACCCGGAGTGCGTGACGGAATCGGGCCAGGGCCTGGTAGTCGGCGGTGGAGAGCTCCGCGGGCCCGTCGCTCGCGCCCTCGGCGCCCGCAGGCGTGTCGTGCGCGGCCGCATCGGCCGGGAACCGCTCCGCCGGCGTGACCGCCGAGCCCCGCGGCGGCTCGTCCCCCGCCCCCGCGCGCCGTGGGCCCCGCGGGTCGTCCCGCGGTCGACCCCGCGGTTCACGCCGGGGACGATCGCCCGTCACCCCGCGAACTCTACTCGGAACTTATCGTGACACGACAGGTTTTGTATCGTGCCACGATAAGTTTGGGGCGTGGCTCCTCCCGCACGCCCCCGGCGACTGGTCCTGCTCGCGGCGATCGCCGCCGCCCTCGGCGTGGCGGCCGGCGGCGCGGCGTGGCTGCTCGTGCACCTGATCGGGTTCATCACCCGGCTGGCCCTGCTCGGCGACCCGGCGTGGGCCGAGTCGCCGTCGCTGGCGGGGCTCGAGGCCAGCCCCCGCATCGTCGCCGTCGCCGTGGCCGGTGCCCTGGTCGTCTCGCTGCTCGCCCTGTGGGCGCCGGTCATCCGGGGCCATGGCATCCCCGAGGCCATGGAGGCGGTGCTGACCCGCCAGAGCCGCATCGCCCCCCGGGCCGCGGTGGCCAAGCCCCTGTCGGCGGCGGTGGCGATCGGCACCGGCGGCCCGTTCGGCGCCGAGGGGCCGATCATCGTGACCGGCGGCGCGCTGGGCTCGCTGGTCGGGCAAGTCATCCCCATCTCGCCGTCCGAGCGCAAGATCCTGTTGGCGTGCGGAGCGGCGGCCGGCATGTCGGCGACGTTCGGCGCCCCGCTCGCCTCGGTCGTGCTGGCGCTCGAGCTGCTGCTGTTCGAGTTCTCGACCCGGGCGTTCGTCCCCCTGGTGGTGGCGGCCGCCGTGGCGGGCGGCATGCACGCCGCGCTGTTCGAGGCCGGTCCGTTCTTCGAGGTGCCGGCCCACGACTTCGCCGGGCTGGGCTCGCTGCCCGTGTTCGCCGTGCTCGGCCTGGCGTGCGGGCTGGCCGCCGTGATCATCGCCAAGGGCCTGTTCCTCATCGAGGACGGCTTCCGCCGGCTGCCGGTCAGCCCGTTCTGGCACCCGGTCATCGGCGCCGTCGGCTTCGCCACCGTCGGCCTGTTCGTCCCCCGGGCCCTCGGCGTCGGCTACGACTCGATCACCGGCATCCTCACCGACGAGCTCACGCTCGGAACCGTCGCCGTGCTGGCCGGGGCCAAGCTGCTGGCCTGGTGGCTGGCGCTGGCGTCGGGCACGTCGGGGGGCACGCTGGCCCCCATCCTCCTGATCGCCGGCGGGGTCGGCAGCCTGTTCGGGCACGCGGCCGTCGAGCTGTTCCCCGGGCTCGACCTGGCGCCCGGCGCCTTCGCGCTCGTGGCCATGGCCGCCACGTTCGGCGCCGCCACCCGGGCGACGTTCGCGTCGATCGTGTTCGTGTTCGAGTTGACCGGCGACTACCAGGTCGTCCTGCCGCTCATGCTCGCCACGGTGATCGCCGACATCGTCGCCGGCACCCTGCTGCGCGACAGCCTCATGACCGAGAAGCTCAGCCGCCGAGGGCTACGGGTGCACATCGACTACGAGGTCGACCCCCTCCGCACCCAGACCGTGCGGAAGATCATGTCCTTCCCCGTCAACACCCTTCCGGCCACGGCGACCGTCGCCCAGGCCCGCGAGACGCTGGCCGCGGGACGCCACACGGCCTACCCGCTGGTCGACGACGCCGGCGCCTGCGTGGGCATCGTCACCCGGGGCGACCTGCTGGCCGGCCACCTCGCCGACGACCAGCCCGTGCGCGACGAGGCGTCGCAGGACGTCGCCACCGTCGGACCCGACGACCTGGCGATCACCGCCTTCGAGCGTATGACCGAGGAGGGCGTCACCCACATCCCGGTCGTCGACGGCGACGGCCGGCTCATCGGCATCGTCACCCGCACCGACCTGCTCCGGGTGACCGGCCGCCGGTTCGAGCACGAGCGCCCCCAGCCGGGCTGGCGGCCCCGCGCCCGGCGCGGTCAGGGCCCGGCCGCCCGCCCGCCGGCCCGCCGGCCGCGGGCGCCGCGGCCGCAGGCGCCGGCCGAGCCCGGCCCGCTCGATCTCCCCGCGCCCCACGCGTAGCTGGGCGCCGGGCGCCTACGGGGCCGCCGGCGCTGCCGGCCCCGTCGAGCCCGAGGAGCGACCTCCCCGCCGCCTCCGACCGTTCGACGAAACCGCCCGTAGCGACACGAGAGGAGCCCTGTGGACGCCCACGTTACCGAAAGTACCCGGAGCACCGATCCGCCCCTGGCCAAGGCCAGCTTCGACCACATCTACGACGAGCCCGATCCCCGCAACTACTTCCGCACCCTGGGGGCGCACGACTACGCGGTGCCCCACTACGGCCAGCAGGTCTTCCGGCGGTTGCTCGACGCCATGCCGGCCGAGCGGCCCACCGTCGTCGACCTGTGCTGCTCGTACGGGGTGAACGCCGCCCTGCTCAAGACCGACCTGGGGCTGCGGGACCTGTACGACCACTACCGGTCCGACGAGCTCACCGACCTCACGCCGGCCGAGCTGGCCGAGGTCGACCGGCAGTTCTACGCCGCGGCGCGCACCGACGCCGCCCCGGCGGTGATCGGGCTCGACACCGCGGGCAACGCCGTCGACTACGCCGTCGAGGTCGGCCTGCTCGACGAGGGCATGGTCGAGAACCTCGAGGACGGCGACCCGTCGACCCAGCTGGCCAAGGCGGTGGGCACGGCCGACCTGGTGACGGTGACCGGAGGGATCGGCTACATCACCGACAAGACCTTCGACCGCGTGTTGGACTGCGCCGACGAGCGGCCGTGGGTGGCCTCCCTGTGCCTGCGGACCGTGCCGTTCGAGCCGATAGCCGAGTGCCTGGCCCGCCAGGGCCTGGTCACCGAGCAGCTCGACGGCGTGACCTTCCCGCAGCGCCGCTTCGCCAGCGAGGAGGAGCGAGCCTACGCGCTCCGCGAGCTGGACGCGCTGGGGATCGAGCCCGCCGGACGCGAGTCCGAGGGCTGCTACCACGTCAACGTCTACCTGTCGCGGCCGCCGGAGGCCGCGGCCGATGCGCCGATCGACGAGATCCTGGGCGGCCTGCCCGACCCGCCCCACACGCCGGTCTGCTGAGTGGCGTCGGCGGCCGCCAGCGGCTGACGGCCGCCGGCGGCGGCGCACGGGGACAGCGTGGTCCCCGGGCGCCCGCCCCTCCCCATGATCGGGGCCCGGCGGACCCGTTAGAGTTAGTGAGCGAATACTCTCAACCCCCACGGGAGCGACCCCGATGTCCCGACCCCAGTGGCAGCTGCTCCCCGACCCGGAGCCCCAGGAGCGCAGCTTCACCATCGTCTCGGTAGACGACCACCTCACCGAGCCCCCCGACGTCTTCGTCACGCGCTTCCCCGCCAAGCTGCGCGACCAGGCGCCCCGGATCGTCGTCCAGCCCGACGGCACCCAGATGTGGAGCTACAAGGGCCGGCTGTACGCCGACAACGGCCTGAGCGTGGTCGCCGGTCGGCCCCGCTCCCAGTGGACCGACGACGTCCTCAACTTCGACGAGATGCGGCGCGCCTGCTGGGACGTGCACCAGCGGGTGGCCGACATGGACCTCGACGGCATCTGGGCCTCGCTGTGCTTCCCGTCGGGGGCCTGGGGCTTCACCGGCCGGGTCCTGTCGATGAACCGCGACGACGAGGTCGGGCTCGCCGCCATCCGGGCCTGGAACAGCTGGATGATCGAAGAGTGGTACGGGGCCTACCCCGAGCGCTTCATCCCGATGCAGCTCCCGTGGCTGAAGGACCCGGTGGTGGCCGCCGAGGAGATCCGGCGCAACGCCGAGCGTGGCTTCAAGTCGGTGTCGTTCCTGGAGTCGCCCCACCGCCTCGACCTCCCACCCATCACCGACCACCGCCACTGGGAACCGTTCTTCAAGGCCTGCGAGGAGACCGACACGGTCATCTCCCTGCACTGCGGCGCCAGCGGCTTCACGCTGCAGGGGTCGCCGGGCACCGGGCTCAACACCCAGGTGTCGATGTTCCCGGGCACCGCCTTCTGCGCCGCGGTCGACTGGGTGTGGGCCGGCATCCCCACCCGGTACCCCGCGCTGAAGATCGCCCTCAGCGAGGGCGGCATCGGCTGGGTGCCGATGGCCATCGACCGCCTGGACTACATCATCGAACACTCGTCGGGCTCGGCGGCCGCCGAGCCGTGGACCTACGATCTGACGCCCAGCGAGGTGCTCCGCCGCAACTTCTGGTTCTGCATGCTCGACGACCCGAGCACGCTCGACCAGCGCCACCTCATCGGGATCGACCACATCATGTTCGAGACCGACTACCCGCACGCCGACTCGACGTGGCCCCACTCCCAGGACCTGCTCCGCCGGCGGCTGGGCCACCTGCCGTTCGAGGAAGCGTCGCTCATCGCCGGCGGCAACGCAGCCCGGCTGTTCCGCCACCCCCTGCCGTCGACCGACGACTGGCCGGCGGTCGTCACCGAGGTCCCCGAGCGGGTGCCGTCCTAGGCGGCCCCGCAGGTCCGCGGCCCGGAGGCCGGGCGCGGCCGGGGCGCGCCCCGTGAGCCGGCGGCCCACGGCGCGCGCCCCGCAGGGACGCCGCCGGGTCAGCGGCGGCCGGGCAGGTCGAACCGGTCGAGGTTCATGACCTTGGCCCAGGCGGCGGCGAAGTCCTGCACGAACTTCTCCGTGCTGTCGTCCTGGGCGTAGACCTCGGCGATGGCCCGCAGCTGGGAGTGCGAGCCGAACACGAGGT
>DATCLS010000063.1:0-7935 GCA_036563805.1 Acidimicrobiales bacterium | reverse complement strand
TCCCGCCACAGGAGGCTGAACCATGGCCATCGATTTCACGCTCTCGCCGGAGGTCGAGGAGATCCGGCTCCGGGTCCGCAGCTTCATCGAGGACGTGGTCAAGCCCGGCGAAGCCGAGATCGGCGCCATCGAGAACATCGACCGGGCCGACTACATCAAGCGCATCTTCGCCATGCGGGACCAGGCCAAGGAGGCCGGGCTGTGGCTCCCCCACATGCCCGAGGAATGGGGCGGCATGGGCCTCGGCCACGTCGAGCTGGCCATGGTCCAGGCCGAGGCGGCCAAGACCCGGCTCGGGCCCTGGGTGCTGAACTGCCAGGCCCCCGACGAGGGCAACATGCACACGCTGCTGCACTGGGGCACCGACGAGCAGAAGGAGAAGTACCTGCGCCCGCTGTGCGAGGGCAGGGCCATGAGCTGCTTCGCCATGACCGAGCCCGAGGTCGCCGGGTCCGACCCGACGCTGATCCAGACCCGCGCGTACCAGGACGGCGACGAGTGGGTCATCAACGGGCACAAGTGGTTCATCTCCAACGCCCACCGGGCCCAGTTCGCCATCCTCATCGCCCGCACCGAGGACGACCCCGAGCTGCCCCAAGCGGCCAACACGGCCTTCATCGTCGACATCCCCTCCCCCGGCTGGAAGGAGGTCCGCGAGGTCGAGACCATGCACGGCTCGCGGGGCCACTCCGAGATCCTCATCGAGGACCTGCGGGTGCCGGCGTCCAACATGCTCGGCGGCCGGGGCCAGGGTCACATGCTGGGGCAATACCGCCTGGGCCCGGCCCGCCTGGCCCACTGCATGCGGTGGATCGCCCAGGCCGAGACCGCGCTCGACATGATGGTCGACCGGGCCCTCAACCGGTACGCCCACGGCTCGCTGCTGGCCGAGAAGCAGGGCATCCAGTGGATGATCGCCGACTCGGCCATGGAGCTGTACCAGGCGAAGCTCATGGTGCTGCACGCGGCCTACCGCATCGACAAGAAGCTCGACTTCAAGTCCGAGGTGTCGATGGCCAAGCACTTCGTGGCCAACGCGCTGAACCGGATCATCGACCGGTCGATCCAGGTCCACGGGGCGCTCGGCTACTCGACCGACACGCCGCTGGCGCACATGTACCAACACGCCCGGTGGGCCCGGTTCGCCGACGGCGCCGACGAGGTCCACCAGATGCGGATCGCCCAGCGGACGATCGCCGCCTACAAGGACACCGGCAGCACCAAGGCGGCCACCGGGGACCTGCCGCTCTAGGGCCCGGGGTCGGGCTCGGTCTCCGACTTGGGCTCGGTCTCGGGATCGGGTGCCGGGCCCTCGGCGTCGTCGGCGCTGGCCTCGGCGGCAGGGGCGTCGGCGCCGGGGGACTCACCGGCGTCGGCGCCGGGCTCGGCCGCAACCGGGTCGGTGCCGGCGGGTTCGCCGGCCTCGACGTCGGCGAACTCACCGGCGTCGGCGTCGGGGGACTCACCGACGTCGGCGCCGGGCTCGGCTCCCCCGCGCCGTCGCCTCAACACGGCGTTCAGGCGCGACCGCAGCTGGTCGCGCTCCGGCACGGGGGCCACGCCCTTGCTGTCGAGGTACACGGCCTTGACCGCCCCGACGAGCGGGGTGGCCATGAGCGCCCCGGGCACGCCGGCGGCGGCGCCGCCCACCAGGGCGGCGAGCATCGTGGCCGGCGGCGACAGGTTCACCGCCCGTCCCACGATGGCGGGCTGGATGATGTGGTTCTCGATGTTCATGTAGACGACGAAGATCACCGCCGCGATCACGGCCTGGACCGGGCCCTGGGTCAGGGCCAGCAGCACGAACAACGAGCCGCCCAGCGCCCCGCCGATCTGGGGGATGAGGTTGGTGAACGTCGTCCACAGGCCGGCGACCGGCGCCAGCGGCACCCCGAGCGCCAAGCCGGTCGACAGCGTGACCAGGCCGGCCAGCACGGCCACGAACAGCGAGCCGGCGAAGTAGCTGCCGAACGTGGCGTAGACGATGCGGCCCAGGCGGTCGGCCCGCTCCCTGCGGCCCGCCGGAACCAGCGTGCGGACCCGGCGGACGATGATCTCGCCGTCCACCAGCACCCCCAGCGCGGTGACCAGCACCACCACCGCGCTGAACACGCCGCCCAGCAGGCGCTCGCCGATGTCGGCCAGGGTGCGGTCGTCGACGTTGGCCGGCGCGTCATCGATCCACTCCTCGACCTCGGCGGCGGCGTCGGCCCGCTCCAGGCGCTCGCCGACGATCGGCCAGCTGTACATGTCCTCGACCGTGGTCGGCAGCTCGTCGCTGAAGTCTTGGGCCTGGCGGACCGTGGCCGGCGCCACCAGGAACACCACCAGCGCGATCGCCACGCTGAGCAGGAGGCCGACGATCCCGGCCGCGATCCCGCGGCTCACCCGCCACCGGGTCTGGACGGCGGTGACGACCGGGGACAGCGCCACCCCCAGCAGCACGCCGACGCCGATGCCGGTGAGCACGTCGGACGCCGCCGAGAAGATCGTGAACAGCGCCATCGCCAGCGCCGCCGCCAGCGCGAGGGCCACGAACGACCACGGATCGAGATCGATGAGCACCCGCCGGTCGGCGGCGGTGCCGGCTCGTTGGTCGGCCACGGCCGGTACCGTACGCGCCGGATGGGACACGACGAGCCGCGGTCCGGGGACGAGGCGCACGACGGCGAGCCGCGGCCGGGGAGCGCGCCGCCGGCGGACGCGGTGGCGAGCCCGCGGGCGGACGAGCCGGTGGACCAGCGGGCCGCCGCGGTGCCCGTGGACGAGGTGCCCACGGAGCCCCCGGTGACCGGGCCGCCGGACTACGAGGAGCGGCAGATCGTCCGCATCTCGCCCTCGTCCGCCGTGGTGGGCGTGGGGATCGTGGTCCTGCTCCTGCTGGCCCAGGACGTGTTCGTCGCCGCCCACCGGCCGCTGTCGTGGGCGGTGGCCGCCGTCGTCGTCGCCATCCTCATCGACCCGCTGGTCGGCCTCGTCGGGCGCTACTTCCCCCGCATCCCCCGCGTGGTGGCCGTCCTCGGCGCCCTGCTCATCCTGGCGCTCGCCATCTTCGGCGTCGTGTACCGGGCGTTCGACGACCTGTCCGCCGGGCTCGACCAGCTGGGCGACGCCGCCCAGGACGCCGCCCGCGAGGTCGAGGCCCGCGACGACGGCGTCGGCGACCTGGCCCGCGACGTCGACGCCACCCGCCGGGTCGACGACTTCGTCGAGACCGTCGAGGAGCGGGTGACCGGCGGCGAGGACGTCCTGGTCTCCACGGCCGGGACCGCCCCCACCTACTTCATCGGGGCGATCCTCACGGTGTTCCTGATGTCGTACGGGCCGCGCCTGGCCCGCTCGGCGCTCGAGCAGGTCCCCGACCCCCGGCGCCGGGAGCAGGTGGCCAGCGTGGTGGCCCGGGCCGTCGTGCGGGGACGGCGGGCCGTCCTATTCACGCTGGCCGAGGGCCTGCTGGCCGGCCTGGCCGTCGGCCTGACCGCCGGGGCGCTGCGCCTGCCCGCCCCCTCCGCCCTGGGCCTGGCGGCCGGGCTCATGTCGCTGCTCCCGCACGTGGGCCTGGTGCTCGGCGGGCTGCCGTTCCTCCTGCTCATGCTCGGCCTGCGCTCGGACTTGGCCACCGTGGTGGTGGCGGCCCTGATGGTCGCTTTGCAGCTGGTCGACTCGCTGGTGATCCGCCCGCGGATCGCCGACCGGAGCGTGCACGTCGGCCTGCTCGTCCCCTGGGTCGTGACGCTGGTCGGCTACCGGGTCTACGGCGTGGGCGGGGCGGCCTACAGCCTGGCCTTCGCCGCCTTCGCGCTGGCGGCCGTCGACGAGATCGAGCGGCGGCGGGCCGGCGAGGCCGTCGCCGGCGGGGAGGGCCTCGCCGGCGGGGAGGCGGGGACGCCGCCCGGCGGGGGCGACGGGGCGTCGGGCCCGGGGTCGGGTGGGCCCGCGTCGGCGGGGTCGGCCGACCCGACCGGGTCGGCGGGATCGGCGGGATCGGCGGCGCCCGAGGAGCTACCGCCCGCCGAGCAGGCGGTGTCAGGCTAGGCCCGTGTCCGAGGAGCACGAGCCCGACTACCGGTTCACGCTGGCCAACGAGCGGACGTTCCTCGCCTGGATGCGCACGTCGATCGCCCTGCTGGCCGGCGGCATCGCGCTGCGCGAGCTGGTCGAGCCGTTCTCCCTGCGCTGGGCCCGGACCGCCCTGGCGGTTGCGGCGCTGGCGCTGAGCCTGGTGCTGGCCGTGACCAGCTACACCCGATGGGCCACGGTGCAGCAGGCCATGCGGCGGGGCGCCCCGCTCCCCCGCCCGCTGGCCGTGCCGGTGCTGGCCACCGGCATCACCGCGATCGGGGTGGCGGCCGCCCTGCTCGTGCTGTTCGCATGACCGCTGGGTCGGTCGGCGGCGACGGCGGCGACGCCGGGGCGGTCGGCGGCGACGGCGGCGACGGTGGCGACGGCCAGGAGGGCGGCGAGCGGCGCGTCGGCCCCGCTGCTCACATGACCGCCCAGGCACCCAGAAGCGACGGGGAGGAGGGCGGTGACCGGGGGCTCCAGGCCGAGCGGACCGAGCTGGCCTGGATCCGCACCGCCCTCGCCTGCGGCGGCCTCACGCTGGTCACGGGCCGGCTCGGCGGCGGCGCCGTGCCCGGCCCGGTGGCGTACGCGCTGGGGGCGACGGTGGCGACCTCCGGGCTGGCGGCCGCCCTCGTGCGCATCGACGCGCTGCGCCGGGCCGCCGCCGGCGGCCTCCGCCCACCGGCCCTCCCCCCGTCCGCGCCGGCACCCCGGCCGCCCGGCGGAGCACCGCCCCCCTCGCCGCCGTCGCCAGGCGGGCCGCCCCCCTCGCCACCGGCGCCGGACGGGCCGCCGCCCTCGCCGGACGCGCCACCGCACCCCGCCCCACCGGACCCACTGCCGTCGCCGGGTGAGGCGGTCCACGGCGGCCCACCGGACGAGCCGCCGCCCTCGCCGCCGTCGCCAGGCGGGGCGCCCCACGTCGCCCCACCGCGCCTGGCGGTCGCCCTGCTGGCCGCCTCGGTCGCCGCCGCCGACCTGGTCGCCCTGGCCCTCCTCGCCCGCTGACCCGCCCCCGCCGCCCCAGACCGGCAGCCAGGCCGGCAGCGACACCCACGGTCGGACCGCCGCCACACGGATGGCGCGCCCCGCTGGCTCGCCGCCCCCGGCCGCTCGCGGCGCCGGAGACTGGGCCGCGCGCCCGCACCAAGCCCGGCCTTCGACCCGGGCCGTCACGCCCGCTGCTGTGCCTCCGGGCCACCGTCGCCCCCACGACACCGTCGGGGGCGACGGCAACGGAGAATCGAGGGGTTCGGGGGCCGGGGGTTCGAGTGGTTGCGCGGGGCGGGGGTGGGTAGCCGCGGGTATGAGCGCTCGGCTTCCGCAGATGACGCCCGTGCCGCCGCCCGAACCGTTCCCCGAGCCGCCGGTGCCCGAGCCGGAGCCGGCGCCACCGGGGCCGATCCCCCAGCCGCCGGACCCGCCGCCGCCGGGACCCCGGCCCGAGCCCGTCGCCACGACCGAAAGGACATGACGGTGGAGGAAGACCACGGCACCGCCCAGCACGAGCCCGTCCCGCCCGGGGCCCGCCGCCGCACCGGGTCCGCCGTGCCCCGCGCCGGCACGTGGGAGATGGTCCGCCACGAGGGCTGCGGCGCCGGCGGCACCCTGGAGGCGCTGGCGCCCGACCGGCCCGTGCCCGCCTGCACGGCGTGCGGCCAGCCCGTGGACTGGCAGCTCACGCACCTGGCGCCGTCGGTGGCCGCGGACCACCGGGGCGTCGGCCCCCTCCCGTGACCGCCGGCCCGCCGCGTGCCGGCGCCCGACCAGGCGTCGGCACCCGCTCAACGCCCCTCGACCAACACCCACAACGCAGCCCGAGCACGGCCACACCGCAAGCACTCGCCACGCCCGCCGGCACGGCAGGCGCCGGCGCTGGATCAGGGCGCCTCGACCAGGGCGCGGAAGATGGCGCGGATGCGGGCGGCGTCGACGGTCAGCGCCACCTGCCAGGGCACGCCGGCCGGGCCGGGCACCCCCGCGACCCGCAGGCGCCGCCGCTCGACCTCGG
Organism: Acidimicrobiales bacterium; assembly: GCA_036563805.1. Taxonomy (GTDB): domain Bacteria; phylum Actinomycetota; class Acidimicrobiia; order Acidimicrobiales; family VFJN01; genus DATCLS01. The sequence continues at coordinate 1,859 of DATCLS010000063.1, read as the reverse complement.
TGACCGCCTCGGGCTCGACGGCGGCCACCAGGGCCACCAGGTCGTGGCAGGGCACGCCACCGCCATGGCCGCCGCCCCCGCCATCGCCCCCGCCCCCGTAGGCCCGCGCGTAGGCGGCCAGCGGGTCGGCGACGAACCGGGCCGCCGCGGTGCGCCCGGCGGCGGCCGCCGCCAGGTCGTCGCCGGTGAGCCGGGCCGCCTCGGTCACGTCGAGCCCGACGAGGAGCGGCGCCTCGGCGGTCGACCACGGCGCGGCCAGCACCTGGGCGGCGGCGTTCGGGTCGCGGCCGACGTTCGACTCCGCCGCCGACACCACGTGGCCGGCGCCGACCCGGCCGCCCATCACGGTGACGGAGCGGAGGCGGCCGGCGAGCCCGGGGTCGGTCCGCAGGGCGGCTGCCAGGGTGGTCAGCGGACCGAGCGTGACCAGGTCGATCTCGCCGGGACGGAGGCTCGACAGGCGGGCCACCAGCTCGGCGCCCGGCTCCGCCACCGGCCCGACGTCCGACGGCGGCCACCGGTCGGCGCACCCGCCCAGGCCGTCCGGCCCGTGCCGGGACGGGCCCCGGGCCGCAAGCCCGGCCCCGCCGGCCGAGACCCCCACGGCCCCCACGGGCCCCACGGCCCCCATCGGCCCCGCCGCCCCACGGGCCACGGGCACGTCGGTCCGCCCGGCGGCCCGCAGCACCCGCCCCACGTTCAGGACGGCGGTGTCCCGGTCGACGTTGCCGGCGGTGGCCACCACGGCCAGCACCTCGAGCTCGGGCCGGGTGAGCGCCCACCACAGGGCGACGGCGTCGTCGATGCCGCCGTCGGTGTCGACCACGAGGGCCCGGGCGGGGTCCACCCGTCGATCGTAAGCACGCCCGGCGGCCCGCCGACGGCATCCCGGGAATCGCCCGGATCCCCACCCTACGCGCGATCCCCAGCACGGGCCGCCCGACGGTGGCATGGTGGCGGCCCGGACCCTGCACGCGAGCTTCCGGCTGGCGAATGGCTCGGTATCTAGACTTATTCCAAGATTAGGGTACGATCAGCCCATGCCCCGCGATGCAGGCGTCGTTGACGGAGCGCTGCTCCGCCGCCACGGCCTGCAGGTCACGGCCCAACGCCTGGCGGTGTTGCGGGCCGTCTCCGAGCACCCGCACAGCACGGCCGAGCGCATCTACACGGCCGTGCACGCCGAGATCGGCGCCATCTCCCGCCAGGCCGTGTACGACGCGCTCGCCGTCCTCGGCGCCAAGGGGATCCTCCGGCGCATCCAACCGGCCGGGTCGCCGGCCCGCTACGAGACGCGGGTGGGCGACAACCACCACCACCTGATCTGCCGCTCCTGCGGGCGCATGGTCGACGTCGACTGCGCGGTCGGCGCCACCCCGTGCCTGACGCCCGCGGACGAGTCGGGGTACGAGATCGACGAGGCCGAGGTCATGTACTGGGGCCGCTGCGCCACGTGCCTGGCCGCCGCCACGTCGGGCCGCCTCTCCGACGGACGGACCGGACGACACACGGAAACCGGACACACACAGACAGGAGAAGCCCCGACGTGACTGACGACGTGACTGACACGGGCCAGACCCGCAGCGTCAGCGAGAGCGAGAACCCGGAGATCCCGTCACCGACGCCGACGGTGAAGAGCCCGCGGACGAACAGGGACTGGTGGCCGGACCAGCTGGACCTGTCCGTCCTGCACCGGCCGTCGCCCCGCAGCAGCCCCATGGGCGAGGACTTCGACTACGCCGCGGCGTTCGCGTCGCTGGACGTCGAGGCGCTGAAGCGTGACCTGGTCGAGGTCATGCGCACGTCGCAGGACTGGTGGCCGGCCGACTACGGGCACTACGGCCCGCTGTTCATCCGGA
>DATCLS010000032.1:0-189867 GCA_036563805.1 Acidimicrobiales bacterium | reverse complement strand
CGCCGTCGGTCGTATACGAGATGCCGGCGGGGGTGGGTTTCCCGCCGGTCACGCCTCCGGCACGAGTGCCTGCATGTGTTCTTGTGTGTGCAGGCGCAACACCCCGGTGACCCGGCGTCGACACGTCTCGTATACACCCGGGCCTCGATGGCCCCGCCCCCATCCCCACCCGCCGCCGGACCCGGCCTCCAGATCCTCGGCCCCCACCTCGGGGCCGACCCGGTCGGCGAGGCCCGGCCGCCGAGGCGGCCGGCTTCCACGCAGTGCGAGTCCTCGACCACCGTTCTGCGCGCTGCCCGGCGGCCCCGAGACGCCCTTCGACCGCCCCTTCGTGCTTCTGGGCGCGGCCGCGGCGGCCACCGACAGGGTCGTCCTCACCCAGACGGTGCTGGACGTCACCCGGCGCCACCCCACGGAGGTGGCCCAGGCCGTCGCCACGCTGGACCGCATCTCGGGCGGCCGGGCCGAGCTGGGCCTCGGCACCGGCTGGTTCGAGCGCGAGCACGACGCGGTGGGCCTGCCGCTCGGTCCCCCGGGCGTTCGGGTCGCCCGCCCGGCCGACACGCTCGCCATCTGCCGGGCCATGTTCGACGACGACGGCTGCGTCGACCACGCCGGGCCCTGCTACCGGGCGCGGGTCGACACGCCGTGGGCGCCGACCCCGCACCGGCCGGACATCGTGGTCGGGGCGTCCCGGCCCGTGCTGCTGCGGCGGGCCGCCGAGCTGGCCGACCGGATCGAGATCCTCGCCCCGACCGGACCCGCACCCGAGCGCGAGCCGCCCCTCGCCCCCGACACGTTGGCGACCCGCATCGAGGCCGCGCGCCGCCGCGGCCGCTGCCGGCCGGGCCGGCGCCGTGCGCCTGTCCGCCCGCGTCGAGCTGTCCTTGGGCGGGCCGGTCGACGCCCGCGACCCGCTGCGACTGGGCGGCGGACCCGACGACGTGTTCGCCGGCGTCGCGGCGCTGGCCGCGCTCGGCTTCGACCGCATCACCGTCCTCGCCGCCGACGGCGCGAGCGCCGCCTGGCTGCGGACCGCCGCTCGCGACCTGGCCACGCTGGGCGCCCCGGCTACCCCCGGTTCGTCCGGCATGCGCCCCGACCGGCGGACCCCGCACCGCTGACCCCCCTGGGCGGCGGATCGGCCGGCCGCCGGGGCGGGGCGGCGGGCACGGACGCGCCGTGGGAGTGGCACGGCGGGCTGAGCGGTGTGCGCCGGGTCCCTGTAGTGCCCAGAGCGCGGAGCGGCCCTGGGCTGATGCCCAGGGCCGTGGAGCGGACGACGGGACTCGAACCCGCGACCCTCACCTTGGCAAGGTGATGCTCTACCAACTGAGCCACGTCCGCGTGGGCCACTTACTTTAGCAAGGTCCGCGCCAGGGTCGGACAACCTTCGGGGGCTTGTTCGGGCGATCAGGCCGTCGATCCGGGGGGCGGCGTCTGGGCCTGGGCCTGGGCGGCCACGATCGCCACCCGGTCCCGGATGCGCTGGGCCATCTCGATGGCCAGGGGGCGGTCGAAGATCTCCTCGATGCGCTCGTGTCCGCCCGGCAGGACGAACGTCAGCGATGCCTTGCGGTCGTCCTGCCAGCCCTGGACCTGCAGGCTGGGGCCGACGGGGAGCACGACCACGTCGGGCTTCCACCGGGCGTCGTTGACGAGCACGACCTTCGTGCCGACCAGGGCGGCGACACCGGCCTCGTTGCGGAACCTGCCCTGGACGATCGCCTCCACGACGTCGCCCTCGCCGAGCGAGCTGGCCAGGACGGCCAGCGCCACCTTGGCGGCCCGACGGGATCCGCCGCCCAGGCGGGCGACGGCGAGGCCGATGGCGTGCGGGTCGCGCGTCGGGTAGCCCGGGGGCGGGGTCGGGCCGTGCGGCGGGGTGCCAGGGGCGGCAGGCGGCATCGGCGCCACCGGGGGCGGCGCGCCGACCGGCCCCGGGGTCGGGGCGGGGGCCGCGGGGGCCGGGGCGTGCGGTGCGGCCGATGCGGGAGCGGGCGGCGCCGGCGCCGGGGCGCCGGGGGCCTGCGGGGCGGCAGGCGCCCCTGCGGCCGCGCCCGACGCGGCAGGCTGCGGGGCCGGTGCCGGCGGCGCGGGGACGGCCTGGTGCACGCCCAGGTCCGCCGGGCCTGGCGCCGCGGGCGCGGCCGGAACCGCCTGGTGCGCACCGCTGTCGGTCGGACCTGGGGCCGGCTGAGCCGTCGGCGATGCGTGGTACACGCCCGTGTCGTCAGGGCCCGCAGCGGGAGGCGCACTGGGCACCGCCTGATGGGACGCCGAATCCGTCGGACTCGGGGGCGCCGGCGCCGCTGGCACCGCTTGGTGCGCACCCGTGTCGTCAGGGCCCGGGGCGGGCGACGCACCCGGCACCGCCTGGTGGGCGCCCGAGTCGGTGGGGCTCGGGGCCGGGGGCGCAGCGGGCGGCGGCGGGGCCGGCGCCGGAGGCGGCGAGGCCGGCACCGCCTGGTGGGCGCCCGAGTCGGTGGGGCTCGGGGCCGGGGGCGGCGGGACGGGTACGGCCGGCGGCTCGCCGGGAACGGCGGCCGAAACCGGCGCGCCCGGGGCCGGCGCGCCCGGGGCCGCGCCGGTGGCCGGTCCCGGGGCGGGGGCCGGGGCCGGAGGCGGCACCGGGCCCGGCCCGGCGTACGGGGGGCCGCCCGCCGGCGGGCCGGGGTACGCCGGCGCGCCGTTGCTGGACGACGGCCACGGGGGCGTGTTGGCCGGCTGCAGCGGGAGGTTGTCCGAGTCGCCCACGATCGCCGGCGAGTCGTCGGCCGCGGAGATCTCGGCCGCCGAGGACGCGCCTGCGGGGGCCGACGCCGGCGGGACCGGCCGCTCCGGTGATTCGGGCGGGGCGGGCGGCGGCGGGACCGGCGGCGCCCCCTCGGCCACCCCCGTGCCGTTGGCGCCCGCCGGGGCGCCGGGCCCCTCCCCTGCCGGGGAGCCGGGCGCCCCAGGCTCGGGGCGGCGCGGAGGCGCCTCCTCGGCCGCGGGCGAGAGGTCGGCGGATCCCGGGTCGGGCGGCGACGGCGGCTGTGCCGCCGGAGCGGCTCCGGCGTCGTGGCCCTGGCCAGGGGTCTGATCGCTCACGGCCGCGTACCTCCGCACTCCTGTGGCCCCGCATCGGGGGTCCACACGGTAGCCGCCGGGCCGGTCACGCAGCGGCGAGCGCCCGCCCGAGCAGCTCCGCCGCCCGGGGCGAGTACCGCAGGCCCTGGGCCGCCTCCAGGCCCGCCGGGCTCATCTTCCGGGCCGTCTTGCGCAGCACCTCGATCGTCTTGTCGTCGCCCAGCTTGTCGATCACCTCGTCGAACTGGGTCTGGAGGAACACGAGGCACAGCGCGTCCTCGTGGACCTGCACGGCCGGGTCCCGCCCCAGCCCCTGCTTCCGGATGATCCGCTGGACCCGCTCGATCGACTCCTCGCCGTACCCGACCCGCCGCAGGATGGCCGCCACGTCCTCGGCGTGCTGCTGCTTGAGCGCCGTGCGCCAGCGCAGGTAGCCGGAACGGCCCTCGGGATAGGCGTCCCGCGGCACCGTCCACCGGCGCAGGTGGTGGGCCCGGGCGGCGAGCAGCTGCTCCTCGCTGCAGTCGGGGTCGAGCCGGCGGACCCACTCGGTCATCATCTCGGCGTGGGCCTGCTCCTTGGGGCGCCCGACGCCGTCGACGACGATCACGTTGGGGTCCTCGGCGTTGGCGGCGTCGATGGCGGCGATGGCGGCGGCCAGTCGGTCCACCACTCCAGGTTCGCGCAGCCGGCCTGGCGGCCACGCGACCCCGGCCGACCGGTTCGACGGGTGCCCGCCCGACGGGCTCAGTACCCCTCCCGGAACATCACGCTGATCCGGGGGCCGGCGGCCTTGACCTTGGGCACGCTGTGCTCCCAGGTGCGCTGGCAGGTGCCGCCGAGGACGAGCAGGTCGCCGGGCCGGGTCACGTACCGCAGCGAGCTGCCGCCGCCCTTGGGCCGCAGCAGGAAGCGCCGCGGGCTGCCGAGGGACACCAGCGCCACGACCGTCTCGTCGGTGCGCCGCCCGATGCGGTCGCCGTGCCAGGCCACGCTGTCGCGGCCGTCGCGGTAGAGGTTGGCGGACACGACCGTGAGCTGGTGCTCGTAGCGCTCGGACAACATGCGGCCCAGCTCGGGGATCGGAGCGGGCGGGTCGCGCCACTCCCCCGTCGTCAGCCGCGGCTCGGCCACCATCCGGTCGTACATGGGCCGCTCGCGGGCCTGCCACGGCGCGGCCGTCAGGACCGCCTCGAACAGTTCGTCGGCGCCCGCCAGCCAGCCGGGGACGTGCTCGACCCAGGCGCCGGACCCGAGGTCGCGCCGCTCGGCCCCGGCGAACGCCGGGTCGCCCCGGGGCGGACCGTCCCCGAGGAGCGATAGCTGCCAGGCCACGGCCACGGACCCAGCGTACCGGCCGTCGTACGCCTGTTCGCAGCTGCGGCCCCGGCGGGCGCCGCTCGGGGCGACCGCCGCCCGGGTGACGGCCGGCCGGCCTAGGACGAGGACTCGCGCGCCGCGGGCGGCCGCAGGTCGACCTTCAGCGTGAGGATGCCGTCCTCGAGCGTGCACTCGGCGTCGCCGATCATGGCGAAGTCCTGGTAGTCGAGCTCGGCCTGGCGGATGAACCGCATGCGCTCCTCGCCGGCCACCGGCGGCAACGTGCGGTTGCGGACGGCCTGGGCGCGATCACGGAACCTCTGGATCATCGCTTCGGGGTCGAACGTGTCGCCCATGGGGCTGCACCGTATCGGACGCCCCCGGGCCCTCCCGACCGCCGTGCGACCCCGCCGCCGGCCGCCGCTCGACCCGCCTGCCACCCGCCCTGCCGGTCGCCCGGACGGCGGCCGCACGCTCGGGGGCACCGTCCAGGGCGCGGCCGTTGCCGGGAGGACCCGAAGGCGACGACCGTCACGTGGGGCAGCAGCTCGAGCAGCGCCTCCTTGTAGCGCTCGTTGGTCGCCGCCCCGCCGGTCCCGATCACCCCCAGCGCCCCGAGGTCGTAGGAGCCACGCCGCAGCTCCTCGACGAGCGGCCGGGCGTAGGCGTCGCCCACGATCGACGCGAGGCCAACTGGGCGCGGGCCTGGGGTTCTGGCGGCCGTCGGGAGGGCCGCCCGAGGTCGGCCGGGCCGAAGCGCCCGGGCGGGCCGGGGCGGCGGGATCGGTGGGTGGTGGGAGGAGGTCAGGCGCGGCCGCGTGGGGGCCAGGGGTCCTGGCCGCTGGGCGGGGCGAAGCGGCCCGGGGCGGCGGGGCCGGCACCGGCGGCCTGCCCGCCGGGCAGGCGGGAGCCCGTGGGGTCGGCGGGGCCCGGGCGGCGGGGGCCGGCACCGGCGGGCGGCGGGCCGGAGCGGCCGTCGCCCAGCGCCGCCGTGGGCGGGCCCGGGCGCCGCCGGGGGCGGGGGTCGCCGCCGTCGCCCCAGCCAGCTCCCCCGTCGCCACGACCCCGGCCGCTCGGCCGGCGGTTGTGGCTGGGGCTGCCCGGGTCGCGCCCCCAGAACTCGTCGTTGCCGTCGCCGTCGGCGCCGCCCCGACGGCGGCCGAAGCGGCCCCCGCGCGACGGCTCGGCCGGGGCGGGGCCGCGACGGGTGCCGCGGCCGGTCCGGCCGCCGTCCGGCGGCGGGCCGTCGGCACCCGGCGCCGGACCGCGCCGGCGCCCGCGCCCGGCCTCGGCACCGCCACCCCTGCGGTCGGCGGGCTGGCGGCCGTTCCCGCCGTCGGGCCCGGGCCGCCTGCGGCGCCCGTCGGGCGGCGGACCGCCCCGGCGCCCCGCGGGCGGCGCGTCCGGCGCCCCCCGCCGACGGCGGCCCGTCCCCGCGCCGGCGGCGCCGGCCGTCCCGCCCATGGCGAGGCCGGCCTCGGTCGCGCCGAGCCCACCGGGTCCACCGCGACCCGGTCCACCCGGACGCCCGCGGCCGCCGCGTCGATCGGGCCCGTCCGGCGTCCGCCCCCAGGCGTCGCCGACGGCGGTCGCCGGGGCGGCGACCCCGGCCGGCTCGGCGTCGGGGGACCAGCCCCGGCCGCCCGGCCCCCCGGGCGGCGGATCGTACGGGTCGCGTCGACGCCCGCCCGGACCGCCGGGCCCGCCGGGTCGACCGGATCCTCCCGGCCCCCCGGGTCCGGGCGGCGCCCCCATCCCCAGGCCCCCGACCTGGGTCGGGCCGCCGGGCCCGCCGTAGGGATCGTCCCACCCCGGGGGATCGACGCCGGCCTGCCGCGGGTCGCGGGGGTCGTAGCCGGGCGGCCCGCCGCCGCCCTCACCGTCGTCGGCGTCGTCGTCGACGTCGAGGCCGGGCCGGGTCAGCAGCCAGTAGCGCCAGGTGAGCACCGCCACGAGGATCGCCAGCCCGCTGAGGGCGGCGACGATCATCCAGATCAGGCGGCTGTCGTCGGCGGCGCTGCTACCGGAGGCGGCGGCCCGGGTGGTCGTCGTGGTCTCCTCGGACCCCGGCGTGCCGTCGCCCTCCACGAGCAGGTTGCGCACGGTCGTGAAGGTCAGGCCGTCCGACGCCGACGACACCTCGCTGGTCTCGGCGCTCGCCGCCTCCTCCTCCTCGTCGCTCTCGTCATCGGGCTCCTCGTAGACCGTGGTCTCGGGGTCCGGCTCGGGCTCGGGCTCCTCGGTGGGGGGCGGCGGGGCGGTCGTGGACGGCGGCGGCGCGGTCGTGGACGGCGGCGGGGCGGTCGTGGACGGCGGCGGCGCGGTCGTGGACGGCGGCTCCTCGGTCGTGGGCGTCGTCGTCGGCCACAGCGTCGGCTGCGTGTGCCCCTGGCCAGCGCCCGGCTGGGCGGGGCCGGAGGTCCGAGAACCCGACCCGAGCGCGCTGGCGGGGAAGGCGAGCAGGGCGAGCAGGACCACCGCGGCGACGAGCCCACCACGGAGCCGCGCCCACCCCCCTCGTGTTCGTTCGCAGTCGGGCATCGACTCCTACCTCGGCCCCGGCCGGAGGGGCCTGATCGTACTCAGCGCATCCCGGCGCGCTGTAGAACTGCGCTTCCCCAGGCGTGAACTCCACATTAAGCGCGCCCCCGCCGGGGATAGCGAGCGCGCCGCCGCACCGACGGTCGCCGCCGCTCCCGACGTCGCCTCCGGGGGAACCGCGAGCGTCGCCACCAGCGTCACCGCAAGAGCCATCGCCGGCGCCACCGCCGAGGTCACCGCTGGTGGGCCGGGCAGCTGTAGGTGGTCCGCCCGCCGATGCGCCGGCGCTGGAGCGGGGTGCCGTCCCGCGGGCACAGCCCGTCGGTGGTGGCGCCCAGGCGGAGGTCGCCGGTGTGGCTCCCGCCCCGCGCCCCCAGCTCGCGCAGCGTCTCGGCGATCGCCCGCTCCAGCCGGTCGACCTCCTCCGGCGTCAGGCCGCCGGCCGGCCGGGCCGGATCGAGGCCCGCTCGCCACAGGATCTCGTCCGCCAGCAGGTTGCCGATCCCGGCGATGCGGGACTGGTCGAGCAGCCGGGCCTTGAGCGGCGCCGTGCTCGCCCCCAGGGCGGCGGCCAGCCGGCCGTCGCCCGAGCCGGGCCGCAGTGCCAGGGCGTCGACGCCGAGCCGGCCCTCGTCGGGGTCGAGGCTGACGCCGCCCAGCCGCCGCGGGTCGCGCACCCGCAGGTCGCCGCCGTCGTCGAACCGGAGCCGGAAGCGGTCCCAGGCCGGGTCGCTGCGGGGGCTGGCGTACTCCAGCCGCTCGATCGAGGCGTCGCCGTCGACGAGCAGCCGGCCGGTCATGCCGAACCGCAGGCCGAGGCGGCGGCCGTCGTCCAGGTCGAGCACGAGGAGCTTGCCGTGGCGCCGGACCGCCTCGACCCGCCGGCCGACGACCGCGGCCACGACCGCCTCGGGCACCGTGCCCTTGACGAACCAGGCGTCGGGCGCCTCGGCCTCCACGATGCGCCGGCCGACGATCGGCTCGGCCTGGGCGCGGTAGGTCTCGACCTCGAGCAGCTCGGGCACAGGCGGCAGCGTAGGAGCCGGCCGACCCCGGCTGGACGCGGCCCCGCCCCGGAGGCGACCCCGGCGCCAGCCGCTCAGCCCCCGGCCGCCGCCTCCAGAGCCTGGTCGATGTCGGCGATCAGGTCGTCGACGTGCTCGAGCCCGACCGAGATCCGCACCAGCCCATCGCTCATCCCCAGCTCGGCCTGCTCTTCGGGTGTCAGGTGGGGGGCGATGGTGGCGGGGTGGGTGACGAGCGTCTCCGGGCCGCCGAGCGACAGGGCGATCCGCGCCACCCGGCACGCCTCGCAGAACCGCCGGGCGGCGTCGCGGCCGCCGGCCACGTCGACCGCCACCAGCGTCCCGCCGTTCAGCATCTGCCGCTCGGCCAGGTCACGCTGGGGGTGGGAGTCGAGGCCCGGGTAGCTGACCGACGCCACCGCCGGGTGGTCGACCAGGTGCTCGGCGATGGCCTGGGCGGAGGCCGCCTGGTGCCGGACCCGGGCCGACAGCGACCGCACGCCCCGCACGCCGTTCCAGGCGTCGAACGGCGAGGCCTGCCCGCCCTGCACGGCGTGCCAGGCCCACACGGCGTCGATCAGGTCGGTGTTGCCCGCGATCACCCCGAGGAGGGCGTCGTTGTGTCCGGCGATGCCTTTGGTGGCGGCGTGGAGCACGAGGTCGGCGCCGTGCTCCAGCGGGCGCTGAACCGCCGGGGTGGCGAGCGTCGAGTCGACGACCGTGAACGGCCCGGGGATGGCCGACACGGCCTGGATGTCGGTCAGCGTCAGCGCCGGGTTGGCCGGCGTCTCGACGAACACCAGCTGGGTCCGGCCGGGCTGGACGGCCGCGGCGAAGGCGTCGGCGTCGGTGCCGTCCACGAACGTGACGTCGATCCCGAACCGGGGACAGTGGGCCGAGAACAGGGACGACGTCACCGAGAACAGCTGACGCTGGGCCACGATGTGGTCGCCCGCCGAGCACAGGCCGAACACGACCGCGGCCACCGCGGCCATGCCCGAGCCGGTGGCCAGCGCCGCCTCCGCCCCCTCGAGGGCAGCGACGGCATCCTCGAGCTCCTGGACGGTCGGGCTACCGAACCGGGAGTAGTAGTGGCTCGACCGGGGCATGCCGGCCATCGCCGCGTGGTCGTCGACCGACGGGACCTCGTAGGTGGTCGACGGGAACAGCACCGGCGCCAGCGACGGGGCGCTCCACTGGCGGCCCGCCCGGATGGCCCGGGTCTCGAACCGCCAGGCCGGGTCCAGCCCCCGGGGCCGAGGGGTAGGCAGGGCGGGCCGGTCGGGCCGGTCCAGCCGGTCGGACCGGCCGTCCGACTCACCTCCGGCCGGCGCACCACCGGCCGAGTCGGCTCGTTCGTCCTCACGCATGGGCGGCCTCCACGGAGTCGAGGAACTGGCGGACGATGGCGCCGAGCTGGTCGATCTCGATGAGGAAGGCGTCGTGGCCGTGGGGGCTGTCCAGCTCCTCGTAGGAGGCCGGGACGCCGGCCCGCTTGGCCAGCTCGGCGATCTCCCGCGACTGGTGGGCGGGATAGAGGATGTCGCTGTTCACGCCGATCGACAGCAGCGGCGCCCGCATGCGGGCGAACGCTCCGTCGAACCCGTTGCGCCCCCGGGCCAGGTCGTGGAGGTCCATCGCCTTGGTCAGGATCAGATAGCTGTTGGCGTCGAACCGCCGGACCAGCTTGTCGCCCTGGTACTCGAGGTAGCGCTCGACCTGGAACCGCTGCCACAGCGAGAAGCCGTCGATCGGCTCGACGACCTCGCGCCCGAACCGGGCCTCGAACACGTCGTCGCTGCGGAACGTCATCATCGAGATGATCCGGGCCGTGGCCAGGCCCTCGTGCGGGCCGTCGCCCGGCTCGGCGTCGTAGTACTCGCCGCCCCGCCACCGGGGGTCGAGGCGGATGGCCCGCCGCCCGGCGCTCCACCAGCCGATCTGCTGGGCGCTGGCGGCCGCCGCCGTGGCGATCGGCACCAGCGAGCGGACCCGGTCGGGGTACATGACCCCCCACTCCAGGACCTGCATGCCCCCCAGCGAGCCGCCGATCACGGTCAGCCAGGTGCGGACCCCCAGGTGGTCGGCCACGGCCGCCTGCGTCCGCACCATGTCGCGCACCGACACGACCGGGAACCGCGACGCCCACGGGCGCCCGTCGGCCGGGTGGGGCGACGCTGGGCCCGTGGACCCCTGGCAGCCGCCGAGCACGTTCACGCACACCACGAAGTAGCGGTCGGTGTCGAGCACCTTGCCCGGGCCGATCATCCCCGACCACCAGCCCGGCGAGGGGTGGCCGGCGTCGAGCCCGCCGGTGGCGTGGCTGTCGCCGGTCAGCGCGTGGCACACGAGGATGGCGTTGGACCCGTCGTCGGCCAGCTCGCCCCAGGTCTCGTAGGCCAGCGTCACACCCGGGAGGAGGCCGCCGCCCTCCAGTGCGAACGGGCGGTCGTCCGGCAGCCGGACGAATCGGCGGCGGCCGGGCGGGTCACCGGGCCGCCAGGCGCCCGTGACCGGGAGGGCGCTGGGGTGGGCCCGCCGGAATCCCGGCAGGTGGTCGGTCATCGGGCGGTCGCGACCCCCCGGCGGCGATCCTGAAGCACAGCTGAAGTGTAGGGACCGGGCCATGTCACGCTGCCTGTCGCTGTCGTCCTTCTCGCGGCGGACAGCGAGCCGGCGCGCTCCCGGGTGGAGCACGGACACTTCGTTGCTCCCCCGCAACGGGGAGCCACATCCCCGGCTGACGCCGAGAGGCACCTTGGCTGTCCGCACCAGGTTGCCGGGCCCGGCGGAGGGCGCCGGGCCACTCGTGATGTCAACCGGGAGGCTAGCCCGCTCCGTGCCCCACCGGTCCAGTTGGAACGCTGGACCGCGCCCCGGGCGTGGTGGCGCCGAGCCGGTCCCGCCACCAGGACACGAGCGTGTCCGGCGAACCGTAGGCGGCGGCAGCAGCAGCGACGAACGCCTCGAAGGCGTCCGCCGCGCCCGGCCCCCCGGACGCCCCGGACGCCTCGGCTGCCTCGGGCACCGGCCCGGGCGCCGCCTCGGACGCCCCCGGCACCTCGGGCGCCGACCCGACCGGGGCGGCCACGAGCGCCCGGAAGGCGGCCGTGGCCGCCGCCCACGCCGCGGCGTCGGTGGGGAGCGGCAGCCCGGCCAGGTCGGGCCCGGCGATCTTGAGCGCCCGCCGGCTGAGCGCCGCCCCCGGCGCCCGTCGGAGCAGCCAGGCCGTGGCGGCCGGCGCCGCCAGCGCCGCTGCGAGCGGCCACAGGTCGGCCGGGTCGTGGGGCACGACGGCGATGACCGGCACCGAGGGGATCCAGCCACCGCCCTCGTCGACGACCGGCTCGACCACCCGGGTCTGGGTGGCCACGAGGATCTTGGGACGGTCGGTGCGGGCCCGCCAGCGACGGACGGCCGGCGCCCCCTCGGCCTCGAGCCGGGCCAGGTCGACCACGGGCGCCGCCCACGACCGCTTGGCGAACCGCGTCGGACGCTCCCCCCACGCCGACCGGCCCCAGTCGATCACGCCCGCCGTGACCAGGGGAACCTCGCCTGGGCCCGGGCCGGCGGGCCCGGCCTCGGAGGTCAGCGCGGCCAGGCCGTAGTACTCGTCGCGGAAGCCGGCGGCGGCGTCGGCGCGGTCGCCCAGGCGGCCGCCCGCCGTGTCCAGGTCGGCCCGGGGCACCCCGATCCCGTCCGCCAGCAGGTCGTGCCACCGGGACCACACCTGGCGGCGGCCGTCGGGCCGGGCCCCGTCCCCCGCCGGGCCGTCCCCCGCCGAGCCGTCGTCCGCCGGGCCCGGGCCCGGGGCCGGGAGCGGCGGGGGGCGGTCGACCCGCAGGACGGGCGCGCACACCCGCACGGCCGCCGCGAACACCGGGCGCTCGTCCACCCACAGGTCGAGCAGCTCGGCGGCCTGGTCGACCGCGTCACGCACGGCGGCGGCGTCGCGGGCGGCGACCAGCGAGTCGGGCTGGACCAGCGCCACGCGGCCCCCGACCCGGGCCAGCTCGCAGCCCAGCAGCAGGAACAGCCAGGCCGTGTCGGTGTAGGGCCGGAGGGCGGCGCCGAACCGCTCGCGCAAGCGGCGTCGGTCGTCCGCCGCCCGGGCCGTGGCCCGGCCCAGCTGGTTCTGGAACGGCGGGTTGCCGACGACCAGGTCGACGCCACCCGGCGGGAGCTCGGGCCACACGGCCGGGCCCCGGCGCAGCGGGTCGCCGACGACCAGGCGGCCGGGCGGCGGCACGGCACCCCCGGACCACAGCGCCAGCGCGGCCTCGGCGGCCGCCAGCCCGACCTCGTCGATGTCGGCGCCCCACAGGCGCTCGCACACGATCTCGTCGCGGGGCACGCCCCGGGCGTGCAGCGCCCGGGCGGCCGCCACCAGGAATGCGCCGCCCCCGCAGGCCGGGTCGCACACCGCCGCCGGGGGTGGGCCGTCGGGGTCGAGGGCCAGGCCGACCAGGTGGTCGGCCGCCCACCGGGGGGTCACGTGCAGGCCGTTGGCCCGGCGGGCCCCGGGGTCGGTGGCCGCCTCCAGCGCCGCCGCCACGTCGTCGACGTCGTCGGCCTCGACGGCGACGGTCTCGCCGGCGTCGCCGCCCCGGCGGCCGTCCCGCCCGGCGGCCGCGGCGGGCGGCGGGGGCCGGCCCGCGAGGGCCCAGAGCCGCAGGTCCTCGGGCAGGGCGACGCCGAGGGAACCCGCCAGGGTCGCGGCCACCCGAGCCACCGCGCCCGCCCGCGCCCTCTGTGCGGCACTCACGCCGCAGACGCTAGTTCCGCGGCCAGCAAACCTCGGCCACTCCCGGACTGCCGGAACGGGCCCCGCCGTCGGGGGCGCGCCGGGCCCGCGCCGCTAGATTCGCTGGCCATGCGCTGGACGGTCCACGGCGAGCGGTCGCTCTACGACTCCGAATGGATGCGGCTCGTGCTGGTGGACGTCGAGGTCCCCGAGGGCCCCCGATTCGACCACCACGTGGTGCGCTTCCCGTCGCCGGCCTCCGGCACCGTCGTCCACGACCCCGACCGGGGCGTGCTGCTGATCTGGCGCCACCGGTTCATCACCGACACGTGGGGGTGGGAGATCCCCGCCGGGCGCATCGATCCCGGCGAGACGCCCGAGGAGGCGGCCCGGCGGGAGACGCTGGAGGAGACCGGCTGGCGGCCCGGCCCGCTCCGGAGGCTGGGCGCCTACGCCCCCACCAACGGCGTGAGCGACCAGGTGTTCAACCTGTTCCTGGCCGACGGGGCGACGCACGTCGGCGACCCCACCGACCCCGCCGAGAGCGAGCGCATCGAGTGGGTGCCGGTCGACCGCCTCCGCCCGATGATCCAGCGGGGCGAGGTCTACGACGGCCTGTCGCTCACGGGTCTGCTGTGGGCGCTGGCGTTCGAGGCGGTCTGACGGCCCGCTCGGGCCGTCAGGGCCGCCGTCCCCTTCAGGCTGCGCCCTCCTCGGCGGGGTCCCAGCCGGCCAGGTCCTTCAGCCGCTCGTCGTTCGAGAACATCTCGACGATGGGCTCGTCGAGGCCGAGGCGCCGCTTGAGCCGCCGCACCTCGAGCTCCTGGTTCCAGAGGACGAGCGTGACGGCCAGGCCCTCGGCCCCGGCCCGGGCGGTGCGCCCGGCGCGGTGCAGGTAGGTCTTGGGGTCGGGCGGCGGGTCGTACTGGATCACGACGTCGAGGTCGTCGATGTCGAGCCCGCGGGCGGCCACGTCGGTGGCCACCAGCACCCGCAGCCGGCCCTGCGAGAAGCGCTTGAGCGCCCGCTCGCGGTGCTCCTGCCGCAGGTCGCCGTGGATCGCCTTGGCGTCGACCCCGTTGTCGTTCAGCTGCCGGGCCACCCGGTCGGCCGCCCGCTTGGTGTTGACGAACACGAGGCAGCGCTCGGCGGAGCGGGCGATGGCGGCGGCCACCCGGGCCTGGTCCATCTCGTGGACGAGTAGGAACCGGTGGGCCATCCGCTCGACCGTGGTGGTCGTCGAGCCGACCTCGTGGAACACGGGGTCGTGCTGGTAGCGGTCGACGAGGCCCTGGATGCCGCCGTCGAGCGTGGCCGAGAACAGCAGGGTCTGGTGGGTCCGGCCGATGTGGCGCAGGATCCACTCGACCTGGGGCATGAAGCCCATGTCGGCCATGCGGTCGGCCTCGTCGATGACGACGAAGCCGATGTCGGACAGGTCGACGGCCTTGCGATCGATGAGGTCGATGAGCCGGCCGGGCGTCGCCACCACGATCTCGGCCCCCTTCTCGAGGGCGGAGATCTGCTGGCGCATGCCGGCGCCGCCGTAGACGGCGACCAGCCGGAGGGAGCGGGCCTCGACCAGCGGCCGCAGGACGTCGGCGACCTGGTGGCACAGCTCGCGGGTGGGCACGAGGACGAGACCGGTGGGCCGCTTGGGGGACGCGGCGACGACCCGCTCGACGAGCGGGACCCCGAAGGCGAGCGTCTTGCCGGAGCCGGTCTTGGCCTTGCCGCACACGTCGCGGCCGGCGAGGGCATCGGGGATACAGAGGCGCTGGATGGGAAAAGCGGTGGTCATTCCGGCCCGATCGAGCACAGCTACCAGATCGGGGGACACGCCCAGCGCCGAGAACGTGGTCTGTTCTTCGGTGAGCATGATCGTTGCCATAGTACCGGTCACACCTGGTCACGCCCGAGTCCGGTCCGTGCGGAACGACCGCGCCCGTCCCGGGCGGGCGGCCGGCGGGCCGCCTCGAACGCGCCCGGCGGGCCGCCCGGGCCCCCGTCCGGCCCCCGGTCGGGCACCCCGCCCGGCGCCCCCGTCAGGACGGTGCGGACGGGTTGTGGCGGTGCTCCCGCTCGCTGAAGTCGACGATCTCGACCGGCCGGCTGAAGCTGCGGATGCGGCGCGAGCCGAGCCGCACGCCCTCGAGCCCCTCGCCGGCCGCGTCGAACAGCGACGCCGTGACCAGCAGCTGGTGGGGCTCGGCCTCGTCGCACAGCCGGGCGGCGAGGTTGACCGGGCGCCCGACGTAGTCGTCGCCCTCGAACAGGATCACCCGCCCGGCCGCCAGCCCGGCCCGCAGGGGCAGGGCGCAGCCCCGGGAGTCGAGCGCCGTCTCCATCCGGGCCACGGCGTCGAGCAGCGGGCGCGGCTCGGTCGAGACCAGCATGGCGCCGTCGCCCAGCCACTTGGCGACCCGCACTCCCCGCCAGCCGGCGCGCTCGCGCACCACGGCCCGGAAGGTCGACAGCGCCGCCACCGCCTGGCCCACGCCGTGCTCGTCGGTCAGCGACGTGAACCCGCACAGATCGATGAAGGCGAACGTACGCCGCACGAGCGCGTCGGTCTGGGCCCCGAACCCGTCGAACTCCTCCGCGTCGCTCACGGGCGCATCGTACGTCCGTCGGCGGCCGGCACGTGCATGCGTTCACGAGCGGGGGGGTGGCGACGCCTAACGTCGGCGCCGTGACGGCCCTGGACGCGATCACCAGCTGGCCGGTGGACCGGGCGGCCGCCGGCGTCACCGGACCGCCCCCCGACGCCGGGCGCACGGCCGGGGACCCCGCCTGGCGGACGCCGCTGGCGTCGGTGACCAAGCCGCTCGTCGCCTACGCCTGCCTGGTGGCGATCGAGGAGGGGACACTCGACCTCGACGGCCCCGCCGGCCCGCCGGGCAGCACGGTCCGCCACCTGCTGGCCCACGCCTCCGGCCTGCCGTTCGACGGGCCGAGCCCGATCGCCGCGCCCGGCGCCCGCCGCATCTACAGCAACACGGGGTTCGAGGCGCTGGGGGCCGTTCTCGCCGAGGCGGCGGCCATGCCGGTCGCCCGTTACCTGCGCGAGGCCGTCCTCGAGCCCCTGGGCATGGCGGACACCGAGCTGGAGGGTTCGCCGGCCCACGGCGCCACCTCCACGGTCGCCGACCTCCTGCGGTTCGGGCGCGAGCTGCTCGCCCCCACGCTCGTCGCCCCCGAGACGCTGGCGGAGGCGACGACCGAGCAGTTCCCGGGCCTGGCCGGCCTCGTGCCCGGCCTCGGCCGCTACGACCCCAACCCGTGGGGTCTCGGCTTCGAGCTCAAGGGCGCCAAGTCGCCGCACTGGACCGCCCCCGGCGGCTCGCCCCGGACGTTCGGCCACTTCGGCGGCGCCGGCACGTTCCTGTGGGTGGACCCCGAGGCGCGGCTGGCCTGCGCGGTGCTCACCGACCGCGCCTTCGGGGACTGGGCCCCACCCCTATGGTCGGCGCTGTCCCAGGCCGTGCTGGACGAGCACGCCGGGGCGGCGTCATGACCCGCGCGCCCGGACGCCCGAGCGGCGCGGGACGGGACGCCCGCGACGCCCGGGCGGGCCGTCGTGGCCGCTAGAAGCGGGCCGCCATCAGGTCGCCGGCGCCGGCGGTGACCGCCGGCAGCAGGGCGTGGACCTGGGGCAGGAGCTGGTCGCAGTAGAAGCGGGCGGTCACCACCTTCTGGGCCAGGAACTCGGCGTCGCCCTGGCCGGAGGCCACCAGGTGCGCCGCCGCCCGGGCCGAGCGGGCCAGCAGCCAGCCGCCCACCACCACGCTGCACAGACGCAGGTACGGGGTGGCGCCGGCGAGGGCGTCGACCGGGTTCTCGAGCCCGTTGACGATGAGCCACTCGGTGGCCTGGCGCATGGACGTGAGGGCGGCGTCGAGCCGGCCGCCGATCAGCGGCAGGTCCTCACCCTCGGCCCGGCCCAGGTCCTCGATCGTGCGCCCGATCTCGGCCATGAGGTCGGCCATCACGCCGCCGCCCCGCATGGGCAGCTTGCGGCCGACCAGGTCCATCGCCTGGATGCCGTTGGTGCCCTCGTAGATCGGGGCGATGCGGATGTCGCGGTAGTGCTGGGCGACGCCGGTCTCCTCGATGTAGCCCATGCCGCCGTGGACCTGGACGGCCAGCGACGTCAGCTCGACGCCCAGGTCGGTCCCCCACCCCTTGGTCATCGGCGTCAGCAGGTCGGCCAGCTCGGACCGCCACTGCCGGACCGACTCGTCGGGGTGGGCCTTGGCCAGGTCGATGCACTCGGCGTTCAGGTAGGCCAGGCACCGGAGCGCCTCGATGTAGGCCTTCATCGTGAGCAGCATCCGCCGGACGTCGGGGTGCTCGACGATCAGCGAGGACGTGCCGGCCGGCGCCCCGGGCGCCCGCCCCTGGCGCCGCTCGTTGGCGTACGCCACCGCCTGCTGGTACGCCCGCTCACCGACGGCCAGGCCCTGCAGGCCCACCGACAGGCGGGCGTTGTTCATCATCGTGAACATGTAGCGCATGCCTTGGTTGGCCTCGCCGATCAGGTAGCCGACGGCGTCGTCGTAGGCCATGACGCAGGTCGGGCTGGCGTGGATGCCCATCTTGCGCTCGAGCGACACGCACTCGACGCCGTTGCGCTCGCCCAGCGACCCGTCGTCGTTCACCAGGTACTTGGGGACGATGAAGCACGAGATGCCCTTCGTCCCGGGCGGGGCGTCGGGCACCCGGGCGAGCACCAGGTGAATGATGTTCTCGGTCAGGTCGTGCTCGCCGTAGGTGATGAAGATCTTCTGGCCCGTGATCCGCCACGTGCCGTCGTCGGCGGGGACGGCCCGGGTGGTCAGCGCCCCGACGTCGGAGCCGGCCTGGGGCTCGGTGAGGTTCATCGTGCCCGCCCACTCGCCGGCCACCATCTTGGGCAGGTACCGCTCGCGCTGCTCTTCGCTGCCGTGCTGCAGCAGCATGTCGATGGCGCCCTGGGTGAGCAGCGGCCCCAGGGAGAACGCCAGGTTGGCCGCCTGCATCATCTCCTGCATGACGATGCCGACGACCCAGGGGAACCCGCCGCCGCCGTACTCGGGCGGGAACGGCACGCCCGGCCACCCGGCCGCCACGTAGCGGTCGTAGGCGGCCTTGAACCCCTCCGGCGTCGACACCGACCCGTCGGGGTTGCGGCGGCTGTGCTGCTCGTCGCCCACCCGGTTGAGCGGGGCGAACTCCTGGGCGAAGAACCGGCCGCTCTCCTCGAGCACGCCGAACACCATCTCGGGGTCGGCCTGCTCGTAGGCCGGGAGCTTCGACAGTGCCGGGAGGTCGACGACGTGCTCGAGCACGAAGCGCATGTCGTCGAGGGGGGCCTCGTAGTCGGACATGCCCTGACGGTACGTCGGGGTCGCCCCGCCCGAAAGCGCGCCGGTGGGCCGGGTTCGGCGGGGACGCGTCCCCGAAGTTCGGCGACCGCCGGGTCGCCGAACTGTGGAGGTTTCAACCCCGGCGGCCGGGATCGGCCCGGGTCAGTCGCTCGACCAGAGCGGGCGCCGGCCGTGGACCGCGAACGTCAGCTCCTGGGCCGCCGCCACCACCCGGGCGCCGAGCTGCTCGATCTCGGCCCCGGTGCGGGTCACGCCGCCCTCGGTGCCGGCCGGCGCCATCGCCATCACGGCCAGCTCGACGCCCCCGTCGGCCCGGAACACCGGGGCGGCCACGTTGGCCACCGGGTAGGTGTCCTCGGCGTCGAGCGCCGTGATCAGCGCGCCGTGCCGCCCGAGGTCGGCCAGCAGCGCCCGCACCTCGTCGTGCGACAGGCCGCGGGCCGACGACCTCACCAGCCGGTGCCACTCGGGCGTGGCCCGGCTGATGGCGTAGCCCCGGTCGCGGATGACCGGCAGCGCCTCGAGCACGTGCCCCACGACCTCGGACGCGGGCGCCCGCGCCAGCCACGCCTCGGTCGTCGGCTCGTCGGACCACGCCATGAACAGCGCCCCGAGCGGCGGGATGGCCGGGAGGCGGGGTGGGGGCACGTCGTCGGCGACGTCCTGCCCCGCCCGGGCGATGACCCAGACGGCGTCGTCCTCGAGCTTGGCGGCGGCCGCCGCCAGGCCCGTGTCCTCCGCCAGCCGCCTGAGCACGTAAGGGGCGAAGTCGATCGCCGTGTAGCCCCGGTGGGCCGCCTCGCCGATGGCGATGAGCCGGGGGCCGAGCGAGTACCGCTTCTCCTCGGGGTGGCGGAGGAGGATGCCGTGGGCCGTCAGCGCGCTGAGCAGCGCGTGGGCCGTGGCCTTGTTGAGGCCGCAGCGCCGCGCCACCTCGGAGAGCGTGAACCGCTCGTCCGGGTGGCTGGCCAAGAGCTCCAGCACGGCGACCGACCTGTCCGCACCCGGTGCCGGCCGTGCCATCACGTCACCCCGGCCGCGGCCGTCCCCGCGGCGATGACCCATCGTGGCCATCGCCGGTCCCGTCGATCCGGCCGCCATCTCCGCCGCGGCCCGTGTGGTCGCTGTGTGGGTGCTGCCCGCCCCATAGCGCCCGCCTTCACGTTCGTCGTCGCCGTTTGCTTGCCGCGACCATAGACCAAGCTTGCAACCGCATGAACGGGCGGTGGCCAATCGGCCGCTCCGGTCGGTGATGGCAGCGGTCGCACCGCCGCCCTCCCCGGGGTTCCGCCCCCGCGCCACGTTGCGCCGGCCCGACCTGCGGGCCGTAGTGTGCGCACCGATGGGCTCCGACCAGCTCGCTCAGCTCGACGCCGGCGTCTACGCGTGGCTGCAGCTGCCGGGCGGCCGGGGCCGGGCGAACGCCGGCGCCATCGTCGACGCCGACGGGGTCACGGTCGTCGACTGCCTGATGACCCCCGACCAGTACGAGCCGTTCGCCCACGCGATCGAGGCGTTCGGCCTGCCGATCAGGCGCCTGGTGCTGACCAGCAGCGGCGTCGAGCACGCCGGCGGGTCGGGGCGGTTCCGCTTCGCCGCCGTCTACGGCAGCCTCCAGGCCAGCGTGCACCTCGACCAGCCGCCCAACGTCGACAGCTGGCGGGCGCTGTTCCCCGACCACGCCGACGCCTTCGACGACGTGGTGACCCGCCCGGTGAGCCACGTCGTGGCGTCGGACGTCCAGCTCACGCCCGCCGTCGCCGTCCTCGCCACCGGGGGCCAGATGGCCGAGAACCTGGTGGCGCTCGTGCCCGGCGCCCAGATCCTGTTCGCCGGGGCCATGTGCAGCTTCGGCGTCACACCCCTGTGCTGGCAGGGCGACCCGGGAAGGTGGGCCGACGAGCTCGACCGGCTGGCGGCGCTGGCGCCGATCGTCGTGCCCGGGCACGGGCCGATCGGCGGCGAGGAGGAGATCCGGGCCCTCCAGGCCTACCTGCGGGCCTGCGTGGCCGCCGAGGGCGATCCCGGCCGCATCGGCCCCGGCCCGTGGGAGACGTGGAGCCACCGCGAGCACGACGTCGTCAACGTCGAGCGGGCGGCACAGATCGCGGCCGGCGAGCCCGATGCCGTGCCGGCTTCGATGCTGCGCCTGGCCGGGCTCGCCTGACCGCGCCCCGCCGCGCCTCGCCCCCGCCTCTCGCCCCCGCCGCGCCTCGGCCGGCGCGCCGACTCGCCTGAGCGTGTCCGGGGCGGCTTCCGCCTGCTCAGCGCGACCGCGCCGGTACCCTGAGAAACATGCTCTTCGGCCGAGACAAGCTGCGTATCCCGTCGCCGGACGAGGCCCTCCCGGGCCGCGACCAGCGGCTCTTCACCGTCCCGGCCCGCAACGCCGTGCTGGGCACGCCGCTCGAGCCGCCGTTCCCCGACGGGCTCGAGCGCGCCGTCTTCGGCCTCGGGTGCTTCTGGGGTGCCGAGCGCCGCTTCTGGCAGACCGACGGCGTGTACACCACCGCCGTCGGCTACGCCGGCGGCTACACCCGCAACCCCACCTACGAGGAGGTGTGCTCGGGGCGGACCGGGCACGCCGAGGTCGTGCTCGTCGTGTTCGACCCCACGGTCGTGACCTACGAGCAGCTCCTCAAGGTGTTCTGGGAGGCGCACGACCCGACCCAGGGGATGCGCCAGGGCAACGACGTGGGCACGCAGTACCGCTCGGCCATCTACACGTTCAGCCCCGAACAGCGGGCCCAGGCCGAGGCCAGCCGCGACGCCTACCAGAAGGCCCTGACGGCCGCCGGCCACGGCGAGATCACGACCGAGATCGAGGACGCCGGCGACTTCTGGTACGCCGAGGACTTCCACCAGCAGTACCTCCACAAGAACCCGCTGGGGTACTGCGGCCTGGGCGGCACCGGCGTGTCCTGCCCGGTCGGCCTGACCGGCTGACGCCCCCCCGCTTCCCCGTCGCTCCCCGGCCCCGGCCGGACGCGCACGACCCGGCGTCGCCGGTCGGCGCCCCGGCCCCCTGGTCGGCGGGGAAAGGCTGGCCCCGGGGGCGGCGGACTCGGTAGGGTGCCGGCCATCCCCGGGCGGGCCGGGGAGGCGGCAGGCGGCAACCCGCAGGGGGCCGCCGGATCACAGGCGAGGCGGACACATGGACGAGCGGCAGTCTGGCTGGTCGCGCGCGGACGACGACCGGCGCCCGGCAGCGACCGCGCCCGGCGGGTGGTGGCAGGCCGAGGACGGGTACTGGTACCCGCCCCCGGCGCAGGCGGCGCACACCGCAGCGGCGCCGGGCACGGGCCCGGCGCCGGGCACGCCCGCGCCGCCGCCCGGCGGCTGGGCGGCGGCGCGGGGGCTCGACGCCGACGCGGCGGCGGTGACCACCCGCGAGCCGGTGGCGGCTCCGCCGGGCCCGTCCGGTCCAGGCGACGGGCCGACCGTGTGGGCCGGCGCCGGAGGGGACGGGCCCGGCGACGGCGGCGTGGCGGCGCCGCCTCCGCCGCCTCCGCCCCCGGCGGGCGATCCCGCCAGCGGGCACGGCGCCGAGGGCGAGGCCGGGGACGACCCCGGCCACTCGACCCGCGGCTACGAGGGATGGCGGTCCGAAGCCGGCGGAGGCGGCCGCGGCCGGGCCGGCGACCTGGCCGACAGCTACCGGTCGCTGCCCCGCTGGGCGCGGATCGCGGCGCCGATCGCCGCGGTCGTCGTGGTCCTCCTGGCGATCGGGGCCATCGCCGGACCGCCCGAGGAGGCCACCGAGACGTCGGCCGGCGACACGGCCACCACCGAGGCGCCGGCCACCACCGAGCGCCCGACGACCACGGCGGCCCCGACCACGACCGCGCCCCCGACGACGGCGCGCCCGACCACGACCACCACGGCGCCGCCGACGACGGCCCCGCCGACCACCCGGCCGGCGCCGCCGCCCACGACGGCCCCGGCACCCCGGCCGGCGCCCCAGCCGGCCCCGCCGCCGGCGCCGGCCACGACCGCCGCGCCCCGGCCGGCGTGCCACCCCTCGTACTCGGGCTGCGTCCCGGTGGCGAGCGACGTCGACTGCGCCGGCGGCAGCGGCGACGGCCCCGCCTACGTCCAGGGCCCGGTCCAGATCCTCGGCGGCGACCCCTACGGCCTCGACAACGACCACGATGGCACGGGCTGCGAGTGACCCGCGGGGGTGCCCCGCCCGGCGGGCCAGGCGACCGCTACGCTGAGGAGCGAGTTCATCGCGTAACGTCGCCGGGTGCAGGAGGCCCGGGGATGGTTCCCGCCGACGGTCGGGAGGAGGCTCCCGCATGGCCGAGCTGCGCAAGCGCCTCTCCAGCTGGTGGGGGCGCGTCCGCCGCTGCCCGAGCCGGGCCCCGCTCGGCTACCTCGACGGGCTGGAGCGGCGCCACCAGTACCGGTGGACGCCACGGTGCTCGCTCTCCCGCGGGCACGCCGGCGCCCACCGGGCCGGCTCCGAGGTGTGGCTCGACCCTCAGCCGCCGGCCGGCAGGGGCTCGCCCCGCCAGGTGCCGAACGACCACAGGTTGCCCTCGGGGTCGCGGACGGTGAAGCCCCGCGAGCCGTAGTCCTCGTCGCGCAGCTCGCTGACGACCTCGGCGCCGGCCTCGGTGGCCCGCTTGTAGAGGGCGTCCGGCTGGTCGGTCACCACGTAGACCGAGGCGGCGCCGGTCGGCATCTGGGAGAGCTCGCTGTCCGGGCGGTCGGCCGAGCCCAGCATCACGCCGCCGCCCTCGGGCCACAGCAGCTCGGCGTGCTCGACCGGCGCGCCGCCCTCGCCGCCCACGGTCAGCGTGGAGACGAAGCCGAAGGCCTCGGTCAGGAAGCGGATCGCCGCCGGTGCGTCGCGGTAGGCCACACAGGGCCAGACGAAGGCAGGGTTGCTCATGCCGGCCACGATGACGGCTCGCCGTCGTCGCAGTCTTGTACGAACGGGAGCTGCTCCTCGGCCAGCCAGGTCAGCGGGCTGACCCCGGCGAAGTCGACCCAGTCGTGCGTCATGTGGGCCTGGTCGGCGTAGCCGCACAGGGCCGCCACCTGGGCCAGCGGGGGCCGGTCGGGCCGCTTGACCATCGCCTGCGCCCGCTCGAACCGCAGCACCCGGGCCAGCACCTTGGGCGTCAGCCCGTACTCCCGGCGGAACTGCTCGCTCAGGTGCCGGCGGCTCCACCCCACCTCGCGGGCCAGGGCGGCGACGCCGACCGTGCCGGCCGTGACCTGCAGCCGGTCGAGCGCGTGGACCAGCTCCGGCCGGGGCGGGCGGACCGGCCGCAGCGCCCGCTCGAGCACGTCGTCGAGCGCCGCGAACCGCTCGGCCCAGCCCGGGGCGCCGTGCAGCCGGTCGGTCAGCTCGACGGCGGCCCGCCCGAGGCCGGCGTCGAGCGAGACGACCTGCTCGGCCAACTCGGAGGCCGGCATGCCGAACAGCGCCCGCGCCCCCAGCGGCGTGAGGCCGAGGATCACGCCGTACTGCGTGCCGTCGTGGAAGATCGAGACCGGGGACGAGTGGAGCCCGCCGACCAGCTCCCCGAACCGGTCGCGACGGGCCGGCGCCCCCGGCTGGGTCATGTCCAGCGGGTCGTCGAGGCTGACGACCACGGTCAGGTAGCGCGACGGCAGGCCACGGTGGACGCCGGCGCCGAAGCCGGCATAGCGGTAGCCCACCACCGACCCCACGTACGGCCGCAGCCGGGACGGCGGCCGGTGCGCGACGAACTCGGCCACGGACGGCGTCGCACCGTCCGCAGCCGTGGCCGCCGGGCTGCCGGCCGGCTGCGCCATCGGCGTGGTGGTCGTCGGCATCTGCCTCCCAGGATGCCGGGCGCGGGCCGGGGAGCGGTACCCGGCGCCGTCCGCGGGTGGCCGCGGCCGCCCCGGAGGCGGCCGCGGGCGGACCGCGGGCCGTCAGCGGTAGCGGTCGGGGTCGGGCGGCTTGCCGGCGTCCTGCACCTCGACCAGGTAGCGCCAGGCGTCGGGGGCGCTGCCGTCGACGTCGGTGAACCCGTACTCGCGGGCCAGCTGGCCCGACGACAGCGAGGCCTGGTTCCAGCGCCGCACGTCGGGGTCGCTGGCCAAGGCGACGACCGCCCGGCCGATGAAGTGCGGGCTCTCGGAGATGCCGAAGTGCCCCGGGTCGGGCTCGGGCGGCTCGACCTCACGGTGGATGGCGTCGCGCCAGTTCTCCTCGGTGACGCCGTAGTGGTCGAGCATCATCTCCGACCGCAGCCACCCGGGCGTGAGCGCCACGGCGGTGGCGCCGTGCTCGGCAAGCTCGTGGCCCTGGATCCACCCCAGCCGGAGCACCGACCACTTGGCCAGGTCGTAGAAGGCCGACACCCGGTAGTTGTCGCGGTTGTACTCGAGCGTGCCGTCGGTCACCTCGACGACCAGCCCGCCCGGCCGGCGGATGAGCAGCGGGAGGGCGTGGTGGCTCGTGACGAGGTGGGTGTCGACGGCCAGCCGCAGCAGGTGGAGGCCGTCGTCGAGATCGTGCTCCCACAGCTTGGCGCTCCAGTCGAAGAGCAGCTCACCGCCCCAGATGTTGTTGACGAGCACGTCGAGCCGGCCGGACTCGCCGTCGATCCGCTCGACGAGCGCGGCCACCTGGCCGGGGTCGAGGTGGTCGACGGCCACCGCGGTGGCGGTGCCGCCCGCCTTCGTCACGAGCTCGGCGGTCCCCTCGATGGTCTCGGGCCGCCGGTACTCGGACTGGCGGGTGCCGGTCGAGCGCCCGGTCACGTAGACGTGGGCGCCGGCCGCCCCCAGCTCGATGGCGATACCCCGCCCGGCGCCCCGGGTGGCGCCCGCCACCAGCGCGACCTTGCCGCTCAGTGATCCCACCACGTCCTCCTCGTGCGTGTGCTGGTCGTGTGTCGAC
Organism: Acidimicrobiales bacterium; assembly: GCA_036563805.1. GTDB lineage: Bacteria > Actinomycetota > Acidimicrobiia > Acidimicrobiales > VFJN01 > DATCLS01. The sequence goes on along the minus strand of DATCLS010000032.1, from coordinate 164,910 downwards.
TGCGTGTGTCGCCGCGCCCGCACGGCGTCCATCGATCCCCTACCGGCCAGCCGTGACAGCGGGCCGCCCGGCCGCCCGCGGGAGGACCGCCGGCGCGCGGAGCGATGAGTTCGCGGGGGTGGGGGCGTCTACCCGGCGACACTCCGATCCGCTCGCCTGGGAGGCCACGCCATGACCGCAACCATCGTCTCGACGCCCACCACCGTCCCGCCCGCCACCAGGATCCGGGCCGCCCTGGCCACCTGGCCCGTGTGGGCCGTCGGCCTCGTCTCGACCCTCGTCGCCGCCGTCGCCGCCATGGCGGTCGCTGCCGTCGCCAAGGCCGCGGACGTGCCCCTGGCGGTGGCGGCGAGCGGCGAGACCCCCGAGACCATCCCGACGTCCGGCTTCGCCACCGTCGTCGTCGGCGCCGGCCTCGTCGGCACGCTGCTGGCCGTGGCGCTCCGGCGCTGGTCCTCGCGCCCGGCCCGAACGTTCGTCGCCGTCACGGGCGCGCTGACCGTCGTGTCGTTCCTGAGCCCGACCCCGGTCATGGCCCCCGAGGCCACGATGGCCACCCGCCTCGTGTTGGAGCTGACGCACGTGGTCGCCGCGGCCGTCATCGTCCCGTCCCTCGCCTACCGCCTGCGCCGGAGCTGAGGCCCCTGGGCCCGCCCGACGCCCCCGCCGACGGCCCCGGATCGTGGTCCGGGGCTGCGGCGCTCCCCGCCACCGAAGTGTCAGCGGCGGGGCGCTGGGCCGTCCGGAGCGGCCTGGGAGGCGGGCCGTGCGGGCGGGCGGCGCCAGGGCGGGAGGTCGGACCCCCGGGCGGGCGGTCAGGGCTCTGGGCGCCGGGAGGGGTCGGTGCGGGTGGCCGCCCACTCGGCCACCACCTCGTCGACGTCGAGGGGCACGAGCGTGGAGGGCGGGCCCTCGGTGACGCGGGAGTTGACCGCGACGATCTTGGCGTTGATGTCGGCGACGATCCGGCGGACCTTCGCCTCGTCGGTGGCGGCGGCGATGCGGGCGCGGGCGTCGTCCAGCTCCTTGCGCACGGCGAGCGTGGGCGGCAGGTACGACAGCGACTCGCGGCGCAGCTTGTCCTTCACCCACCACATGTCGTCGCGGGGCTTGTCCAGGTCGCGCAGCGGCTTGCCGTGGCCGGGCAGGCCGTCGAACTCGCCCCGCTCCATGCCCTCGCGGATCTGGCGATCGATCCACGTCTCCCAACGCACGCCGGGAGGCTTGCGCTCAGCCACCGCGCCTCCTTACGGGCCCGCCCCGGGCGGGCTCCGACTCGTAGTCGGATTTGTGATCGACTTCACAATGTCGTCCCCAGTATGAGCCGGCTCCCGGTCGTCGTCAACGCGGGTGACACGCTCAGCCGTCGAGGAACGTGAGGTCGAGGCGGGCCAGCCGCTCCTGGTCGGTGAGGGCGTCGATGGCGACGATCCGGCCGCCCACCACGGTGAAGGCCATGAGCGACACCGGCCGTCCGCCCGGGGCGGCGACGAACCCGGCGACGCCGTTGACGAGCACCGGCCGGGTGTGCTGGACGCGGTCCGCGAAGCCGGAGGCGCTGGCCGCCACGGCGGCCGCGCCGCGCAGGACGGACGAGGCGCCGGGCCCGCCGTCGGTGCGGGCCACCACGTCGGGGGCGAGCACGGCGAGCAGGCCGTCGAGGTCACCGTCGCGCACGGCGGCCAGGAAGGCGTCGACCACCCGCCGCTGCCTGCGCCACGTGCTCGGCCAGTCGGTCGGTCATGTCGTGGTCATGTGCACGACCCGCAGGCGCCGCGAAATGTGACGGGGACGGGCACGTCGGTGTCCGCCCGCTTGACGTACCACTCCCACCGCGTGCCGTCGGGGCCGGTGAGCCAGGTCTCGGTCTTGGCCGCGTAGCAGCACTCGGTGTCGGCCACGCCCGTGGTCGCCAGGCCGGCGTCGGTCAGGCGGGCCTCGGCGGCCACCACCTCGTCCGCCGTCTCGGTCTCGACCCCGAGGTGGTTGATCGTGCCCGGCTCACCGGCGCCGGCGAACAGGACGAGCTTGAGGGGCGGGTCGGCCACGACGAAGTTGGCGTACCCGGGCTTCGTCTTGGCCGGGCCGACGCCGAACATCCGGCTGTAGAAGTCGACGGCCCGGTCGAGGTCCGGGACGTTGAGGGCGAGCTGGAGGCGCATGGGATCTCCCTCCGGGTGTGGTGATCGCTGTGGCCATCGATTCGATGTCCGTCGATACAATGGCCAACGCATCGACGCTTGTCAATGCGTCGATGCGTTGGAAGCGGCGCGGGGAGGGAGGGGGCGGGAGGCCGCCCGCGGTCAGGCGGCCTCCCAGACGAACCCGTCCGGGTCGGTGGCGGGCCCGACGGCCCCGGCGATGACGAGCCGGTGCGACCCGCTCCCCTCCGGGGCCACGCCGGCCACCTTGGCCAGCGCCTTGCGCTTGTTGAGGGCCAGCTTCACGGGGCTCGACGGCGTGGCGAACTCGACGTACCGGCGGCCGAAGCTCTTGGCCACCTCCAGGCCGCGCTCGACGTAGAACCGCTTGCTGGCGGCCACGTCCTCGACCCCCAGTTGCAGCACGACGTCGTCGACCCGCCGGGCGGCCGCCCCGGTGTCCTTCTTCGTCGACGAGGCGATCGTCACGATCGTGCCGTCCGGGGTGCGCAGTGCCCCGCCGAAGCCCCACAGCGACTTGGCGGCCGGCTTGACCGCGGTGGCGCCGGCCTCGACGGCGGCGTCCATCAGGCTGCGGACGGTGGCCGGCTGGGCCACGACGAACGACAGCGTGAAGCCGCGGAACCCGTTCGTCGGGGCGTCGGAGGGCCGGAACCGGACAGCGCCGTCCAGGTCGAAGGCGGCCTCGTAGAAGCGGCTGGCGGCCTCGGGGTCGGGGACTTCGAGCGTGATGTGGTCGATGGCGGTCATGGGGTCGCTCCTTCGGGTGGTGTCGTGTTGGCGTTCCGCTGGGTCGTCGTTCGCTTGGCCGGTGCGTCGCTGGTCGTCCGACCGTCGGTCCTGTGGTCGGGGGCCGGGCCGCCCGGCGGCGGCCCGGCAGTCAGCGCTGCAGCAGACCGAGGACGTTGCCGTGGGGGTCCTCGACGATGGCGGCCAGCTGGCCGCCGCCGACGTCCTTCACGTCCTGGCGGGTCCGCCAGCCGGCGGCGACGGCCCGGCGCAGGGCGGCCGCGGCGTCGCCGACGTGGCAATAGTTGACCGGGCCGGTCATGCCATGGCTGTGCCCGTTGGGATCGAGGCCCACCTCCTGGTCTCCGATCCGGTAGCCCACGTAGAAGGGCTGGTCGGCGTAGGGCTCGACGCCGAGCACCGTCCCGTAGAGCGCCTTGGCGGTGTCCAGGTCGCGGACCGGGACGATGATCGTCTTGATGCCCGTGCTCATGCGCTGCCTCCTCGGTGATGCGGTTGGTGTGTTCCGACGGGCGACAGCGTCTCTCGGGTCCGGCTCGCCGACATCCGTGACGACCACGGGTCGCGCCACGGATCCTGCCCCGTAGGGCGGCCCGGACCCGCCCCCGGGGTGGAGGGCCGGGGGCGGCTTCGGGAGCGGGGTCGGGGGGCGCCGGCCGGGTGGCGGGCGTGGCCGGCCCGTGCGGAAGACTGACCGCGTGTCCAAGCAGGCAGCCATGGCCGGGATCTCGGCGCGCGAGGCCGAGGTCCTGTCCCTCGTCGGCGAGCACCGCAGCAACGCCGAGATCGCGGCGCGCCTCGTGATCTCGGTGCGCACGGTCGAGACCCACGTGTCCTCGCTGCTCCGCAAGCTGGGCGTCCCCGACCGGCGGGCCCTGGCCGACCTGGCCGCCGAGATGGAGCGGGCCGAGCGCATCAGCCAGGCACAAGCGGGGCTCCCGTCGCCGGTGAGCCCGTTCATCGGGCGGGCCCGGGAGCGCGCCGAGCTGCGGAACGCCGTGCTGTCCCACCGCCAGGTCACCGCCGTCGGCCCGGGGGGCGTGGGCAAGACCCGGCTGGCGCTGGCCGTGGCCGAGGACCTGGCCGGCGACTTCGCCGACGGCGTGTGGTTCGTCGACCTGGTGCCGGTCACCGACCCGGCCATGGTGGGGGCGGCGGTGGCGGCGGCGCTCGGCGTGGGCGAGCGGCAGGGCCGCAGCATCGACGACTCGCTCCTCGCCGCGGTGACCGACCGCCACACCCTGCTGGTCCTGGACAACTGCGAGCACCTCGCCGAGGGGGTGGCGCCGCTGGTCGAGCGGCTGCTGGCCCGGGGTCCGCGGGTCCGGGTGCTGGCCACCAGCCGGGCCCGGCTCGCCGTGCCCTACGAGCGGGTGTACGCGGTGCCGCCGCTGTCGTTCGAGGGCGGCGGGGCCGGAGGGGGCGGCACCCGCGGGCCGGAGGCGGACGGGTCCGGGCCCGGCGGCCCGCCCGACGCCGTCTCGCTGTTCCTCGACCGGGCGGCGGCCGTCGGCTGGACGCTCGGGCCCGAGCACCTCGACCAAGTCGCCGACGTGTGCCGCAAGCTCGACGGCGTGGCGCTGGCCATCGAGCTGGCCGCCGCCCGCCTGCCCGCCCTCGGCCTCGACGGGCTGGTCGCCGGCCTGTCCGACCACCTGCGGCTGCTGGTCGGCGGCTACCGGGCCGACGAGCGGCACCGGTCGGTGCGGGCCATGCTCGAGTGGAGCGAGGCGCTGCTCGACGACACCGACCTGGCCGTGCTCCGCCGGGCCTCGGTGTTCGTGTCACCGTTCACGGCGGCGGCCGCCGTCGAGGTCGCCGGGTTCGATCCCCTCGGCTCGGACGAGGTCGTGGCCGGGCTGGCCCGGCTGGCGGACCAGAGTTTGCTGACCGCCGCCCCCTCCGCCGGGGGCACCCGGTACCGGGCGCTGGAGACCATCCGCCAGTACGGGACCGAACGGCTGGCCGACGCCGGCGAGCTCGACGCCGCCCGCGACCGCCACCTGCGGTGGTGCCTGGCGACGGCCGAGGCCCTCGCCGACGCCGAGGACCCCGCCCCCGGAAGCGGCGAGTGGCGGGCGGGGTTCGACGCCGTGGCCGACGACCTCCGGGCCGCGCTGAGCTGGGCGGCCGGCCGGGCCGACCGGCACGCCGACGCCCACCGGCTCGCCTTGGCGCTGGCGCGGCTGGCGTTCGACCGCAACCTGATCGGCGAGTCCCAGCAGCGCTACGAGCAGGCGGCCGCCCTGGCCGGTGCGCCCGCTCCCGCCCGTCCTACCGGCTCGCCCAGCTCGAGCCCGTCGGGCGGCCCGCCCGGCTGTGCCGGGTCGGGCGGCTCGCCCGGGCCCAGCCGGTCGGGCGCCGCCTCGACTGGGCCTGCCGGCTCGGGCGGCTCGCCCGGGCCCAGCCGGTCGGGCGGGTCGGGGACCGATCCGGGCGGTGCGGCGGCCGCGCTGCGGGGCGCCGCCAACGTCGCCGCCTGCCGGATGCGCGGCGACGACGCCTACCGGCTGTGGCGGACGGCGGCGGACGTCGCCCTCGGCGCCGGGGACACGGCGGCCGCCGCCCGCGACCTGGCCACGGCCGCCACCACCTGCTTCCGCAAGGCCGGGACGTTCGCCGGGCAACCTCCGGGCGACGAGGCGCTGGCCCTGCTGGCCCGGGCCCGTGAGCTGGCGGGCGACGACCTGGCCGCCCAGGCCGCGGTGGCCGTCGCCGACTGCGCAGCCCTCGGCTACGCCTACTTCGCCAAGCAGGCCACGCGGGCGGGCGCCGGCCCGGGCCCGGGCGGCGGCGAAGCGAGCACCGAGCCGGACACCGGCGACCACACCGACGCGAGCACCGAGCCGAGCCGCGGCGGCTTGGCCGAAGCCACCGCCGGGGCCGACCCGGGCGGCGGCGAGGCAACCACCAGCGAGGCGACCACCACGGCGGACCGCGGCGCCGGCGGCGAGGCGAACGCCGGGTCGGACGCCGGGTCGGGCACCGGCATGGCGGCCCGGGCCGAGCGGGCCGTGGAGCTGGCCCACCGGCTCGGCGACCCGCTGGCCGAGTGCGCCGCCCTGTGGGCGCTGACCGGAGCCCAGCGCCGCGCCGGCGACACGTTCGCGGCCGCCGCCACCGCCCGGCGCCGGGTCGAGCTGCTCGAGTCCGGGCCGGTCACGCCGGCGACCGCCGACGAGCTGATCGACGCCCTCCTGATCGCCACCGCCACCAGCATCGGCGTCGGCGACCTGGCGGCGGCCCGCCGGTGGGGGCGGCAGCTGGCCGAGCTGCCGCCGCTGGCCGAGGTCGGGCACGTCGCCACGTCGCGGCTCCTGATGGCCGACGCCCTGGCCGGGCGGGCCGCCGACGTGGTGGCGGCCAGCGCCCGGTTCCTCGACGGCTGGACCCAGGTGGGCCGCCCGCCGGCCCGGGGCTTCGGTCCGGTGGCCGCCGCGGTGGCGATGATCCACGGCCTGAGGGGCGACGACGACGCCCGGGCCGAGTGGCTGGACGTCCTCGACCAGCTGGGCGTCACCGCCGCCGACCGGTCGGGCTACAGCCCCACGTTCGACGCCATCGCTCTGCTCCACCGCGGGCAAGCGGCGCAGGCCCGGGCGCGGCTCGACGGCCGGGACGACGAGCCGAAGCTGTGGGACACCGGGATCCTGCTCCACTGGCACGTCGCCCTCCGGGCCGAGGCCGCCGTGCTGGCCGGCGACGCCGACGCCGGCGAGGTGGTGGCCGCCGCCTGCCCCGTCGTCGGCGGGAACCCCATCGCCAGCGCCATCGTCGACCGGGCGGCGGCGCTGGCGTCGGGCGGCGGTCCCGACCGGGAGGCCGTGCTGGCCACGGCCGCCGTGTTCGAGGCCGCCGGCTGCCCCTACCAGCGGGCCCGCACGCTCCTCCTCGCCGGCCCCGACCACGCCCCCGCCGGCGAGGCCCTCCTCGCCGACCTCGGCGTCCCCCCACCCACCACGTAGCCGCCCCCGAGCCCGCCGCCCCGGCCCGGAACCCGCCCCACCGGCCGCGGCAGCCAGGCGGCGCCACCGAGTCCGCCGCCCCGGGCGGGGAGCAGCGCCGTCGGGCGGGTCGCCGGGTTGCACAGTGCAACCGTTGCGGGACCCTACCGGCCCTGTGACGATGGCCCGGCCGGTCCGGAGGGGGAACCTGGGAGGGAACGCCGTGACGCTCACCGTCGACGAGCTGCTGGCCCGCGCCGAGATCACCGACGTCATCAAGCGCCTGGCCCGAGGCACCGACCGCCTCGACGAGGAGCTGATGGCCTCCTGCTACCACCCGGACGGGTTCGACGACCACAACGCCTTCCGGGGCTCGGGCGCCGAGTTCGCCCGGTGGGTGTGCGAGGTCCTGCCGCACTTCGAGGCGACCCACCACTTCCTCGCCGACCCGTACATCCGCATCGAGGGCGACGTCGCCCACGCCGACACCTACTGCGAGGCGCACCACGTCGGCGCCGACAGCGACATGGTGTTGGGGCTGCGGTACGTCGACCGCTTCGAGCGCCGTGCCGGCCGGTGGCTGATCGCCAAGCGGGTGTGCGCGTTCGACTGGAGCTACACGGTGCCGTTCGATCCGGACCGCCGCTACGTCTTTGGGCCCGACTACACGGTCGGGCGCCGGGACCGATCCGACATCGCCTACACGGGGGTCTGACGGTGTCCGACGGGACGGGGGCGGTCGACCGAAAGGTCCGGGAGGAGGTCGCCGACGTGCTCGTCCGGTACGCCACCGGCATCGACCGGCGCGACTGGGCGCTGTTCCGCACGTGCTTCACCGACGACTGCGAGGCCGACTACGGCGCCATCGGCGCCTGGCGCGGCGTCGACGCCCTCACCGAGTGGATGGCGGCGACCCACGCCCCCTGCGGCCACACGCTCCACCGCATCACCAACGTGGCCGTGGCGCCGAGCGGCGGGGGCGGGCGCGAGCCCGACGACCACGACCGCGTCACCGCGCGCAGCTACGTCGACGCCCTCGTCCTCGGCCCGGACAACCGGTCCGGCGTGCGGGCGGCCGGCGTCTACGACGACGAGCTGGTCCGCACCGCCGGCGGCTGGCGGATCGCCCGGCGCCGCTTCACCCAGGTCCTGGTCGAGCCGGTCGGGACCTGACCGCGGCGCTGACGGCGGCCGTGGCCGCGGCCCCGCCCGACCCGCCGCCGCGCGAGGGCGGGGCGGGTCCGACGCCTCGGACGCTCAGAACCGCGTGGCGCCGAACACGGCGACGGCGGGGTGGCGGAGCCCGAACACCGAGCCCCGGAGCTCGACCCGCTCCTTGACGAGCGCAGCCCGGCGCCCGGTGAGGATGCGGCTGTCTTCGTCGGGGCCGAGCTGCACGATGCCGTCGCGCCGGCCGAGGCTGAGGTGCCAGGCGACGTCGCGGTACCGGTAGGGCCGGGGCGCGCGCCCGGCCAGGCGGTCGACGATCGCCAGGGCGCCGATCGTCGCCCCGACTCCCCCGGGCCCGCAGCCCATGCGCACCACCTGCCCCTCCTCGTTGCGAGCGGCGGCCGCGTCCCCGACGGCGTAGACGTCGGGATGGGACAGCGACCGCAGGGTCGGGTCGACGCACATGCGGCCGCGGTCGTCGACCTCCAGGCCGGCGTCGCGGGCCAGCGCCGGGACGGCGAACCCCGTCGTCCACACCACGGCGTCGGCGCCGACGTGGCTCCCGCTGTCGAGCAGCACGCCGTCCTGGGCCACCTTCACGACCATGGCGTCGGTCAGGACCTCGATGCCCAGGCGATCGAACGCCTCGGCCAGGTGCCCGCGGCCCCGCTCGTTGAGCATGGCCCCCGGCGTCCCTTCGGTGATCAGGCGCACCGTGCGGTCGGGGAACGCCTCGGCCAGCTCGGCGACCGTCTCGATCCCGGTCAGGCCGCCCCCGACCACGGCGATCGTGTCGGCGCCGGCCACCCGGTCGCGCACCTGCCGGGCGTGGTCCGCGGTGGCGACGGCGGTGGCGTGCTCGGCCGCGCCGGGGACCGAGTCGAGGTCGGGATGGCTGCCGAGCGCGTAGACCAGCGTGTCGTACCCGACCGGCTCGGCCGCCCGGGCCAGCTCGACGCGCCGGGCCTCGAGGTCGATGCCGGTCACCCGATCGATGACCAGGCGGATGCCGGTGCGCTTCACCAGGTCGCGCAGCGGGATGGTGCGCAGCCGCTGGCCGGCGGCGAGCTGGTGGTTGCGCATCCGCTCCTGGAACAGGTCGCGCTCGTTGATCAGCGTGACCGCCGCATCGCTCCTCTTGGCGATCAGATTGGCGGCGGTGACGCCGGCGTACCCGGCGCCCAGGACCACCACGTGGGGCGTTGTCTCGCGGCGCTTCGCCATTGTGACTCCTCCGTTGTCGCGGGTTTGCCACAAGACGCCGCGCCCCCGTCGTCTGTGACGCGCGGGCCCGGGCCGGACCGACCCGCCCTCTCACCGGCTGACCGCCATCTCCTCCCCCAGCCACGACAGCTTCTCGGGGTTGCGGACGTAATAGATGCCGCTGACGCCCTGCTCGCCGACGCGCACGGCGAGGACGCCGTCGACCTCGCCCTCGCCGGGGTGGACGGCGACGGCGTCGCCGTCCCGGCCGGCTGCGGCTCCGCCCCCGTCGGCGCGGCCCCCGTCGGCGCCGTCGATGCGCACGACGAAGCCGGGCCCACCGTTGACGTGCACCCACTCGAGCCGCAGCCCGACGCCCGCCCGGCGCGGGCCGGCGCTCAGCAAGCGCGCCACCTTCTCGGCGCCGACGAGGGGGCGGAGCACTGCGTCCCTGACGCCGCCGCCGTCGGCCACGGCGACCACGTCCGGGGCGAGCACGTCGACCAGCCCCTGGACGTCGCCCGTCTCGATCGCCCGCTGGAAGGCGGCGAGCGCGGCCTCGGCATCTTCGGGGGAGGCGGCGCCCCGGGGTCGGCGGGCCGCCACGTGCGACCGGGCCCGGTGGGCGATCTGGCGGACGGCGGCGACGCTCTTGTCGACGGCCCGGGCGATCTCGTCGTAGCCGAACCCGAACACCTCGCGGAGGACGAACACGGCCCGCTCGGTCGGCGTCAGCGTCTCCAGGACCAGCAGCATGGCCATGGACACGCTCTCGGCCAGCTCCACGTCGTCGGCCACCTCGGGGGCGGTGAGCAGCGGCTCGGGCAGCCAGCAGCCGACGTAGGACTCGCGGCGCCGGCCGAGCGTCCGCAGCCGGGTCACGGCCTGGTTGGCGGCGATCCGGACCAGGTAGGCCCGGCGGTCACGGACCGTGTCGAGGTCCACCCGCACCCACCGCAGCCACGTCTCCTGGAGCACGTCCTCGGCGTCGGTCGCCGAGCCCAGGATCTCGTAGGCCACGGTGAACAGCAGGTTCCGGTGGGCCACGAACGTCTCGGTGGCGGCGGGGCTGAGGGCGCTGGGCCTGGGGGCGGCGGGGCTGGGGGCGGTCTCGTCTCTCGCCTGCTCGCTCACTCGGCGGCTCCTCGCTCGCGGGTGGGGGCGTCGGGAGCGATCCGTCCGCACCGCTCCCGGTCTCAAGACGACGCCGCCCCGCCCCCTGTGACACCCGGCCGCGCAGGGCTCGGCCGGAGGCGGCGAACCGGTCCAAGAAATCGGGGGCGAAGTGGTCTACCAGGTCGGACCGGTTGGGCCGTACCGTCCACCGTATGGCGACCACCTCTTGCTCGGCGTCATGGTCGACGTCCCCGTTGACGACGCTGCTACACGCGACACCACCGGCCACGCCGGACCCGGTGGAGGTGACGACGGCGCGGCTCGACCTACCGCCCGGCGACCCCGGCACCCCACCGCACCGGCACTCGGGGCCGGTGTTCGGCTACGTGCTCGAGGGCGAGATCGTCTTCGAGCTCGAGGGCGAGCCCGAGCGCGTCATCCGGGCCGGCGAGGCCTTCTGGGAGCCGGGCGGCGACGTCATCCACTACCAGGCGGGCAACAACCTGGCGACCGCCTGGAGCCGCTTCGTCGTCGTCATGCTCGGCGTCGCCGGCCAGCCCATGCTCACCCTCGTCGCGCCCGAGGAGCTGGAACGGCGGCGGCACCTCCGGGCTCCCCGGCCCGGGGCGGGCTGAGCGGTGCGCATCCTCCTGGCCGGGGCGACCGGCGTGATCGGACGGCGGCTCCTGCGCCTGCTCATCGACCACGACCACCGGGTCACGGCCCTGACCCGCTCCGCGACCCGTGCCGGCCAGCTCCGGGCCGCCGGCGCCGATGCCGCCGTCGTGGACGTCTACGACCGCGACCGGCTGACGAAGGCCGTCGGGGACGCAGCCCCCGACGTGGTCCTCCACCAGCTGACCGACCTCCGCACCGGCGACACCCGGGCCAACGCCACCGTCCGCACCGTCGGCACCCGCAACCTCGTCGACGCCGCCCTGGCGGCCGGCGTCCGCCGCATCGTGGCGCAGAGCATCGCCTGGGCCTACGAGGGCGGCGACGAGCCCGCCACCGAGGCGACCCCGCTCGACCTCGACGCTCCCGAGCCCCGGCGCACCACGACGCACGGGGTGGCGGCGCTGGAGTCGGCGGTGCGGGAGGCGCCGGAGTGGGTCGTGCTCCGCTACGGGATGCTCTACGGCCCGGACACGTGGTTCGCCCCCGGCGGCCTCCGGGCCGCCGACGCCCACGCCGGCCGGCTGGCCGCCGACGACGCCGTCACCAGCTTCGTACACGTCGACGACGCCGCCGCGGCCGCGGTGGACGCCCTGGCCTGGCCGTCGGGCGCGGTGAACGTCTGCGACGACGTCCCGGCGCCGGGTCGGGCCTGGGTCCCCGTCTTCTGCGACGCGGTGGGGGCGCCGCCGCCCGCCGACGGCCCGGCCGGCGAGCGGGCGCCGTGGGCGCGGGGAGCGGACAACCGCCACGCCCGCCAGGAGCTCGGCTGGGTGCCCCGCTACCCGTCCTGGCGGGACGGGTTCGCCGCGCTGTGACCCGACCGGGACTAGACGTGGGGTCGTGACGCGCCCGACGCGCCCGCTCGAGACCGGATCCGGCACCGCCCGGTCGGGGCTCGACCTGTACCTGGACGTGGCCCCGGGCACGGTCGGCGTCGGGCGGGCGTTGGAGGCGGCCCTGCGCGACGCGGTGCGGTCGGGCCGGCTGCCCGCGGGGACCCGGCTGCCCGGCACCCGCAGCCTGGCCGCGGATGTGGGCGTGTCCCGGGGCACGGTCGTGCAGGCCTACACCCAGCTCATCGCCGAGGGGTGGCTCGTCGGGACGCCCGGCTCGGGGACCCGCGTGGCGGACGTGCCCGTCGATGACGGGCCCGGCGAGGGTGAGGGCGGGCTCGGCGGTCACGTGCCCGGCGATGACGGGCCCGGTGGGGCGGCGCCGCCCGGCGCCCGGGGCGGCACGCGGACGCACGACCTGCGCCCGGGCCGACCGGACCTCGACGCGTTCCCCCGGACGCTGTGGGCCGCCAGCGTCCGCCGGGCGGTGACCGGCCTGGCCGCCGGATCGCTGGACTACGGCGAGCCCGCCGGCGTCCCGGCCCTCCGGGCGGCCGTCGCCGACTACGTCGCCCGGGCGCGGGGCGTCCGGGCCCGCCCGGAGTCGGTCGTCGTCACCGCCGGGTTCACCCAGGGGCTGGCCCTGCTCGGGCGGGCCCTGCGCGACCTCGGCGTCACGGGGGTGGCGACCGAGGACCCCGGGTTCGGGCGCTACCGCGAGCTCCTGCGCGCCGCCGGCCTGCGGACGAGCCGGCTGCCGGTCGGCGCCCACGGCGCCGAGCCCGACGGCCTCGACCCCGACGCCGGCCTCGTCGTCCTCACGCCGGGCCACCAGCACCCGATGGGCGTCGTGCTGGCGCCCGCCCACCGGACGGCGTTCGTCGCCTGGGCCCGGCGCTCCGGCGGCTACGTGATCGAGGACGACTACGACGGCGAGTTCCGCTACGACCAGCAGCCCGTCGGCGCCATGCAGGCGCTCGCCCCCGACCGCGTCGTGTACGCCGGGACGGTGAGCAAATCCCTGGCCCCGGGGATGCGGATCGGCTGGCTGGTCGTCCCGCCGGACCTGACCGGGCCGCTGGTGGACGCCGTCGAGGACACCGGCGCCGCCGTCCCCGTGATCGACCAGCTCGCGTTGGCGGACCTGCTCGCGCGCGGCGACTACGACCGGCACATCCGCCGCCGCCGCACCGCCTACCGGCGCCGGCGCACGGAGCTGGCCGAGCGACTGGCCGGCGTGACCGCCACGCCGCTGGCCGGCATCTCGGCCGGGTTGCACGCCCTGCTGCCGGTCGACGACGCCGCCCGGGAGCGGCGCCTCATCACGGCGGGCCGCCGCGCCGGCCTGCACATGCAGGGGCTCCACACCGACGGGTACTGGCACGACCCCGGCCGGGGCCAGCCCGCCGCGCTGATCATCGGCTACGCCGCCCCGCCCGCCCACGCCTGGTCCCGTTCCCTCGACCTCCTGGCCGAGATCCTCGCCACCCCCAACCCCTGAGGCCGACGCCGCGGCTGCGCCGGACCCGCCGGAGCCCGGGCCCGGGTGGCTCGCTCGAGCAGGCCGATGCGGGTGCAGTCGCCGAGACCGACGACGGCGAAGCCCACGAATCCGAGCGAGATGGCGCCGCCGAGCGCCGAGGATTCAGCACAGCCGGCGCTCGAAGAGAGCACCTGAACCGCGGTGGGGTAGGTCGATCGTTCGGACGTGGCGGAAGCCTTGGCGCAGGTAGTACTGGTGGAGGGCTTTGTTGGTCTTCCAGGCGTCGAGACGCAGCATCGTCCTGCCTGCGGTGCGGGCGTAGTCGGCGGCCCAGTCCAGTAGGCAGGCGCCGAGCGAGCGGCTGCGGGCATGCCGGGCCACGATCATGCGATGGATGTAGAGGGCCGGCTCCGCTCGCTCCTGGGGCGTCCAGAACTCTGGATCGGCGCGATCGTCCACGGTGATCGTGCCTACAAGGTCTTGGCCTTCGTACGCGAGATGGCAAGCGCACCGGTCGATCGCGTCGAGCGTTCCTGCTGCGGTTGGCACTCGGGGCTGCCCAGGCTGCCATTGGTCGAGTCCTCGCGCCGCGAGCCAGTCCACGGCCTCTTCCCGGAGGGCCTCGAGGGACGGCAGGTCGTCGCGTCCAGCTTTCCGCATAGTCAGCGTCGGTCGCGTGGGGCTTCGCTCGTCCGTAGACCGTGACATGCCTGTGTCCGCTAGCACGTCCGAGCATGGCCCGCACTGTTGCTGCGACCGATCGAGTCCACCGCGGTCGCGACGAGCCGATCCGCCCGAACCTCTGCCGGATCAAAGCTTCCGGTGAGGACGACAGCCCGGGGCGTCCGACCGCGAGTTCGAGGAGTTCGACGCGATTGCGGCGGCGGCTCATTTACGCTGCCGCGTGTCCGTAGTGTTGGCGTTCACCACCTTCGGTGGTCGGGCCTTGTCAGAATGGGCGGCAAGCTCAACCTGCGTGACCGGATGCCCCGGAGTGGCCGCGCCAGCCCGCGACGCCCGCGCATCGCGGGCGCCTTCTATGCGGCGGCGAGCTGGCGGAGTCGCTCATCGAAGTCCTGGGCAACGGCCGTACGGCGGTACGGACGCAGGTGTTCGCTCACCTGTCGGACGTGGCCGACGCACCGGGCGGAGTTCACCTCGACGGCCAGCGTGTCGAGAGCCTGGTGTCCGAGGCGACACGCCTGTTCGGGCTCGCCCTGTTGGGCGTAGACATCAGCCAGGAGGGCGAGGCGAAGGGCACCTTCACGGCTGTAGGGCTCGCGGTGGAGTTGAACGGCTTTCCTCATATGGCTGGTCGCTCGGGACCAGTCGTTGAGACGGAGGTAGCAGTACCCGATCTGCTCGTTGATCTGCGCTTCGTCGAGCCAGTAGGACCAGGCGGGGCCGGCGTCTTCGTCCGCATCTCGGAATGCGCTGTAGGCGGCGTCGATAGAGCGCCGCGTCTCGGTGACATCGCCCGTGTTGGCGTACGCCTGGGCGGCGCGCATGTGCAGGATGGCCGACACCCTTGGGTTCGCACCTCGGTAGCCGGAGATCGCGGTGTCCGCGAGATTGATGGCGTCATCGAGGTTGCCGAGGTCCTTGGCCTGGCAGCTCATGAAGCCGAGCACGTTGGCGGCGAGCTCACGGTCGCCGGCGATGTGAGCGGCGCGCAGGGCTGCGACGAAGTAGCTCCGTGCCTCCCGGTGGCGACCGGCGTCGAAGTTGAGCCAACCAGCGAGACGGAGCAGTTCGGCGGTCGTGGCGTGGAGCCGTCGACCGATGGAGTCTGTGTAGGAGCCGTTGTCCATGAGGCTGGTGACCTGGTCGATCTGAACCCTGACCTTCTCCGCGAGCGAACCCCCGCCGACCCGGTCGTCCATGCGACGGAGCCGGTCGGTGATGGTGTCGAGGTGGTCGGCGTAGGCCGCCGTGACGACTCGGCCTGTGCGCCGGCCGGTGTCCTCGGCGCCTCGGGCGATCAGCCATTCGTGCGCCGGGGTCGTCAGGGCTGCGCCGGTCAAGAGGAGGAAGGACCGTCGGTCCATGGCGTTCGCCTCCGCTACCTCGCGATTTGAAGCCAGTGTGCCGGCGATGGCCCGGGGGACGACAAGCCGGCGCTGTGACGATCAGGGTCGCACACGAGCCCATCAAACCTTGGTCAATCCACGCCCGTCCTCACCGGCCGGAGCGCTCATGAAGCGGGCGTCGCGTCGAGCGCGACCTGGCCGAGCGCGCCTCGGCTTCCGATGCGATCTGGCGGCCGAGGTCCTTGCCAGGCCGCCAGGCAACGTGGTGCTCGTTCGTGACGGTCGGGTCGCCCGAGGACGGCCCGCTAGGGCGGCCCGCAAGGCGGCAGCGGGCGCCGCCGCTGGGCGGCGCCCGCTTGATCCTGTAGAGGCGCATCCGGCAGAGCAGCCTGGGATGGCTCTACGCAGATTCGTCGAGCGTCAGGATCAGCTCGTGGGCGGCGTCGGCGAGGGTCGAGGGGGCATCGTCAGTTCGGACGATCTGGCGCCCGACGCGGCGTAGGAGCGCGGTTGTGCGGGATGACCGGACGTCGCCGGAGCCGGCGAGGACGGCAGCGAGCGAGGTTTCGGCGTCCTGCCAGGCACCGACGGCGACCTGGGCTTCGAGCAGGTGGGCGAGGTCGTTGTACCGAGCACGCTGTGCGTCCGATGGTCGGAGGTCGTGCGCTGCTTGGAAGAGGTCGACCGCCGCGATCCAGCCGTCGAGGCCGGCGAGCGACATCGCGCGGTGCCATGCCAGCTCGGCGTCGTCTACCCACCATGTCCAGTCGGGGTCTGCGGGGGGCACGCCGCCGCTGAGGACGGCGGCGGCTCGGTCGTGTTCACGCAGGGACCGGCTCCGGTCCCCCATCTGCGCGAGCGCACGGCCCCGGCGGATGCAGAAGACGGCCGCGACTCGCGGCGACAACGGATCGGACTCGATCACCTCGTCTGCAATCCGTAGGGCCTCGGCTGGGCGTTCGAGGTGTACGGCTTGCATGGCAAGCTGTCCCAGCTCGAACAGCTCCGTGCGCCGGTCCCCTGCGAGGCGGCTGTGCAGGATCGCCTCGTTGGTGAGCTGACGAGCCAGCGCCTGCTTGTCGGCGTCGTAGGCGATCCAACCAGCAACCTGGCCGAGTTCACCGATAGCGGCCTGTACGTCGCGCTCGACCCCGGGCACGTACAGGCCATTGGCCAAGCGCTCGTAGGTCGAGCGGAATGCGCGCACCGCCAGACGGGCCAAGTCATCGCCGCCGTAGGTCGTATCCAGTTCGATGAGGCGCTTCGTATTGGCCCGGACAGACTCGACGTAGCCAGGACCGGCGACGGACGTGGGGGGCTGCGTGCAGTGGGCCTGACCGTCCCCGGGGTCGGGTTGCATTGGCGCGGTCGAGCTGATGTCCGCCGGCTCGAGTAGCCGGGTCAGCTCGTCGGGGTGACGTCCAGGGCGTCTGCGAGCCTCCGCCGGTACCACGGCGGCGGACTGGCGGTGCAACCTCCACGCGGCTCGGTCGGAGTTCTTGGCCGTGCCCTTGACGCTCCGGTGGAACCCGTCACACTCGCCGGCGGCGCTGCACGGCCCCACCCCACCCAGGGGGACGGGGCATGAACCCCCGCATGCTGTCCCCCGAGCTAGTCCGGGAGGCGGCGTTGGTGGCCGGAGTGTGCGCCCGCCCCGTCGTCTCCAAGGTCACCGACACCCACACGGGCGAGACCCGGGTGATCCCGATCGCGTGTGGGTCCACGAGGGAGAGCCGGTGCCCGCCTTGTGCGGATCGGGCCCGCCGGTTGCGGATGCAGCAGTGCCGGGAGGGCTGGCACCTCGACACCGAACCCGAACGTCCCGAGCCGGCCTCGCCGACGGCACCCGAGGACAGCCGCGACGAGCCGGACGCTGACGAGAAGCGACGGGTGCGCTCGACCCGGCGCCGCCAGGACGTGCCGGACCTGCCGCGGGTGCCGATGGACGACCGCACGGTCGGGCGGGTGTTCGAGGCCCCGGACGGCAAGACCTACCGGCCCTCGATGTTCCTCACGTTGACGCTGCCCAGCTACGGGCGGGTCACCGCCGAAGGCGTCCCGGTCGACCCCGACCGCTACGACTACCGGCGGGCGGCGCTGGATGCGATCCACTTCGCCCGCCTGGTCGATCGGTTCTGGCAGAACCTCCGGCGCTGCGCGGGCTATCGGGTCCAGTACTTCGCCGCGGTCGAGGCCCAACGGCGCCTCGCCCCCCACCTCCACGCCGCGATCCGCGGGACGATCCCCCGCCGGGTCGTGCGCCAGGTCAAGGAAGCGACCTACCACCAGGTGTGGTGGCCGCCCCATGACGAACCCGTCTACGTCGACCGGCTCCCCATCTGGACGGAGGGTGGGTACGTCGATCCCGACACCGGCGAGCTGCTCCCGACATGGGACGAAGCGCTCGACCAGCTCGACGCCGACCCCGACGCCGAACCGGCCCACGTCGTGCGGTTCGGGGAACAAGACGACATCGCCGGCGTGATCGCCGGCACGCCGAACGCCGATCGGACCATCGGCTATCTGTGCAAGTACCTCACCAAATCCATCGCCGGCACCTACGACGAGGACGGCGACGTGTCGGCCGCCCGGGCGGCGCACATCGACCGGCAGGCGGAAGAGGTGCGGTGGCTGCCGTGCTCGCCGGGCTGCGCCAACTGGCTGCGCTACGGCATCCAACCCAAAGGCGCCGAGCCGGGCATGACCCCGGGCCACTGCAAGGGGCGGGCACACGACCGCGAGAACCTCGGCCTGAGCGGCCGACGCGTCCTGGTCTCGCGCCAATGGTCCGGCAAGACCCTCGCCGGCCACAAGGCCGACCGGGCCGAGGTCGTCCGAGCAGCGCTCGAGGAAGCCGGCGTGGACCCCGACGACCACGACGAGCTCTCAGTCTCCGGCACCGATGGCCGGTTCTCCTGGGAGCTCCTCGGCCGCAACCGCATCGACGAACGCACCTACGCCGCGGCCATCGCGGAAGCGATCCAGACACGCCAGCGCTGGCGCCGCGAATACGAGGCCGCCAAAGAGCTGGCTGCGGCTCGGGCGGGACCGGCGCCACCCCGGCCACCTGGGGAGGCGGCGGCTTGAGTTCGGCAATTCGGCAACGACAAGAGGGAGAGACCGAGATGGAGAAGCGGCGAGCCACCGACCCGCTGCTGAGCGTGCCCGAGGTGGCCGAAGAGTTCGGCACCTCGGAGCGGTTCGTGCGCCGTCTGATCGCAGAACGGCGAATCGAGTTCGTGCGCCTGGGCCGGCACGTCCGGATCAAGGAGAGCGTCGTGCGGGCGATGATCGAGGCGGGCACGGTCGAGGCCATCGACCGGCGCCGACGCGGCCGGGGTCGGGTGGCCTGATGGCCGGGAACAACCGAGACCGGCGCCGCCGGTTCGGCTCTGTTCGGCAACTGCCCTCGGGCCGCTGGCAGGCTCGCTATCCCGGGCCGGACGGACTGATGCGTCCGGCCGGCCGGACCTTCGACACTCGGACCGACGCCGAGCGGTGGCTGAGCGTCACGGAGGCCGAGATCCTGCGGGGCGATTGGCTCGACCCGGACGCGGGCCGGGTGCCGCTCAGCGAGTATGCGGCCAAGTGGATCGCTGAGCGGCCCTTGGCGCCGAAGACCGTGGACAGCTGCGAGACGCTGTTGCGGCTCCACATCAGGCCGACGCTTGGTGGGCTCCGACCTGGTGGACATCACGCCAGCCCGTGTGCGGGCGTGGCGGCGGGATCTGCTCGATGCCGGGATAGGTAGGCCGACCGTAGCGAAGGCGTACCGGTTCCTGCGGGCGGTGATGAACACCGCTGTCGATGACGAGTTGATCCGCCGGAACCCGTGCCGGATTCCTGGCGCAGCGAGCGACCAGAGCGCCGACGTCCAGTGGCGACGATCGAGCAGGTGTTCGCGATCGCTGATGCAATTCGGCCCTGGTGTCGGGGCCTCGTGCTCCTGGCTGCGTTCACCGGCGTGCGATGGGGCGAGCTGGTCGAGCTGCGGCGGCACAACCTCGACCTGCGGGACGGCTTTGTCCGGGTGACGGCGGCGACCGGCGAGGTGCGGGGCGTGTTGCGCGACGGCCAGGCGCCGAAATCCAAGGCGGGCCTGCGGCTCGTGGGCGTGCCGGCGGCGATCCTCCCGGATCTGCGCCAGCACGTGGCCAAGTGGTCGGAGCCGGGCCCTCACGGTCGGGTGTTCGTCGGCCCGAAGGGCGGTGTGCCCCGCCGGTCGAACTACTGGCGCTATTGGCAGGATGCGGTGACCAAGGCTGGACTCGACGGGCTTGGGCTGCACTTCCACGACTTGCGTCACACCGCCAACGATTTCGTGGCCGGCAAGCTCAACCTGCGGGACCAGATGACCCGGATGGGCCATGCCAGCCCGCGGGCGGCGCTGATCTACCAGCGGGCCAGCCGCGAGCGAGAGCGCCAGGTGACGGAGGCGCTGTCACAAGAGATCGAGGCGGTGCGGCCGTCGCGATCTGGCACGGATCTGGCACGGCGCCTGACGGAGGACGCCGGCACCGGCGAGAAAGACCTGGTGGGCGCGGAGGGACTCGAACCCCCGACGTCCTCCTTGTAAGGGAGGTGCTCTAGCCAACTGAGCTACGCGCCCGAAGCCCGCGAGGGTACCGCTTCCGGCCTCGGCGGCTCCCGATCGCGGCCGGATCGTGGCCGGATCCGGGTCCGGTCATGCCCGTCATTGTTTCGATCGACCGACCATCCGTCGCGGAGCGTGGTGGTACGACTACTTTCGCTACTAGGTGTGACCGTCCCGCGACGACCCTGGAGGACATGGATGGCTGGGCGCACCCGGCCCACGACCGAGAGCACCATCGACCTCACCCGTCGTTACCTCGCCGAGCTCGGGTCCTATCCCCTGCTCACCGCCGAAGACGAAGCCCAGCTCGCCCAGACCATCGCAGACGGCCGCGCCGCCGAGGCGACCCTCGCCAGCGGCGAGGTGACCTCCCGCGCCGCCCGCGAGAAGCTCGAGGCCCAGGTCCGGGCCGCCGACGAGGCGCGCCGCCGCTTCATCCAGTCGAACCTGCGCCTGGTCGTGTCGATCGCCAAGCGCTACCAGACCCCCGGCATGTCGCTGCTCGACCTGATCCAGGAGGGCAACCTCGGCCTCATGCGCGCCGTCGAGAAGTTCGACCACCGCAAAGGGTTCAAGTTCTCGACGTACGCCACCTGGTGGATCCGCCAGGCGATCGGGCGGGGCATCGCCGACAAGGGCCGGACGATCCGGCTCCCGTCCCACCTCATGGACACGCTGGCCACGCTGTCGCGCGCCTCGGCCAGCATGCTCAAGGCGCTCGGCCGGGAGCCGACGCCACGCGAGCTGTCCGACGAGACCGGCATCCCGCTGCCCAAGGTCGAGGCCGCGCTCAAGGCCGCCCCCGACCTGGTGTCGCTGTCGGCCGCCATCGGCGACGACGGCGACCACGAGCTCGGCGACCTGCTGGCCGACGCCGATGCGGCCTCGCCGTTCGACGTGGCGGCGGCCGCCATCGAGAGCGAGGACCTGCGCGCCCTGCTCAACCACCTGGACGAGCGGGAGCGGGAGATCCTGTCCCTGCGGTTCGGCCTGATCGACGACCAGCCGCTCACGCTGGACGAGGTGGGCCGGCGGTTCAACCTGACCCGGGAGCGCATCCGGCAGATCGAGGCCAAGGCCCTCACCAAGCTGCGCCACCCCTGCTCCACGCAGCAGCGCCGGCTGGTCGACTCGCTGATGCGCTGAGCGGGCCGGCGACGGCCAGGCCGGGGCCCCACCCCCGCCCAGCCCCTCTCGGTGAAGCGGTCCTCTACCCTGAGCGCGTGGTTGCACGATTGCAGACGATGGCGTTGCACCTGTGGCGCCGGTTGCCCAGGGTCGTCCGCCGGTGGATCGTGCGACTGCTCGCGCCGTCGTTCACCGTCGGCGCCGTCTGCCTGATCGAACGCGACGACGGCCGCGTCCTGCTGGTCCGCCAGGTGTACCGCAACGCCTGGGGCGTGCCGGGCGGGCTGATCAAGCGCAACGAGGACGTGGCCGCCTGCGCCAAGCGCGAGGTCCTCGAGGAGGTCGGCGTACCGATCGAGCTGGTCGGCGAGCCCGCCGTGGTCGTCGACGCCCCGCCCCAGCGGGTCGACGTCGCCTACCGGGCCCGGCTGGCCGACGGGATCGACCCCGACAGCGTGGCGCCCCGGTCGCCCGAGATCCGCGAGGTGCGGTGGTTCGCGCTGGACGAGCTGCCGCAGCTGCAGCACGAGGCCGTGAGCGCGCTCGCGGCCCTGGCCCGGGCCAGCACGCAACGGACCCGGGTCCTGCCCGAGGACTGGCTGCGGCCGGCCTCGCCCGAGCTGGCTTGAGCCGGCGCCCCGACCCGACTCAGCCCGCGATGATCCGGCGGCGGGCGGCGAGCAGCTCCTCGTAGAGCGCCGGCGTGGCCGCGGCCACGGGCGTGCGCCGGGCCCGGTGGTCGAGAGTCACGAGGTCGCGCCCGAGGGCGTCGCCCACCGGCGCCCCGGCCTCGGTGCACACCAGCGCCCCGCCGAGGTAGTCCCACGCCCCGTGGGCGGACGGCGTGCAGTCGACGAAGGCGTCCAGCGTCCCCTCGGCCACGGCGCACAGGTCGAGGGCGGCGGCGCCCAGCGTGCGGAACTGCCGCCAGCCCAGGGGCCGGGGCGGGAACCCCGAGATGGCCACCAAGGCGTCGCCCAGCGCCACCGTGGCGGCCGGCCGCAGCGGCCGCCCGTCGACGTGGGCCCCGGCCCCCCGCACGGCCGTGTAGGTGCGGTCCCGGGACAGGTCGACCACCAGGGCGGCCCGGGGCCCGTCCCGGTCGACGGCGCACAGGCTGACGGCGAACCAGGGCAGCCGGCGGGAGGCGTTGGTGCTGCCGTCGAGCGGGTCGACGACGACGACCAGGTCGCGCTCGGTGTGGTGGGCGCCCGACTCCTCGGACAGGACGCCGACGCCGGCCGGCTCGAGCACCGCCAGCGCAGCGGCGTCGGCCGCCAGGTCGCTGCGGTACTGACCGGCCCGGGTGCCGGCGAGGCCCCAGTCGTCGAGGCCGCCGAGGGCGGTGCGGATGGCGTCGGCCGCCCGCTGGAGCAGCTCGACCAGCGCGTCGTCGGACAGAGACGGGGAGGCAGGCACGGCCTCACGTCTACCAGGACCGGCGCCCGGGGCTGGACCGGTCGGCCGGCCCCGCGGGTCGGACCGGCGGCCCCGCGGGTCGGACCGGCGGCCCCGCGGGCCGGACCGGCGGCCCCGCGGGCCGAAACGACCGCCCGCCCTGCGGGCCGCGGCCACGCTCCGAGGACGGAACTGCCCGCTCGACGTGGCAGGCTGTCGCGGTGGCCGCCATCGACATCGCGGGATTCGTGTCCGACCTGAAGGACCACGCCATCGACCACGGTTTCCACGTCCACGACGAGCGCCACTTCGTGGAGACCTACTCCCTGCGCCAGAACTGGGAGGTCGACCTCCACCCCGAGGAGGCCTGCGGCGGCCCGCTCGACCTCCACCTGGCCCTCGAGGTCGACCCCCGCACGCTGCTCTCGTTCGAGGACCTGGTGGCCGACATGGCCGAGGACGAGGAGCCGCCGGACACGTTCCACTTCCCGCTCGTGTTCAACTGGGCGTTGCCGCCGCTGCCCCAGGGTCCCGACCTCCTGATCCTGGCCACCGAGCTGGCCGGGATCGGCGGGACGGCGCTGCCGCTCGAGGTGTCGGCCATCGACTCGTTCCCGTCGGTCACCGACGCCCCCGAGCGCAGCCTGGCCATCGTGTCGCGCATCGAGGTGTCGCTGAGTCGGGTGTTCATGGGGCAGGAGCAGTTCTGCGACGTGCTCGACACGTGCCTGGCCGTGAGCCGCTACCTGCTCGACCACTCCCCCGCCTGGCTGGGCGACACCGACCCCTGACGGGGCGCGACACCGACCTTTGACGGGGCGCAAGGCGGCGGGGCGCCCGCCCCGAGCGGCGCCCGGACCCCGAGGCACCCCGAGGCCCGGCCCCTCAGCCGCCCGCCGTGGCCGCCATCAGCTCGAAGGCCGTCCCCACCCCGGCGTCGACCTCGCCGCCGAACTCGCGGTAGAGGACAGCGATGTTGACGGCCAGCCGCTCGCGCTCCCCCAGCCCGGCGTAGGGCCCGAGGTCGACCGACCGGGCGGCGTCGAGCACGGGCATCCCGGCGTCGAAGCAGCGCCGGGCCTCGGCGGTGATCAGCTCGAAGTAGCCCTTGAGCCCGGCGATCGCCTCGGGACCGGTGACCGGCCCGTGCCCGGGCACGACGGTCTCGACGCCGTCGAGGGCAAGGAGGCGATCGCAGGCCGCGATCCAGTTCGTGACCGGCCCGGCCCACACGATCGGGTGGCCACCGTGGAACAGGATGTCGCCGGTGAACAGCACCCCGTCGCCGGGGAGATGGGCGACGACGTCGCCCCGGGTGTGGGCCGGCCCGACCTCGATCAGGCGCACGACCTTGTCACCCACCCGCAGCTCGAGCTCGCCCTCGAACGTCCGGGTCGGGGGGACGAGCTCGATGCCCTCGAACGTGAACCGGCCGAAGATCCGCTCGAGGAACGCCCCGGCCGCGCCCATCTCCGGCGCCGAGCGGACGAACGCCGCCAGCAGCGACGGCGGCACCTCCTCCATCTCGGCGGCGCCGGCGGCGGAGGCGACGATCTCGGCGTCGGCTACCAGCGCGTTGCCGTAGCAGTGGTCGCCGTTGGCGTGCGTGTTGACGACGGTGCCGATGCGCTCGGCCGCCGGGACGGCCGCCCGCATGGCCTCCAGCATCGCGGCGGTCAGCTTCAGGTCGAAGAGCGTGTCGACCAGCAGCGACGCCTCGCCGTCGCTCACCAGCCCGGCGTTCGACCAACCCCACCCGCCGTCGGGCTGCAGGTACGCCCACACGCCATCGCCGACCGCGTGCAGGCCCTTCGTGTACGGGATCTCACCGCTCAGCGCCATCGTCGCTCCCCCTCTCGCCGCGCCACCGATGATGGCAGCTCGGGCGGCGACGGGCCGCTGGCGACCCTGTCGCCGGCGCCCACTCGAAGGACCCGACCCGAAGGACGGGTGCCGATGGTGGGAGGCCCTGGGGACCGGGCACCCCGGAACCCCCCACCACGGCGATCTCGCAGGACGGGCGCCCCGCACCCGGCGCCCGGCTGCGCCCGCCGACCCTCGACCCTGTGGCCGACCGTCAGCAACTGACGCCTGACGGCGAATCGACGTCTGCCAGGAGCCTCTTCTTAGCCGCCGCGGTCAATAGGCCGCAAGCTTCCGGCGGGCGTTTTCCCGGCCCCGCGCCGGGTGGCACGATGGCCGGCATGAAGGCCTGGTGGGTCGACCGGCCGGGACCGATGGACACGCATCCGCTGGCGTTCGGCGAGCGCCCCGACCCCGAGCCCGGCCCGGGCGAGGTGCTGGTGCGGGTCTCGGTGTGCGGCGTGTGCCGGACCGACCTGCACCTGGCCGAGGGCGACCTGCCCGTGCACCGGCCGGCCACGGTCCCCGGCCACGAGGTGGTGGGGCGGGTGGAGCGGCTCGGCCCCGGTGCCGGACGGTTCGCCGTCGGTGACCGGGTGGGGATCGCCTGGCTGCGGCGAACCTGCGGCGCCTGCCGCTTCTGCCGGCGGGGCGACGAGAACCTGTGCCTGGCCCCGGCGTTCACCGGGTGGGACGCGGACGGCGGCTACGCCGAGCTGGCCGTCGTCGACGAGGCCTACGCCTACCGGCTGCCGGACGGGTTCGACGACGAGCACGCCGCCCCCCTGCTGTGCGCCGGCATCGTCGGCTACCGCGCGCTGAAGCGGGCGGCGGTGCCGCCCGGCGGGCGCGTCGGCATCTACGGCTTCGGGGCGTCGGCGCACATCGTCGCCCAGGTCGCCCTGGCTCATGGCGCCCGGGTCCACGTCGTCACCCGGTCGGAGGGCGCCCGCCGGCTCGCGCTCGAGCTGGGCGCCGACTCAGCCGTCCCGGCCGACGCCGCGCCGCCCGAGCCGCTCGACTCGGCCATCCTGTTCGCCCCCGCCGGCGAGCTGGTGCCGGGGGCGCTCGCCGCCCTCGACCGGGGCGGGACGCTGGCGCTGGCCGGCATCCACCTGACCGAGGTGCCGCCGCTCGACTACCAGCGCCACCTGTTCCAGGAGCGCCAGGTGCGCAGCGTGACCGCCAACACCCGGGCCGACGGCGAGGAGTTCCTGACCCTGGCCGCCCGCCTCGGCATCACGGTGGCGACGACGTCCTACCCGCTGGCGGAGGCCGACCGGGCGCTCGACGACCTGGCGGCCGACCGCCTCACCGGCGCGGCCGTCCTCGTCCCCTGAGCGGCGGCGCCTAAGGCCCTCGCCCGCGCGGGTCCCCGGAGCGGGAAGGGGTGCCCCTAGCCCGGGAGCGCCGAGAGGTCGACCTGGCCGGTCGTCATGGCCGCGGTGAAGCCGGCGTCGGCGACGAGGTTGGCGCCGTTGACGTAGGTCGAGGCGTCGCTGCCGAGGAAGGCGAGCACGGCGGCGATCTCGGCGGGCGCTGCGAACCGGCCGGCGCCCTGGTTGGCTGTCCACTCGAGCAGCGGGCGGGACATGGTCGCCTCGAAGTCGGGGATGAGCGGGGTCTCGATGACGCCCGGGCACACGCTGTTGGTGCGGACCCCGCGGGCCTGGGTCGCCTTGGACGACACCATCGTGTGGACCTGCATGCACTCCTTCGAGAACGAGTACGGGTCGCGCAGCAGGTCGTCGTGGGCCTCGAGCCAGGCCCGGGCAGCGTCCCAGTCGTCGATGGCGCACAGCTCGAGGATCGCCTCGAGGTTCTGGGGCCAGTTGCCGCCGGCGATCGAGGCGGTGTTGGCCACGGCCGCCCCGGCCGGCATCTTCTCCAGCAGCCCGGCGGTCAGCCGCTTGGGACCGAGGTAGTTGACGCCCAGCACGACGAGCGGCGGCTGGGTGCCGGCCACGCCGGCGTTGTTGAACAGCGCGTGCACCGGCCCGTCGATGGCCGCCAGCGCCTCGTCGACCGACGCCGGGTCGCCGAGGTCTGTCGGTAGGTAGCGGCTGTGCGGGCCGGACGGCTCCTTGACGTCGAGGACCGAGACGTCCTCGGCGCCCAGCTCGGCGAGCAGCTCGATCAACGCCGCCCCCACGCCGGAGGACGCCCCTGTCACCACCACTCGCTTCCCCGCATAGCTGAACGGGTTGGTCATCGTCCCTCCGACCCCAACAACAGGTTTTCGAGGGGGCGAGCGTACCCCGGGTACGCTGGGCCCGTGGCCGAACGAGCGTCCCGCCGGCGCCCGCGGTGGGGCGAGCCGCAGCGGCGGGCCATCGACGCCGCCCGCCAGCTGGCCGAGGAGGGCGGGTACGACGCCGTCCAGATCCGCGACATCGTCGCCCGGACCGGCCTGTCGTCGGCCACGATCTACCGCTACTTCTCGTCCAAGGACCACCTGATCGCCGCGGCCCAGCTCGAGTGGAACCGCACGCTCCCCCGGGCCCTGCGCACGGTGGCGGCCGAAGGCGCCACCGCCGCCGACCGCGTCGCCGCCCTGCTCCACCAGACGTGCGTGGCGTTCGGCCGGGCACCGAAGCTGGCCCGGGCGCTCGTGCTGTCGTTGGGCTCGTCCGACCCGGGCGTGCGCGAGTGCCGGGCCGAGGCCGACGCCCTGGTCATGGACACGCTGCGCGAGGCCATCGGCGACGAGCTCCCCGACCCCGACGTGGTGCTCGTCCCGCTGGCCCTCACCTGGCAGGGCGCGCTGTTCGCCTGGGTGCACGACCATCTGACGATCGAGGAGGTCGACGAGCGCCTGCAGCAAACGACCCGCCTCTTGTTCGCCGGCGCGAAAGCCCTGGTGAACACCGATTGAGGGGTTTGCTCCCGGGCCGGCCGGCCTTAACATGACGGGTACGAACCCGCTGGATGTCCCGCCGATCCACCGGGTTCCAGGTGCGGCCCGCGGGCGTGCTCCCCGTTCCCCAGCCGGGTCGAGCTACCGGGGCCGCACCGCCGATCTCGCGCCGGCGTGCACGGCGCGGCGGCCCGCAGGGCAGGGTCAGCCTCCACGGAGGGCGGGCCGCCGCGTGCACCGGTCGGGCCACCGCTCGGCCCGCGGGCTCGTGGCGTGCACCCGCCGGGCGTGCCACCCGCCTGCACCCTCGCCCCGATTGAGGACGGGGCGAGGGCGCCCGGGTCGCTCGAGCGCCGACGCGGCTGGGGATCATCAGCGCTCGCGCGGTACCCGCGGGTAGGCGGCAGGCTGCAGTACAGCGCAGCCGGGGCTCGCCCGTCAGGAGTGGTGACTACCGCATTTCCGCCGCCGCGACCACCACTGTCGGCGGCCGGGCGGAGGTCATAGTCTCTGCTATGGAAAACGGCTCCACCGGCGCCGTCGGGGGCGGCGCCGGCCGGATCGAGGGGGAGACCGAGGGGGAGGCTGCGCATGGCCGTCGACGGGGTGGTGCTGGTGCACGGGGGCTACCACGGGGCTTGGTGCTGGGACGCGGTCCGCCCGCGCCTGTCCGTGCCCGCGGTGGCGGTCGACCTGCCGGGGCGGGGCGCCCGCCCGGCCGGCGGCCGCCGCATCCGGGTGGCCGACTGCGTCGAGGCCGTGCTCGAGGACGCGGGCGCCGCCGGCTTCGACCGTTTCGTCCTCGTCGGCCACTCGATGGGCGGGATGACCATCACCGAGACCGCCAACCGGGCGCCCGACCGCATCGCTCGGCTCGTCTACGTCGCCGCCCTCGTCCTGGCACCCGGCCAGACGGTCTTCGGGCTGTTCCTCGGCGACGCCGCCCCGGCCGTGGAGGACCCGACCGCCGCCCAGCCGCTGCCGGACGAGGAGACGGCCCGCCGCATGTTCGCCGGCGACCTGCCGCCGGACGTGTTCCGCGATCACTACCGCCGCCTCGTGCCCGAGCCGGTGGGACTGTTCGTCGACACGGTGAGCGGCTACGGGTCGGGGGTGCCCGCCACCTACGTGCGGTGCGCCCGCGACGCCACGGTCGACGCCGCCCGCGTCGATGCCATGGTCGGGCACCTCGACCCGGAGGAGATCGTCGAGCTCGACGCCGACCACGACGTCATGCTCTCCCGGCCCGACCTGCTCGTCCCCGTGATCGAGCGGGCCGTCGAGCGGGCTGGCAGCCCGGCCTGAGCCGACGGGGGCCGGCGTCAGCGCCGCCCGGTCAGGGGGCCTCGCCGATCAGCTCCCAGTGCGAGGGCTCGCCCGGCTCCTCGCGGAGCACGCCCCGGCGCTCCAGCGCCCGGATGTGGGCCATGGCCTCGCCGACCGCGGCCCGGCGCATGAAGCCCTCGAGGCCGTCCCAGCCCCGCGACCAGCTCATCTGGCTGGCGATGGCCCAGGCCGTCGTGTGGCCGGCGGCGATGGCCGAGATGACCTCGCGGAACCGCTCGGCGTGGTGGCGCCGCAGCTCGTCCAGCCGCCCGTGGAGATCGTGGAACCGGTGCTCGTGGGCGGGCATCACCTCGGTCGGCCGGTAGGGCTCCAGCTTGTCGAGCGCGGCCAGGAAGTCGCCGAGCGGGTTGTCGCCGGCCTGCGGGTGGAACGGGATGTTGGGCGTGATGCGGGGCAGCACGTGGTCGCCGGTGAGCAGGACCTCGTTGGCCGGCTCCCAGAAGCACAGGTGACCGGGCGAGTGGCCCGGCGTCCAGATGGCGGACAGGTCCCACCCCGGCACCTCGGGCCGCTCGCCGTCCTCGAGCAGCACGTCGGGCAGGACGGCGTCGACGAACGGCCGGACGGGCATCGCCGCCGCCCGGAGGGTGGCGATCTCCTCGGGCGGCGCTCCGAACCGCCGGAGCGCCGCTCCCACCCGCTCGAGCAGGTCGCTCGGGTCGGTGTAGCGGTCGTGGATCAGGGCGGCGTCGGCCGGGTGGAGCGCGATCCACGCCCCGGACGCCTCGCGCACCCGGCCCGCCAGCCCGTAGTGGTCGGGGTGGATGTGGGTGACGAGCACCCCCCGGACGTCGCCGACCTCGTAGCCGGCGGTGCGGAGCCCGGCCTGGAGGGCGGCGTAGGCCTCGTCCGTGTTCCAGCCGGCGTCGACGATGTACGCCCCCCGGTCGGTCTCGAACACGTAGACGAACACGTACCGCAGCGAGGTGTTGGGCAACGGCACGGGGATCGTCCAGAGCCCGGGCCGGAGCTGCTCGACCGGCGGCAGGGGATCGCCCATCGGTGCCATTCTGGCCACTTTAGGTGCGACCGGATCGGAAACCGTAGCCCGGCGCGGGCTGGCCGTCGGCGGGGGCGTGGGGGCGGCGTCAACCGAGCGGCGCCGGCCCGTCGGGGCCGACCAGGACGGCGTCCCGGCGGACGGCGCCGTCCACCCGGGCCTCGACCGCCAGCACCATGCCGGCGACCAGCTCGGCGTCGGCGCCGGTCTCGGCGGACACGACCGGGAGCTCGACGCCCATCCCGCTCCCCCGCACGAGCCAGGCCGGGCTGCCGGACCCGCCCAGCCCACCGGACCTGGACGTGACCCCGTCCCCGCGCCCGGTTTCGGCCGGGAGCCCGGCCTCGGCCGCGGCGGCGCGCAGGTCGCGGCCGGTGGCCCCGGGTCGGCACGCCCGGATCAGGCGCTCCTGCGCTGCCCGCGCCGCGGCCACCCGCGCCGCCGCCCCCGAAGTGGAGGGCCGGGCGACCGTGCGGGCCAGCGTCCCCTCGTAGCCATCGGCCAGCACGCCGACGTCGACGGTCGCCAGGCCGCCGCCCAGGTCGCCGACCGCCGGCGGCGCCACCGGGACCGTGACCCCCCGGGCGGCGAGCGCCCGCAGGGCGGCGCCCCGCGCCGCGGCCGGGTCCCCGCCGCCCTCGAGGACACGGGCGGCGGCCGCGACGCCGGCGGCGGCCACCGCCGTGGCGGCCCGGATGCGCTCGACCTCGCCCGGCGCCTTCACGGCCCGCACCGCGGTCAGCAGGTCGTCGGCCGGCACCAGCTCGGCTTCCGGCGCGGCCCGGGCCAGCAGGCCGGCTAGGCCCACCGACAGGCCGTCGACCCCCACCCGGCGGGCCCGGCCCAGGCCGGCGATGCCGGCCACCGCCTCGGCCAGGATGGTCGGGTTCCAGGTCACGCCGTACAGGTGGTCGAACGGAATCTCGTCGGGCACGCCCTCGTCCCAGGTGGACAGCAGGTGCACGGCCCGGCCCTCGGCGACCAGCACACAGGCCGGCGCCGCCGCCCGGGTCCCGGCCGTCCACAGCGACCGGACGCCCGTGGCGTAGGCGATGGCGTCGCGCCGCCCGAGCACCAGGGCGTCGAGGCCGGCCCGGTCGAGGGCGTCGAACAGGCGCCGGCGCCGGTCCTCCCGCAGCTCCCGCTCGCCCACCGCGAACCCGCCGCCTGCGGCCCCGTCGTTAGCCACCCCGGCGCTCGCGGTCCCGCCGGCGCCCGCCCCGGCGGTCACGGCCCGAACTCCCCGTAGCCGCAGTTGCCGCCCAGGTGCGCCCAGCCGTCGTCGGTCACGGTCACCACCTCCTCGGCCCGGTAGCCGCCGGCGCCGTCCTCCCACACCGCCGGCTCGAGCACCAGCACCATGCCCGGCGCCAGGACCAGCCGGTCGTCGAACGGCGGGCCCAGGTCGGTGCCCACCAGCGGCATCTCCGCGCTCTCGACGCCCACGCCGTGGGCCAGGTAGAAGTGCGGCAGCCAGGGCCGCTCGCCGCCGGCGGCCGCCTCGGCCGCCCGGCACAGGTCGCCGCCGGTGGCGCCGGGCGCCAGCGTGTCGAGCACGGCGGCCATGACCGCACACCAGCGGGCGAACAGCTCGCGCTCGGCAGCGTCGGGGTCGCGGCCGACGATCCAGGTCCGGCCGAAGTCCGAGGCGTAGCCGAGATGGTCGATGCCCGTGTCGACCCAGACCACGTCGCCCTCGCCGAACGTCGGGTTGCCGACCCCGGTGGGGAAGGCGACGTCGCCGGTCGTCGTGCGGGGCCCGGCCGCCACCGTGCGGGGCATGGGCTGGAAGATGGGGTCGATCAGGTTGGCGCCGGCGCCGAGCCGAGCCAGCTCGGCCAGGAACACGCCGGCCACGTCGGCCCGGGTGGCGCCCGGGCGCAGCGCTCGCCGGGTCGCCGCCATCGCCTCCTCGTTGGCGCGCTGGGCCCGGTCGATGCACGCCAGCTCGTCGGCGGTCTTGACGATCTTGGCCGCCGCCACGACCGACGCGGCGTCGCCCACACCGTCGGCCGGGGCGGCCTCGCCCGCGGCGCCGGCGTCGGGGGCGGCGGGCCCGGCGGGCACACCGGCCCGCAGCATGGCGCCGGTCTGGGCGTCGACCGCCACCCGGCGGCCGGCCAGCGGCCCCGCCACGGCGGCCAGGGCCCGGCCCAGCGCCGCGACCCCCTCGTCCAGCTCGACCGCCGCCCCGGGGTGGACCTCGACGTCGCCGCCCGCCGCCACCGCCTCCGCCACGACCGGGTCGGGCTCGAGGAGGTGGGGCCGGTCGTGGCCGGCCACGACGACCGCCACCGGCCGCCGGACGACGACCTGGGTCACGTCCGCGCCGGTCACCGGGCGGCCGGTGGCGTAGGCGACGTGGGGCCCGTGGAGGAGCACGGCCACCTCCACGCCCTGGTCGGCCATGGCCGCCTGGAGCCGGGCGTGGCGCTCGCGCCGCATCCGGCCCAGGTCCACGGGCACCGGCTCGCGGGCCCACGCCCGCTCGCCGAGCGACTTGGACAGGTCCGACGCCATCCGGTCACCCCCCTCCGATGTAGATGACACTAACGTTAGATTGCACCCCGGGGGGAGGGCCGATGAGCGCGTCACCACCGCCAGCCTCGTCGTCGGAGCCACCGACACCGTCGTCGCCACCACCGACGTCGTCCGCGCCGCCAGCATCGTCGTCGGAGCCGCCGACGGTCGACTTCGACCACCACGATCCCGACGTCCACGCCGCCCGGCTCGACCACTGGGCCCGGGCCCGGCGCTGCCCGGTCGCCTACAACCCCAACCACGGCGGCTTCTGGATGGTCAGCGGGTACGCCGAGGTCGCCGCCGTGTCCCGCGACGCCGAGACGTTCTCCAGCCGGCACGAGCCGGGCTCCGACGACGGCGTCACCTGGCTGGGCATCGCCGGCATCCCCCGCCCGCCCGGCATCCCCACGGCCGGCATCGCCGAGGTCGAGGGCGAGCTGCACGGCGCGCTGCGCCGGGTCCTCAACCGGTTCCTCGTCCCCGCCGCCGTCGCCCGGCTCGAGCCGCTCATGGAGGCGGCCACGACCTGGTTCCTCGACCAGCGCATCGAGGAGGGCACGATCGACCTGGTCCTCGACCTGGCCAGCCCCGTGCCCGCCATCCTCACCATGGAGCTGGTCGGGCTCCCCCGCGGCGGCTGGCGGCGCTATGCCGAGCTGTTCCACGGCACGATCGCTCACCGCCCCGGCAGCCCCGAGTTCGCGGCCGCGGTCGCCAACCTGCCGACCATGCTGGCCGAGCTGCACGACGAGGTGGCCGACCGCCGGCGCCGGCCCCGCGACGACCTGCTCACCGTCCTGGCCGAGCTCGAGCTGCCGGGCGGCGGCCGGCTCGACGACGACCAGCTCGGCGCCGTGCTGTGGAACCTGATCGGGGGCGGCCTCGACACCACCACGTCGCTGACCGCGCTCGCCCTTGACCACCTGGACGCCCACCCCGAGCTGCGGGACCGGCTGGTGGCGGACCCGGGCCTGCTGCCGACCGCCACCGAGGAGTTCCTGCGCTTCTTCTCGGTGAACGAGACGCTGACCCGCACGGTGGCCCGCGACACCGAGCTGGGCGGCCAGCGCCTCTGCCGCGGCGACCACGTCATGCTGAGCTGGCTGTCGGCCAACCGCGACCCGGCCGTGTTCGAGGACCCCGACACGGTCGTGCTCGACCGGGCCCCGAACCCCCACCTGGCGTTCGGCGTGGGGCCGCACCGATGCATCGGCATGCACATGGCCCGCACGATGTTCCAGGTGCTCGTGCGCGAGACGCTGGCCCGCATCCCCGACTACCGGGTCGACCGGGCCGCCATCCGGTTCTACGAGGGCAACCCCGAGCTGAACGGCATCGTCCGGATGCCGGCCACGTTCACGCCCGGCCCCCGCGTCGGGCCGGCCGAGCCGCCGTTCTGACGGCGCGGCCGGCGCCCGCCGGGACCGGCCCCCGGACCGGCGCCCGATCGGCCCGTGACCCGCGCCGGCCCGTCCGGGCCGGTCAGTCGTCGGCGAACGAGGTCGGTTCGGGGTCGTGCCACCCTGGGTCGTCGTTGTCCCAGCAGAGCCACGGCCTGTCGGGCGGCGCCACGGTCCGGAACTCGCCGTCGACGACCTCGACCAGGGCGGCGCACTCGCGCGCGTACCCGTTGGTGGGCCCCTCGGGCGGCGTGTGCTGGGTCGTCCAGTCGATGGGGTTGATGAGCCCGCCGGCGTCGTAGTCGGTGATCGAGTTCAGCCCGGCGATGACCGACTCGCGGTCGAACTCGGGGCCGGCGGCCAGCAGGCCGGTGAAGGCGGCGTCGGCGTTGATCCAGCCGACCATGGCCAGCTCGCTCGGCTCCTCGCCGTTCTCCTCCATCTGGGCCAGGAAGGCGTCGAGCGCCTCGGTCCGCTCGGCCTCGAACGGCAGGAACTGGGCCAGCACGATGTCGCCCTCGAACAGGTCGCCGGACTCCCGGATGAACCGCTGGTCGTAGGAGTTGGGGTGGTACATGGGCACCTCGCCCATGCCCTGGCGCTCGAGCTCCTCGGCCAGCGTCTTCATGCCGTTGAGGTCGAGGCAGCCGGCGATGAAGTCGACCCCCTCGTCCTTCATGGCCGTCACCTCGGGGGCGATGCCGTTGGGCAGGCCGAAGGCCAGCGAGTCGTTGACGTAGACCGACTCGAGCCCGAGGTCGGCGCCGTACTCCTCGATGGAGGCGGCGCTGGCGTTGGCGCAGTCGCGCGAGTTCTCGGTGGCGCCGTAGCCGAGCGTCGCCACCCGGGTGCCGCCGGCGTGCTGGGCCGCGTACGGCACGCTGCGCAGCAGGCAGTCGCCGCACAGCGGGGCGATGCTGGGGAAGATCGCCTCGCGCCCGGCGGCCTCGGGACCGTGGATGCCCCAGCTGTAGGTGGGGATGCCGGCCTCGTCGAGGTCGGCGAAGCCCGACGCCACCAGCGGGGCGTTGAACACGCCGAACACGTCGTCGGACGACGTCACCTCGAGCGCCCGCGCCTGGTTCTGCGCCACCTCGTCGTCGAGGACCGGCCCGATCCGCAGCTCGCGCCCGTAGATGCCGCCCTCGGCGTTGCGGTGGTCGAAGTAGGCCTGGATGCCGGCCCGGTAGCAGTCGAGGATGCAGATGCCGAGCGGGTTGTTGGCCTCGACGCCGATCACGGCGTAGGTGATGGCGTCGTCGGTCACGCCCGGCACGCCCTCGATCGGCTCGAACGTGTCGCGCTCGGCCTCGGACACGGGGCCGCCGCCCCCTCCGCCCCGGTCGCTCGTCGGCGTCGACGTGTCGTCGTCGCCCGAGTTGCCGCAGGCCATGAGCGCCAGCGACAGGACCATCAGCACGGCGACGGTGACGCGAGCCCGTCCGGCCATCGTGCGTCTCCCCTCTGAGGCAGTGGGCGGCTGGTGCCCGGGAGTTCTAACACACGGGCGGTCAGCCGCCGCGCGCCTCGATCAGGGCACCGCGGTTGACCTTGGTGGCCGCGCTCCGGGGGATGGCGTCGACGATCTCCAGCGACTTCGGGACCTTGTAGGGGTGGAGGCGGCTCTTGGCGAACGCCTTGATCTCCTCGAACGTCGGCGGGTCGGCCGGGTCTCGGGGCTCGACGATGGCGTGCACCCGGCGGCCCCACTCGTCGTCCTTCAGGCCGATCACGACCACGTCGGCCACCTTCGGGTGCTCGCTCAGGGCGGTCTCGACCTCGGCCGGGAAGATGTTCATGCCGCCGCTGATGATCATGTCGACGCGCCGGTCGACGAGGTACAGGAACCCGTCCTCGTCGAGGTAACCCATGTCGCCCACCGAGCAGAAGCCGTCGGGGGTCGTGGGGAGCTGGGGGGCGCCGCCCATGTAGGTCGAGCCGCCGTAGTCGGACGAGCGGAGGTAGATCTCGCCGATCTCGCCGGTCGGCACGTCGTTGCCGTCGGCGTCGAGGATCCGCACCTCGGTGTCGCGGGCCGGCCGACCGACGCTGCCCTGGTGGCCCATCCACTCGTCGCCCCGGATGGCGATGATGCCGAGCTGCTCGCTCATGCCGTAGGCCATGATGATCCGCTCGGGGCCGATCAGCTCGGCCCACCGGTGGACCAGGTACGGGGGCATCGGCGCTGCCCCCTGGACGAACGAGACGATGCTGGACAGGTCGCGCTGCTCGATGTCGGGCAGGTCGGCGATGCGCTTGAGCATCGTCGGCGTGCAGTTGAACGTCGACACCCGGTAGCGCTCGATGGCGTCGACCACGCGGGCCGCGTCGAACTTCTCCATGACGACCAGGTGGTCGCCGGCCAGCAGGGTGTGGAGGCCGTGGAAGCCGTTCACGTGGTACATCGGCCCGAGCACGATCACGACCTGGGGGCGCGGCACCTTCGTGCCCCACGCCTCGGCGAACGGCGTGGTCAGCACCGGGTCGAACACGGCGGGCCGGCGGGTGACGATCACCTTGGGCAGGCCGGTCGAGCCGCTGGAGCAGATGCCGTTCGTCTGCGGCGAGGTCACGTCGGGCAGGTCGGGCACTGGGCGGTCGGCCGTGGCGTCGATCCAGGCCATGTCGTCCTCGCCCAGGTAGACCTTGCCGTCGACGGCCTCGCGCAGCCGGGCCAGCTCCCACTCAGGCAGGTCCCAGCGCATGGGGACGGGCACCGCGCCGAGCTTCCAGGCGGCGAGCGCTGCGAACACGAAGTGCGGCGAGTTGCGCAGCGCGATCCCGAGCCGGTCGCCGTAGCCGAGCCCCCGCTCCTGGAGCGCGCCGGCCAGCTGGCCCGACCGGCGGTCGAGCTCGGCCCACGTGAACGCCGGCTCGCGGCCGTCGACCGCGACGAAGTGGAACACCTGCTCGTCCGGCCGCTCCGCCACCAGCTGCCGCATCCGGGCCGCCAAGCTCACCTGTTCCACGTGGTCTCCCCCCTCGTGTGACCGATCCCTTGTGGATCACCTGTGGCGATCCTCGTCGCCCGAGCCGTTCCCGGCGCGCCGACCCTCCCCTGCTCAGGCCCCCTTGCCCGGCGCCCGCGGCACGTCGCGGAACGGCGTGGTGCGGTCGGGCGTGGGCTCGCGGGGCATGCCCAGGACCCGCTCGCTGATCACGTTGCGGGCGATCTCGGTGGTCCCGCCGCCGATGCACGACACCTGGCGCATCAGGAAGTCGGTGCCGATCTCGGCGGCGGTCTCGTCCTCGCTCCACGTCCCGCCGGCGCCGCCGGCGATCTCGAACGCGATCGTCGTCCGCCGGGCCGAGGCGACGCCGGTGAACAGCCTGCCGATGGCCGGGGCCTGCGGGTGCATCCGGCCCGACGCTACCCCGGCGCCCAGGCGATCGTTCAGGCGCTCGCGGACCAGGTCGAGCACCCGGGCCTCGCCGATCAGGTCGCGCGTGAGGGGGTCTTCGAGCCGGCCGGCCTCCTCCGCCAGGGCGACGAGCGAGATGCGGGTCCGGGCCCGGCCCGTGCCCACCGGCAGGGTCACGAGCGGCGAGTTGAACGACATCCGCTCGTGCACCATCCACCGGGTGCCGACCGTCCAACCCTCGTCGACGTCGCCCACCCGGTCGGAGTCGGGCACCCGGACGTCGGTGAGGAACTCCTGGCAGAACTCCGTCGACCCCGACAGCATCTCGATGCGCTGGATCTCCACGCCCTCGCGGTCGACCGGGAAGATGAACACGGTCAGCCCGCGGTGCTTGGGCACGTCCCAGTTGGTGCGGGCCAGGCACAGGGCCCAGTCCGACCACCAGGCGCCGCTGCTCCAGATCTTGGAGCCGTCCAGCACCCACTCGTCGCCGTCGCGCACGGCCGTGGTCAGGGCGGCGGCGACGTCGGATCCGCCGCTCGGCTCGGACAGGAACTGGATCCACAGCTCCTCGCCCTTGAGCATGGCCGGGATGTGCCGGCGCTTCTGCTCCTCGGTGCCGAACTCCAGGAGCACGGCCGCGCACGGCGAGAACGTGGGCACCTGGAACCGGACCGGGTACTCGTAGCCGGCGAGCTCCTCGTTCAGCGCCCGCTGGTGGGCCGGGGTCAGGCCCTGGCCGCCGTACTCGCGGGGCACGCAGATGCCGGCCAGGCCGGCCTCGAACAGCATCCCCTGCAGCTCGCGGTCGCGGGCGACGGCCGCCAGCTCCTGCTCGTCGGTGATCCCACCCCGCAGCGGCGGAGGCTCGGCGGGCGCCGGCTCGAGGTTGGCGCGGATCCAGGCCCGCGCCCGCTGCCGGAAGCTCTCGACGTCCTCGATGTCGGTGTCGCTGTCGGTGGCGATCGTGGCCTCCTGGCTCGTCACGCGGCCCGCTCCCTCTCCACGACGATGTCGGCGACCCGCTGGCGGTGGTCGGCCGGGGTGCCGAACAGCGTGCGGTTCACGGTGTGGCGGCGCAGGAACAGGTGCAGGTCGTGCTCGAACGTCACGCCGATGCCGCCGTGCAGCTGCACGCAGTCCTGCAGCAGCTCGGACCCGCGGTCGCCGATGTACGCCCGGGCCGCGCTGACCAGCTCGTCGGCCTCGGGGGCGCCGGCCTGGACGGCGGCCGCCGCCGCGTCGCTCACGGCGTGGCTGGCCTCGAGCCACGTCTTCATGTCGGCGAACCGGTGCTTCAGCGCCTGGTACGAGGCGAGCGGCCGGCCGAACGAGTAGCGGTCGAACGCCCACTCGACGGTCATGTCGAACGCCCGCTGCATGGCGCCCACCGCCTCGGCGTCGAGCAGCACGAGCGCCAGCTGGAGCTGCCGCCGCACGGCCTCGGCGGCGCCCCCGATCTCGCCGACCACGGCGGCGGCCGGGGCCCGCACGCCGGCGAACCGCACGGTCGCGAACCGGCGGGTCAGGTCGACCGACCGCAGCGGCTCGATCGTCACGCCGGGGGCGTCGGTGGGCACGAGCACCTGGGTCAGGCCCTCGCCGGTGCGGCCGGTCACCAGCAGGTGGCTGGCCGCCGCCGCGGACTCGACCGGCCGCTTCACGCCGTCGAGCACGACGTCGGAGCCGTCGGGCCGGACCGTCAGCTCGACCGTGCCCGGCCGGTCGCTGGGCGCCGGCTCGCTGTAGGCCCAGGAGGCGATCGCCTCGCCCGCCACCAGGCCGGCGACGAGCGCGTCGCGGTCGGGCCGGGCGGCGTCGCCGCCGTCGCCGTCGGCGGCGCTCAGCGCGGCGGCCACGACGTTGGTGGCGACCAGCGGGCCGGGGGCGGCGTGGGCGCCGAACTCGTGGGCGATCAGAGTCAGGTCGACGAGCGGGTCGCCGCTGATGCTGCCGCCGCCGTGGCGCTCGCTCACCAGCAGCGACGTCCACCCAAGCTCGGCCCCGCCGCGCCAGTAGGCGGCGTCGAAGCCGGCGGGGTCGTGGCGCAGGCGCCGGAGCTCCCCGACCGGAGCCCGCTCGGCGAGGTACCGGGCCGTCGTCTCGCGGAAGAACTCCTGGTCGGAGGTCAGCTCCAACAGCATGCGCCCACCGTATGGATTCTTAATTCATAAGGCAATCTGGGCTAGGGTGCCCACGTGCCCGAGCGCCGCATCCGGCTCATGAAGACGAGCAGCGCGGTCGTCGACTATTTGCTCGACGAGATCTTCGAGGGCCGGCTGCGCTCGGGGCAGCGCATCGACCTGGTCGAAGTCGCCGAGGCGCTGGACGTCAGCCGGAGCCCGGTCCGCGAGGCGCTCGTCATCCTCGAGCGCGACGGCATCGTCTCCATCCGCCCCCACCGGGGCGCGTTCGTCGAGGAGTTCGACGCCGACTCGGTGATGGACGACTTCGAGGTCCTGGGCCACCTGAGCAGCCTCGCCGTCGCCCGGCTGGCCCGGCGGCGCGATCCCCAGGTGATCGCCGACCTGAAGCGCCGGGTGGCCGAGCTCGAGGCCGCTGGGCCCGACCGGCGGGTCGAGGCCGTGTTCGAGCTGCTGCGGGCCGAGCACCGGGCCGGGGGCTCCGGCCGGCTCCGGGCCCAGATCCGGTCGTTCGCCGGCTACTTCCCCTGGGTGTTCCGCGTCGACAGCGGGCTGTCGCCGGAGGCCGTGGTCCGGTCGCAGGCCGAGGTGGTCGACGCCATCGCCGCCGGCGACGCCGAGCGGGCCGCCCGCGTCCGGCTCGAGGACTTCCGGGCCGCCGGCCGGCGCGTGATCGACGACCTGGTGCGCCGGGGCGTGATCCCCGACCCCGCCGGCGACGGGGCGGCCGGGGCCGGGTCGACCGGGGAGAGGTCGACCGGGGAGGGGTCGACCGGCGACACGACGAGTTCCGACGCAGGCCAGAGCACCGAGGAGGGGTCTGAGGAATGACCGACGTCATGCAGGGGGTCCGCATCCTGGAGGTCGCCGAGCAGACCTTCGTGCCGGCGGCCTCCGCCGTGCTCTCCGACCTCGGGGCCGAGGTCATCAAGATCGAGCACGTCGAGCGGGGCGACGCCATGCGCGGTTTGGCCGCCACAGGCACGGCCTTCGTGCCCGACGACGTGCACGTCCTGCTCGAGCACTCGAACCGGGGCAAGAAGAGCCTCGGCCTCGACCTGTCGAAGCCCGACGGCGCCGAGATCCTCTACAAGCTGGCGACCACCTGCGACGTCTTCCTGACCAACAAGCTCCCCCGGGTCCGCAAGAAGCTGAAGATCGACGTCGACGACATCCGGGCCCACAACCCCCGCATCATCTACGTCCGGGGCACCGGCCAGGGCGAGCGGGGGCCCGACGCCGACAAGGGCTCCTACGACAACCTGTCGTTCTGGTGCCGGGCCGGCGTGGCCGCGGCCGTGACCCGGCCCGAGTACGGCCACGTGGTCGTGCCGCCCGGGCCCGGCTTCGGCGACTCGATCGGCGCCATGACGATCGCCGGCGCCATCGGCATGGCGCTGTTCCACCGCGAGCGCACCGGGGAGGCCAAGGTCGTCGACGTGTCGTTGCTGTCGGCCGGCATGTGGGCGATGGGCCAGACGATCGGGCTGTCGGCCCTGCTCAAGCAGGGCTGGGCGCCGCCGCCCGAGGACATGCTCCGGCGCAACCCGTTGGTCGCCAACTACCTGACCAAGGACGGCCGGTGGCTGGCCCTCAACTGCCTGCAGGCCGGCCACTACTGGGCCCCGCTGTGCGACGCCATCGGCCGGCCCGAGCTGGCCACCGACCCCCGCTTCGCCGATCACGAGTCGCTGATGAACAACGCCGCCGAGGCGGCCGAGATCCTGCGGACCGTGATCGCCGAGCGCACGGTGGCCGAGTGGCGCGAGGCCCTGGAGGACTTCGTCGGCCAGTGGACCGTCGTGCAGGACACGCTCGAGGCCGCCAACGACCCGCAGTCCGTCGCCAACGGCTACATGCAGCCGTGCGAGACGGCGGCCGGCGTGCCGTTCCAGCTCGTCGCCTCGCCCATGCAGTTCGACGAGCGACCCGCGCCGGTCAAGCGCGCCCCCGAGTTCAACGAGCACGGCGACGCCATCCTCGGCGAGCTCGGCCTCGACGAGGAGGCGATCATCGACCTCAAGGTGCGGGGCGTCGTGGCCTGACGGTCATGACCTGACGACCCTGTGCTGAAGGGCGGGCGGCCCGGCCGCCCCTCCCGCTAGCGACTGACTGGCCGCCCGGCCAACATCGAGCTGACGCCGGCGGCCGGCATCCCCTAGCCTCGCGCCATCGCACGCATCACGGTCGTCTCGGCGGCCTATCTGGGGGATGTCGTGCCGTTCGTGGAGCCGGCCAACCGGCTGGTCGACCGCGGCCACGACGTGACCTACCTCGTACCGGCTGGCTATCACGAGCAGTTGGCCGGGGAGCGGTTCCGCCTGGGCCTGTACCCGCTGGACATGTCCAGCAAGGCCATGCACGCCGACCCCGAGCACGAGCGGCTCCTGCGGCACCCCACGCTCAACGGGCTGCGCCTTCCCCGTTACTGGATGCGCAAGGCGTTCGTGGCCGACCCCGAAGCGGTGCACGACGAGCTGGTGCGGGCGCTGACCGGCGCGGATGCCGCCGTCCTCCACCCGACGATGAGCGCGCTGGCCGGGGCGGTCGCCGAGGCGCTCGGCATCCCGGTCGTCGTCGGGCACCTGTTCCCGATGGCGCTGCCCACCGCCGACTGGCGCTTCCCGGTCGACTTCCGGCTGCCCAACCTGGGCGCCCGCGCCAACCGGGCCGCGTGGCAGCTGTACGTCCGGAGCCTCGGCCCGCTGCTCTACGACCGGCCGATCAACGCCCTCCGCCGCCGGCTCGGGCTGCCGCCGGCGCACGGCAACGTGCTCCGGGCCTGGATGAACGCCGACCGCATCGTCGTGCTCGTCTCCCCCCGGTACTACGCCACCGAGACGCCGCCCGAGCTGCCGGTGACGTGGGGTGGGTTCTCGCACTGGGCCGGGCCGCCGGGCACCGACCGGGACGCGCTCGACCCCGACGTCGAGACGTTCCTCGATGCCGGCGAGCCGCCCGTGCTGGTCACGCTCGGCACGAGCGCCGCCACCGGCGCCGGGCCCCGGTTCGCGGCCATGGCGTCGGCGCTCGACGAGCTGGGGCTGCGGTCGCTCCTGCTGGTCGGCAACGAGGAGAACCTGGCCGCGGTGGCCGGCCGCGAGGGGGCGTTCGTGTTCGCCCCGCTGGCGCCGGTCCTGGCCCGGTGCCGGGTCGCGGTGATCTCCGGCTCGCTGGGGACGATGGCCGCCGCGCTGGCGGCCGGCGTGCCCGTCGTGACCGTGGCCGAGTTCCTCGACCAGCGGTGGCACGGCCAGCGGGCCGAGCAGCTCGGCGTCGGGCTCGTGGTTCGCCGTCCGCGCGACGTCCCGGCCGCGGTGGCCCGCATCGAGGCCGACTCCGGCTACCGGGAGCGGGCCCGCGACCTGGCCGGCCGGTTGGCCGCCGAGGACGGCCCCGGCGCCCTGGCCGACGCGGTCGAGTCGGTGCTGTGACCGGGATCGCGGCGGTCGGCACGGGCGCGGCCGGCGGTGTCGCCGGCCCGGTGGCGCGCCCGGCTGGGTGGTGGCCGGCTGGGTGATCCCGGCGCCGCCCGGGTAGTCCTGGGGCCATGCCCGACGCCCGGCTCCTGGCCGTCAGCGACCTGCACGTCGGCCATCCGGAGAACCGCCGGGTGGTCGAGGAGCTGGCGCCCACCTCGCCCGACGACTGGCTGATCGTGGCCGGCGACGTCGGCGAGCTGGTCACCGACGTGGCCTGGGCCCTCACCACGCTCAGCCGGCGCTTCGCCCGGGTGATCTGGGTGCCGGGCAACCACGAGCTGTGGACCCACCCGCGGGACAAGGTGGCGGTCCGGGGCGACCGGCGCTACCGGCTGCTGGTCGAGGTGTGCCGGCGGCTCGGCGTGGTGACGCCCGAAGACCCGTTCCCCGTCTGGACCGGGCCGGGCGGGCCGGCCACGATCGCCCCGCTGTTCCTGCTGTACGACTACACGTTCCAGATGCGCCCGGGGCAGACCGAGGCCGAGGCGCTGGCCCAGGCCCGGGCGGCCGGCGTCGTGTTCGTCGACGAGGAGCTGCTGCACCCCGACCCCTACCCCACCCGGGCGGCCTGGTGCGCGGCCCGCCTGGCGGAGTCCGAGCGGCGCCTGGCCGCCCGCGACCCCGACCTGCCGACCGTGCTGGTCAACCACTTCCCGCTCGTCCGTCACCCGACCGCCGTGCTGCGGCGGCCCGAGATGGCGTTGTGGTGCGGCACCGAGCGCACCGCCGACTGGCACACCCGCTTCGGGGCCCGGGTCGTCGTGTACGGGCACTTGCACATCCCGCGCACGACCTGGCAGGACGGCGTGCGGTTCGAAGAGGTCTCGCTCGGCTACCCCCGCGAGTGGCGGCGGCCCCGGCACCCGTGGCGGGTCCCGCGCCAGGTGCTGCCCGAGCCGCCCGACGCCCGGGATGGAAGGATGGGCCCGTGACCGAGCAGGAGTCCGCGACCGGGCAGGGCGCGGGCGAGGCCGAAGGACCCCGCGACCGGATCGAGGTGCAGCGGGCCATCGCCGCCGACGCCGCGGCGATCTTCCGGGTGCTGTGCGACCCCCGGGGGCACGTGGCCATCGACAGCTCGGGCATGCTCATGGCGGCGGAGGGCGAGCCGGTGACCGGTGTCGGCGACACCTTCGTCGTCCACATGGACCGCGAGGCGCTCAACGACTTCCCGCTCGGCCTCTACGACGTGACGGTGAAGATCACCGGGTTCGAGCAGGACCGCGAGATCGCCTGGACCGTCCTCGGCCAGCTGCGCCCGCACATCGGCCACGTGTACGGCTACCGGCTCGAGCCGCTGGCCGTGGGTGACGGGGCCGACGGGGGCCAGGACGGGCCGGCCACGCTGGTCACCTCCTACTACGACTGGTCGGACATCGACCCGGTGTGGCGGGACGCCGGCATCTTCCCGATCCTGTCCGAGGGGGCGCTGCGGGCCACCCTCGGCATCCTGGCCCGCACGGTCGCCCCAGGCCGGCCGCGACCCCAGATCCCGTCCCCGTAGCACCCGCCGGGGCCGTATCGCCCCCGGGGCGCGGGGGTACGCCTTGCTCGCTTGGGATGCGCCGCCCACACCGGCGGCGCCCGACCTTGGGGGCTACATGAACAGGCGCGTGAACGTGTCGTGGGTCACGGTCATCTGGATCGTCATCGGCGTCATCGTCGCCATCAACCAGAACTACGGCGAGAACCTCGACTCCGGGTCGCGCATCGCCACCTTCGTCCTGGCCGTGATCCTCTGGCCCATCCTCGCCCTCGGCGGCGACGTGGGCATCCGCTTCTGACGGGCCGCCCGCGCCGGCCGGGCGCGGCCGCCCCTCGCCACCGCACGCTCTGCACCTAGCCAACGCGGCGAGCGACCGCGTCGAGCATCTCCCGCCACGAGACCATCCACGGTCGCTCGACCCGGTCCGGCTCCCACAAGACCGTGATGCCCCAACGACGAAGGGCTTCGACATTGGGGGCGAACCGGGGATGGCGGGCAAGGGCCGGGTTGACGTTCGGGGCGAGCACCACCGGGACGCCAAGCCCCATGCACTCGATCACCGTGCTCAGGACCCAGGTGTCGGCGATGCCAGCGGCGAGCTTGCCGATGGTGTTGAGGGTGGCGGGCGCCACGATGATGCTGTCGGCCGGCGGCCAACCGCTCGCGCGGCCTGACCAGTGACACCGCGGCCGGTGGCCGGTCACCTCGGTCAAGGCCTCGACGTCGATCAGCTCCCAGCCCATGGGCGTCGCCCCTGGGTAGACGTCCCAGCCGTCCTCGACGGCGAGCTTGGCCAGCTCGGCCACATCGGCGGCCGGTCCGGCGCCGCACGCGAACACGTACAGGGTGCGGTTCACGACGCAGCCAGCGCGTCGCGCAGCTCGACGAGGTGGGGCTCGGTTCGCGGCCAAACGAGGACGAGGCGGTCGTGCATGCGCTG
This sequence comes from Acidimicrobiales bacterium, assembly GCA_036563805.1. Lineage (GTDB taxonomy): Bacteria > Actinomycetota > Acidimicrobiia > Acidimicrobiales > VFJN01 > DATCLS01. Next base: position 120,017 of record DATCLS010000032.1, on the reverse strand, counting down.
GACACGGGAGACGTGCCGTGGCGACCCGTATCTGCGAGCGAGCTGGAGACCCTCGACGGCGAGCCGTACGCCCTCGTCGAGGTGGCCGGCGCCGGCCAGCGCCTGGGCGTGAACGATCAGGAAGCTGCCCCGCTCGCGGTCGGTGCGGAACGACGTCGGGGACGACTGCTCATAGATGGCCAACGCCTCCTCCGGCCGCCCCAGCACGGTGAGGCCTTGCGCCTTCTCCAGGAGCACCCCCTGGGGACTGTGCTCACCGTCCCGATGGTGCTCGGGTGACACCCAGTTGGCGAGCTGCTCGGCGTGGGCGATGGCGCGCTCGAACGCTCGACGGTCGGCCAGTTCGGCGTACGTGCGGGCGAGGGTCTGTGATCGCTTGACTTGGGTCAGCAACCCGGCACCGGAGACATCCTGCTCGGCGGCCTGAAGGAGCCGCACTGCGGCGTGCTGACGCCGGCGTCGGCGGGCGATGTCGCCGAGCTGGATGACCGCCACGGACGCCAGGTCGGAGTCGCCGAGCTCGACCCCAACCTCGTGTGCCTGGTGATAGTGGTCGGCCGCAGGGCCGAGCTGGAGACGGTCGAAGGCGATCTCGCCGGCCGCCTCGTGCGCGTGGCCCAGCAGGCGCAACAACGACCGGCGGTGACCATCGCTGGCGGCAGCTCGAACGGCATCCTCGAGCTGGCTGACCACCGCCGCAACGTCGTCGGCACTGTCGGTTTGGGCGTCACCGCCGTCGAGCAGCCGGTCGAGCTCGTCCAACGACAAGTCGAGCGCCTCGGCGAGGCGGCGGCGGTGCCACGACCGCGGTGTGGTCTCACCACGCTCCCAGCGGGCCACCGTCGACACGGCGACCGTTCGGGTTCCGTCGCCGCGGCGCTCGGCAAGCTCCTCTTGGCTCAGGCCGAGCTTGCGGCGTCGTGCGCGGAGACCCTCGCGTGCCATGTGGCCTCATCCCCCACAGGTGCGTTTCGCCAGCGTAGCGATACCAACGCGTGCGAAATGCTCAGTCTGCTTGGCCCAGCCGCTCTGGAGCCGATCCATGTGCTGTCGTTCACTAACCCCCGTGAGCGGCCGCATGGAGTGTGAGGAGGCCAAAGCCAACACGGAGTCCGCCGATGGCGCGCAGGAGTCTTCGGCGGAGCCGAACGACACGCGCCGGGGCCACGACGAGCGGACGGCCTCTCCAAGGCGCCGTTGGGCGCTCGGCGGCAGCAGGCCCGACAATGCGTTCCGGGACACACGGGGGAACAGCGGACCGTGAACGGGCACCGCCCCGGCGCCGCCGGGGCGCGAAGGGTTGGCGGGTGGCCACGGCGTCCGCCGGCGGCCTCGCTCCCGTTGGGGCTCAGGACTCGGGTGCCCAGGGGCGGTCGAGGTCGATGGCGGCCTGGTAGGCCGACGCCCGGCCCCGGCCGCCGGGGCTGGCCGTGTCGACCAGCAGCTCGTGGACGACGCAGTGCCCGTCCACGGTCACGAGCCCGACGTTGTTGTCGCCGACGACGTACCACTCGGGCCGCTGGCGGGGGCCGACGTAGCGGCGCCGCTCCCGATAGCCGGGCGGCTCGCCGTCCACCCGCTTGGCCACGGCCTCGTGGAGGAACACGGGGGCGTTGGCGCGCCACTCGTCGCTGTTGACGGACCGGTCCAGCAGCGGGTCGATGATGGCGGTCAGGCCCGGGCGGACCTCGAGGTCGGGCGGCTCGTCCCACCCCAGCCGCCGCTGCTCGGCCCGGATCGTGCGCCCCAGCAGGTGCAGGAGCGTGCGGGCGAGGCGGCCGCTGTGCTTGACCGCGCTCGACACCACCTGGGCGAGGCGCAGGTCGCGGCCGTTCACGCAGAACGAGACATCGACGTTGAGCGCGTAGTGGACGTCGCCCGACAGCACCACGCAGTGGGTGGCGCCGACGTCGTCGACGAGCGTGGTCATGAACCGGACGAGCCCCTCGAGGTTGGAGTGCCAGGCTTCGAAATCGATCTCGTACGGGCCGACCTTGCCGGCCAGGAACTTCTGGCGGCGCTCCTGGAGCTCGAGCCCGAACACCGGGACGGCCGACACCAGCACCAGGGGGTCGCCGGCGGCCTGTGCCTCCCGCGCCAGGTCGCGGACCCGGGCGAGGCCGGCGTCGCCGATCACGCGGGCGGCGCCCTCGTCGCTGTCGAAGTCCCGCTGGGTGCGGGTGTCGAGCATGACCACCGGGGGCGAGGTGGGCGCCAGGTAGGACCAGCGGTCGAAGTCCCAGAGGACCGCCTCGTAGGCGGCCGCCGGGTCGGCGGGGTCCCCGCCGGGGGCGCCGTGCTGGTCGTCGGCGACGGCCGCCCGCTCGCCGGCCCGGGCGAGGGCCCGGGCCCCGGCCGCGATCGTCGACCGGAACCCGTCGTCGAACGCCCCCGGCTGGTTGCCCCACCCCTGGAAGGCCCAGAACGCGGCCAGGGCGTTGGCCACGACCCGGCGGCCGGTCGGCGACCGGCGGACCCGCTCGGCCCAGAGGCGGGTGACGTTCCAATCGTCGGTGACGTCGTGGTCGTCGAACACCGTGTAGGTGGGGACGTTGGCCAGCAGCCGCCGCACGGCCGGGACGGCGGCGCGGGCGGTCTCGAGCGCCTCGGCCTCCGTCCGGTACCGGCGCTGCAGCCGCCGGGTCTCCCACCGGGTGGCGCCGGCCACGCCGGCCTCGTCCGGCGTGGCGAACCGGTCGGGCCAGACCGCCTCGTTCCAGGCGACCAGGTAGACGGCGGCGTACTCGCCCAGGGAGAGCAGGTGGTTCTCGGCGTGGCGGGACGTGAAGCCCGCCCGGTCCCGGGCGACGTCGGCCCGCCCGTACACGCCGAGGGCGGCCAGGTCGGCGACGCCGGGCACCGAGCGGGCGTCCCCCTCCCCCAGCAGGGCGCCGCCCAGCGCGGTGAGGTGCCCGATGAGCGGGCCGGCGACCTCGTCGCCGTAGATCTGGTCGCCGGTGAGCAGCAGGGCCTGGGGCCGGCCGGCCGGGTCGGCGTACGTGCCGGCCAGGTGGGCGTCGGCCTGCTCGAGGGCGTCCCGCCCGGCGCCGTGGAGGAGCCGGCACGAGCCGTGGAGGACCCGCAGGGGCGTCCCGGGCGGGGGCAGGGCGAAGCACGGCCGGGGCTCGGCGCCGTAGGTGATCGACCGGGCGCCGCCGACCAGGCCGAGGTCGGCCAGCGAGCGGGGACCTCGGTGGGGGGCGCCCACGGGTCGGGGGCCGGTCTCGGGCGCCGTGCCCGGCTCGGGTTCTGCGGGGGCCTCGAGCTCGACGGCCAGGTCGTAGGCCAGCAACCGGCCGGCCGGCAGGGGCTCGTCCGCCCGGGCGCAGGCCAGGTGCACGTGGAGGCGGGGACCGAGCGTCACCGAGGTCGCTGGCCCGGCGGCCAGCACGTCGTCCGGGCCGCCGCCCGCCGGGAACACCTCCAGCCGGACGCGGGCCGGGACGCTGGTGGCCAGCCACACGCACACCTCCCGGGCGGTCACCCGGCGCAGGATCGGGCCGGCGAGGACGTCGGGGAGGGCGACGTCGGGGAGGGCGACGTCGGGGAGGGCGTCGCGGAGGAGCTCGGGGCGGGCGGTCGGGGCCAGGGCGTTCACGCCTCCGCTCACGCGGCGAGGAGCGTCCACGCCCCGCGCTCCACGGTGTAGGACACGCGGTCGCGGGGCTCGGTCAGCTCGCCGTCCACGTTGTGGCGCACGGGCTCGCCCCGGATGGCCACCTCCCGGCCCTGCCAGACGCCGACGTCCGGGCGCTCGAGGTGCCGGCCGGCCCGGAGGCGGCGGGCGAACCCGGCCCGGGCCAGCGCGCCCGTGGACGCGGCGACCACGACGTCGACGAGCCCGTCGTCGGGGCGGGCGTCGGGGGCGACGGGCGTGCCGCCGCCGATGGTGCGACCGTTGGCCACGGCCACGAGGAGGACCCGGCCCGACGGGGGGTCCGGGTGCTGGCCGTCGGTGCCCGGGCCCACCCGGCGGCCGTCGACCTCGACCTCCAGCTGCCAGCCCCGGCGCGTCAGCCCGGCCCAGGCCGCCCCGATCGGGTAGGCGGCCTTGCCGAGCAGTCGCTTGACCCCGTGGGCGGCGTCGGCGGCGTCGGCGCCGACGCCGGCGTGGGCGACGTTGACGACGGCCGTGCCGTCGCTCGCCGCCACCAGGTCCATCGGACGGGGCTCGGCCCGGGCCACGGCCGTGGCCGCCGCCTCGGCCTCGAGGGGCAGGCCCAGGCCGCGGGCGAAATCGTTGCCGGTGCCCAGCGGCACCAGCCCGAGGGGCGCGTCGAGCCGGCCCCGGCGGCGCAGGGCGTTGACCGCGGCGTGGAGGCTGCCGTCGCCGCCCACGACGACCAGCGCCCGGCCCGCCAAGCGGTCGACCACCCGGTCGAGGTCGTCGGGGCCGGCGGTCTCGACGACCTCGGTGGCGGCCGCACGGCCCAGGACCCGGGCGGCCTCGGTGGCGGCCCCGGCGCTGGCGCGGCCGGCAGCGGCGTTGGCGACGACGACGTACCCCGGCCCGCCCATGGGGCAGCGATCGTACTCACGATCGTTGAGCCGCCGGCCAAACCACCATGTGACCGTCGTCCGCCGGGGTCGCAGCGCGGCGTGGTGACCGTAGCGTCGTCGCCGATGATCCCGCTGTCGGCACCCGAGTTCGCTGTCGTCCTGGTGGCGGTGACGGTCGGGGCGGCCGTCCAGGGCTCGGTGGGGTTCGGCGCCAACCAGCTGGCCGTGCCCGTCCTGGCGGTCGTCGAGCCGCGGGCGCTGCCGGCCACGCTGTCGATGTGGATCCTGCCGCTGACCGTCGCCATGGCGGTCCGGGAGCGGCACGGCATCGAGGTGCGGAACGCGCTGACGATCGTGGCCTGGCGCATCCCCGGGACCGTGGTCGGCGCTCTCACGGTGGCCGCCGTGAGCGCCGACACGATCTCGACGTTGGCCGGCGGCGCCGTCGTGGCGGCGGTCGTCGTGACCGCCGGCGGGGCGACCGTGCCGATCAACCGCGCGACGACCGCGGCCGCCGGCCTGGCCTCCGGCGCCATGGGCACGGCCACCTCGATCGGGGGGCCGCCGGTGGCGCTGCTCTACCAGCGTCGAGAGGGCCCGGTCCTGCGGGCGACGCTGGCGGTGACGTTCGTGGCCGGCCTGCTGATCTCGCTGACCGGCCAGGCGGCGGTCGGCGCCATCGAGGGCTGGCACGCCCTGCTGGCGCTGGCGCTGCTGCCCGGCACCGTCGTCGGGCTCGCCGTGGCCCGGGTCCTGGCCCACCGCCTCGACGGCCCCTGGCTCCGCCCGGCCGTCCTCACCCTGGCCGGCACCGCCGGCCTCGTCGCCTTCCTGAGCGGCCTGGCCTGACCGCCAGCTCCTCCCACCCACCCCACCGCCCGCGCCCCCGGGTCACCCGGCGACCACGGTCGGGGCGCTCCCGCCCCCGGCCGTCCCTGCGCAGCCCCTGACGCCCCTAGGGGGGTGGGACGCTACGGAGCGGAGCGGGTGCGCCACGAACCCGTTGACCTGGGAGGCCGGGAGGGTAACCATGGGGGTAGGACCGCGCCAGGCCAGGTCAGACGGCTAGGTCACACGGGGGTAACCAACCGGGGAACGGGAAGCCGAGCCCGACGGAGAGGGAGATGACGAGCATGGCCGATCCTGCCGAGCTGCTCGCCGTGGCGACCCGCCAGGAGGAGGACCGGGCCGTACTGGTCCTCGACGGGGAGTTCGACATGCACACGGCCCCCACGGTGGCCGACAGCATCACCGAGGCCCTCGCCACGGGCCCGTCCGCGGTCGAGGTCGACACCGCGGACATCAGCTTCATCGACTCGGCAGGCCTCGTCACCCTGCTCATCGGCCAGCGCCGGGCCCGCGCCGCCGGCGCCGAGCTCTACGTGAGCCGGCCGTCCAAGCCGTTCGACCGGGTCCTGAAGATGACCGGGCTAGAGGACCTCCTCGCCCACCGCGCGTGACCGCGCGCCCAGCCGGTTGGTGTCGATGCCCGGACGGCGGGTAGGACGGGAGGTATAGATCTCGACCCGAGCCCCGCCGCCGCCCCGCTCCGCCACGTGCACGGCACGTTCCGGCCGGACACGTCGGCAGTGACCGAGGCCCGGCACCTGATCGCCGGGTCCCTCGAGGCCTGGCAGCTGGGTGCCCTGGTGCCGACGGCCGAGCTGGCGGTCAGCGAGCTGGTGGCCAACGCCGTCCGCCACGGGCGCGGCGGCGTGGAGGTGCGGGTGTTCGCCTCGGCGACCAAGGTGCGGATCGAGGTGCGCGACCGCGGGGGCGGCCGGCCCTCCATCCGGGAGCCGCACCGCGCCGGCCCCGACGTCGGGGGCTGGGGGCTGCGGCTGGTCGACCAGCTGGCCGACGACTGGGGGACCCGCGTCCGGCCCGACGACACGCTCGTGTGGGCGGAGCTCAGCGCTCCCCCGCCCGATGACGGCAGCACGGCGACGGGTAGCTGAACGGCCGACCACCCGAGACGAGCTGTACCAGACTCGCGGGCATGCCGGTTTCCCGAGGTGCAGGCGGGGCGGCACGCGCCACGCGTGAGGCCGCCCAGGGGCACGTCGACGACCTGGTCGACGCCGGGTTCGACGTGCTGCTCACCGACGGCATCGCGTCCCTGCGGACGTCGCTCGCCGTGTCGGCGGTGCAGAAGCGGGCCGAGGAGCGGGGCCGCCCGGTGCCGCGGGCCAGCGCCTACCGGGTGCTGGCCGCCGACGCCCCGGGCCACGACGCCGACGCCACCGGGACCCTCGTCCGTCGGGTGGCGGTCGACGCCATGAGTCGGGAGCGCTCCGGCTTCGCCGAAGCCCACGAGTCGATGGTCGAGGCGTTCGCCACCCGGCTGGGGGCAGCGGAAGGCGATGGCCAGGACGCCGTCGAGGAGCAGCTGATCAGCGCGCTCCAGGCCAACGTCGACACGATCATGGCCAGCGACGGTCTGCCGGTGTCGTGGCGGCTGCTGGCCGCGTCGATCACGGCCAGCCCGGCCTGGGGCGGGACCCGGCGCCCGACCGGGCCGGAGGCGGCGCTCGCCCAGGACGTCCTCGCCGCCCTCCGGACCCACTACGACGAGGTGACGGCCGACCTGGCTCCGCTCATGCAGGCCGCCATGTCGGCAGCCCGCCGCCGGCCCCGGCCCGGCATGACGCCGGCGACCCTGGTCAAGCTGCTGCACGCCATGCTCGACGGCGTCATCGTGCGGCTGATCGTCGAGCCCGACGCCTTCGACACCCGCCTGGCCGCCGAGGCCATGTACCGCATCGGGCTGTCCTTCACCGAGGAGGGCGCGCACTGGGACCCCCGCCGGCGCCACGGCGACCAGGCCGCCATCTTCGACGCCGTGGTCGAGGCCGCCCGCGCCAGGTGGCGGGACGAGGAGGAGGTGACCGTCGAGAGCGTCGCCCGCGAGGTGGGGGTCGACCCGGGGGCGGCGGCGATCGTATTCCCCACCGACGCCGACCTGGCCGACAGCGTGGTGCGCAGCATGGTCATGTCCGGCGGGCCGGCCCCCGAGACGACCAGCACCGTCAACGCCGCCCAGCTCGCCGCCATGCTGTGGCACCTGGCCGAGGCCGCCGACACGCACCCCCGGGCGGTGGAGATCGCCCAGCGGGAGAGCCGGCACCTCGCCGCCAGCATCGTCGCCGACCTGCGGTCGTTCGCCACGCAGCTGGTGCGGGCCAGCTTCCCCGACGACGCCCCGGCGGCCCGGACCGCCGACCAGACCGCCGACGACCTGGTCGGCTTCGCCCTCGAGGGCCGGCGGAGCTGGCGGATGATCGTGCCGGTCCTGCGCATGCTCGGCGTGCCCACCGACGACGTCGCGCCCGAGGGGTGACGGAGCGGGCCGGTGCCGGGCTCGGCGGTGCCGCGAAGTCTGAGACGATCTGTCTCAATTTCGCAACACACATCATCGACAATCTTGGGCATCGGTCGTACCGTCCGGCGTGGCGGGCCCGATGCGGGAGGCGGAGAATCACGGTCCACGCTCCAACGGCCGACGCCGGTCCCGGGCTCGAGCTGCGCGTGCTGGGACCCCTGGAAGTCCTCGTCGACGGCCGGCCCGTCGAGCCCGGCGGCGCCCGGGCCCGCGCCGTGCTCGCCGGGCTGGCGCTGGAGGCCGACCGGGTCGTCCCGCTCGCCACGCTCGTCCGGCTGGTGTGGGGCGACCGCCCGCCGGCCACGGCCCGCAAGCAGGTGCAGAACCTGGTCAGCGGGCTGCGGCGCCGGCTCGTCGCGGCCGGCGCCGGGGGCGACGTCATCGCCACCCACCCGGCCGGCTACCGGCTCCAGGTGCCGGCCGGCGCCGTCGACCTGGCCCGGTTCGAGGACTGCGTCGCCGCCGCCCGGGCCGCCCGCCAGCACGGACGCTGGGCCGACGCTGCCGCGGCCCTCGACCGGGGCCTCGCCCTGTGGCGGGGCGATCCGCTCGCCGACCTGACGTGCCCGGGACTCGACGCCGCGATCGCCCGCATCGCCGACCTGCGCCCGGCCGCCCTCGAGGACTGGACGACCGCCGAGCTGGCGCTCGGCCACCACCGCGAGATCCTGCCGGCGCTGACCGCCGCCGTCGCCGACCACCCCTACCGGGAGCGGCTGCGGTGCCACCTCATGGTCGCCCTCTACCGGTCGGGGCGGCAGGCGGAGGCGCTCGCCTGCTACCGCGAGGCCCGCACGCTGCTCGTCGAGGAGCTGGGCATCGAGCCGGGCGCCGAGCTCCAGCAGGTCGAGCGGGCCATCCTCTCCAACGACTCGGGGCTCGACCCTCCCGCCGGACCCGGACCCGGGCCCGACGCCCTGGCGCCGCCGGCGCCGCGGCGGCGCGCCGACGTCCCGCCCTCCACCCACCCCGCCGCCGCCCACGTGGACCCCGACCTCCGGGCCGCGGCCATCGCGCTGCTCAGCCGCATCCTCGGCCTCGGCACCGAGCACGCCGCCGCCCTGCTCGACGGGCTCGTCGCCGCCCACCACGCCCCGGTCCGCCCCGTCCCGGCCGACCGCACCACCCCGCCCGACCTCGTGGCCGTGGTCGCCTGACCGGCGGGCGGCAGCGGGTTCGGGGTTCGGGCGTTAGGGACCTTCGGCCCTACTGCCAGACCGGCACCTCGATCTACCTACTGTGTCGATGGCTGCCGCACTGCTCTCCAGCGGGGTGCCGCCCGTCGCCCCGACCCCGTCGTCCGACCTCGTGGCCGCCCGTGGGACGCGGGCTCGTGGGACCCAGGGAGGCCCGGCGTGAGCAGCGACGTCGAGGTCGGCACGACGCCCGCGGCGCCCGAGGACGCGCCCGGTGAGGCGCTCCCCGACTCGTCCGCCACGACCACGCCCCGGCGTGCCCCCCAGCGCCCGCCGGAACGCCGATCCGCCCGGTCCCAGCCCGCCGGGCGGTCGCCCCTGCGGGCGGTGGCTCTGCCGGCCGAGCACGGTGGGTGGGGCCTGACCGCGGAGCCGGCGCTGCTGGGCCTGATCATCGCCCCCACCGTCGCCGGGGGCGCCCTGACCGCCGCGGCGTTCGTCGCCTTCCTCGCTCGCACGCCGCTCAAGCTGGCACTGGTCGACCGGTGGCGGCGCCGTCGACTGCCACGGAGTGCGCTGGCCGAGCGGGTGGCCGCGGTCGAGCTGGCGGCGCTCGCCGCGCTCGTCGCCTGGGCGGCAGCCACGGCCAGCGGCCGGTTCTGGGTCCCGCTGGTCGTCGCCGCCCCGCTGGTGGCCGTCGAGCTGTGGTTCGACATGCGCAGCCGCGGGCGGCGCCTCCTCCCCGAGCTGGCGGGGTCGGTCGGCATCGCCGCGGTGGCGGCCGCCATCGTGCTGGCCGCCGGCGACGGCGGCGCCCACGGTGAGGGCGCCCGGCTGGCCACCGGCCTGTGGATCGTGCTCGCGGCCCGGGCGCTGGCCGCGCTCCCCTACGTCCACACCCAGCTCGCCCGGGCCAAGGGCCGGCCTCACCACCTGGGGCGCAGCGACGCCGCCCAGGTCGCCGGGCTGGTGGTCGGCGGGATCGCCGTGGCGCTCGATGGGCGGCTGGTTGTCGGCCTGGCGGCGCTGGCCGTCCTGGTTGTGGTCCACGTCGTGACCGCCCGCCGGACGCCCCCGCCCGCCGTCGTGCTCGGCATCCGCCAGACCGTGCTCGGCCTGGTGGTCGTGGGCGCCACCGCCGCCGGCGTCATCGCCCTCTGACCCCGAACCTCTGACCCCGTCACCCGCGCTCCCGGGCGCCCACCGGCTCCCGGTTTCTCTGCGCCGTCCCCGGCCAGCGGGGCCGGTCCGGCCCGCGCCCCCGGCGCGCCGGATGGTCACTACGCTCACCGCTCTCCGTTGGCGGGCGACCACAGCACGCAGGGGAGAACGCAGACGACATGGCACTGCGAGACAAGCTTCGCGACCGCATGCAGCCGTTCCTCGAGCCAGGGGAGCAGGTCCAACACGCCTTCATCGTCCAGACGGGCCCGAGCCCGTACTGGATGCTGCTGACGAGCTTGGTGATGTTCACCACCAAGTGGTACGTCGTGGCGGTCACCGATCGGGCGATCGTGGTCGCCCGGGCGCCCTGGTGGATGGCGTCGAAGCCGAAGCAGGTGGTGGCCCGACTGCCCCGCAACACCCAGCTCGGCCCGGTGTCGGGGCTGTGGGCCGGCCCCCTCTACCTCACGCCCGACGGCAAGAAGTCGTGGGTGCACAAGCGGTTCCACAAGGACGTCGAGGCCGCCGACGCGGCCCTGCACGCCTCCGGCACCCCGGCCGCCTACAACGCGCAGCAGCAGCCGATGGCCTGACCGGTCTGGCGGGGTCGGGACCGGGCCGGCGCGACGCGGCGGGCGCCCGGCCCGTTCCCCGTTCCCGACGTCGTTTGGCGGTGAGACGTGTTCGTCATCCTCCCGGCACTCCTGATCGTGGGGGTCCTGCTCACGCTCCGGACCAGGCGGTTCACGCCCCACCCGTCCCTGGCTCCGGTGCGGGCCGTCGTCGCCGGGCTGGCGGGGGCCGGTGCCCTGCTGCTGGCGGTCAGCGTGAGCCAGGTGTGGTGGGTGATCGACGACCGGGAGGCCGACGAGGTCCTCACCACCCGGGGCACCTCGGCCATCGCCCTCCTGACCGTCGGGTTCGGCCTGGTGGCGGCCGGCGCGGCGGTGGCCGCCGCCTGCGGCCGCCGGAACTGGGCGCCGCTCGCCCTCGCCCTGACCTGGTTCTGGGTGCTCGTAGACTGGTACGCCTCGACGGGGGAGTTCCACGACATCGACTCGGTCGGCCGGAGCCGCCCCGGCCTTCGGCTCATGACCTGGGGCGTGCTGCTGATCACGGTCGCCGCGGTCGTCGCCGCGCTCGCCCGCCGGGCCGAGCGCCGCCGCGCCGGGCCCGGGCCTGGCCTCTGATCCGAGATACCCCCTGGGGTATCAGGAATACCCGCCAGGGTATGAGCGTTGGACGGGGCGAACCACCCGACTCCGACGCGGAGGGCCCGATGGCCACCATCGAACTGACCGAAGCCGACTTCGAGACCACGGTGACGAGCAACGACATCGTCCTGGTCGATTGGTGGGCATCGTGGTGCGGGCCCTGCCGGGCCTTCGCGCCGGTGTTCGAGGCGGCGGCCGCCGAGCACGACGACATCGTGTTCGCCAAGGTGAACACCGAGGCCGAGCAGAACCTGGCGGCCCGGGCCGGGATCATGTCGATCCCGACGCTCATGGTGTTCCGCGAGGGCGTGCTCGTGTTCTCCCAGCCCGGCGCGCTCCCGGCCCCGGTGCTCGAGGACCTCATCGCCCAGGTGCGGGCGCTCGACATGGAGGAGGTCCACCGGGCCGTCGCCGACCAGCGGACGGCGGTGACCGGCTGACCGGGGCGGCGACCCGCCGGCCCGACGGGCGCCGTTCGCACGGGCGCACGGACCCGGGGCGGGCGGACGCCGAGACGGGCGGCCCCGAGCGGAGGATCGGGCGGACGACGGACGAGGAGGATCCCCGGCGAAGGACCGAGGGCACAGGGCGAGGCGGAGGTCGACACGATGTTCTTCCGGCAGTACCAGCTGTCGTGCCTGTCGCTGTTCAGCTACCTGATCGGCGACACGACGAGCGGACGGGCGGTGGTGGTCGACCCCCAGCGCGACGTCGCCGGCTACCTGGCCGACGCGGCCGCCCACGGCCTGACCATCGAGCGGGTGATCGAGACCCACTTCCACGCCGACTTCCTGTCCGGCCACCTCGAGCTGGCCGACGCCGCCGGGGCGGTGATCTCGTACGGGTCCGCTGCCGAGGCCGACTTCCCCATCGACCCGCTCGCCGACGGCCAACGCCTGGAGCTCGGCGACGTCGTGCTCGAGGTCCGGCACACGCCGGGGCACACGCCCGAGTCGATCTCGGTGGTGGTGTGGGAGCACGCCGACGACCCGGCGCCGTGGGGCGTCCTGACCGGCGACACGCTGTTCGTCGGCGACGTCGGTCGGCCCGACCTGCTGACGTCGGTCGGCGTCACGGCCGAGGACCTGGCCCGCCGCCTCTACCGGTCGCTCCACGACCAGCTGCTCACGCTCCCGGACGCCACCCGGGTGTTCCCCGCCCACGGCGCCGGCTCGGCCTGCGGCAAGTCGCTGTCCGACGCCGTGTCGTCGACGATCGGCGAGCAGCGCGCCGGCAACTACGCCCTGCGCCCCATGACCGAGGACGCCTTCGTGGAGGTCGTCACCCAGGGCCAGTCGGTGGCGCCGCTGTACTTCGCCTACACGGCCGACAGCAACCGGCGGGTCCACGACCTGCTGGACGACGCCGAGCCGCCGGTGCGCCTCGACGTCGGCGAGCTGGAGGCGTGCCTGCGGGACGGGGCGGTGGTGGTCGACGGGCGGCCGCCCGAGACGTTCGCCTCGGGCCACCTGCGGGGCTCGCTCAACGTCGGCCTGGACGGGCGGTTCGCCGAGTACGCCGGCGACGTCCTCCGCCCGGGCCAGCCGGTGGTCGTGGTGGCCGACCCCGGTCGGGCCGCCGAGGCCAGGGTGCGCCTGGCCCGCATCGGGTTCGACCGGGTGCGGGGTGCCGTCACGGACGTCGAGCGGGTGCTGGCGGACCGGCCCGACCTGGCCGCCCGGGCCCGCCGCCTGGCCGCCCCCGACCTCGCGGCCTGGCGCGGCGACGAGCCCGGCCTCCAGGTCGTGGACGTGCGCAACCCCGCCGAGCAAGAGGACGGCGTCGTGCCCGGTGCCGTGCGCCTGCCGCTCGCCCGCCTGCTCGACGGCCACGGTGTCCTCGACCCGGCCGCGCCCACCGTCGTGTACTGCGCCGGCGGCTACCGGTCGTCCATCGCCGCCTCGCTGCTGCGGGCGCTGGGCTTCCCCCAGGTCGCCGACCTCCAAGGCGGCTACGGGGCCTGGGTGGGCGCCGGCCTGCCCACCACGGTCCCGGAGGCGTCGGGGCCGGCTGACTGAGGGACCGAGCTGAGAGGCCGGAGCCGGCCGCCGGATACCCACCGGGGTATACAGTGGGGCCGAGATGGAGATCCCCGACGACGTCATCGAGGACGTACGCCGCCGCCTGCACCGGGTCAGCGGCCAGCTGGCCGGCATCGAGCGCATGCTCGACGAGGGACGCGAGTGCAAGGACGTCGTGACCCAGATCAGCGCCGCCACCCGGGCGCTCGAGCGGGCCGGGTTCAAGCTCGTCGCCGCCGGCCTGACCTGGTGCATCGAGCACCCCGACGAGGCCGCGGCGGCCGGCTACCCGCTCGAGAGCGTCGAGAAGATGTTCCTGAAGCTGGCCTGAGCCGTCAGGCGACCGCCCCGGCCCCGCCGGCCACCCCGGCCCGGTGCCCGGGCGCTCGGCCAAGGAGAACGGCGACGCCGACTCCCGGCACGGCTGACCGCCGGCCGGAAGGGTCGACCGCTCGTCGAGTCGGGACCTTCGGCCCTGCCATCGGCCGGCGCCCGGCCCGCACGATCGTCCCCATGGACGAGAAGGACGCACGGACCTGGATCGTCGTCGGCATCGACGGCTCACCCCAGGCCCGTAACGCGCTGCGCTGGTCCGTGTGGCTGGCGCCCCTGCTCGATGCGCAGATCGCGGTCGTGCACGGCACCGGCCTGCTCGACCACCTCGACGACGAGGGCGGGGAGCTCGCGCCCGCTCACGAACACCTCGCCGCGATCCGAGCCACCGTCGAGCGGGACTGGTGCGGCGTCGGCATCCCCGGCCGCCCCGTGCACGTCGACGTCCGGGAGCGTCCCGCCGTCGACGCCGTCCTGGCCGCCGCCGAGGAGCGCGACGCCAGCCTCGTCGTCCTCGGCACCCGGGGCGCCGGCATCGCGCCGGCCCAGGCCCTGGGGAGCACCGCGCTCCAGGTGCTGCGGCGGCTGGCCGGCCGGTCCCGTCCCGCCCTGGTCGTGCCCGACCCGGCCGATTGCCCGTCCGTCGAGGTCCGCCGGCTGGTGGTCGGCGTCGACGGCTCCACTGCGTCCCTCTCGGCCCTGGCCTGGGCGGCCGACCTGGCCGCGCTGACCGGCGCCTCCTGCGAGGTGGTCGCCACCATCGAGGACGCGCCCTGGGTGCCGCTCGGGCCCAGCGCCGCCGTCACCGCCGAGGGCGAGACCGACGCGCCCCGGCGGCTGCGCCGCCTGGCCCGCGACTGGTGCCAGCCCCTGCGCGCCGCCGAGCTCCAGCACCGCGTCACGATCGTCCGCGGGGCGCCGGCCCCCACCCTGGTGCGGGTGGCGCGCATGTTGGCCGCCGACCTGCTCGTCGTCGGCTCGTCCGGCGCCGGGGCGAGCGGCAACCCGCTGCTCGGCAGCGTCAGCCGCCGGGTCGCCCACGACGCCGGGCGGCCCGTCGCCGTCGTGCCCGCCGGCGCCCGCCTGATCCGCCCCGCCCGCGTGCCGGCGGGCGTCGCCGACACCGCCCGCTGGTAGGGGGCCGGTCGGGGCGCAGGTTCCGCCCGGGCCGCCGGGGGCCGAGGGCACGGGGGCACGCAGGCCCCGGCGGCCCGCGGCGCACGGCTGCGCCCCGCGTTCGCGCCCCGGGCGGCGCGCCCGGGCCGGGCCCGCCGAGCCCGGTGACCGGGCTCGGCGGGCCGGGCGTTCAGGCCGGGGGCCGGGCCCCCGCCGCCAGCCCCTCGGCCCCCGGGGTGACCTCCGTGGCCGCCTGGTGCTCGACGCAGAAGCGGGTGGCGGGCTCGGCGATCAGGCGCTCGTCGGGGATCTGCCGGCCGCACGCCTCGCAGCGGCCGTAACGGCCCCGGTCGAGGCGCTGCAGCGCCCGGTGCACGGCGGCGATCTCGTCCTCGACGTCGGCGAGCAGCGACAGGTCCTTCTCCCGCTCGAACGTCTCGGTGGCGTGGTCGGCCGGGTGCTGGTCGATCGTCCCGGCCTCGGCCACGCTGGCGCTCGCCGGCTCCCGGTCGAGCCCCTCGCCCACCAGGGCGGCCCGCACGGCCTCGAGCCGGTCGAGCTCGTCCCGCAGCCGGCGCCGCACCGTGGCGGGCTCGGCCGGCGGCGCCGGCTCGTCCGCCGGGGTGATGAGCCCGTAGTGGCCGTCGAGGCGCCGGTAGAGGACGTTGCCCCGGCCGGTCTCGGCGTGGGCGAAGAACACGAACGGCTCGCCGGACAGGTTGAGCCACTCGACCGCCTCGTCCACCGACAGCGTCGGGGCCAGGTCGGGCTCGACGGTCACGTCGACGGTCGCCCCCACCGCCGTGGACGGCGCCACCCGCAGCCGCCGCAGCCCGTACCCGTCGGGGCGGCGGACGAGCAGCACGTCGCTGCCGGTCCCGTACTCACGGAACAGGTAGAAGTCGAAGTCGAGCATGTCCATGTCGAACGCCGCCTCGTCGACCGTCATCTCGCCGATGGCGAACGTCTTGCGGCGCACGACCTGCCGCTCCTCGACCGGGCGGTCGTAGCGGCTCAGCCGGCCGGGACGGCGCCGGCGCCGGGCCCCGGGCGCGGCGGCCGGGGCCAGGTGGCGCAGCGCCCGCAGCCGCTCGCCGCGGTGCTGGAGCTGGTCGCGCAGGCGGTCGACCAGCAGGTCGACGGCCTCGCGCGGGTGGTGGGCGGCGACGTGGGCTCGAACCAGCCAGCCGTTCACGTCCAGGGTCGCCTCGGCGCGGGCCGGCCGCTCGACGGCCGGGTTGGGCTCCATGGCCAGCTTCACCTCGGCGTGGAGGACCGGCTCGGCGACCGAGCTCACCACCCGCCGCATCTTGCGCTCGGCGTAGCGGCGCGCCGCCCGCGCCCGCCCGTCACGGGCCACGACCACGACGGCCGGCTCGAGCGGGCCGCCGGAAAACGCCAGCCGGCCCTCGGTCCGGTCGGCCGGGCGGGCCTCGGTCGAGCGGCCCTCGGGCCGGCGGGGGACCGACCGCTGCACCAGGCCGTGGGGCATGGCGGGCACCTCCTCGTGCATCCCTGTCCGGGACACCCATGGTGGCGGCGCCCCGGCCCGGCCCATCAGGGCCGAAAGTCCCCTTTCCCGCCCCCGTGAGCCGGAGACGAGAGCAACCGACGGCGCCCAGCCCGGCCACGCCCGGTCACACCAGGGAGATCCGCCGCAGGAACAGGGCCCGCGGGCCCGGCGCCGCCAAATACACCCAGTCGACGGCCCCCCGCTGGACGACGGCGAGCCGCTCGACCCGCACGCCGGGCAGCAGCGGCGGGTCCTCCACCCACCGGCCGTCCGGCTGGCGGACCGCGGCGAACGCCTGGTGGCCGCTGGGCACGTTGGTCTTGGCGTAGTAGACCCGGGGGCCGCCCGGAGTGGATCGTCACGTCCACGGCCGCGCACGTCGTGTACGTGCCGGCGTAGACGATCTGGCGCCGCCAGGCCGTCCCGTCCCACTGGGCCAGGCGCACCTGGAAGCGGCCGCCGGCCGTGACCCGCATCCGGTAGGCGGCCAGGGGGCGGCCCGTGGCCGGGTCGATGGTCAGCTTGGCGGTCTGGAACCCGGGTGGGTTGCCGGGGCCGCCCCGGTCGGTCTGCCGCTCCCCCGCCACCAGCGGCTGGTACACGGCGGTGCTCGAGGTCCCGATGGGCGCCGCCAGCTCCCGGCCGGCCGCGTCGAAGAACCGCCCCGTCGCCGGCTCGTAGCGGGCGTAGGAGCCCAGGTGGCGCAGGCCGTTGGCGCCCCCGTAGGACCACTCCCAGGCGATGTGGAGGTCGCCCGCCGCGTCCGGGACGATGTCGTCCGGGTACACGACGTGGTCGGTCTGGCTGGCGAACGTGGCCGCCCGCGACCAGGCGTCGGCCGCGTCGTTCCACCGGTACAGGCGGCCGTGCCGCCCGTCCCGGATGATGAGGTAGATGTCCCCGTTCGGCGTACGGGTCGCGTTCGGGTACGTGAACACGCCGCCCTGGTCGGGCATCTGGGCCGACCGGTCGACCATCGTCGTCGGGTCCCCGGGCCGCGCCGAGCGGTGATAGATCCAGCGGTTGCCGTGCATGCCGGCGAAGACGTGGATGTAGCCGTCGCCGTCGATCGCCAGGGTCGGCTGGCGGTGCCCGATGTCGTCGGTGAACACCGCGCATCCCCCGCCGGCGGCCCGCAGGCAGCCGCGGGACCAGGCGCCCGACGCCGTCCGCCGCGCCACGTACACCGTGTGGCGGTCGGCCGAGCCCCCCTCCTTGGCGCTGCCCCAGGCGTCATAGGCCACGTAGACGCTGCCGCCGAACTCGTCGAGAGGCTTCCACCAGCCCGCCTGGTTCGACGCGTCCATCCGGTACGGCACCTGCTCGGCCCCCGCCGGCAGGCACGCCGCCAGCACCCCGCCGAGCGCCAGCGCCGCCAGGGCGCGCGCCACCGCCCGACCTCTCCCCCGTCTTCCGCCCATGTCCACCCGTGTCCACCCCGTCGTCGACTCCGCCCGGGGGGCGGAGGTTGCCACCACCGACGGGCCGAGCGACCCCTCCCGCGGGAGGCGGCCGGTCCGGCCCGATCCGCGCCGCGAGTCTCCCGGCGGACGGGGGCGTCGGCCAGGGTCGAACGTCCCGACCCGCACAATCAGATCTCACTAGGGCGTGAGCGGCCGCCGGCCCGGGCGGGCCCGCCACGCCCGCGGGTCAGCCGGTCACCGACCGTCGAGCCAGCGGTCGACCGCGGCGGGGGTGGCGTTGCGCACGAGCAGGCGCTTGCGGCGCCCGGTCTTCCCGGCGAGCAGCTCGACGTCGGACCGCCGGACCCCGAGGCCCGCGGCGACGAGCTCGACCACGGCGGCGTTGGCCCGCCCGCCCTCCGGCGGGGCCGCCACCCGGACCTTGACCGCGTCGCCGTGGCGGCCGGCCACCCCGCTGCGGGCGGCGCCCGGCTGGACGTGGACGGTCAGCACGACGGCGCCGTCGTCCCGGACCTCGTACGGCTCGCTCATGCCCTCATCCCACCAGACGGCGGCCCCGGGCCGCCCGGTCGACGCCGCCCGCCGCGGCACGCAGGGACATCCAGGGACGAAGGTCCCGAGCGGGGGGGCCGGTCGGGACCCCACAACGGGTTCTTGGGCCCTGCTGGAACGGGGGCCCGACGGGCGACGGTGTCGGTGACGGATCTACACGGAGGTCACCACATGGCGATCGTCACACCCCGTGGTGAAAAGGACCTGGCGCAGGAACGGACCGCCGGTCCCGCCACCAACGGCTCCACCGAGGAAGCCCCCACCGAGACCCGGCGCCCCGTCTCCGGCTGGCTCGCCGGCCTGCGGCTCGCCACCGGGTTCCTGTTCCTGTGGGCGTTCCTCGACAAGACGTTCGGGCTCGGCTACGCCACCCCGTCCGAGAACGCCTGGATCGACGGCGGCTCCCCCACCGAGGGGTTCCTCAGCTCGGTGGCGGTCGGCCCGCTCGAGAGCACGTTCCACTCGTGGGCCGGCGCCGCCTGGGCCGACTGGCTGTTCATGCTCGGCCTGCTCGGCATCGGCGTCGCGGTCATGGCCGGCGTCGGCCTGCGCATCGCCGCCGTCAGCGGCACCGTCATGATGGCGCTGATGTGGGCCGCCGAGTGGCCGCTGGCGAAGCACCTGTCGACCGGCGAGCCGTCGATGTCCACCAACCCGGTGGTCGACTACCACGTCATCTACGCCTTGGCGCTCATCGTCCTCGCCGTCACCCACGCCGGCGACCGCTGGGGCTTCGGCCGGGCGTGGGCCCGCCTGCCGATCGTGAAGCGGCACGCCAAGGTCCTCCAGTAACCCCCATGGGGGCCCAGCCCACCACCGTGATGGCCACCGCCCCGGGCGGTGGCCATCGCGCGTCCGCCCCGGCGCCAGGCCGGCGGCGACACCGAGACAGCGAGAGGAGCAGCCCGATGGCCCCCCGACTGAGCACCACCCACAGCAACGACACGGTCCGGCTGGTGATGAGCACGCCGGCCGTCACGCTGGCCCCCGACACGACCCTGCGCACCGCGGCCACGGTGCTGCGCGACCACGACATCGGCGCCGCCGCCGTCGTCGCCCCCGGCGGGCTGGTCGGCGTGCTGTCGGAGCGCGACCTCGTCCGGGCGCTGGCCGACGGCCGCGACCCCGACCGCACCCGCGTCCGGGACGCGATGACCGGCACGCCCTTCCCGATCGAGGCCGACAGCCCCCTGTGGGCGGCGGCCATGCTCATGCTCCGCCACGGCATCCGCCACCTCCCGGTCGTCGACGACGACCGGGTCGTGGGCATGGTCTCGATCCGCGAGGCGCTGGCGGTCATGGAGCACGACCGCATCGTCGCCCCCCCCACGGGGCCGACACCGCCGCCGACACCGTCGACGGCCCGCCCTGGCCGACCGCCCCGCTCGGATAGGCCTTTCGGCCCTAGGGGCCGGTCGACACTCCGCCCATGCTGGTCGTGGAGAGATCCCCCGAGGAGGGCGCGATGGGGACCGTCGACACCCGCACCTGGATGGAGTACCTGAGCGAGGCCGAGTGCTGGGACCTCCTCGCCGAGACCCAGGTCGGGCGCCTCGGCGTGCTGGTCGACAGCGCCCCGGAGATCTACCCCGTCAACCACATGGTCGACGGCCACTCGATCGTCTTCCGCACCGACCCCGGCACCAAGCTGGCCGGCCTGGCCAAGAGCCCGGCGGTGTGCTTCGAGGTCGACGGCGTCGACCCCGAGCGGCACAAGGGCTGGAGCGTGCTGGTCAAGGGCCGGGCTCATGAGCTCACCGACCCCGACGAGCGCCACCGCGTCGCCGAGCGGAACCTCCGCTACTGGAGCGTCGGGCCCAAGCCCCACTGGATCCGCATCGAGGCCCGCGAGGTGACCGGCCGGCGCATCCACCGGAGCGTCGACGAGGTCACCGACGACACCGTTGACCGGGACGCAGCCGACGGGGACCGGGCCGGCGCCGACGCGGCCGACCGGGTCCCCAACCGAGAGGGGCTCTGACCATGGCGGACATCGTGATCGGGGTGGACGAGTCGCAGGGGGCCGCCGAGGCCCTGCGCTGGGCGGTCCGCGAGGCCGAGCTCCGGGGCTGGACGGTCCGGGCCGTGCTCGCCTGGGGGCTGCTAGACCAGCACCACGCCGACGGCAGCCAGCGGTTCGACCCCGCCTACGACAGCGCCGACGCCCTGGCCGCCCTCGACGCCGCCGTGGTCGCCGCCGTGGGGCCCGAGACGGCCCGAACCGTCGAGCGCTCGGCTGTCTGCGACCTGCCGGCCCGGGCCCTGCTCACGGCGGCCGCCGACGCCCGGCTCCTCGTGGTCGGCGCCCGCGGGCTGGGCGGCTTCCAGCGACTGCTGCTCGGCTCGGTCAGCGACCAGTGCCTGCACCACGCCCGCTGCCCGGTGGCGGTGATCCACGCCGGCCAGGCGGCGACCGACCGGCCAGTCCACGACCGGGTGGTCGTGGGCGTCGACGACTCGGACCACGCCCGCCGGGCCCTGCGCTGGGCGATCGGCGAGGCCCGGGCCCGCGGCAGCGCCCTGCGGGTCGTGCACGCCTGGATGCCGCCGGCGTTCGCCGCCTACCCGTACGGCGCGGTGGTCGAGGGGCCCGACGTCTTCGGGGCGGACGCCCGCGACATGGTGACCTCCGTGCTGGAGAGCGAGGACCTCTCCGGCCTGGCCGGGCCCCTCGAGCGGGCGGTCGTCTGCGACCGCCCGGCGGCGGCCCTGCTCGACGCGGCCAAGGAGGCCGACCTGGTCGTGGTCGGCTCCCGGGGCGCCGGCGGGTTCCCCGGCCTGCGCCTCGGCTCGGTGAGCCAGCAGGTCGCCCGGCACTCCCCCAGCCCGGTCGTCGTCGTCCGGGACGGCGAGGCCGCCGACGAGGCCGACGAGGCCGAGGCCGGGACGTAGGTCGCGGCCTCGGCCGGCCGTGCGGCCCTGTCGCCTTCGGTTGCCGGGGCGGACGATGGCGGGATGAGCGGCGACGCCGTCGTCGCTTCGCGGGCCGGCCCCGGCCGCCGGCGGGGGCCAGGGGGCCGGCGCCGATCATCGCCGCCACCGGCGTCGCCAAGGCCTACGACACCGGGGCCGTGCGGGGTCCGGGCGCTGGACGGCGTCGACCCTGGCCGTGATGTTCATGGTCGTCTGCCTCGCCGCCCTGGCCAGCACGCTTCTCCCCGCCCTGCGGGCCCGCGTCTACCCGGCCGAGGCGCTCCGCGACGAGCGACGGTGCTCGTCGGGCCCGGGGACGCGGCGGTACCCGGCATCGGCGCCGATGCCGGGTACCGGGGAGGGTGCCGCCGCTCGGCCCGAGACCGGGGCTACTCGACGACGACGGCCGTGATCATCCCGAACATGCCGGTCTCGCGCTCGACGTGGTTGAGGATGTGGCAGTGCCAGACCCACGTGCCCGGCTCGTCGAGGCGGACCAGCACGCTGTAGCGCTCGCCGGGGGCGACGTTGAGCGTGTCGGCCACGTAGGGCTCGTCGACCGGGAAGCCGTCCTTGGCCACCACGATCTGGTCGAACTGGTGCAGGTGCATGGGGTGGATCTGGGCGCCGGCGTTGTAGTAGTGCACCAGCATCCAGTCACCCCGGCGGGCGGTGACGGGCGCCGTCGCCGGGAAGCTCTTGCCGTTGAGCGAGTAGCCGATGACGCCGCTGTCGTTCAGCACCAGCGGCAGCTCGTGGTCGACCCGCAGGTCCCCGGGGATGCGGTGGCCGCTGACGGTCTCGCCCCGGGGCAGGGGCACCTCCCCGACGAACAGCGTGCCCAGCATGCCGTTCGGGATCTGCATCTGGCCGTGGTGGTGGGCGTGGTACATGGCCACGGCCGGCTCGTCGGCCGTGAACGTGTAGGTGAACGACTCGCCGGGCTCGATGAGGTCCTGGGTGATGGGGGCGACGCCATCCATCGAGTTGGGCACGTTGATGCCGTGGAGGTGCAGGTCGGTGCCCATCGGCAGGTTGTTCTGCAGCCGGATGCTGACCCGGTCGCCGACGTCCACGTGGAGCTGGGGGCCCGGGACCATGCCGTTGTAGGTCCAGGCGTCGACCGTGCGGCCCGGCTCGACCTCCCACGGCGTGACCTCGGCGGTCAGCTCGAACAGCTTCGTGCCGTCCGGCTGGACCTCGGGCTCGAGGACCTGGTTGCCCTCGCCCTCGGTCTCGGCCGGGAACCGCTCGACCGACTCGTTCATCATCCGGCTCATCTCGGCGTACTGCTCCTCGGTCATCGCCGCGTGGTCGTGGCCGGACACGGCGCCGTCGCCCGAGTCGCCGGACCCGCCGGAGGCCGCGCTGCCGGCCGCCGCCCCGCGGGCCTCGCCCTCGGTCACCGTGAGCGTCCCGGTCATGCCCGAGTCGGCGTGCCCGGGGATCGTGCACAGCACCTCGTACTCGCCGGGCTCCAGCGAGGAGAGGTCGAGCGTCTCGCTCTCGCCGGCGGCCAGGTCGGTGGTGGCGATGTCGGTGCCCTCGATCGAGAGGTTGTGCGGCGTCGAGCCGCTGTTGGTGACCTCGAGGCTCCCGCCCGCCGGCACGGACAGGTCGGCCGGCGTGATGGCGAACTCGGAGAGCTCCACGGTCGTGGCGTCGCCGGAGCCGGCGGACCCGCCCGATCCGCCGCCCTCGCCGTCGCCCTTGCCCACGACGAGCGCTACCGAGGCGAACACCAGCGCCAGCACCGCCACGACGACCGCGAACGACCCCACGCTCAGGCCGGGCTCCCCGGCCGGCGCCGCCGGCGTCGCCCCGGCCCGGCCGCGGGACGGGGGCTCCCCGTCGCCCGACGCCGCGCCGCCCGGCCGGGCGGGTCGGCCGTCGGGCCGGTCCTCGGCCCGGCCGTGGTCGCTCTCCGGATCGGGGCGGGGGCGGGTGGGGGTGATGGTCTCGCTCATGGGGCTCACGGTGGCGCCGCAACCGGGCCGGACGGCAGGGCCGTCGGGCGCCTCGCCGTGGGACCTTCGTCCCCCGTCCGCCGGGCCCTTCGGCCGTGCCCCCGCCGCCCCGTGCCCACCCGGCTGCGTCGGGCGCGCGGGACGGTCGCGCCGGGGCTACTCGTCGCGGGCGAAGGCGACGGCCGCGGCGGCCAGCAGCGCCAGGCCGGCGACCAGCACGACGACCACCTCCAGCCACGCCGGCACCGGCCAGCCCCACCAGGTCAGCCCGCCCTCCAGCCCGGGCCGGTCGCCCGCCGGCAGGGCCCGCACGACGAACCGGAAACGGTTGCCTGTCGGCATCGACGCTTACTGCCAGGGGCGCCGTGTACGAGTAGGTACCCGCTGGTCGCTCCCCTACATGCCGTCGCCCTTCGCCTCCCACGACCTCAAAGCGGGGGGAGTGCGTCAGCGCAGCGGGGCCTCGGCGGCACCTATTCGCTGGGCCTTGCGTCGTCGCAGGTACCGCATCAGTGCCGGCACCCACGCCGGCACGATGAGCGCCGCCGCAAGCGCGAGCAGCACGTCCGCGTGCATGAAGTATCCGACCGGCGTCAGCACCAAGGCCGCGGTCGCGCAGGCCGCCTCCACGTCATCCCGTGCCCGCTCCCACCTGCTAAGTGCGTACGCGTCATGGATCACCAGGTCGAACACGTACTGATCCATTGACATGTCGGCCGCCCTCGCCCGCTGTTCCAGACGCGCATACGTCCCCGACGTCACGCTCACAGTCAGCGTCCTGTCGTCCTCGGATGCCCCAGTCGTCACAACAAACCTCACTCTCTCGCGCCATGCGGCCGTGCGTCCCGCCCACGGGCCGCGGTGTGGTTGATGGGTGGCGGCCCCAGCCCTGCCCCGCGACGGTTGCGGGCGACAGGGTCGGGGCCACCGCGACCGGGCGGACCGCCAGCGGCGGTGGTGACGCCCGCCCGGCACGCTCCGGGAGACGTGGGCCTCACGCCCCCGGGAGCGAGACGTTGCGTGCTCAGTCCGCGTCGTCGCCGTTCGCCAGGAGTGGTCCGCCCTCCAAGGCGTTCTCGACGGTGCGGTTCATGAACCCGTCGAGCGTGAGGCCCGCGTCGTCGGCTCGGCGTTGCAGCTCGTCATACACGTACGGAGTCACCTTGAACCCGACGAACCGGTGACCGATCCTGCCGTCCTCACCCACGCCCGCCCACCGGGCCAAAGCCACCGCTCGCCGCAGGTACTCGCTGACGCTGATCCCAGCGTCGTCTGCCAACGATTGCAGCTCGTCGTACAAGCCGGGCGCCATGTCAATCGTCAACCGCTTGTAGCCGTTCTCGCGACGCAGCCTCATGGCTTGCGTCCCACCGACCCGTACGCCGCCACCGGTCGATCGGACTGGCAGCCGACCGCCTCGGCGCCCTGGCACCACGGCCACCGATCAAGCGTCACGATCCCCGGACCCAAGACGTCCAACCCGTCCAGGAACCGGACAACGTCGTCGCGCGTGCGCAGCACGAACGGGTCGCTCATCGTCTCATTCGCACGGGCCATCGCCTCGGACAACTCGGGCTCCACGTCGCTCGCGAGATGCGACAACGCCAAGTAGCTCCCCGACGGCACGGCGTCGACCAGGCGGGCCACGATCCCGCAGGGGTCATCCTCATCGCGGATCAGGTGCAGGATGCCCACGAGGACGAGCGCGACCGGCCGCTCGAAGTCCAGCGTCTCGGCCGCCTCGTTCAGGATGGGCTCGGGGTCGCGTAGATCGCCGTGGATGTATGCGGTCGCTCCCTGCGGCGTGCTGCGCAGCAGCGTGTGCGCGTGCGCCAGCACCACCGGGTCGTTGTCGACGTACACCACCCGGGACTCCGGTGCTGTCTCCTGCGCCACCGCGTGCACGTTGTCCGCGTTCGGTATCCCGGTCCCGATGTCGAGGAACTGGCGGACGCCCATCTCGGCTGCCAGACATCGCACCACCGACGCCAGAAATGCCCGCTGTGACCGGACCATGAGCTGCGCCCGCTCGAGCCCACCAGGCAACGCTGCCGCTCCCCGCTCGGCCGCCTCCCGATCCACCGCGAAGTTGTCCACCCCGCCCAGCAGGTAGTCGTAGACACGGGCTGCGTGCGCAACTTGCGTGTCCACGTCGAGCGGCTCGCACACCTGGCCCTGCGACGCCAACGGACGGGGCCTCATCGCAACCGCCCCCCAGCCCGCAGATGCCGCGGCGCGCCACCCAGCACCGGAGGCTCACCACGACGCGCACGACGCAACGGCTCCGCCTCCCGTCTCTGCTGCCGAGCCACGATCCGGTCCAACACGCGGTCCCACAGGACGGCCAGACCGACCACCGCGGAGACAGCCGCCACGACCACGAGGCCGCTCACCGCTGCACCCCCGACACCAACACTGCCTCCAACCGGCGCTGCACCCGCAGAAGCCGAGACGTGTTGTCCAAGGTCGGCGCGCGACGATACGCCTCCTCGGCGTCAAGTAGCTCGCGGGCGAGTTGGCGTAGGTCGTCACGCTCGCCTCCGCCTCGACCGCGTTCCGTCGTTCGCATGCCGGCGAGCGAACCACGATCCCGGCGGGGTGCCGAGGTACCGAGTCTGGTTGGGCATGGCAATATGCCAGACACGCATAGAGGCGGGCCGATCTGGTTGGGCTACTTACACTGCCCGTCACACGGGAGCGATCGGTATGAGTGCGCTGTGGTCGAATCCAGCGATCTTGAACGCTGCCCGCAAAGGCGACACCGGAGTCGTCATCCGACTCGTCCGCAAGGCACGGGGTCGAAGCCAGGCCGATCTCGGCGCAGCGTGCGGCTACAGCCAATCGGTCGTTTCCCGCATCGAGCGAGGACAACGACATGCCTACGACATCCGCATCCTGCGCCGTGTCGCCCAGGTTCTCGACATGCCACCGCAGCTCCTGGGCTTGTCGGGACCACTCGACAGCATCTCGGACGCCCCGATGAACCGGCGAGACTTCTTGGCAGGCGCCGGAGGCGTCGCCGCGTCGACGTTCCTGCCCCCGATGCCCGCGCCGACCACGGAGACACCTGCTGACGGCCTACGACTCGTGACTGCCACCCAACGGCGCCTCGACGGCACAATGCCGTCTCGCGACCTCGCCGAGGCTGTCTTGGCCCACCTTCGGGTGACCGGTCGCGCCGCTGCGACGGCCGACGACATCGGCGCTCGCGCTCGACTTGCCGGGGCGCTGAGCGAGGTCGCGGGCTTCGCTGGCTGGCTCCACTGGGACATGTACGACCTCGGCTCGGCTCGCCGCTACTACGACGTAGCCATCACGTCGGCTCGTGAGGCCGGCGACCCCGTACTGAGCGCATACATGACCGGCACGCTTGCCGCGTTCGCTGCCGAGCTGGGCGATGCCTCAGAAAGTCTCGCCCTTGTCGCCGCAGCCAATCAGCAGCTCGGTAACGATCCTCCAGCGATTGCCGTCGCCTGGCTGTCAGCAGTGGGAGCGCTTGCCCATGCCTCGGCCTCCGACGAGCGCGCCGCCCTTGCCGCGCTCGATCGGTCGCAAGCGGCGGTCGAACGCCAGGCCGACGAATCACCGCCCTGGCCGTGGGTCTTCGCGTTCGACTCCGCGAGGGTCGCGGCCTACCGGCTTGCGTGCGCCGTGCGACTCGGTAAGCCCCACCTTGCGGTCCGCGCGGCATACGACGCCGGACCGATGCTTGTCGCACCGACTCGTCAGGCGGCCCTCTGGCGGCTCGATCATGCCGACGCCCACCTTCAGGCCGGCGAGGTTGACTACGCATTCATGATCGCCACCGACGTGCTCGACGCGAGCCCTGCACAGCAGAGCGCGCGCATCGTCAACCGGGCCCGGGCACTCCGTCGCGGCTACGCCGGACGCAACCCACCTACCGCCGTCCGCCGGTTCGACGAACGCATCCGCACTGCCCGCACATAGACCAGACCCCATGCCTCGAATCGCGATCAGTGGCCACCGCGGCCTCCCTAAGTCAACAACGGTGATGGTGGACACCGAGTTGCGACACCAGCTCGCGAACCACGACCCAGACGAGCTGGTCGGACTGTCGTGCATCGCAGACGGAGCGGACTCCCTATTCGCACAGGCCGTGCTGGACCGCGGCGGACGGTTGGAAGTCATCATCCCGGCCGAGGAGTACCGAGCGGGACTCCCGGCCGAACATCACCCGGTCTATGACCGGCTCCTCGCCGACGCGTCTGCCATACGTAGGCTGCCGTTCCGGCAGTCAACTTCGGAGTCACATATGGCCGCGTCCAAGCTGATGCTCGAACACGCTGAGGAGCTGTACGCCGTGTGGGACGGGCTCCCCGCACGGGGCTACGGCGGCACCGCGGATGTCGTCACGGCAGCACGTCAGCTCGGCCTACCTGTGACGGTCATCTGGCCGGAGGGCGCAACACGCGCCTGAGCGCTGTCCTGCGATGGTGTGGCGACGGCGTCGTGTCGGCTTGTGTTGGTGGCTGCCGTTGGGGTTCTTGGTGGTGGTCCGTGACCCTTAGGGACGATGCGACATGACCCGTTCGGGCCCAGGAACCGAACAGCTCGCCGGGCGGGACGTCGAGGTCGATGCCCCGGACAGCCTCGACCTGCCCGTAGGCCTTCCGCAGGCCCCGCACCGACACGGCGGCCCCGCCGCCGGCACCCTCGCTGACCTCGGCGGCTGCGCCGGCCTGGCGGGCCCCGCCGGCCGTGGCCGGCGCGGCGGGCCCGCTGGCGGCAGCCCGTCTCTCTAACGCTGTTAGACGCATCGCCCGGCAGTCTCCCCCTAACGGCGTTAGAGTGTCAAGGGAGATGGCACTGACCCGGGACGACGTGGTGCGAGCGGCCGTCGAGCTGCTCGACGAGCAGGGGCTCGACGGCGTGACGCTGCGGGCGCTCGGCGACCGCCTGGGGGTGGCCGCGCCGACGCTCTACTGGCACGTACGCAACAAGCGGCACCTGCTCGACCTGGTGGCCGAGGCCATCGTGCGGGAGGGCGTGGCCGACGTGCGGCCCGAGCCGGCGCCCGGCGAGCCGTGGTGGGAGTGGGTGGCCGAGCGGGCCCGAGCGGTCCGGGGCGCCCTCCTGCGCCACCGCGACGGGGCCCGGCTGGTGGCGGGGAACCGGCCGACGCCGGAGTCCGCCGTCCACATCGACCGCATGCTGGCGGTCCTGGTGGAGGCCGGCCTGTCGCCCGCCGAGGCGCTGCGGTTCTGGCTGGTCCTGACCGCCTACATCACCGGCGACGCGCTGGAGGCCCAGTCCGACGCCGCCCGCGAGCCCCTGCCCGACGAGGAGGCCGCCGCCCTCCGCGCCGCCTTCAGCTCGCCCGAGCGCCCGACGCTGGCGGCCGCCATGGAGGCCGCCGGGCCCGACGACGAGCGGTTCGAGGAGGGGCTGGCGCTGATGATCGCCGGGCTCCGGGCCCGCCTGGCGGCCCGGGCCGAGGCCCGCGACGCCGAGGCGCTCGGGCCGCTGCTGCTCCCGCCGGAGTCGGCGCCCGCCAAACCCTGACCGGAACGCCCGCCGAACTCTGATCGGGGCGGGAATCGAGCCCTGACCGGAGCGCCCGCCGAGCCCTCACCGGCGGCCGAGGGACCGAGCGGCCGGTGGCCGCCGGACCACCGACCACGCCGGTCGGGGCTCAGCCGGGCCAGGAGCCGGCGGACGAGCCCGAGATCGCCTGGAGCATGACGTAGAGCCGCTCGGGGGTGACCGCGTCGACCAGCGCGGCGAGCAGATCGCGCATGGACACCACGCCGACAGCGCGGTCGTCGCGGGTGACGACGAGGTGGCGGACGTTCTCGGTCAGCATGAGCCCGGCGGCGTCGAGGACGACGGTGTCGGCGTCGACCGTGAGCGGGCGGGGCGACGCCAGGCCGGCGGCCGGCGTGCCGGGCGGGCGGTCGGCGGCGACCGCCCGCGTCACGTCGCGCTCGGTGAGGATGGCGACCGGCTCGTCCGGCCGGCTCACGATCACCGACGCGATGCTGTGGGCCTGCATGACGCTCGCCGCCGCCTGGAGCGTGGCGTCGGGCCCGACCGTGACGATCGGCCGCAGGTCGATGTCACCGACGCGGAGCACGAGCTCGGGGTGCGCGCTCACGGGCCGGCCTCCGCGACCGGGACCAGGCGGCGACCCGTGATCCGGGTCGGGACGAGCCGGAGCCAGTGGCGCTTCTCGCCGCCCACCCAGGGGTCGATCGGCAGCCGCCCGACGCGCTCGAAGGCGGTGGCGTCGTAGTGCGTGACCTCCTCGAGCCGGCCGGTGACCACCACGCTCCAGCCCGCCCGGGCGACGAGGTCGAAGTCGTCGATCTCGAACGTGGCCCGGCCCCAGCGGCCGGCCCGCTCCAGCTTGGTGCCCGGGTCGGTGCGGAACACGACGGTCTCGCCGTCGAGGGCGTAGTTGATCGGCAGCAGCACCACGTCACCGAGCCCGCCGATGGCCAGGCGGCCCACCTCGGCGGTGGCCAGCAGCTCGAGGCAGGTGTCGCGGTCGAGCACCTCGAGCCCGGTCCGGCGGTCGACGGAGCTCACGTCCCCGCCCCCGCAGTCGGCGCCCGGTCTGCGCAGGCGATCGACAGGCGCGGGGCGACCACGCCGGCGTCCCGCAGCGCCCGGTGCGCCCGCACCACCAGCTCGCCGTCCCGGTCGGCCGCCGACGCCGGCCGGCGCACGGTGACCGCGAGGCCGTCCGCCTGGCGCCGGACGTCGGTGTGCAGGTCGACGCCCGGCCGGCAGCCGGGCCCCAGACCCCGGCACAGCGCGGCCGTCACCTCGTCGCCCAGGGCCGCGAGGGCGCGGCGTTCGGCGGTCGCGCAGGCGGCGGCCACGTGGTCCGTGTCGTCGGCCACCGCGCCCGTCCAGCGGGCGAAGGGGTTGGGCCGGACGGGTCCCGCCACGGCGAGCGGGATGCGCCGGCGCAGCGCGCAGGTGACCCCGACCTCGCGGGCGGTCGGCGACTGGTGCCCCGGGGCACGCACGGCGAGCACGACATCGACGCCGTCGGGGTCGTCCAGCGGGCAAGCCCCGGGCCGGTCGAGCCCGACGCACGTCGCCCGGTCGCCCGCGAAGCAGCGCGCCACCTCGTGGCCGTCCGCCCGCAGGCGGTCCTCCGCCGGCCGAGCGGCGCCCGGCTCGTTCTCCACACACAGGATCCTCATGGAGCGAGCGTGCGGGCCGGACGCCGGCGGCGACAGGGACCTTCGGCACCATCTGACCGGGCCGGAGGTCGGACGAACACCCGGGGACGCCCGGGCGCACCCAGGCGGCCAGTCCCGGCGGGGGCGGGCCACCCCCGCCGGGACTGGCCGCCCCGTCAAGGCGCGGCCGACGCCGTCAGGGCACGATCACGGCCCGCCCCCGCAGCTCGCCGGCCGCCAGGGCCTCGTAGGCCCGCGGGGCGTCGGCCAGCCCGAACCGCTCGACGTGGGCCGTCACGAGCCCGCGACGGGCCAGGTCGAGCACCTCGGCCAGCTCGGGCAGCGTGCCCCAGTAGGTGGTGGCCAGCGACACCTCGTAGGGCAGCGAGAAGAACCCGAACGGGAACGACCCGCCGCCGATGCCCACCACGGTCACGTGGGCCAGCGGGCGGCTGACCTGGGCGGCGAGGGCGATCGTGGCGTCCACGCCCACGAAGTCGAGCGCCACATCGGCGCCCTTCCCGCCGGTCAGGTCGCGGACTTGGGCGGCGGCGTCGTCGCCCGAGGCGACCGTGTGGTCGGCGCCCACCGACCGGGCCAGGTCGAGGGCCTCGGGCCGGGTGTCGACGGCCACGACCGACGCCGCGCTCGTCGCCTTCAGGATCTGGATCGCAAGGTGGCCGAGCCCGCCGACGCCGATGACGACCGCGGTCGAGCCGGGGTGGAGCAGATGCCGCGAGCGCTTGATGGCGTGGTAGGGCGTGAGCCCGGCGTCGGTCAGCGGCGCCGCCGCCACCGGGTCGAGGTCGCCGAGCGGCACCAGCCACCGGGCCTGCGGGACCAGCATGAGCGGCGCCATCCCGCCGTCGAACCCCAGGCCGCCGCCGGCGCCGCCCAGTTCGACGGCCCGCTCGCAGTAGTTCTCCATGCCCTGGTGGCAGCGCCAGCACCGCCCGCAGCCCCAGGGGCCGTAGACGGCCACCGGCTCGCCCGGCTCGAGGTGCTGCACGCCCGAGCCCACGGCCTCGACGATCCCCGTGTTCTCGTGGCCGAGCGTGAACGGCAGGTCGTAGGGCAACAGCCCGGGCTCGAAGTCGTGCATGAGGTGGAGGTCGGAGTGACACGCCCCCGCGGCCGCCACCCGCACCACGACCTGGCCGGGGCCCGGTTCGGGGTCGGGGACCTCCCGGAGCTCCGGTGGGGACTTCCATCCGGTGAGCTGAAGCGCTTGCATCGCTCCTCCCCTCCCCGCCGAGACGGGATCAGGTTGGTTGCTTGGGGGTCAGGTGCCGCTGGTCTCGGCGGCGACGAGGCGGGTGATCCGGCGGCCGGACACCACCTCGGACCGGATCCGCACGTAGTGGTCGCGCGGCGCCGGCGCCCACGAGTCGAGGTTCAGCTGGCGGGCCCGCTCGAGCAGCGCCGGGTCGCGCACGACCTCGGCCCGGCCCCGGATGAGCACGCTCCACCCCTGGCGGGTGGCGGGGTCGAAGTCGTCAACCTCGAAGCCCACCACCTGGTTGTCGGTCGCCGCGTCGAGCTTCGCCCCCCAGCCCGTCCGGATGATCACGTCGCCGTCGAGCACGGCGAAGTTCGCTGGCAGGATCGCCGGCAGCGCCTCGATGGTCAGCCCCACGCGACCGACCGACGCCGAGCGCAGCAGCTCGAGACATTCGCGATCGGTGAGGACCTCGAGACCGTTCCGGTCGCGCCGGTCCGGCTCACCGTTCGTGTCGAACATCGTGGTCAACTCCGTCTGGCCAACGATCCCGCGCCCGGCCGACACCGGGCGTGGCGCACTTGTGTACCGCCGCCCGCCGCATGTGTGCCAGGGCCGAAGGTCCCGAGGCCGGGCGCCGGTCGGCCGGCGTCGGCGGCCGGGGGGCAGGCGCGGACGCAGCCGCAGCCCGCCGGCCGGCGGTCAGCGGTGCGACGGCCGCCGCGGGCTCCAGCCCCCGACCCGGGCCGGCGTGTCGAGCGCCACCAGGGCCCGCTCGACCGCGTGGCTGGCGTCGACGATGCGGGTGATCTCGTCGAAGTCCCCCTGTTCGAGCGCCACCGACCACAGCGCCCGCAGCTGCTCGGCCACCGACGCCAGCCCGGCCCGGATCTCGTCGACCGTCGGCGGCTCCGACCCGTCCTGCCCGACGCTCGTGGGGCCAGGCTCGGAGGCGACGGCGACTCGGGTCCGGTCCATCGGCGTCGTGTACAGCATGGCCACCATGCTCCGCGCCCAGAGTGGCGATAGGTAGGGACGAAGGTCCCTTCGCGCCCCGACGTCCGGCCCCGGCGGGCCGCCACCCGTCGACGGGACGCCCGGGGCGGCCGGAGCGGCAGGCGGGCCCGGGGCGGCCGGACATCAGCTGGCCGCGGGGACGCGCCATGTGACCTGCGTGCCGGACCCGGTGACCGCCGGGCCGATGTGGAAGGTGCCGCCGAGCCGCTCGGCCCGCTCGCGCATGTTGCGCAGGCCCCGGCCGCCGTGCGGCCGCGACTCGTCGATGCCGACGCCGTCGTCGATGACGACGACCTCGATCTGCTCGTCCTTGACCGAGATCTCGACGGTGGCGCGCGTCGCCTGGGCGTGGCGGGCCACGTTGGTGAGCGCCTCCCGCACGGTGTTGAGGAGGTCGTCGGCCAGCTTGTCGTCCACCGCGGCGTCGACCGGGCCGTCGAACCGGACGACCGGCTCGAAGCCCAGCACCCGGGCCTGCTCGGCGGCGACGGCCAGCAGGTCGCGGCGCACGCTCTGCTCGCTGGCGGTGACGGGCTGCAGCTCGAAGATCACCGACCGGATGTGGCGCACGGTCTCGTCGAGGTCGTCGACCGCCTGCTGGATGCGCTCGGCAGCCTCGGGCACCTTCACGAGCCGCACCGCGCCCTGCAGCAGGAGCCCGGTGGCGAACAGCCGCTGGATCACGGTGTCGTGCAGGTCGCGGGCGATGCGCTCGCGGTCCTCCAGCACCGTGATCTCCTGGACCTGGGCGTGCAGACGGGCGTTCTCGATCGCCACGCCGGCGGCCGCGGCGAGGCCGACGACGAGCTCCTCGTCGACGTCGGTGAACACCTCGCCGTTCGCCTTCTCGGTCAAATACAGGTTCCCGAACACGTCGCCCCGCGCCCAGATCGGCACGCCGAGGAACGACGTCATCGGTGGGTGGTTGGGCGGGAACCCGTAGCTGTCCGGGTCCTCGGACAGGTCCGGCAGGCGTACCGGCTCCTTGTCGACGATCAGCTTGCCGAGGATCCCGTGGCCCTCGGGCAGGTGGCCGATGGCGGCGATGGCGTCCTCGTCGATGCCCACCGTGATGAACTCGGCCAGCCGGGTGCGGGACGCGTCGAGGACGCCGAGCGCGCCATAGCGGGCGTCGACCAGCTCGGTGGCGATCTCGACGATGCGCCGCAGCACCACCGGGAGGCTCAGCTCGGAGCCCAGCGCCATCACCGCATCGAGCAGACGGCGAAGCTGCTTGGGCCCGGCCACCTCCGTCATCGTGCGGATTGTAGGCAGGCCGGTCCGCACGGAAGGCATCGACGACCATGAGACGGCAAGACGGTCACTGAGGTCGCGGCGGGCGATTCCGTCACATCGTGCGTCACATCGACGGCGCCCCGGCCACGGCTCGGCGGACGACCTCGGTGGCCTCGGTCAGGGCGGCCCCCGGGCCGCGGGACGTGTCCACCTGGTGGGCGCTCGGCCACGGGGCCTCGTGGGCGGCCATGGCGGCCGCGATCTCGGGGGTGGCGTCCGAGGCGTCGCCCCCGGCGGCGAGCCGAGCCCGGATGCGCTCGCCGGCGACCTCGGGCGGCGCCGTGCACCGCAGCTCGACCACGTCCGCGTGCGTGGCGGCGGCCAGGTCGCGGGCCGCCACTCGCCACCGCTCGTCGGTGAACGAGGCGTCGAGCACCACGGTCTCGCCCAGCTCGAGGGCGATCCGGGCCCGGTTCAGCATCTCCCGGTAGGTGGCGGCCGTCGCCGCGGGCGTGTAGATGCCGCCGCCGTAGCCGGCCGGGGCGGGCTGGGTGGGGTCGAGCCCGGCCAGCTCCTTGCGGATCTCGTCGCTGCGGAGCACGGTCGCCCCGAGCACGTCGCCGAGCCCGGTGGCGAGCGTGGTCTTGCCCGTGCCCGGCAGCCCACCCACGACGATGAGCCGCACGGCCCCGACCTCGAGGTGGGCCCGGGCCATGGCCAGCAGCTTCTTGGCCTCGGGAGCCGAGGCCCCGTCGCCCTGCAGGGCGCGGATGGCGGCCACCTTGGCCCGTACCTGCGCCCGGTAGGCGACGTGGTGGTGGGCGAGCGAGCTCGGCCACGTGTCGTCGGCGTGCTCGCGGTAGGCGGAAAGGAACCGCTCGGCCAGGTCGGGGCGGCCCAACCGCTCGAGGTCCATGGCCAGGAAGGCGACGTCGGCCAGCGCGTCGTCGAGCCGGAGGTGGACGTCGAACTCGATGCAGTCCAGCACCCGGGGGCCGTCGTCCAGGCAGAAGACGTCGTCGGCCAGCAGGTCGCCGTGGCCGTCGCACGCCCGGCCCTCGGCGATCCGCCGCTCGAACAGTGGGCCCCGGCCGGCCAGGTAGCGGTGCGCCAGGCGATCGACGGCCTCGATCTCGGCCGCGTCGAGGACGCCGGCGTCGAGGCCGAGCAGCTCGCGGGTGTTGGCCGACCACCGGCGCGCCAGGGCGTCCCGGCTGGCGGCCTTGTCGGCCGCCGGGCTGCGCTCGGCCCGGGCGTGGAAGGCGGCCAGCAGGTGGGCGAGCCGCCACAGGTGGTCGTCGACGTCCTCGCCCGCCGTGACCAGCGTCGACAGCCGCCGCTCCGGAGGCATGCGCCGCATGATCACCAGGTGGTCGCACACCTGGCCGTCGGGCCCGACCACATCGGCGACGCCGAGGTAGACGTCGGGGGCCAGCCGCCGGTTGAGGGCGACCTCGCGGTGGCAGACCGCCTCGCGGGCCTCCCGGCTCCGGAAGTCGAGGAACCCGAGGTCGACGGGCTTCTTCACCTTGTAGGCCCGGTCACCCAGGAAGAACACGACGGCCGAGTGCGTCTCGGCCACCGCCGCCGCCCCCGCCGCGTGCGCCGCGTCCATCCTCACCTCCTCACCGCCCGCCCGACGACCTCCGCACCGTTCCGGTCGACGTCCATCGGCTCCATCGTGGCGGGATGGGCGTCGTTCCAGGCAGGGACCAAGGTCACGAAAGGTCACGAACATCGGCGTACTTCCCGGCACGGCCGGGCGTACACGGGCGGATCCTGCGGGATCGTGCGGGGTCGGGCCACGGGATCGGGCGGCGGATCAGGGGAAACCCCCGCCAGGGGGGCGACACCGCCCGTCGTCGGAACCTACGATCCTGTCGGCGGTCGAGCGCCCCGGGACTCCGCCGGCTCGGGGCGCTCCCGCCCGTCGCTTCCGCCGGTCCGTCTGGGCCGGCGGCACGCCCGGCCGACGGGCGGGCCGGGGCCGAATCCGCGTCGACGCCCGGCGGCGTGGTAGGAGTCCCTCGTGACCGTCATGCGGGTCGCCGTCGCCCAGCTCCCCAACGTGGTCGGGGACATCTGGGGCAACGCCGATCGCATCGCGGACGCCATGGGCTGGGCGGAAGGCGCCGAGGCCGACGTCCTCGTGCTGCCGGAGCTGGCGCTGACCGGCTACCCGGTCGGCGACCTCGTGCTCCACCGGGAGTTCGTCGCCGAGGCCGAGGAGGCGACGCGCTGGCTGGCGGCGCGGTCGGGGCGCACCGTCACCGTCCTCGGCACGGTGACGTCGGTGCCGCCGCGGCGGTCGTGGGACAGCCTCGACCGGTCGGTCGCCAACAGCGCGGCGGTGCTGGCCGACGGCCAGCACCGGGGCACGTACCACAAGGTCCTGCTGCCGACCCACGGCACGTTCGACGACGGCAAGAACTTCGCGCCGGGCACCGAGCCGGGCGCCCTGTGGCGCATCGGCGACGTCGTGGCCGGCATCAGCATCTGCGATGACATCTGGTCGGCCGACGGCCCGCCCGAGGCGCAGTCGGCCGGCGGCGCTCAGGTGCTGCTCTCCCCCAACGGCAGCCCCTACCACCGGACCAAGCCGGAGGGCCGGGAGGCGCTGGCCACCCAGGTGGCCCGCCGCAACGGGGTGCCCCTCGTCTACGTCAACCTGGTGGGCGGTCAGGACGAGCTGGTGTTCGACGGCGGGTCGCTGGTCATCGACGCCTCGGGCTCGATCGTCGGGACCGGGGCGGCGTTCGCTGAGGACCGCTTCACGGTCGACCTGGCGGTGGCCGAGCCCCGGGCGGTCACGGGGCCGGTGCGGACGGTCCACACCCGCCCGCTCCCGGTCCGCCCGCCCTCGGCGCCGGTCGTGGCGGCCCGGGGCGAGGAGCTCGACCAGACCTGGCAGGCCCTGGTCCTCGGGGTGCGCGACTTCGCGCTGAAGAACGGCTTCTCCGGCGCCGTCCTCGGCCTGTCCGGGGGCATCGACGCCGCGGTGACGGCCGCGATCGCCGCCGACGCCCTCGGCCCCGAGCGGGTCCTCGGCGTGGCCATGCCCGCGCCCGACTCCGACCCCGCCGAGCTGGCCGACGCCCGGGAGGTGGCCGCCGCCATCGGCATCGGCTTCGAGTGCGTGCCGCTCGGCGAGGCCGTGACGGCGCTGGCGGCGGTGCTGCCGCACGGGGCGCAGGTCGAGGAGGCGCCCGCCCTCCGCGCCCGGCTCGAGGCCCAGACCCGCTCGGTCCTGCTGTCGGTCATCGCCGAGCAACGCCACCTGTTGCTGCTCGCCACCGGCAACAAGTCCGAGCTGGCCATCGCCACGTCGATCCTCGAGCTCGACGTCGTCGGCGACTTCGCGCCGCTGCGCGATTGTCCGAAGACCCTCGTCTACCGCCTCGCCCGCCACCGCAACGACCGCCGGCCGACCATCCCGGCGCGGGTGCTCGACAAGCGGACGACCGCCCAGCGCCGCGACGACGTCGACCTCCCGCCCTACACCGAGCTCGACGTGATCGTGCAGCGCTACCTGGAGCTGGGCGACGGGGTGGAGGACCTGGTCGCCGACGGGCTCGAGGCGTCGGTGGTGCTCGACGTGCTCACCCGGATCGACCGGGCCGAGTTCGTCCGGCGCCGGACCCCGCCCGGGGTGAAGATCAGCCCACGAGCGTTCGGGACCGACCGCCGCATGCCGATCAGCAACGGCTGGCGGGCCCACCGCCGCGAGGATGTCGAGCCCACGCCCGGGCCCGGCCTGCGCCTCGAGCCGGAGACGGCCGGCGTCGTGCTGGAGGACCGGCCCTCCGCCGAGGCCGAGGGCACGCCGGCCGACGGCGGCGGCCGCCCCGGCTGACGGGCCCCGGGCGGGTCCGGCGCGGGGCGCCCCGCCGGTTCCGGCGCCGGAAGGGTCCGGCGCGGGGTGACGGGCCGCTGGCGGCTACCGCCGTTGAAAGACCGGCACGGGGAACGCCTCGCCCCAGGCCCGGGCCCGGTCCAGCTCGCCGTCGGCCAGCGGGCCCAGCGTCCCGGTGACCCAGAACGTGGTCGGGCGGGCGGCGACCCGGAAGCCCAGCCGGCGCAGGCGCCGGGTCGCGGCCCGGGCCGCGGAGCCGGGCAGGGGCACCTTCACCCGGGTGTCGAAGGCGGCCGCGGCGACGCCGTCCCGGGGCCGGTCGAGCACGGCCAGCCACTCGCGCAGGCCGAAGCCCCGGGAGACCAGCTGGCCCTCGGCCTGTTTGGCGGCGTCGGCGCGGGTCCGGCGCCGGCTCAGCCCGAACGCGTGGGTGGGACCGCCCACGACGAGCAGGTCGACGTCGTCGCCGAGGGCGGCCGGGGCGCGGCCGACCTCGACGACGTCGGTGGGCATCAGGGCCGCCAGGCCCGCCCCCACCGCCCGGGCGACGGCCTCGGTGTTGCCGAACATCGACTCGTACACCACGAGCGCACGCATAATCCGTCCTCCTGTCCCCGGCTCCGCCGGGCGCCGGCGCCGACCTCGCGGCGGCACCGCCTCCAGCGTGGGCGCCTCGGGCGACCGGGCGTCAGGGGCCAAGGTCCCGCGAGCCGGGGACCTCCGCCCGGTGCCCGGGGCCCGGCCCGTCCGTACGGTCGAGGTAGACCCGAGGAAAGGAGTGACCATGCGACGGATCGTGGTCGGGGTCGACGGGTCGCAGAGCTCCCGCAACGCCCTGAACTGGGCGGTGCGCGAGGCCCGGGCCCACGGCGCCCGGGTCGAGGCGGTGCACGTGTGGCAGGTCCCGGCCGCCGCGTTCTACCCGCCGGGGGCCATCGCCCTCGACGTCGGCACTTACGAGGAGCAGGCCAAGCAGCAGCTCGACGAGATCGTCGACAGCACCGACACCACCGGGCTGGCCGACCCGATCGAGCGGATCGTCACCTGTGGGCCCCCGGCCCGCACGCTGCTGGAGGTGGCCAAGGGCGCCGACCTGCTCGTCGTCGGCAGCCGGGGCCGGGGCGGGTTCGCCGGGCTGGTGCTCGGCTCGGTGAGCCAGCAGTGCGTCCACCACGCCCCCTGCCCGGTCGTCGTCGTGCGCCCCCGCCAGGACTGAAGGGCTATCCCCGGACCGATCGTCCGCAGCTCGGCGCGGCCGCCGCCCGTTGCCCCTCCCCCCTCCACCGGCGGCCGCGCCGGGCCGGCCCTCCCCCGGCGCCGGGCCCGTCCGGCCCGCTCCCCCAGGCCGGACGCGCCGGCGCGGCCGGGCGGCGCCGGCGCCCGAGTGCACGACTCGGGACGACCGGTGCCGCCCGGTGCCCTGTCCCCGGCGCCGTCCGCCGACGGCGCCGCCCGCTGGGTCCGCCCACCCGGGGCGCCGCGCGCGGCGCCCCGGGTCCGCCGATCAGGCGACCCTGAACTCGGCGACCATGCCGTGCGCGGCGTGGGGCGGGCCGGCGGGTGGCGGTCCGTCCTCGCCGGTGGCGCCGGTGGGCACGAAGCACGCCGCCACGTAGTCGCCGGGCTCCAGGTCGACGATGGCGTAGTCGTCGGCCCCGGGCGGGGCGGAGGGCGGGTCGCCGACCATCGTGACCAGCTCCATCGCCTCCTCCTCGGGGAGGGCGAGCAACTCCTCGGCCGACTGGGTGACGCCGTCGTTCTTGCGGAGCAGGAGCAGCTCGTGCGCCTCCTGACCCTCGTTGGCGAGCTCGAAGCTGGTCACTCCGGCCGTCAGCTCGTCGGGGAGGCCGTCGAAGGCGTAGTCGGCGGCGGTCACGTCGACCGTCGCCCACTCGCAGGCCTCGAGGTCGTGGGCGTGGATTCGCCGCTCGGCCTCGGTGGCCTCCGGGGCGTCGAACGCCGACGGGTCGCCGGAGGCGGCCATCTGGTCGAGGGCGGCGTCGAGGACGGCGAAGTCGTCGCTCAGCTCGTCGGGGGCGGTGGCGAGGACCTCCTCCGCCAGCGGCCGCATGACGTCGGCCGCGTAGGTCCGCACGCCCTCGGTGATCTCGTCCGGGGTGGCGGTGGCGAAGTCGATGTCCGGGGGCGGGGCCGACTCGAGGGCGAGATGGGCGTCGCAGTAGGCGGCCGTGTCGCCGCCAGCCTCGTCGGCGGCCTCGTCGGCGGCCAGCTCGGCCGGGGCGTCGCCGCCGTCGGCGGCGGTGTCGTCGTCATCGTCGCCGCAGGCGGCGAGCCCGAGGGTGAGGGCGAGGGCGGCGAGCACGGCGCCACCGGTCTTCGGATGCAGGGACACGTGGGATCTCCTTGTGTGTGTGTGGATGGCTGGGGCTGGGGGTGCTGAGGGATCGGGGTCAGGTCGCCTCGGCGAGCAGGCGGAGGAACGGCGTCGGGTCGGGGTCGTCCTCGACGACGTCGCGCCCGTCCCGGCTCGGGTCCCAGGCGGGGTTGGTGGCGGTCACCTCGCCCTCCAGGCCGTCGGGGTCGCGGAAGTGCACGGAGTGCACCGGCCCGAGTGGGGTGACGACGCCCTCCGAGGCGCCGACCGCCACCAGCCGGTCGCGCACGGCCTCCAGGTCGGCGACCGACGCCACGTGGAAGGCGAGGTGGTCGACCCGGCCCCGGAACCCGATCTCGGTGCCGAGGCCATCGGCCGCCGGGTCGTAGCCCGGGCGCTCGACGGCGTGGACGAACGAGACGGCGGTGACCAGGAACAGGGCGTGGCGGAGGCCCGGGGGCCCGGCCATGCGGAGGACGAGGGCGGTCCGCAGCCCGATGACGTCCTCGTAGAAGGCCCGGAACCGGTCGAGGTCGGCGGTGATCACCGCCACGTGGCCGATGGCGGTGGGCACGGCGCGGCCGGGCCCGTCGCCGGCGCCTGCACCGGCCGCCGGGGCCGGGTCGGGGGCGGTCACCCGTGGCCTCGCCCGGCCGGCCCCGGCGCCGCGGCCCGGGAGAGGGCGGGGACGACCGCCGGCCCAGGGCCCGGGTGCCCGGGGAGGGGGCGCCCGGGCCGGCCGGGCTTCCCGGGACGGCCGGGATCCGGGCGGGGCGGCGGGACGGCGGGGACGCGTCGGCGCCGGGCCGCCACCAGCCGGCGGAGCGCCACCGTCGGTGACAGGCGGGCGGCGGCGAGCGCGAGGTCTCGGGACCACGTCATCGGGAACTCCTCCTGGTCGGGCTCGTCACCGGAGGAGGCGTTCCGTCCCGACGGAACGATGTTCCGCCGGCGGGTCGGCCGGACGATGGTCCGTCGGCGGATGCGGCCGGCTTCCGGGCGACGCCGGGCGGCGGGCGCGACCGGTTCCCCGGCTAGGGCGTGACCTCCCAGGCCAGGGCCGCCGAGGGCTCCGGCGAGTAGGAGCAGTACCGGCCGGTGCGGACCGAACGCTCCAGGTGGGCGCCCAGGTCCGGCAGCTGGTCGCCCACGGCGGCGATGGCCCGCCGGAGGCTGCGGGTGACGTTGACCCGGGCCCGCTCGGCCCCCGAGCCGGTCGGCCGGTCGCGGCCGGCCAAGCCGACGGCCCGGCGGAGCTCCAGGACCACGGCGTCGAGCTCCAGCCGGGCCCGGGCGGCCCGCTCGGGGTCGTGGTGGGCCTCGGCCTCGTCGATGTCGTCCTGCAGCTCGGTGATGCGGCGGCGGTAGGCGCGCT
The DNA here is from genome assembly GCA_036563805.1 of Acidimicrobiales bacterium. GTDB lineage: Bacteria > Actinomycetota > Acidimicrobiia > Acidimicrobiales > VFJN01 > DATCLS01. The sequence continues at coordinate 78,593 of DATCLS010000032.1, read as the reverse complement.
TGGCCCGGGCGTCGAGCGCCGCCCCCAGGTCGGCGGCCACCGGGACGGGGGCGGCGTCCATGCCGGCCAGGTCGGTGGCGGCCAGCTCGCGCCCGGGCGGGGCCGCCAGCAGGCGCGCCAGCTGGGCCATCCCCCGGGAGTCGGCCAGCGTGGCCGTGCCGTGGGGCGCGTCGATGCGCCAGGTGCCGTCGGCGCCGCGGCGGAGGCGGGCGGGCCGCCCGGCCGGCGCTCCGGCGTGCGGGCCCGGGGCGGCCGGCGCCGCCACGTCGGCCGCCCAGGCGCTCGCCGCCGCGCCGCCGGCACCCGGACCGAGGTCGGGCAAGACGATCCCCAGCGGCGCGGCCGCCCGCCGGGCCCGGTCGGCGGCCGCGGCCGCGCCGGTGTGGTCGCCCGCCGCGGCCCGGGCCGCGGCCAAATGAGCGTGGGTGTGGGCCACGAGCGTGGGCGACGGCATCGCCTCGGCGAGGGCGACGGCCCGCTCGTGGTCGGCGACGGCAGCGTCGACGTCGCCGGCGAGCAGGGCCAGGCGGCCCAGGGTGGTGGCGATCGGGGTCTGGACCTGGACGCCGGCGCCGGCGCCGAGGCGGTCGGCGTAGGGGCGCAGGGCCCGGCGGAGCCGCGGGGCGTGGTCGGCGAGCCCGAGGTCGGCCGCCATGGCACCGAGGCTGGCCACCAGCGAGATGCCCTCCAGGAACGAGAACAGCGGCTCGGGGTCGGCCGCGTAGCGCTGCACGGTGGCGGCGGCCTCCTCGGCCCGGCCCACCACCCACTGGCCCCGGGCGAGCAGCAGCGCGACGAACGGCAGGTCGGCGAGCGGCCGGCCGGCGGCCTCCAGGCGCTCGAACTGCTCGACCAGGCCGTCGGGGCACCGGCCCCACAGGAGCGCCTCCGTAGACCGGATCGTGAACTCCATGCCCAGCACCTCGGACGGGTCGGCCACGTCGCCGCCGATGGGGGCGACCCGGTCGGCGCAGGCCAGGGCGCCGTCGAGGTTGCCGTCGATCACGTGCAGGGCGGCGCGCCGCAGCGTCGCCGACCACTGCCACTTCGGCGACGGCATGACCAGGGCGTAGGCCTCCATGGCCTCGAGGTCGGCGTTGGCCGGGTTGCGCAGCCCGCTGTCCAGGCGGTCGCCGAACCGCCACTCGTAGCCCTGGAGGGCGATGTCCGGGCGCCGCAGGCGGTCGCCGAGGGAGATCATCTCGTCGGCCGCCGCCACCCGTGCCGCCACGCCCTCCGGCCCGGCCGGCACGTAGTGGCGGTCGGTCAGGGCGGTGACGAGCAGGTCGGGGTCGCCGAGGCGCCGGGCCATCGCCACCGCCACGTCCGCATCCGCGTGGGCGGCGGCGACACCGTCGGGCGCCGCGCAGCGCAGCACGGCCATGCGGCTGAGCAGCCCGACGCGCAGCGGGTCGTCGCCCGGCGGCAGCGCGGCGTCGGCCTCGGCCAGGCGGCGGATCCGGTCGGGCAAGGGGACGAACGGGTTGACCTTGCGGCTGGCGCCGATCTCCGCCCAGGCGCGCAGCGACGCGTCCGGGTCGCCGGCCTCCACCAGCAGGTCGGCGGCCCGGGCGAACGTCTCGGCGGCGCGCAGCTCCTCGCCGAGCCCGTGGAGCGCGTCGGCCAGCTCCACCAGCAGCCGGGCCCGCACCGACCGGCCCTCGCCGATGGTCGGGCCGGCGGCCTCCAGCGCCCGGTCGGCGGCCGTGGCCAGCTCGACGACGCCGCGCAGCTCGCCCGCGTCGCGCTGGGCGCGGGCGGCGGCGAGCGCCTCCCGGGCGGCCGCCAGTGGGTCGCCGTGGGGCAGGGCCGCCACGCGATGGGCGGCGGCCCGGCCCCGGCCGGTCGGCCCGGCGTCGAGCACCGCCCAGGCGTCGGCCAGCGCGGCGTGGAGCCGGTGCCGGCGACCGGCGCTGACGGCCTCGATCGCCGCCTCGGCCAACAGGACGTGGCGGAACGTCGGCCGGCCCGCCGGCCCCAGCGCCACGACGTCGGCGGCGGCCGCGGCGTCGAACCGGTCCATGGCGTCCTCGACGGTGCTGCCCAGGGCGGCGGTGATCACGGCCAGCGGGGTGGCGGGCCCGGCGACGGCCAGCATGGCCAGCGCCTCCCGCACCGGTTCGTCCAGCCGGGCAAGGGATCGGGCCAGCACGTCGGACACGGCCGGCGGCAGCCGGTGGCGGTCGCCGCCGGGGCCGACGGCCAGCAGCTCGCGCACGAACAGCGGGTTGCCGCCGGTGCGGGTGACCAGCTCCCCGGCGTCGGCGGCCGGCGCCGCCCGCCCGGCGGCGTGGGCGTCGATGAGCCGCTGGACGGCGGCGACGCCGAGCCCGCCGAGCTCGACGACGGGGTGCGCCTGGCGGCGGACCCCGGCCAGCGCGGCGGCGTCGGCCTCGCCCCGGCGGGCCGTGCCCACCAGCAGCACCGGCTGCCCGGCCAGCTGGCGGGGCAGGCGCTCGAGCAGCCACAGCGAGGCCTCGTCCGCCCAGTGGAGGTCCTCCAGGGCCACGACGATCGGGGCGGCGTCGGCCATCTCGGCCCCGAGGAGGTCGAGCAGCTCCCAGCGCCGCTCCGACGACGGCAGGGTGGGGTCCCCCGGCTCGCCCCGGCGGACGCCGAGAGCGCGCTCGACCGGCCCCCACAGCGCCAGCGGCGCCCGGGGCCCCTCCTGGGCCTCGGTCCACAGGACCCGGACGCCGCGCCGGCGGGCCTCGGCCGCCAGGGCGTCGACCAGGCAGGTCTTGCCGATCCCGGGTTCGCCGGTCACCAGCGCCACGGCGACGGCGCCGCCCACGGTCCGGTCCAGCGCCCGGGCCAGCACCCCCAGCTCGTCCTCCCGCCCGACGAAGGCGTTGTGCGGCCCATCCTCACGCACCGTGGCAGACGCTAGCCCCCCGACGAACCCGGCACCGGGCGGCACCGCGGTCGGGCGCCCCGGCCGCCCGCCTCGGCCGGACCGGCCGCCCCGGGGCGGGGCGTCAGGGGCGCCGGAACCACAGCGGGTAGTCGATGCCGGCGAGGCGGTTGATGGCGAACCCCTGGGCGACGAGCAGCACGACCGCGAGCATGAGGACCACGAGCTGCTCGGGCTCGCGCAGGATGCCGAGCGACACGATGAGCGTGGTGGCCCCGGCCGGCGGGTGCGGCACCCGGGCCCAGACCATGGCCGCGCTGGTCAGGGCGAGCGACAGCGCCGCCGCCCCGACCCGGGCGCCGGTGACGCTGGTGGCCAGGGCCGGCGGGTCGTCGGTCAGGCCGAACGCGACGAGGGACAGGTAGCCGGCCGCCGCCCCGACCAGGTGGCCGCCGAGCGTGTTGCGGGGCGAGGCCGCCGGCACCAGCGGCGTGTAGAAGAGCAGGAAGGCGGTCGGCCCGAGCGAGGGGAACACGAACGGCTCGCCGGTGACGAGGGCGGCCAGGGCCATGGCGCCGATGGCGATGAGCCCGTTGGCGCCCGCGAACAGGCCCATGACCAGGGTCGAGGAGTGGCGCTGCGTGAGGGCGGGGAGCTGGGCCCGGCAGGCGAGGCCGAACACGATGGCGGCCATGTCGCCGCCGAGGGGCCCGGGCCTCCGGGGCGCGGCGGCCGGCTCGCCGCCAGCCCGGACGCCGCCCGGCGGGTTGTCGCCCGGCGGCCTGTCGTCCCTCGGCGCCCGGTCGTCGCGTGGGCGGTCGCTCACCGGGGGCTCACCGGTCGCGGGGCGTCGCCCGCCAGATGGCGAGGGCGACCACGAAGCTGGCGGCCTGGAAGGCGACGGCCCAGCCGGCGGCCGCCTCATCGCCGTCGAGCCAGGCGTCGAGGGCGACGGTGAGCGCCCACAGCTGGCCGACGACGATCGTGGCCACGACGGCGATGGCGGCGGCGACCGGGACCTGCCACAGGCGCTCGCCGTAGCGGTCGGCGCCGGCCGCGCCCCGCCGGTGGCTGGGGACCGGGCTCCGCTCGACGTTGCCCCGCCCGAGCGGAGGCTCCACCCGCAGCGGGCCTGGCCGCTGCGACGGGTCGAGGGCCGGGGCCGCGTCGTCGGCGGCACCGAACGCCCCCGCCGGGCCCGTGCTCCCCGGCGACGGGCCAGCCGCCCCCGAGCCGCCCGGGGCCCGGCCGGCGTGGCCGCCGGCCGGTCCGTCGGCAGCCGGGGCGCGGCCCGGACGGCGTCCCGAGTCGCCGGCACCCGGCCGGCGGTCGGCGCCCGGGCCGCCGCCTGCGGCGCTCACGGCTCCGTGTCGACGGCCCAGACGCCGTCGCGGGTCTCGGCGAGCCGGACGCGGGGCAGCGGCCGGTTGGGCGGTCCGGCGACGGGCTCACCGGTGCGCAGGTCGAAGCGGCCCTCGTGGCAGGGGCAGTAGAGGTCGGCCTCGTCGGGCCGGTAGAGCACGCCGCAGGCGAGGTGCGTGCACACCGCCGAGTAGCCGACCAGCGTGCCGTCGTCCAGCCGCACGGCCAGGGCGGGGTCGTCGCCGGTGGGGTACGAGAACGTGACCCCCTGCCCCGGCTCGAGCCGCTCGGCGACGCGCCGGCGCCCACCCTCCCCGGTGCCGTGGCGGCGGAACAGGCCGGACGCGACGGCGACCGTGCCGGCCAGCAGCCCGCCGGACACGGTGACGAGCAGGCGGAGGTAGTCGCGCCGGGTGACGAGGGCGTCGCGCTGGATGCGGTCGCGCAGGTGCCGGACCGGGACGCCGCTCCCCCGCCCACCCGGGGCCCGGGGCTCGGTGGCGGTCACGTCCAGCCGCCGGGGGCCGGGTGGCGGGCGGCGTCGAGCGGCACGACGACCGCGGCGCCGGTCTGGACCGTGCCGTCGCCGAAGGCGAACACGTCCACGGGTCGGGAGTGGGGCCGGGCGGCGAGCAGGTCGGCGTAGCTGCCGTAGAAGATGGCGTCGGTCGGGCACACGGTGGCGCACATCGGGGCCCGGCCCTGCGAGGTGCGGTCGTAGCAGAGGTCGCACTTGTACTGGAGGGCCTCGGCCACGTCGAGCTTGGGGACGCCGAACGGGCAGGCGTGCACGCAGTTGGCGCAGGCGATGCAGCGGTCCTTGGCGGCCGACAGGACGACCCCGCCCTCGTCGACGAGGATGGCGTCGGCCGGGCACACCTCGGCGCACGGCGCCACCGGGTCCTGGCAGTGCATGCACACGGTGGGCATGGCCGCCCCGGACTCCTCGGGCTCCAGGTAGTCGAGGTGGATCATCGACTTGCCGCGGTGGCTGTCGCACTCGCGGCAGGCGACCACGCAGGCCTGGCAGCCGATACACCGGCCGGGGTCGATGAACAGCGTCTCCGACAGCATCAGCGCGGGTCCTCCTGGTCGGCGGGCGCGGCGGACTCGGCGGAGGCAGCGGACGCGGCGGACTCGGCCGACACCGGCCGCTCCCCGGTCCCCCGCCCCTGGGGCGCGGTGGGCGGCCCGGCGTCGGCGAGGGCCGCCCGCTCCTCGACGGGCGGCGCGTGTCCCGGCGGCGGGAGGGGCGCCGGTACCGTGTCGAGGGCGGCGCCCCGCTCGACCCGGCAAGCGCACACCTTGAACTCGGGGATACGGGAGCGGGCGTCGAGGGCGTCGACGGTGAGCCCGTTGGCGGCGACCGGGGCCGCCCAGTGGTACGGGATGAACACGGTGTCGGGCCGGATGCTGGCCACGACGAGCGCCGGCAGCGTGATGGCGCCCCGCCGGGTGGTGACGGTCACGGGGTCGCCGTCGGCGAAGCCGAGGCTGGGGTGGACCTCGACCCAGGGTCGCGGGGTCTGCTCGACCAGGGCGCCGATGCGCCGGGTCTGGTTGCCGGACAGGTAGTGGGCGACCGTGCGCCCGGTGGTGAGCCGCAGCGGGAAGGCGGCGTCGGGCTCCTCGGCCGGTGGCTGCCACTCGACCGGGTGGAACCGGGCCCGCCCGTCGGGCGTGGGGAACCGGTCGACGAACACGCGGGGCGTGCCCGGGTGGTCGAGGGACGGGCACGGCCAGAACACGCCGCCCTGGGCCTCGATCTTGTCGTAGGTGATGCCGTAGTAGTCGGCCCCGCCGCCCCGCGACGCCAGCCGCAGCTCGTCGAAGATCTCGCCGGCCGAGCGGAAGGCGAACCCGTCCGCGTGGCGGCCGAGCCGGCGGGCGATGTCGCAGACGATCTCCCAGTCGACCCGCGCCTCGCCAGGCGGGTCGGTGGCCCGGTTGTGCTTCACGACCCGGCCCTCGCCGTTGGCCGTCACGCCCTCGTCCTCGGCCCACACCGAGCCGGGCAGCACGACGTCCGCCCGCGCCGCGGTCTCGGACAGGAAGAAGTCGATCTGCACGTGGAAGTCGAGCGCGTCGTAGCCCCGGCGGATCTCGGGGAGGTTGGGCATCGACACCAGCGGGTTGTTGCAGATGCCGAGTAGCCCCCGGATCTCGCCCCGGGCCATCTGGCGGACCATCTCGACCGCGGACGTGCCCTGGTGCGGCAGCTCGGACTCGTCGATGCCCCACACGCCGGCGACGTACCGGCGGGCCTCGGGGTCCTCGATGCTGCGGGCGCCGGGGAGTTGGTCGGCCTTCTGGCCGTGCTCGCGGCCGCCCTGGCCGTTGCCCTGCCCGGTCAGGGTCCCGTAGCCGGCGCCCGGGCGGCCCAGCATCCCGGTGGCGAGGACCAGGTCGATGACCGACAGGCAGGCGTCCACGCCGTGCAGGTGGTGCTCCAGGCCGCGGCCGTGCAGGGCCATGGCCCGTTCCGCCCGCCCCCACAGCTGGCCGACCTGCTCGATCAGCGCCGGATCGACGCCGCAGATCTCGCCGGCCCGCTCGGGCGGGTAGCGGCGCACGAGGCCGCGCACGGCCTCCCACCCGGTGGTGCGCTCGGCGATGAACGCCTCGTCGACGAGCCCGTCGCGCTCGACCACGTGGAGGACCCCGTTGAAGAACGCCACGTCGGTCCCGGGGCGCAGCGGCACGTGGACGTCGGCGGTCCGGGCCAGCGGCGTGCGGCGGGGGTCGACCGTGACCAGCTTCGCTCCCCGGTCGCGGGCCGCCCACACGTACTGGGTGAGCACCGGGAAGCACTCGCCGACGTTGGTGCCCGCCACCACGATGACCTCGGCGTCGAGCAGGTCGAACCACGGGCTCGACGCCCGGTCGGCGCCGAACGCCAGCTTGTTGGCGGCGGCCGCCGAGACCATGCAGAGCCGGCCGTTGTAGTCGACGTGCCGCGTCCCGAGCGCCACCCGGGCGAACTTGCCCATCAGGTACGCCTTCTCGGTGGTCATCGACGACCCCGAGTAGACGGCGAACGCGTCGCGGCCGTGCCGGTCCTGGATGTCCCGGATGGCCGCCACCACCCGGTCCAGCGCCTCGTCCCAGCTGGCCCGGCGCAGGGGGCCGTCCCGCCGGTCGCGCACCAGCGGGTGGAGCAGCCGGTCGGGGTGGTGGACCTGCTGGTAGGCGGTCACGCCCTTGGGGCACAGCTTGAGCCGGTTGATCGGGTGGTCGCGGGGCTCGACGCCGAACACCCGCCCGGCCCGGTCGACCCGCAGGTACATCCCGCACTGGACCCCGCAGTACGAGCAGTGGGTCGGGACCAGCCGCTCGCCGTCGCCCTCGGTCGCCCACTCGTCCGACGCCGCCCGGCCGGCCGTCACGAACCGGTCCACGCCCGGGGCCACCGGCGGCACGCCCCCCAGGCTCACCGGAACCCGCCCTTCACCTGCCGCAGGTACGCCCGGCCCCGGGCCACCCGCTTGCAGCGCGGGCAGGTGTCCGCCCACTCGGCGAACCCGAGGCCCAGCTCCCCCATCGTCGCCTGGAGGTCGGCCACGAACTCGGCGGTCTCGAACGGCGCACCGCAGCGCCGGCAGCGCGCCGGGCCGTCGCGCGCCAGCGCCGCCGCCTTGGCCACCTGCACGCCCACGCTGGCCGGGCGCTGCACCACGTGGAAGAACTTGCCGAACGGGATGTAGAGCAGCGTCAGCACCACCGACGCCATGTGCAGGATGGCCAGGAAGTCGTAGTAGCGGCCGTCCAGCGCCAGGCTCGAGAACGTCAGCAGCAGCCCGGTGACCGACACGGTGATCAGCGCCACCAGCGGCACCAGGTCGCTCCCCAGCCCCTGGACCACCGCCACCTCGCGGTCGCGGAACCGCCGCCACAGGAACCAGCCTGCCCCGGCGATCACCAGCACCGCGGCGATGTCGAGCACGTGGAACACGAGCCAGCCGAACACCGAGGTGGCGTCGAACGACCCGGTCTCGACGCCGGCCACGTACGACGTGTAGCCGTCGGTCGTGCGGGGCCGCGCCTCGAAGCGGATCCACCCGAACGTCAGCGGGAACGTCACCAGCGTCGCCAGCACCACGCCCCAGAACAGCGTCTGGTGGGCCAGCCACCGGCCCCGGCCCCGGGCGGCGATGAACCGCTGTAGCCCCAGGTGCACCACCAGGGCCCGCGGCACGCGGCCCGGCGCCCGCCGGAAGTTGCGCCACGACAGGAACGCCCGCCAACCCCGCCGCAGCCACCGGCGCGCCGGCGGGCTCTGCACCCACACGACGTACCGGTAGGTCACGCCGAAGGCCAGGAACACGGTCGCCGTGGCGTAGCCGACCAGGGCGGAGTCGAAGTCGCGCAGCCCCCGGCTCCCCGCCACGACGGCCAGGACGACGAGCGCGGCCACCAGCGCCGCCGCCACCGAGGCCCGGACGTCGACCGCCGCCTCACGCGGCTCGTGCTGTGCGTCCGACTCCCGCCCGTGCGGCTCGCGCCGCGAGCGCCGCTCGTGCCGCCCGGGTGGCCCGTGCGGGGGTGCGCGCGTGTCCACTACGGCATCACCTCTCGCCCTGGTCTACTCCAGATGGGCGCCGGTCGACTAGGGCGTGTCCTGGGCCGAAAGGACCTTCGACCCTACTGACCGGCCGGCGCAGCCCCTATCCATGGCGCCATGGCTGCCGCGCTGCTCTCCCGTGCCGACCTCCCTCGCCGGGTGCCGGCGTCGTCCCACATCGGCCTGCTGGCGGCCGTGCGCGACCTCGGCGCGCTCGCCCGCGACGCGGACGGCGAGACCCTGCGGGCCGGGCTGCGGTCGCTGCGCGACGCGCTGGTCCGGCACATGCGGGCGGAAGAGCACGTGTTCCGGCGCCTGCCGCCGATCAGCCGGCGCGTGGTCGTGCGCGGGCAGCGGGAGCTGATCGAGCTGGTCGACGACCTGGCCGCCGACCCGGAGGCGCCGCTGACCCGGGCCCGGCTGGCCGACCTCGGTCGGCGCCTGGCCCGCCAGGCCCGGCTGGAGGCCCGCCTGCTCACCTCCCGCGTCGGGACGGCCCGGGCGGTGGCCGCCCGCCCGGTCGTCGACGGGCCGGCGGTGGACGGTGTGGCAGTCGACGCCGCCGACGACCCGGCGACCGACGGTCCGCCGACCGACCGGCCGGCGGTTGCCGGCGGGGAGGCGTAGGCGGGCGGCGTCGGCCGCGTGCCGCCGCCGCGGCGCACGACGAGCTGGAGATGACGACCCGAGTCCGGAGGCACCCCCATGACCGTCATCGACACCGAGCGCACGCTCGCCACGCTGGTCACCGACCATCCGAGCCTCGCCCGCGATCTCGAGCGGCTCGGCCTCGACTACTGCTGCGGCGGCGACCGCAGCCTGGCCGACGCCTGCCGGGAGCGGGGCCTCGACCCCGCCGCCGTCGCCGACGACCTCGCGGCCGCCGTGGCCGCCGATCCCGGCCCCGAGGAGTGGGCCACGATGGGACCGGCCGCGCTCGTCGACCACATCGAGCGCACCCACCACGCCTACCTGTGGGACGAGCTGCCCCGCATCCAGGCGCTGGCCGACAAGGTGACGGGCGTGCACGGCGACCGGCACCCCGAGCTGAAGGACGTGCGTGCCCGCTTCGGCGAGCTGCGGGCCGACCTCGAGCCCCACCTCCGGCGGGAGGAGCTGGTGCTGTTCCCGCTGATCCGCCGGCTGGCGGCCGGCGAGCGGTCGGGCGGCACGGCCCCCGATGCGGCCGGCGCGGCGACGCTGCCGTGCGGGGGCAGCGTCCGCAACCCGATCTCGGTGATGCTGGCCGACCACGACCGGACCGGCCAGCTGCTCGACGACCTCCGCGGGCTCACCGGCGGCTACGCCCCGCCGACCGACGGGTGCGCCAGCTACCGGGCCTACTACCGGGCGCTGGCCGAGCTGGAGACCGACACGCACCTCCACGTCCACAAGGAGAACAACCTGCTGTTCCCCGCGGTGCTGGAGCTGGAGTCGGCCGGCTGAGGCGGGGCGGCGCCGGGTCGTTCGGCCCGGCGGGCCAACCCGGGCCCCGGGCAGGTCGGCCTGTCGGGCCGCTCGGTAGGACCTTCGACCCTGGCGGCGGGCGCCGGCGCCGCCTGTACTGGCCGGCATGGCTGGTCCCGCGCACTGGACGTCCGACGTGGTGCTCGTGGACGGCGGCACCGTCCGGGTGCGCCCGATCGAGCCGGACGACGGTCCGGCCCTGGTGGCGTTCCACGGCCGGCTGTCGCCCGACACGGTCCACTCGCGGTTCTTCACCGCCAAGCCTCGGCTCAGCGACGCCGAGGTCGAGCGCTTCACCCACGTCGACCACGACAGGCGGGTGGCGCTCGTGGCCGAGCTGGGCGGCGAGATCGTCGGCGTGTCCCGGTACGACCGCACGGGCGACGAGCGCGAGGCCGAGGTGGCGTTCGTCGTGGCCGACGAGCACCAGGGTCGGGGCATCGGCACGGTCCTGCTCGAGCACCTGGCGGCGGCCGCCCGCGAGCGTGGCGTGGTCCGCTTCGTCGCCGAGGTGCTGCCCGGCAACCGACGGATGCTGGAGGTGTTCGAGGCCGCCGGCTTCGCCGAGCGGTCCCGCTACGACGACGGCGTGGTCCACGTCGAGCTGGCCATCGAGCCGACCGAGAGGGCGCGGGCCGCCGCCGAGGCCCGCGAGCACCGGGCCGAGGCCGCGTCGGTGGCCCGGCTGCTCACGCCGCGGGCGGTGGCGGTCATCGGCGCCAGCCGCAACCCGGCCACGGTCGGCCACCAGGTGCTGCTCAACCTGCTCAACGGCGGCTTCGACGGGACGGTGTACCCGGTCAACCCCGGCGCCACCCACGTGGCCAGCGTGCGGGCCTACCCCAGCGTGCTCGACGTCCCCGACCCGGTCGACCTGGCCGTGATCGCCGTCCCGGCGGGCGCCGCCCTCGACGTCGTCGAGCAGTGCGCCCGCAAGGGCGTGCGCGGGCTCGTCGTCCTGTCCGCCGGCTTCGGGGAGGTGGCCGGCGGCGGTGACGCCCAGCGCCGGCTGCGGGACGCCGCCCGCCGCCACGGCATGCGGCTGGTGGGCCCCAACTGCCTGGGCGTCGCCAACACCGCCGTGGGGCTCAACGCCACGTTCTCGCCGTTCGCGCCCCGACCCGGCCGCGTCGGCATGATGTCGCAGTCGGGCGCCCTGGGCATCGCCGTGCTCGAGCGGTCGGCGCGCCTCGGGCTCGGCGTGTCCAGCTTCGTTTCGGTGGGCAACAAGGCCGACGTCAGCGGCAACGACCTGCTCCAGTTCTGGGAGGAGGACCCCAACACCGACGTCGTGCTCCTGTACCTGGAGTCGTTCGGCAACCCGGGCAAGTTCAGCCGCATCGCCCGGCGGGTCTCGCGCCGCAAGCCGATCGTGGCGGTCAAGAGCGGGCGGTCGGCCGCCGGGGTGCGCGCCGCCTCGTCGCACACCGCGGCCATGGCCAGCCCCGACGTGGCGGTCGACGCCCTGTTCCGCCAGACCGGCGTCGTGCGGGTCGACACGCTCGACGAGCTGTTCGACATGGCGCTGCTGCTCGAGTCACAGCCGCTGCCCGCCGGGCGCCGCGTCGCCATCGTCGGCAACTCCGGCGGGCCCGGGATCCTGGCGGCCGACGCCTGCGCCGCGGCCGGGCTCGAGATCCCCGAGCTCAGCGCCGAGACCCAGGCCGCCCTGCGGGAGGTCGTCGACCCCAACGCCGCCATCGGGAACCCGGTCGACCTCGTCGCCTCAGCGACACCCGCTGTGTACGACGCCGCGCTCCGCCTCGTCCTCGCCGACGAGAACGTGGACGCCGTGCTGGTCATCTGCACGCCGACGTTCGCGGCGCCGCCCGGGGAGGTGGCGGAGGTGCTGCCGCGGGTGGCGCCCGGCGGGGCGAAGCCGGTCGTGGGGTGCTTCCTGGCCGCCTCCGGCGTGCCGCCGCTGGTGGGGGCCGGGGCGGGCTCGGACCGGGGTGCTGCGGGTGGCGGGCGGGAGGCCGGCGGCGGCCGGGACCGGAGCGCTGCTGTCGGCGGCGACCGGGACCGAAGCGTCCCGATCTTCGCCTCCCCCGAGCCGGCGGCCCGAGCCCTGGCCCGGGCGGTGACCTACGCCCAATGGCGGCAGCGGCCGACCGGAGCGCTGCCCGACCTCGACGGCTTCGACCCCGAGCGGGCCCGGGCCGTCGTCGACCGGTTCCTGGCCGGGTCCGGCGACGGTGGCTGGCTGCCCGCCGACCAGGTCGACGAGCTGCTGGGCGCGGCCGGGATCGCCTACGTCCGCAGCGTCCCGGTCGGTGGCGCCGACGAGGCGGCCAAGGTGGCGGCCGACCTCGGCCTGCCCGTCGCCCTCAAGGCCTCCGGCCCCGACCTGGTCCACAAGAGCGACGAGGGAGGCGTCCGGCTCGGCCTCGACTCCGGGACGGCGGTCGCCGACGCCTACCGGGAGATGGCCGACCGCCTCGGCGACCGTATGACCGGCGCCGTCGTGCAGCAGATGGCCGAGCCCGGGGTGGAGACGATCGCCGGCGTCGTCCAGGACCCGCTGTTCGGCCCGCTCGTCATGTTCGGGCTCGGCGGCGTCGCTACCGAGCTGCTCGGCGACCGGTCGTTCCGGATCCTGCCGCTCACCGACCTCGACGCTGCCGAGCTCGTCCGGTCGCTGCGCAGCTCGCCGCTGCTGTTCGGCTACCGGGGCGCGCCGCCCGCCGACGTGGCCGCCCTCGAGGACACGCTGCAGCGGGTAGCCCGCCTGGCCGGGGTCGTCCCCGAGATCGCTGAGCTCGACCTCAACCCCGTCATCGTGTCCCCGTCGGGGGCGGTGGCCGTCGACTGCCGGGCCCGGGTGGCCCCGGTGCCGAAGCGCCCGCCCCCGGACCTCCGCCGGCTCTCGTAGGCGGGGCGCAGGGCGCGGGGTGCGCGGCCGACCGCGGGCCGTGCGGCCGGCCGGCGGACGTCCGCTCTCCGTGCGGACCGGCGGGGCATCCTTTCGGCGCGGTGGGACCTTCGGCCCTACGGAACCGTCCGTCCGCGAGGACATGCTGGCGCCGTGAGCAGTAACCACACCGGGCTCGAGGCTCTCGTTCCGGGCACCGCACCGACCGCCGGATCGACGGCTGCATCGACGGTCGCCGGCCGGTCGGCCCCGCGCCCCGACGGCCGGCGTGGCCGTCCGGGTGCAGACGGCCCGCCGTTGTTCGAGCGCATCCTGGTGCCTGTCGACGTCGGCCCACCCGGCGCGGCGTTCCAGGTGGCGGAGGCGCTCGCCGGGCGCGTCGGTGGCCGGGTCGTCGCCGTCGTCGTCGAGCGGCCGGGCGCCGCCGACGGTCGCCGGGAGGCCGACGCCGCGGCGAGCGCGGCGGCCGCCGGCTGCCAGGTCGACGACGTCGAGGTCCGGCCGGCGCGCGACGTGGCGAGCGGGATCCTGGCCGCCTCGGCCACGCCGGGCTCCTTGCTGTGCCTCACCACGTACGCCGGCGGGGCCGAGGGCGCGCAGGTGGTCCACGCCGTCAGCGACCAGGTGTTGCGGCGCACCACCCGCCCCGTGCTGGCCGTGGGGCCGCGGGTGGTGACCGACCCCCGGCCGACGTTCTCCGAGGTCGTGGCGTGCGTCGACGACCTCGTGCTGGCCCGGCACGTCGCCCCGTCGCTGGCGACGTGGGCCACCGGGCTCGGGGCCGAGCCCCGGCTCGTGCAGGTGGTCGACCCGACCGCCGAGCTTGGCGAGTCCCCTGGGTCGGGCGGTGCGGCCGGGGTGTCCGGGTCGGGCGAGTCGGCGGAGGCGGCCGCCGCCCGCCGGCTGGCCGACGAGCTCCACGCCCGGGGCATCGGGGCCACGCTCCACCTGGTGCGCGACCGCGACCCGGCCGACGCCATCCTCCGGTTCGCCGAGCCGCTGAGGGGGCCGGTGGTCGTGATCGCCAGCCACAGCCGGTCCCGCCTGCGCCGGGCGGCGCTGGGCACCGTGGCCCGGCGGGTCACCGGGCGGTCGTCGCACCCGGTCCTCGTGGTGCCGACCGGGCCGTTCCTCGGGATCGAGTAGGCGGGCTCCCGGGCCGGCCGGATCGGGACCTTCGACTGGGCGGACGCGGTCCTGTGGCCCTGCCGGCGCCGGCGCGGGCGGGGCGACGATGAGGCTGATGAGGACGCCGACCCACCGGACCCAGGCCGCCGACGCCGACGCCGTCGACATCGAGTTCCTGCCGGACGACGATGGCGGCGACGACGGGGACGACCGGGGCGCGGCGGGCGCCGAGGAGGCCGCCATCCACGTCCAGGCCGTCGCCCCCGACCCCGAGGCCGAGGAGGTCGAGGCCGCCGATGGCGGCGAGGCGGACGAAGACGGGGAGGCGGCCGACCTCGACGAGGACGAGGACGACGAGCACGAGGAGGACCTCGAGGAGATCCTCCACCGCCACTACGGCCTCGCCGACGAGCCGGAGCCGCCGCCCCCGGACCCGGCGACGCGCCCGCTCGGCACCCACGAGTTCGTGTGCCGCTCCTGCTTCACCCGCCGCTCCACCTCCCAGCTCGCCGACCCGGCCACCATCACCTGCATCGACTGCACCCTGCGCTGACCCGCCCGACACCGGGCCGCGACGCCTGCCGGCCGGCCTGCGACCGCCCCGGATCGCCCGCCGGCCCGCTGCCCGACGCAGGCGCCCGCTCGGGCGGCCCGGCCGACCCACGGACGGCCGGTTACCGACCGGCGGACGACCGCCACCGCGGGCGAGCCCCACTGCCCGCGCAGGTTCGGCGACGGCCCGTACGCGCACGGCGCGCCGAGCCGGGCGGCCGGACGCCGCACCGGCGGCGCGTGGCCGGTTACCGGCCGGCAAACGCCGGCCGGGCGGCCGGTCCCGACCGCGGCGCCCACGTGGGGGAAGAGACGACGGCCGGCCCGGTCGGACGGGACCTTCGACCCTGCTGACGGCCCCGGCCGCCCCGCATGCTCGAAGGCGTGAGACGTGCCGCCACCCGCCGGAGGTAGAGCCCGATGCGCCACGACGAGGTCCTGCAGGAGCTGCGCGAGCCGACCCGGTCGCTGCGGCGCGCCATCCCCGACACGTGGGCCGGCTTCCAGAGCCTGCACGCGGCGGCGATGGCCGACGGTGAGGTCCCCCGACGGCTCAAGGAGGCGGCCGCGCTGGCGATCTCGGCGGTCAAGCGGTGCGACGGCTGCATCGCCTACCACGCCAAGGCCGCGGCGCGGGCCGGCGCCACCCCGGCCGAGGTGGCCGAGATGCTCGGCGTGGCGCTGCTCATGGACGGCGGCACCGCCAGCGTCTACGGGCCTCGGGCCTGGGAGGCGTTCCTCCAGTTCAGCGAGGCCGCCGCCCTCCCCCACGACGGCGCCGAGGCCCCAGCCGGCCGGGGCTGACTCCCCGCCAGGCACGCCAGCGGGCTCCGCCAACCGGCGTCGACCACCGCCGCGACGTCGCATGCTCCCCCAACGGCTCCCCCGCCGACGGCGCCACGTCGCCGGCCCACGACGGCTGCCACTTCGGCCCAGCGGCCTCGACCGCCCGCAAGCGGCGGCCGTGAGGCGGCGCTGGCGAGCCGGCCCGGCGTGGCGGCCTCGCCGGGCGGCCGGCCCCGGGGCTCAGCCGATGGCGGCCGCCACGGCGAGGGCGCCGGTGGTGGCGCCCTCGATGAACCCGAGGCGGTGGCAGTCGCCGACCGTGCGGACGGGCAGTCCGGTCGGGGCGAGCGCGTCGGCCAGCGTGGCGGCGGGGAGCGCGGGCGCCAGGCCGATCACGGTGTCGGCGGGCAGCTCCTCGGTCCGGCCGTCGCAGGTGACCGCCACGTGGTCGCCGGCGACGGCGTCGACGGTGGCGCCGGTGAAGAGGCGGGCGCCGGCGGCCTCCAGCTCCCCCACCAGCCGGTAGCGCCCGGGCGGGCCGAGCTCGGCGCCGACGTAGGGCGTGTCGGACACCACCGCGACCCGGCGCCCGCGCCGCAGGCACAGCTCGGCGACCGACAGCGCGGCCACGCTGGATCCCAACACGACGACGTCGTCCCCCACGGCGCCCTCGGCGCCTCGCGAGCCCTCGCCGTCGTCCCCCCGGAGCCAGCTCCGGATGTCGGCCAGGGACCGGACGGCCGCAGCTGGGCCGGCACCCGTCGGCCCAGCGCCGGTCGGCCCCGAACCCGCGGGCACCGGCGGCGTCCCCCACACGGCCCCGGTGGCGACGACGACCTCGTCGACGTCGCCCGGCACGGAGTCGGGGTCCACCGCGGCCCCGAGCTCGATGGCGACGTCGGCCCGCTCCACCTGGCGGATCAGCCAGCCGAGGTAGGCGCCGAGCACCGGGTCGGTGGCGGCGGCGTCGACCAGGACGCCGCCGAGCCGGGTCCCCGCCTCCCGCAGCGTCACCCGGTGGCCGCGCGCCGCGAGCAGGCGGGCGACGTCGAGCCCCGCCGGCCCGCCGCCGGCGACGAGCACGTGCCGCGGCCGCGCCGTCGGCGGGAGCTCGAGCCCGACGTCGTGCTCCCGCCCGGTGACCGGGTTGACGACGCACCGGGACGGCTCCCGCAGGGCGATGTTGCCGATGCACCGGTACTGGTAGATGCACGGCCGCACGTCGTCAACCCGCCCGGCCGCCAGCTTGGCGGGCAGGTCGGGGTCGGCGAGCAGCTTGCGGCCCATGGCCACGAAGTCGGCCTGGCCGGCGGCGATGGCGGCGTCGGCCTCCTCGGGCTCGAGCCGGCCGAACGTGATGACCGGCACGTCGATTCGGGCCCGCACCCGGGCCGCGTGCTCCTGCAGCGGCCCCGCCACGTGCGGGGCGTAGGAGTCGGTGGCCGCCGTGGCCACGTCGGTGTTGGCGTACGCCGTGAGGTGGACGGCGTCGATGCCGGCGGCCACCGCCATCTCGATCACCTGGAGCTGTTCGTCGAAGCGCTCCCCCACCTCGTGATGGCGCTCGAACGCGTTCACCCGGATCCAGAGCGGGAACTCGGGCCCGAGCCGGGCCCGGATCTCGCCGATCACCGCCAGGAGGAAGCGGGCCCGGTTCTCGACGCTCCCGCCCCACCGGTCCGGCCGGGTGTTGCGCGGGGCGAGGAACTCGTCGATCAGGTAGCCGTGCCCAGCGTGCAGCTCGACGCCGTCGTAGCCGGCCCGCCGGCACCGTTCGGCGGCCGAGGCGTAGAGGTCGACGATGCGGGCGATGTCGTCCTCGGTGGCGACGCGGTAGCCGAGGTTGGCGCCGGGGGCCACGAACGGGGTGGCCATGCGCCGCGCCTCGTCGGGCGTGAGCATCCCGACGAGCGGCTCGGGGTCGGGCGGCGGCAGCTCGTAGGGGACGAGGCGGCCGCGACCCTGCTCGACGTCGATGAACGAGTAGGTGCCCATGTAGTTGAGCTGGGCCGCGACCTTGGCGCCGTGCCGGTGGACGCCCTGGGCGAGCCGGCGCATGCCGGGGACGAACCGGTCGTCGGAGGCGCCCGGCATGCGGGGGTGGTTGGTCCCCTCCGGGTAGCCGACGCAGACCGTGCCGACCAGCAGCAGCGCCGCCCCGCCCCGGGCCCGGGCGGCGTAGAAGGCGGCCTCGTTGTCGCTGACCGTGCCGTCGTCGTTCCCGAACAGGAGCCCCATCGGGCACAGGACGATCCGATTCCGCAGCTCCAACGAGCCGATGCGCCCGGGCGCCAGGAGATGCGCATACGCCGCGTCGGTCATGTCCCCCTCCGGACAGCTGGGAGCCGCCGAAAATATACGATATGCGAGTGGAGCCCAGCGGGATGATCGTGGCCGCCCTCGATTGCGACGCCGACGCCATCGAGGAGTGGAACCGGTGGTACGACCTCGAGCACACGCCGATGAACGTGTGCCTCGACGGCGTGATGTTGAGCCGGCGGTACGTGGCGCCGCCGGCCCTCCACCGGTCCCGGGTGACGACCGCAGGGTCGCCGTGGTCGGGCGGCCGGGCGGTGTTCCTGACGACCTACGTGCTCACCGGCGACCCCCACCGGGCGTTCGAGGCGATGAGCACCGAGCTGCCCCGCCTCTACGAGGAGGGGCGCATGCGGTTCCCGGCGGACAAGAAGGTCGTGCGCGAGGGCGACGTGTTCGTGGGCGTGGCCGCCGCCGGGCGCGCCGATCTGCAGCTGCGCCCGCGGGACGTCCCGTTCGTGGGCCACACCGGGATCGTCCTCGTCCAGCGCCGGGTCGGCGACGCCGACGAGACGGGCGCCAGCCGTGCCCCCGAGCTGGCCGCCGTCGACGGCGTGACCGGCGCCTGGACGCTCCGGTCGGGCACCCGCGACGAGGTGCGCCTCGACGTCGCGTTCGTCGACGGCGACCCGACCGCCTGTGCGGCCCGCCTCCGCGCCGCCAGCCCCCACCGGGGCGAGGTCCTGGTCGACGCCCCGTTCCAGCTCATCGACCCGCTCCGCTACCCGTGGGCCGACGAGATCCGGGGCTCCGAGCTTCCGCAGACGATCGCCTAGCGGAGCGGTCGCCCCCGGGTTGAACGGCCCCCGCAGCCGGCGGGGTCAGGACGGACCGACGACCTCGACGATCGTGCCCGGGCCGTAGGGCGCACGGAGCCGCTCGTCGAACAGCCGCTTGGCGACCTTGCCGGTGGGCAGCCGGGGCAGCTCGTCCACGAACGCCACCGTGGTCGGGCACTTGTAGTGGGCGAGCCGGTCGCGGCAGAAGCCGATCAGCTCGGCGGCCAGCCCCTCGGCGTCGTCGGCCCCCGCGACCCCGCCCTCGGGCTCCACGACGGCCCGCACGGCCTCCCCCATGTCGGGGTGCTCGACCCCGATCACGGCCACGTCGGCCACCCGGGGATGGACGATGAGCACGTCCTCAACCTCGCGGGGGTAGATGTTCACCCCGCCCGAGATGATCATGTTCGAGACCCGGTCGGTGAGGAAGAGGTAGCCGTCCTCGTCCAGCCAGCCGACGTCGCCCAGCGTCGCCCACCCCCGGTCGTTGAAGGCCGACGCCGTCTTGGCCGGGTCGCCGTGGTACTCGAAGGCGCCCGGCGGCTCGAACCACACCTGGCCCTCCTCCCGGGGCCCGAGCTCGCGCCCCTCGGGGTCGCAGATGTGCACGGGACCGAGCAGCGACCTCCCCACCGAGCCCGGGCGCTCGAGCCACTCGTCCGGGCCGATCAGGCAGAACCCCACGCCCTCGCTGCCCGAGTAGTACTCGTACACCTTGGGCCCCAGCCACTCGATCACCGCCCGCTTGACCTCGGGCGGGCAGGGGGCGGCGGCGTGGATCACGTAGCGCAGGCTCGACAGGTCGAACCGCGCCCGCTCGTCCTCGGGCAGCTTCAGCAGCCGGACCATGTGGGTGGGGACGAACTGGACGTGCGTCACCCGGTACCGCTCGACGAGGCGCAGCGTCTCGACCGGGTCGAACCGCTCCATGACCACGGTGGTGGCGCCCAGCCGGTGGGCACCGGTCGTCCAGCCCGCGGGCGCGGCGTGGTAGAGCGGCGCCGGCGACAGGTACACCGAGCTCTCGTCGAAGCCGAACATCGCCGACATGAGCAAGCTGAACGAGCTGGTGCCCTGGCCCAGCTCACCGCCGACCGACTCCGGCTTGATGCCCTTGGGCCGGCCGGTCGTGCCCGACGAGTAGAACATGTAGGCGCCCTCGGCCTGGTCGGCGATGGGCGTGTCCGGCACGGCGGCCAGCGCCTCTTCGTAGCCCGCCAGCGTGTGCACCGGGGCGGCGGCCCCTGTCGGCGCACCGACCGCGATCCGCCGCTCCGGCGGCAGCTCCACCTGGTCGCCCAGCTGGGCCAGCAGCTCGGCGGCGCCGAACAGGAGCGAGGCGCCGCAATCGTTCACGATGTAGGCGGTCTCGGCCGGGGTCAGGTGCCAGTTGATGGGCGTGACGTAGGCCCCCGCCCGCAGCGCCCCCCACATGACCTCGAAGAACTCGATGCCGTTGGGCAGGACGAGGGCGACGTGGTCGCCGACACCCAGCCCGCGGTTACGCAGCACCTGGGCCACGCGGTTCGAGCGCGCCTCGAGCTCGCCGTAGGTCAGCGTGGCGCCGGAGCCGCCGACGATCACGGCGGGGCGGTCCGGGGCGGTGGCGGCGTACGCCGACGGATGCTGCATGAGACCCCTGCGAATTCGAAGAGTTAGAGCTTTGTGCGGGACCATAGCGCCCCATGGACGCCAGCGACCCGACCACCGCCAGGCCCGAGGAGCCGACCGGCAGACCCGCGGCCAGACCCGGGACGAGGTCGAGCAACTGGGCCGCCGAGGTGTTCACCGACCACGTCATCGGCGAGCTCGGCCTCGCCGTCGCCGCCGACGGCGACCGGGTGCTCGGCCGCGCCGAGGTGGTCCCGGAGCTGTGCGTGCCGGGGACCGACGCGCTGCGCACCTCGGTCATCCTGACCTGGGCCGACGTGCTGGCCGGCACCGTGACCGGCAACGCCATGGTGCCCCGCATCCCGCTGACCCTCGACATCGAGGTGCGGGTGGCGCGCCCGGCGGGGCCCGGGACCGTCGTGACGGCCGACGCCGCGCCGGTCCGCGCCGGGCGGTCGGTGGTGGTGAGCGAGTGCTGGTTCCGGGACGAGGCGGGCGGCGAGCCGCTGGCTCTGGCCGTGGCCACGTTCGTGCCGGCCCCCGACCCGACCCACGTGTTCCCCGACGGGTTCCCCGTGCCCGAGGGGCCGGGGCGCCCCCTCGCCGTCCCGCTCGCCGAGCGGCTGGACTGCCGGGTCGTCGAGCCCGGCGTCGCCGAGATGCCTCGCCGCCGCGACGCCCTCAACGCGGTGGGCGCCATCCAGGGCGGGCTGGTCGCGGTCGCGCTGGAGGAGGCCGCCGCCTCCCTGTGGCCGACGCCGACGCCGCTCGAGTCGCTGACCGTCCGCTACCTGCGCCCGGTGACCCAGGGACCGGCCCGGGCGACCGCCACCGCAGCCGCCGACGTGGCCACGGTGCGGCTGTCCGACGTGGGCACGGGCAAGCTGTGCCTCTTCGCCACGGCCACCCCCGCCCGGGCCGACCGCTGACCGCCGAGCGTGGCTGAACGTGGCTGACCGCGGCGAGCCCCGCCGCGGGAGCCGACGGGCGGTCACCGCATCCGGCACCTGATCCGCGCGCTCCTCGGCCCCTGCACGAAGGAACACCCGGATCCAGGTCGGCTCGCCCGCCAGCTCGATGTGCTCGAGCCGGGGCAGCAGCTCCTGGAACAGGGACCGGATCTCCAGGCGGGCGAGGTGGGCGCCCAGGCAGAAGTCGCAGGGGTCGAGCGCCAGCTTCAGGATCGGCGCCTCCTCGCGGATGTGCGCCGCCGTGGCGTGCCCGCGCGGCCGGTCGGCGTAGGCGACCGGGTCGACGAAGATCGAGTCGAGCTCCTCGACGGCGGCAGTCGTGCCGCGATGACGGCCGAGCGCCGCGGGCCCCAGACCGCCGGTCCCCGTCGCACCACCGCCGGCGACGGGGACCGGCGGCCGTCGCGCCCGCCTACCCCGCCTCGGCCGCTGGCACCTCGTAGATCGGCACCATGACGGCGCGGGCCAGCGTGTGGGCGTTGATGTTGAAGCCCACGTAGGCCGGCGACGCCGTCTCGTCCAGCCCGAGGGTCTCGACGTCGAGGGCGTGAACGGTGAACACATAACGGTGCGGCCCGTGACCCGGGGGCGGCCCGGCGCCGATGTACTCGTGGCCGCCGGCGTCGTTACGGGCGTGGATGGCGCCCTCGGGCAGCCCCACCTTGTCGCCGGAGCCGGCGCCGGTCGGAAGCTCGGTCACCGAGGCCGGGATGTCGAACACGACCCAGTGCCAGAAACCGCTGCCCGTCGGCGCGTCGGGGTCGTAGACGGTCACCGCGAAGCTCTTGGTCTCGGGCGGGAAGCCGTCCCAGCGGAGGTGCGGGGAGGTGTTGCCGCCGTCGAGCCCGAAGGTGGCGTCCGCCACGTGGGCGTTGTCGAGGGTCTTGCTGTCGGCCACGTCGTCGCTCGTCACCACGAACGACGGCACGGACGGGAGGTACTCGTGCGGGAGCGCCGGCTTGGGCCCGTCTGTCATCGATTCCTCCTGGGGGTTGGGTGTGTCGTGACTGCCCGCGTCCTCATGCGTGTCGGTGTGCGCGTCGGCGTGCGCCGCCCCGTGGGCGCCCTGGTCCTGGACGGACAGGGCACCGCCCGGCACCGACCGCGACGGCCCGCACCCGCGGCGGTAGACCATGACCGTCCGCGTGAACACCACGACCTCCTCGCCGTGCTGGTTGCGGCCCGTCGTGCGGACGCGGACGATGCCCATGTCGGGCCGGCTGCGGCTTGGCCGCGCCGCCAGCACCTCCGACTCGCTGTAGATGGTGTCGCCCTCGAACACCGGCGCAGGGAGGCGGACCGCGTCCCAGCCGAGGTTGGCGAACGCCCGCTGCGAGATGTCCGCCACGCTCTGGCCCGTGACCAGCGCCAGCGTGAACGTCGAGTCGACCAGCGGCCGGCCGAACGCGGTCTGCGCCGCGTAGTGCCGGTCGAAGTGGATCGGGTTGGTGTTCTGCGTCAGCAGGGTGAACCAGATGTTGTCGGTCTCGGTGACCGTGCGTCCGAGCGGGTGGGCGATGCGCATGCCGACCGTGAAGTCCTCGAACGACCGGCCGGCGGCCGGCACGGCGTCGCCCGGCGGCACGGCGTCGCCCGGCGGCGCGCCCCCGTGCGGCGACGCCTCGCCGGCCGGTAACGCGGCCCCGGCCGGCGGCGGCGCGTCCCCGGTCACGGCACCCGCTCGCCGCCGCGGATGGGCACGTCGACGAGCCGCCGTCCGTCCCCGGTCGCCCACCAGCCGCCGTAGCGGTGGTCGGCCTCGTGGTTGGAGAGCCCGGCCGGGACCAGGGCCGGCTCGCCGGGCCGCCAGCCGGACGGCGCGGCCAGGCCGTGGAGCGCCCGTAGCCGCAGCGCGTCGCACAGCCGCAGCAGCTCGTCCCAGTCGCGGCCGACGTGGGCCGGATGGGCGACGACCGCCGCCACCGTGAGGTGGGGCCCGACGACGTAGGTCACCCGTGCCGGCTCGGCTTCGGCGGGATGGATCAGGCCCAGCTTCTCGGCCACGACCCCGTCCGGGTCCGCGGCCACCGGGAAGCGCACGCGGCACCCGTAGCCGTCCTCCACCTCGCGGCACCACCCCCGGTGCTGGTCGCTCTCGCCGACCGCCACCGCCAGCAGCCGGATCCCCCGATCGGCGAACGTCGGGACGCGGGCGGCGGCCGCCGCCAGCTCGGTGGTGCACACCGGCCCGACCTCGTCGGGATAGCCGAACACGAGCAGCCATCCCGCCCCCTGGAGGCGCCGGACGTCGACCTCGCCCTGGGTCGACGCCAGCGCCACCTGTGGCAGGGTGTCACCGACGCGCAGCATCGCGATCCTCCTGGCTCGGGCCCGGGGCGGTCCCCTCGTCCTCCATCGGGCCGACATAGACCTGGCGCGGCCGGCCGATGCGGCGGTCGGCGTCGACCATCAGCTCCTTCCAGTGGGCGACCCACCCGGGGACCCGGCCGATGGCGAAGATGACCGTGAACATGTTCGTGGGGAACCCCATCGCCCGGTAGATGAGGCCCGAGTAGAAGTCGACGTTCGGGTAGAGGTTCCGCTCCAGGAAGTAGGGGTCCTCGAGCGCGATCGCCTCCAGCTCAAAGGCGATCTGCAGCAGGTCGTCGGGGCCGGTGTCCAGCGTCGACAGCAGCTCCGTGGCGGTCTCCTTGATGAGCCGGCCCCGCGGGTCGAACGTCTTGTAGACCCGGTGCCCGAAACCCATCAGCCGGAAGTCCGACTTCGGGTCCTTGGCCAGCTCGACGTACTTGGCCACGTCGCCGCCGTCGTCGCGGATGCGGCTGAGCATCTCGATGACGGCCTGGTTGGCCCCGCCGTGGAGGTGCCCCCACAGCGCGTTGATCGCCGCCGCCACCGAGGCGTAGAAGTTGGCGCCTGCCGAGCCGACCAGCCGCAGCGTGGAGGTCGAGCAGTTCTGCTCGTGGTCGGCGTGCAGCACGAGCAGGCGGTTGAGCGCCCGGGTCACGACGGGGTCGACCTCGTAGTCCTCGGCCGGCACCCCGAACGTCATGCGCAGGAAGTTGCCGAGGAGGTCGAGCCGGTTGTCCGGGTACAGGAACGGCTGGCCGATCGACTTCTTGTACGAGTAGGCGGCGATCGTCGGCAGCTTGGCCAGCAGACGGATGGCCGACAGCTCGAGCTGCTCCGGGTCGCGCGGGTCATGGTCGTCCTGGTAGAAGGTCGACAGGGCGCTGACGACCGCGGACAGCATCGCCATGGGGTGGGCGTCGCGGGGGAACCCGTCGAAGAACCGCTTGACGTCCTCGTGCAGCATCGTGTGCCGCTGCACGGCCCAGGCGAACTCGTCGAGCTGGGCGGCCGTGGGCAGCTCGCCCTTGATCAGCAGGTACGCCGTCTCGAGGAACGAGCCGCGCTCGGCCAGCACCTCCACCGGGATGCCCCGGTAGAGGAGGATGCCGCGCTCGCCGTCGACGTGGGTGACCGCCGAGCGGCACGTCGCCGTGTTGGCGAGCCCGGGGTCGAACGTGGTGACGCCGGTCGACGAGCGGAGGTTCGAGATGTCGAGGGCGAGCCGCCCGTCCGAGCCGGCCACGACCGGCAGGTCCTGGGTGATGTTGCCCAGGGTGAGCCGGGCGGTGGCGGGCACCGGGTTGGCGGCGGGGGGATGGTCGGGGGAAGGGGTCACAGGCTGCTCCGGGGTGCTCGGCGGGTCACTGTCCGGTGTTGGCGGTCCGTGCGGCGGTCGCGGCCGGCGCCGTCTGCGCCGTCTGCGCGGTCTGCCCGGCCCGGGCCAGGCGCGCCCGCAAGGCTTCCTGGTAGGCGGCGGTGTCGAGCACCAGGCCCGGCAACCACCGCAGGAGCCGCTCGGGCGGGTAGGCGCCGTCCCTGACGAGGAAGGGCGGGGAGAAGCTGAGGTCGGCGATCGTGTTGCTGGGCTGCACCCCGAGCGCGGCGACGTCGACGACCTCGTCGAGCCGGTCGTTGACGACGACGACGTCGACCCGGTCGCCGACGTCCTCGATCGCCTTTTCGCGGGTGACGACGATGTTGCCCTGGCCGGACAGGTTGGCCGACGTGAGCCCGACCGGCCGCCCGTACAGCGTGAGCAGCCGCTGCAGGGCGCACGGCGGGTGGAACATGACCGCCACCGTCCCCGCCCCCATGGTCATGCGGGGCGGCAGGGGGTAGGTGAGCTCGAAGATGAACGAGACCTCGGCCGGCCACACCTCGTGCAGCTCGGGCAGCCCGAACTCGGGCAGCAGCCGGACGTAGCGCCCCGCGAGGTCGATCCTTGGCAGGGCCAGCGTGAGCGGCCCGAACTTGGTGCGCTCCTTGGCCTTGTAGACCCGCTCGACCGCCGCCGGGTCCTCGGCATCGCAGATCAGCGCGTAGTTGGTGCGGCTGGGCACGACGACCGTGCCCCCTTCCGCCAGGGCGGCGGCCGCCGCCGCCAGGGCGCCCGGCTGGGATTCGTCGACAACGGTCACTGCCGGCCCTCCTCGTTCGTGGTGGTGGTCGTTGCGGTCGTCGTCGGGGTCGCGGTGACGGCCGGCGCGGTCGTCTCGGTCGCCGGCGACGTCGCCGGCGGGACCGCCGTGCGGCAGCCGGCGAGGAACACGACCCCCGTGGCCGCCGTCGTCGCCGCCAGCCCGGCCAGCAGCCCGGTCAGGCCGCCCCGGGTGAGGGCGAGGCCGGCGACCAGCAGGACGCCGGCGTTGGCCACGCCGGTGACCTGCTCGGTGCGGACGGCCAGCGGGCCGCGCTGCGCCGCCGGCACGTCGCTCTGGCCGCGGGCGGTCAGCGGCCGGGCCGCCCCGGCGCCGAGCCCGAGCAGGGTGATGGCCACGAGGCCGACGTCCAGCCGGTCGGACGCCGCGAACAGCGCCAGCGCGCCGGTCACCGACAGCAGCGTCCCGACCGTCAGCACCCGGTCGCCGAGCCGGGCCGACAGTCCGCTGAACCAGCGGGCGGCGAGGAACGCCGCCAGGTTGAAGAGGCCGAGGACGGCGCCGAAGTAGGCCAGCGACACCCCGACCTCGACGAAGAAGAGGTACGGCAGGATGCCCACGAAGCAGGCCAGGCTGACCGACCGGACGACCACGTAGTAGGCCGCCCACCACCGGGCCGACGCGCTCACCCGCGCGGCCGCCTGGGGGCCCGCCCGGCGCTCGGCCGGCGGCACGGCCAGGCGGAGCGCCAGCACGCCCGACACCCCGCAGGCCACCGCCGACAGCAGGAACACGGCCCGCGGCTCCCAATCGAAGACGACGGCGCCGGCGACGCCGCTGGCCAGGACCACCGCGAAGATCCACGACTGGGTCTTGGCCTGGAGCGCCGCCGCCCGCTGCCTGTCGCCGACCAGTCGTCCGACCAGCGGGCCCTCGACGCTCGAGGTCAGGGCGTAGCCGAGCCCGCTCAGCACCTGGCCGGCGACGACGCCGGGCACGCCGCCCGGCATGAAGCCGAGCAGCAGGACCCCGGCCAGCTTCACCGCCTCGCCGACGGCGAGGGCGTGGCCGGGGGCCACGAGCGCGCCGAGCCGGCCGGTCACGAGCCCGGCCACGAGCATGGTCAGCCCGTAGAGGGCGAGCAGCACCTCGATCGTCCCGATGCCGACGTCCTCGAGGTAGAGGAACACCAGTAGCACCGGGAGGTGGAAGTAGGCCCGCGACACGAGCCGGTAGGCGAACAGCGTCCGGAGCTGGCGGGCGGTGTCGCCCCCGGTGCCGCCGGCGGTGTCTCCCCGGGTGTCACCCCCGGTGGCGCCGCCCGCCGTTCCGTTGGGGGCCCCGGCCGGCTCGTCGGTGGCCCGGGTGCCGTCGTCGGCCGGGTCGTGCGCCTGGCCGCCGCGCCCCGCCGCGGGGCGAGGCGCGGCGGGGCGCCCGGCGACCGCCACCTCGGCGTCGCCACGGACCTTGGTCATGCCACCTCCCCCTCCCCGGCGAAGTAGCTCCGCCCGCTGGCCTGCTGGGTCGTGTACACCGAGCTCGTGTCCTTGGAGGAGGGGAGCGGCAGCCGCACCGGCACCGGGCTGAGCCGGGGGTGCCGGTCGGTGCCCCGCACGAGCAGGCCCCGGTACCGCTCGTACTCACCGCCGGCGCACATCTTGCGGTCGCCCGGCGCCCCGCACCCGACGAGCGGCCAGGCGTCGGCCGCTGCGTAGTTCTCGAACAGCACCCGGCGGGGGCGGCCCGACCGGTTGGGTCCGCTGCCGTGGACCGCCCGGACGTGGTGCAGCGTGATCGAGCCCGCCGGCGCGGTGAGCACGTCCGCCGCCTCGAGCGACCGGCGGAGCCGCCGGAAGTCCAGCGCGCCGCAGAAGTAGCCCTCGTCGGACAGATGGCTGTAGACGGGCCCGCGGTGGCTGCCGGGCACGACCAGCAGCGGGCCGTTGTCCTCCGTCATGTCGTCGAGCAGGATCCCGACCGCCACCAGGTCGTCGTTCGTGTGGGGATAGAACGCCCAGTCCTGGTGCCACTCGATGGCGTCGCCCGCGCCCGACGGGGGCTTCAGGTTCAGCTTGGTGCCGTAGAGGCGGATGTCGCCGCCCACCAGGTCCTCGACGATGTCGAGCACGCCGGCGTCGCGGACCAGCTCGGCGAAGAACGGGTGGTGCCGGTGCGGCGACTTGAGCCGGCGCACGTACGGCTTGCCGTCGACCTCCCCCACGTCGTGGATGACCGGATCGGGCTTCTCGGCCGCCCGGTCGACCAGCTCGTCGGCGGACCTCCTCAGCTCGTCCAGCAGGTCCGGGCCGATGACCTCGTGCACCACGAGGTACCCGCGTTCCCGGTAGCTCTCGATGTCCTCGATGGGGAGCGTTGCCACGTGCTTGACCTCTCGTGCCTGTCGATGTGCCTTGCCGTCTGCCTCTCCGTGCCTGTGTCTCGAACGACCTCGGCCACGCGGCCGTCAGGCCACGACCGTGAGAGCGGTGAGCTCCCGCAGGTCGGTGATGCCCGTGATGTCGCCGACCATGGTCCGCAACTTGCGGGCCTTCTCCGGCCCCACAACCGGCGTCACGTTGCGGTCGAACTTCTCGTACACCTGGTCGGTCGACATCGGATTCTCCGCCGTCCCCAACGGGTACCGGACCCGCCGCTCGTACCGACCTCCGGTCACGGTCGTCACCGTCACATTTGCGCCCCAGTTCGTCGGGTATTCCGCCGTGGCTATGGGGTCCTCGTGCACGGTCACGCGGCGGGCCAGCTCGCGGACCTCGCGATCCTCCAGCTGCTCCGGCCCGTAGCTGTCGAGGCTGGGGGGCTCGCGGAGCAGCGCCAGCGCCAGCGTGAAGTGGGTGCTGAACTGCGCCCCGAGCGCGTCGATCGGCTCCGGGATCGAGCCGACGTGCACCGTGCCGTGGGCCGAGGTCCCGACCGCGATGCTGGCGATCTCCTCGGGCCGCAGGCCCTGCTCCCGCACGATGGCGAGCAACGCCTCCAGGGGCGAGTGGATGAAGTAGCAACAGTTGTAGGCCTTGAGCCCCACGTCCTCGATGAGGAACGTCGCGCCGAGCCCGTCGGTGAGCCGCCCCGGCCGGGGGTCGTCGGCGAACACCCGGCAGAAGCCCTTGGTCCCGCACAGCACGGTCTCGGGGCCGGTGAGGCCCGCCCGGGCCAGGTGGGCGGCGCGAATGCCCGCCGTCGTCGGGATGGCGGTGTGGATCCGCTTGACCGAGCCGCCGCCCTGCGTGTACTCGATCAGGCCGCCGGAGAAGCTGCCGGCGATGGCCAACGCCCGCACGAGCTCGTCCTCGTCGAAGCCCATGAGCAGGCCGGCGGCCACGGCGGCGCCGAACGGCCCGGCCGCCGGCGGGGTGTGGTGGCCCCGGCGCAGGCAGTCCGGCGAGACCGCGTGCGCCGCCCGGAGCATGACCTCGAGGCCTGCGACGATCGCCCGGACGAGCTCGCTCCCGTGGGCGCCCACCGCCTCGCCCACTGCCAGCGCCACGGGCACGACCACCGCTCCGGCGTGGGTCTGGACCTTCATGCAGGTGTCGTCGAAGTCCTGCCCGTGGCCGAACGTGGCATTGGCGAACGCCGCCACCTCGGGATGGGCCCGGGCCCCGTGGACGAGCACCGTCGACGGGCCCTCCGACCGCACGCTGCACACGTAGTCGTGCACTGCCTCGCACCAGGCCAGCCGAGCGCACCCGATCTGG
Source organism: Acidimicrobiales bacterium (assembly GCA_036563805.1). Taxonomy (GTDB): domain Bacteria; phylum Actinomycetota; class Acidimicrobiia; order Acidimicrobiales; family VFJN01; genus DATCLS01. The sequence continues at coordinate 49,206 of DATCLS010000032.1, read as the reverse complement.
AGACCGAGCTGGTCGACGAGGATCTCGGCCGCCCGCCCCGTCACGCTCTCCGGCGCACCGTGGGCGTAGATGTCACGGGCGAACCTTGCCAGCTGACGGGCGGCAGTCGCCCGATTCGGAGCCAGCTCCCCTGCCTCCTCCGCCGGGGCCCTGACCGTCGATTCAACAGTATGTGCCACTCCGCCGCACCCCTGATCGTCCACCATCCGGGTAGAATGACCAGCATGATTACGACTATGAGCGGGCCTGACAAGATTGATTAGCCAATCAATATGACGGCCACAGACATCTTTGAGAAAGAAATAGATCACGAACCCACAGTCATATGAAGCAGTGAAAAACTGCGGGTTAATGCCAGATGCCAGAGCGCGGATCCATGTGGATGAGCTCCGCCGAGGCCGCGGCAAGGCTCGGTGTCAAGCGCGAGACCCTCTACTCGTACGTGAGCCGGGGGTTGATCCGCAGCGAGCCGGGCGAGGGGCGCCGGCGGCGCTTCCGGCGCGACGACGTCGAGCGAGTCGCCCTGCAGGGGCGGAAGGCCGACCGCCAGGCCGGGACGTCCCTCGTGATGGAGTCGTCCGTCAGCGTCGTCGAGCACGGGCGGCTCCTGTACCGGGGCGTCGACGCCGCCGAGCTGGCGGCCACGCAGCCGTTCGAGTCCGTGGCCGGCCTGCTGTGGGACGACGTCGACGGCGAGGCCGACTGGGACGCCCCGGCGTCGTGGGGCGCCCCCGCCGCCGCGCTGGCCGCGCAGTCGAGCTGGCCCGCCGACGCGCTGCCCCGTGAGCGGCTGATGCTGGCCGCCACCACGCTCTCCATCGCCCACGGGCAGCAGATGGAGCGCACGCGGGCCGCCGTGCTGCAGCACGCCGGGCCGTTCGTGTCCGCGCTCGTGGATGCGCTCGACGCCGGGCCGGGCCGGGTCCGTTCCGGCCCGGCCGCCGCGGAGGCGGACACCGACGCGGAGGCCGCCATCGCCGCCCGGGTGGCCGAGGCCCTGTGCGGCCGGACGCCCCCCGCCGCCCTGGTCCACCTCGTCAACAGCGCCCTCATCCTGGTCGCCGACCACGGTCTGGCCACGCCGACGCTCACGGCGCGGCTCGTGGCCTCCGTGGGCGCAGACATGTACACGGCGGTGCTGGCCGGGTGCTGCGCGATGCACGGCTCGGCGCCGGGAGCGTCGGCCCTGGCCGTCGAGCAGCTCCTACGCGACGCCGCCCGCGGCGACCCCCGGCGGGTCGTGGCCGAGCGGCTGGAGCGGGGCGAGCCGCTCCCCGGCGTCGGCCACCCGGTGTACCCGGAGCGCGACCCCCGGGCCGCCCACCTCCTGGCCGAGCTCCGCCACCGCTACCCCGATCAGACGGCCATGCAGACCGTCACCGACGTCGAGCACGCCATGGCCGCGGCCGGGCAGCCGGCGCCCAACGTCGACTTCGCGCTGGCGGCCCTGTGCTACGTGACCCGGCTCCGGCCCGGCGCCAGCGAGGCCATCTTCACGCTCGGGCGCATCGCCGGGTTCATCGCCCACTGCATCGAGCAGTACGCGAGCAACGAGCGCTACCGGCTGAACGCCGTCTACGTGGGGCCTGGCCCGGCGCCGCCGCCGATGGCGACGAACGCCTGACCGGACCGTCGGCTCGACGCTGGCTCCTCGCCGAGGCGCGAGGACGTGCCGGCCGGGGGCATCGAGGATCCTCCGGCCGGCGCTGCCGTCCTGGCTGGGGCAAGGACGGCGGATCGCTGGCGCCTGCGGGCTCCGCCGGCCCGCCGGAACCTGCCCGGCGAGGTCACGCCATGGTGATGCCGCCGCTGACGCTCAACGTCTGGCCGGTCACGTATCCCGCCCGGTCGGTGCACAGGAAGGCGACGAGGCCCGCCACGTCCTCGGGCCTGCCCAGCCGACGCAGCGGGATCGACCGGACGAGCGTCTCGACCAGCTTGGGGTTCTGCGCCGTGACCCCCCGGGTCATCGGCGTGTCGATCGGACCGGGGCAGACCACGTTGCTCGTGACCTCGGCCCGGGCGGCCTCGCGGGCGATCGTCTTGGCGAAGCCCATGAGACCCGCCTTGCAGGCCGAGTACACGCCCTCGCCCGCGGATCCGGCCCGGGCGCCGTCGGACGAGATGAACACGAGGCGACCCCACCGGCGCTCCATCATCCCGCCGAGGACACGGTGCACGATCTGCATGGGCGCCCGCAGGTTGACCCGCCACTGACGGTCCCACGACGCCGGGTCGCTGTCGACGAACCGTTCCACCGCGGTGATCCCCGCGTTGTTGACAACGATGTCGACCGGGCCCGCCCGGTCGACGGCGTCGCCGAGCATCCGGTCCACCGCCGCCAGATCCGCCAGGTCGCCGCCGACCGCCACACCGTCCGGGAGCCGGTCGGCGACCGCCCGGGCGGCCGGCTCGTCGGCGTCGGCGACCACCACGCGGGCCCCGAGATCGGCGAGGTCCCGGCAGATGCGGGCGCCGATGCCCCCGGCGCCGCCGGTCACCAACGCGGTCCGCCCCCGCAGCGACATCCCGTTCAGCTCGGCCGTCCCGTCCGTCACGCGTCCTCTCCTCGTATCTGCCAAGCGCCAGGCGCAGCACCAGTCACAGTCAGGTCACGCCCCCACGGACCGGCACCGGGCTCGAGGGCCCGGCGCAGGGTGGCGCCGGCGTGCTCGAGGGCCGCGGTCGCGGCCTCGAGGAACGGCGCCATGGAGGCGAAGCCGTGGGGCATGCCGGCGTAGCGCACCGCCACGGCCGGCACGCCGGCGTCGGCGAGGCGGTGGGCGTAGGCGTCGCCCTGGTCGCGCAGGGGGTCGTGCTCGGCCGTGACGACGAGCGCCGGCGGCGCGCCGGCGAGGGACGCAGCCCGGAGCGGGAACGCCTCCTCGGCGGCGCCGTCCACCCCGTCGATCCACCGGGACCAGAACCACGGCACGTCGGCCGGGCCGAGCACGATCTCGGCGGCGTCGTCGCCGGCATCGGCCACCGGCTCGCGGTCGAGCGCCGGGTACAGGAGGAGCTGGAACGCCAGCGGCTCACCCCGGTCCCGGGCGCGCAGGGCGACGGCGGCGGCCAGGTTGCCGCCGGCGCTGTCGCCGCCGACGGCGACCCGGTGGGGATCGACACCCCGGTCACCCGCCCCACCGCGCGCCCAGCGGGTGACGGCGTCGGCGTCGTCGAGGCCGGCCGGGTGCGGGTGCTCGGGCGCGAGGCGGTAGGCGACGGCGACGACCACGCACCCCGACAGGTGGGCCAGCCACCGGCAGATCGGGTCGTGGCTGTCGAGGTCGCCGAGGACCCCGCCGCCGCCATGGAGGTACACGAGGGCGGGTGGCGACGAGCGTGTCGGGTCGGGGTCGTAGACGCGCACCGGGACGTCGCCGGCCGGACCGGGCGCGTGGCGGTCGGTCACCGCCGCCACGGCCGGCCCGGGCGTCTGCCGCCGGGTGAGCGCCGTCATCTGCCGGCGGGCCTCGGCCACCGTCAGGCGGTGGACCGGCCGGAAGCCCCGGGCGACCATGATCTCGATCGCCGTCCTGGCCCGCGGGTGGAGGCTCATGGCCGGCCCGGGCCGGCGGGGGCGAGCGCCTCCAGGGTGCGCCGTCCGCCGGGGTCGCCGGCCGTGGCCGGGATGAGGCCCACCTCGTCGGCCCCGGCCTGCCGGTACGCAGCCAGCCGGCGGGTGAGCGTGGCGGCGTCGCCGACCAGGTCGAAGGTGTCGACCATGTCGGTGGGCAGCGCCGCCAGCAGGTCGCGGGGATGGGGCTTGGTGAGCGCCAGGTCGACGGCGTCCCGGTAGCCGGCGGCCCGGTAGACGTCCCGGTAGCCGGGGGCGGCCAGGTATCCCACCTTGAGGCGCAGGAGCTGCTCGCGGGTCTCGGGGGTCGGGTCGACGGCGGCGCACAGCCAAACGGCCAGACGTGGCGGCCGGCGGTTCGCCTCCCGGGCGGCGTCATCGAGCATGGTGCGGTACCGGGCCACGAGCTCGGGGGTCACGGTGGTGAGGACCATGCGGTCGGCCCGCCGGGCCGCGACCCGCACGGCCGCCGGACCGAACGCCGCGACGGTCAGCTCCGTCGCGGGCGGCCGCAGCCGGAGGCGGAACCCGTGGGAGCGCACGGTCTCGCCCGCGAAGTCGGTCCGTTCGCCGGCGAGCAGCGCCCGCACCACCTGGGCGGTCTCGTCCAGCCGGCGGGCGCTGCGCGACCGGGACCGGCCGTGCCAACCCTCGACCACGAGCGTGCTGGACGTGCCGAGCGCCAGCCCGACGGTGCGGCCGGTCACCTCGGCGACCGTGGCCACGCCCATGGCCATGGTCACGGGCGTCCGGACCGCCACCGCCAGCGGCCCAACCGTCAGGGGGATGCGGCGGGTGCGGGCGCCGATGGCCGTGGCGAGCGCGAAGGCGTCGAACGTGGCCATCTCGCCGATCCACAGCTCCCCGAAGCCGAGCCGGTCGGCGAGCTCGGCGGTCGTCAGGCTCTCGTCCGGCGGGCGGTCCTGCCACATGCCCAGCACGACCCCGAGGGCCGGCAGCCGACCGGGTCCGCCGGACACGCCGGAGGCCACCTCTGCGCCGCGGCCGTCAGCCACGGGTCAACACCGCGGCGCCGCCGTAGCTACCGCCGAAGCCGGCGCACAGCGCCACCTCGGCGTTCGGCACTTGGTTCACCCCGGCGTCGCCCCGCAGCTGCCGCACCGCCTCGAGCACGTTGTTGAAGCCGTGCAGCGAGCCTTCGGACAGCAGGCCGCCGTGCGGGTTCACGGGGACGTCGCCCGCGGGGGCCGTGCCGCCCGCCCGGACCAGGGCCCCGGCCGTGCCCCGTTCGCAGAGGCCGAAGTCTTCGAGCTGGCTGAGCACGAGGAACGAGTAGGCGTCGTAGAGGAGGGCGACGTCGACGTCGGACGGCCCGATGCCGGCCCGCCGGTATATGTCGGGGGCCACGTAGTGCGAGAACATCCGGGTTCCGTCCTCCGCTCGGGCGAGGTTGGAGCTGCCGGGGCCGCCCGCCCGCACCGCGGCCCGGATGCGGACGGGCGCCGCGCCCAGCCGCTCGGCCCGGGCGTCGGTCGTGACGACCACGGCCGCGGCACCGTCGTTCTCCTGGCAGCAGTCGGCCCGGCGGAGCGGCGTCGCCACCATGGGGCTGGCGAGGTAGTCGTCCAGCGTCATCGGCTTCCCCATCGACGCCCGGGGGTTGCGGGCGGCGTTGGCGCGGGACTGGATCACCACGCCGGCCAGGTCCTCGGCGGTCGCACCGGTCTCGTGCAGGTAGCGCTGGGCCACCAGTGCGAAGAGGTGGACCGGGCCCCGCATCCCGTACGGCAGCGTGAACTGGGCCTCGGCGTTCTCGCCGACGCGCAGCGACGTCTGGCCCAGCCGGTGGCCGGACCGCCCGTTCAGCGCCCGGTACACGACCACGGTCTCGGCCAGGCCGTCGTCGACGATGTGGGCGGCGTCGCCGAGGATCGATGCGCTCTGCGAGCCGCCGCCGTAGATCTCGTTGTGCCAGGCCAGCCGCGTCAGCCCGAGGCCCTCGGCGACGAACTGGACCTGGGCCGAGTCGTTCAGGTGGTACGAGAGCAGGCCGTCGACGGCCGCCGGCTCGAGTCCGGCGTCCGCCAGTGCGGCCCGCACCGCCTCGAGGGCGAGGTCGAGCTCGGTGCGACCGGAAGCGCGCATCAGGTCGGTCATGCCGATGCCGACGATCGTGGCCATCAGTCCTCCCGGGCGACGACGAGGGCGTCGAGCCCCTCGACCAGCGAGCCCCGGACGAGGAGCGGGTTGACCTCGACCGCCGCGACCCGCCCGGCCAGCCGCTGTCCCGCGGCGGCGATGGCGAGCACGGCGTCCACCAGACGGTCGCGGTCCGCCGCCGGTTGGCCCCGCCAGCCGTCGAGCAGCGCTGCGCCGCGCAGCTCGCCGAGCATGTCCTCGACGTCGTGGCGGGTCACCGGCAGGACGCGCCAGGCCGTGTCCCGGAGCGCCTCCGCCCAGACGCCGCCGAGGCCGACCGTGAGCAGCGGCCCCCATTCCGGGTGATCGGACGTGCCGACGATCAGCTCGACGCCGGGCGGGCGCTGAGGGCTGACGAGCACGCCCTCGGGCTTCGACCCGATGTGCTCGGCCGCGGACCGGACCAGACGGTCGAAGCCGGCGGCGACCTCGCCGTCCCCGTCGACGCCGAGCAGGACGCCCCCGTGCTCGGTCTTGTGCGTCAGCTGCGGCGAGCAGACCTTCATCACCACCGGGCCGTCGATGCGGCGGGCGCTCTCGACCGCCTCGTCGACCGTCGTGGCGAGGTCGGCCGGGACGAACGGCACCCCGAACGGCTCCAGGACGCGCCGGGCGTCCCACTCCGAGAGCGGCCGTCCGGGCTGCACGGCCGCCACCGCGCCCGCGCCGGCGTCGCCGCCGTCCGCAGCGTCCGCGACCTCGACCGGGGCGGGACGCGCCGACCACCACAGCGCCCCGGCCAGGGCGGTCATCCCGTGGCGGACGCCGTTGAGCGTGTGGTCGAGCCCGAGCCGGCGGCGGACGGCGCGGCGCTCCTCGTTCAGCTCGGAGTGGAAGGTCTCCATCACCAGGATCGGCGTGGCCGAGCGGGCGGCGATGGCCCGCAGGTCGCCGAACAGCTCCTCGAGCCGGGCGGCCGCCGGCGTCGAGCGCTCGGGCAGGTCGAGCCCGACGACGATGACGTCGAGCTCGGGGTCGCCGGCCACGGACTCGAGGATCCGGCCGAACACGGTGCGGTCGGTCACGAACGCTCCCGTGACGTCGAGGGGGTTGGTGACGGTCAGCTCCGTGCCGAGCGTCGCGCCGACGGCGGCCGCGGTGGGGGGCGACAGCGGGGCCAGCGGAACGCCCGCCGCCTCGGCGGTGTCGGCGATGACGTTGCAGCGGCCGCCCGATCCCGACAGGAACGCCACCCGCCGTCCGGGGAGGCGGCCGGTGTGCGCCAGCAGGCCCGCGGTGCCGATCAGGTCCTCGAAGGAGTCGACCGCGACGGCGCCGAGCTGGCGGAGGACGCCCGCCACCACGGCCGGGTCGCCGGCGAGCGACCCGGTGTGGGCGGCGCTCACCTTGCGGCCCGCCTCGCTGCGCCCGACCTTGAGGACGACGAGAGGCACGCCCGCTCGCTCGGCCCGGCGGGCCGCCCGGACGAACCGCTGGGGGTCGCGGATCGCCTCGACGAACAGGGCGATGCACCGGGTGCTCGGCTCGTCGACGAGGGTGTCGACCGCCGTCGCGGCGTCGACCACCGACTCGTTGCCGGTGGTGACGACGTGGCTCATGCCGATGTCCCGGGCGGCGGCCAGCGCAACGAGGGCGCGGGCCATGCCGCCGCTCTGGCTCACGAGCGCCACCCCGCCGGCGGGCGGCAGGCCCTCGAGGCCTGAGGCGAACAGCCCCACGCCGTCCACCAGGTTGAGGGTGCCGATGCTGTTGGGCCCGAGCACGGCCATGCCCGACTCGGCCGCCAGCCGGGTGATGGCCGCCTGCCGCTCGCGCCCCGCGTCCCCGGCCTCGGCGAAGCCCGACGCCAGCACGACGGCGTTGCGCACGCCGATCTCGGCCGCCTGCTCGAGCGCGGGCAGCACCCGATCACCCTTGAGGAGCACGAAGGCGGTGTCGATGCCGTGGCCCGCGAGCGCGCCCAGGTTCTCGACGACCGGCCGGCCGTTCAGCACACCGCCGCGGGGGTTGACCAGGTGAAGGTCGCCGTCGAACCCCAGGCTATCCAGGTTGTGCACGAGCGACTGGCACCACAGCGACCGCTCCGAGGCGCCGACGATCGCCACCGAGCGCGGACGCAGCAGCCCGGCGATACCCGGGGCCGCATCGACCGCGGTCGAGCCGTTCGGCGACCCGCTCATCGCCCGGCTCCTGCGGCCGACGCGGGGCGGAAGTTCGGGACGGGCCCGAAGCCCTCGATGGTCTCGAAGCAGACCTCGACCGGCATGCCGATGCGGACGTCGTCGGGATCGCAGTCGAGCACGTTGCCGAACACCCGGAGCCCCGGCTGCTCGGGCACGTCGATCCAGGCGATGACGTACGGCACGCGGTCGTCGAAGCCGGGCGCGAACGTGCGGTGGACGACGCTGTAGGTGTAGACGACCCCCCGGCCGGACACCGGCTCGAAGCTCAGCCCGTCGCCCCGGCCGCACGTGGGGCAGCTCGACGCCGGGAAGTGCACGAACCTCTCGCAGGCCCCGCAGTGCTGCAGGGCCAGCGTGCCCTCGGCGGCGGCCGCCCAGTAGGGCTCGGTCAGGGGTGTGACCGCAGGCGCGGCCCGCTCGGTGTCACCTGTCGGCAACGGGTCCTCCTCGTCGGGTGTCGGCGTCGCCCCGGCGGGCGACGAGCACGTCCAGCGTCCCGTCGACGATCACGGCCTCGCGGCCGGCCGCCACGACCGCGAGGTCCAGCTGGACCTCGCCCAGCTCGTCGTCGCGGATCGCTGTCCGGGCGACGGTGAGCTCGGCGCGGATCGTGTCGCCGAGACGCAGCGGGCGGCGGAAGCGGATGGTCTGGGCCAGCAGGGCGCGGCCCGTGCCGTCCCAGATGCCCAGGCGCTCCTGCAGGCCCGACGCGACGGCCACGGCCAGCAGCCCCTGGGGCACCCGGGTGCCGAAGACGCTGTGGTGGGCGGCGAAGTCCTCGTCGACGTGGATCGGGTTGAAGTCACCGGTGAACATCGACCACATGACCATGTCGGTCTCGGTGATCGTCCGGCCCTGGGTGACGAAACGGTCGCCGGGCGTCAGGTCCTCGAACCACTTGGCGCGGCTGCCCACGGGCGGCGCGGGTCGATCGGAGCTCGCCGTCGTCATGGTTCAGAGGCGGGGGACGTCACGGCGCTCCCGGCTCCACGGGGTGAGCCACCGGCCGACGACCTGGACGACACCGCTGAAGGCCAGGCCGACGAGGGCGACGAGCACGATGCCGACGTAGGCCTGACCCAGCACGAGCGTGGTCCGGCCCTGCTCGATGACGTAGCCGAGGCCGTCGCCGCCGATGACGAACTCGACGCCGACCAGCATGAGCACCGACACGCCGGCGGCGATCCGCAGCCCGACGAACACCTCGGGCAGCGCCGCCGGCAGGAGGACGTGCCGGAACAGCTGGTGCCGGTTGAGGCCGAGCGACCGAGCCGTCTCGTGGTAGCCCTCGGGCACGGCCAGGACGGCGGACATGGTCGCGATCCACACGAAGAAGAACACGGTCACCGCGATCAGCACGACCACGGGCCGCTCGCCGAACCCGAAGACGGTGAGGAACACCGGCAGCAACGCCAGCTTGGGCACCGTGTAGAGGGCGTTGAGCAGCGGTTCGAGGGCGGACCGGAGGTTGCGCACCATGCCCATGGCGAAGCCGGCGACGACGCCGGCCACCGAGCCGTAGGCGAAGCCCTTCACGATCCGCTGGAGGCTGACCCACAGGTTCGACCAGAGGACGCCGTCGTCGACCATGGCACGGCCCGCGTCCACGATGTCGGTCGGCCGCGGGTAGAGCGTCCGGTCGATCCACTCGGCGTCGCCCGCGACCTGCCAGAGGACGAGCAGCGCCGCCGGCACGCCGACGCCGAGGCCGATGTCCAGGCTCCGGCGCCGGAGCCGGGCGCGCCGGGGGGCGCCCTCCGCGACGCCCGGCGCCCGGACGATCACGTGAGCGCCGCCCGGCTTGGGCGGCTGGGCGGGTGTCGCCCCCGGGGCGGACGCGACCGGGGGGCCGTCCCGGGTGCTCTGGCGGTCGTGCGCGGCGGTGTCGGTCATGGCTCGTGGTCCTCAGTCGGCTGGGTGGGCGTGGCCGACGGTGGCCAGGTAGGAGTCGACTTCGTGGCGGAGCAGTCCCCACAGCTCGGCCTTCAGCTCGACGAACTCGGGCGAGTCCCGCACGTCGCCCGTGCGCGGTCGCTCGAACGGGACCGGCACCGAGCGGACGAGGCGCCCCGGGCGGGTGCTCATGACCGCCACCCGGTCGCCGAGCACGAGCGCCTCCTCCAGGCTGTGGGTCACGAACAGCACCGTCCGGTGCTCGGCCTGCCAGATGCCGAGCAGCTCGTCCTGGAGGACCTGGCGCAGCTGGGCGTCGAGGGCGGCGAACGGCTCGTCCATCAGCAGGATCTCGGGATCGAGCGCGAACGCCCGGGCGATGCCCACCCGCTGGCGCATGCCGCCCGACAGCGCGCTGGGGTAGGCCCGGGCGAAGTCCGCGAGGCCCAGCCGCTCGAGCCAGTGCGCGGTGCGGCGCCGCGCCTCGGCCCGCCGGACGCCCCGGGCCTCCAGCGCGAACCGGACGTTGGCCTCGACGGTCTTCCATGGGAAGATCCCGTGGTCCTGGAAGACCATGGCGATCGGCACGAGACCCGAGCCCGCCACCGACACCTCGATCGAACCGGCCGTCGGCTGGACGAGCCCGGCGACCGCCCGCAGGAACGTCGACTTCCCGCACCCGGACGGGCCGACCAGGCACACGAACTCGCCCTCGCCGATGGTGAAGTCGAACGGCCCGAGCGCATCGACGACGTGGCGGGTGCCGAGCCCGAACTGCCGGACCACGCCGGTGGCCCGGATCTTGGCCGTGGGCCCGGCCGCGGCGTCGGGCGACCCGACGCCCTCGGCCGAACCCACGTGCTCGGTCGGGCCCACGTGCTCGGTCGGGCCCACGCGCTCAGCCGGCGCCGACGGCATCGGTGTAGAGCGATCGGTCGACGAGCTCGTCCTCCGGCACGGGCTCGGACGCCTCCAGCCGGTCGAGCGCCAGGAACGCCTCCTGCGACCGATCGGTCGAGCCGGCACGGATCTCCCAGTCGAAGACGAGCGGCGGCGTATCGAGGATCGCCTCTTCGGGCGCCTCGGTCGCGTCGGCGATGGCGGCCACGACGTCCCGATCGTCCTGGTAGTCGTCGGCCAGGTACGTGTTGATCGTGCGGATGATCGCCCGCAGGAAGGCCACCCCGGCCTCGCGGTTCTCCTCGTAGAGGCTGGGTCCGAAGAAGAAGCCGCCCATCGGCTCGCCGGGCGTCTGCGTGGCGACGAGTGTGAAGTCGGGGTCGTCGGCGATGGAGATCCAGAACGGGTCGACGAGCCAGGCGGCGTCGATGGCGTCGTTCTGCAGCGCGGTCACCTGGTCGGCCGACGGCACCTGGACGATCTCGAGGTCGGCGGGCGTGATACCGCTGCCGTCCAACGCCTCGGCGATGAAGTAGGTGGTGGCGCTGGCGAAGCCCACGTTGGAGCCGAACCTGGCGCCGTCCAGCTCGGCCAGGTCGGGGTCGTCGGGGTCGCTGAACACGTCGTTGCGGACCCACAGGCCGCTCTGGGGCACATCGGTGTCGCCGGCGTCGGGCGGGAAGAAGTTGCCGGCCACCCACCGCAGGTCGATCCCGCTGGCCACCGCGTTGTAGAGGCTGGCCTCGAGGCTGCCGGTCGAGCCGTCGAGGTTGCCGGCCTGCATCTGGGCGATGGCGTCCGCGAACGGCAGCGTCACGATCTCGACGTCGAGGTTCTCCCGCTCGAACTCGCCCATGCTGTCGGCCAGCAGCAGCGGGGCGACGAACTCGCCGGCCACGGCCGTGGCGAACCGGATCTCGGTCCGCTCGTCGAGCGGCTCGGGGGCCGGCGCGCCGGCCGGGCAGCGGGCGACGGCTCTCCCGGGCTCGAGGTCGGCGGGGTCGGTGGCCGCCTCGTCCCCACAGACCGCATCCGGGTCGGTCTCGGCGGCTGCGGCCGCCCCGGCGGATTCGCCGCCCGACCCGGCGTCGTCGTCGCCGCATGCGGCCACGACGAGAGCGAGAGCGATGAGCAGCGCCGCGAGGCGGCGCCTCCGCAGCGAGGAATGCTTCACGGTGTCTCCCCTCCCCCGCCTCGGCGTCCGAGGCTCGACCGGAACGTACCGCTCCGAGTGATCGTCGTCAACAGATGTGTTGGACATGTGCCCGCTCCGTTACTACCGATTACCTGCGAAGACGTAGGACATAGCGTCCGAGGGTGATCGGCTGTCAACCCGTGTGTTGATGAGCGGCACGCGAGCGGCGACGCAGCGTCGCCTTGTCGACCTTGCCGTTCGCATTGACCGGCAGCTCGTCGCAGACGACCACCCGGCGCGGGACCTTGTAGTTCGCCATGCGCTCGCGGGCCCAGGCGATTACCTCGTCCGGAACCACCCGCTCGGCCTCGGCCGGCACGACGTAGGCCCAGCCGACCTCACCCAGCTGCTCGTCCTCCACGCCCACGACCGCGACCTGGGCGATCGCCGGATGACGCACCAGCAGCCCTTCGATCTCCGCGGGATAGGCGTTGAAGCCGCCGCAGATGAACATGTCCTTCTTACGGTCGACGATCCGCACGTTTCCCGCCTCGTCGACCGTCCCGATGTCGCCGGTGCGGAGCCACCCGTCCGGTCCGACGGCCGCGGCCGTGGCATCGGGGTCGCGCCAGTACCCGACCATCACGCCGTCACCCCGCACGAGGACCTCGCCCGGCTCCCCCACCGGGGTGTCCCGCCCCTCGTCGTCGACCGTCCGGACCTCGACGCCGGGTAGCGGACGGCCGGTCGACGTGGCGATCACCTCGACCGGATCGTCGGCCCGGGTCATCGACACGACGCACGCCTCGATGAGGCCGTAGGCGTTGATGACCCGCTCGATGCCGACGTCGTTGGCCAACCGCTCGATGAGGGCGGCCGGGACCGTGGCGGCACCGCAATAGGCGACCCGCAGCGACGAGAGCTCTCGCCGGGCGGCGTCGGGGTGGTCGAGCATCCGACTGAACAGGGTGGGCGGCCCGGCCAGGACGGTGACGTGCTCGCGCTCGACGAGCTCGAGGGCGGCGGCCGGCTCGAACAGCGCCATCGGGACGTTGGTCATCCCCCGCAGGACGCAGACCAGCACCCCGGCGTTGATGCCGAAGCCGTGCGAGAACGGGCTGACGACCAGGAAGGTGTCGCCGCCGCCGAGGCCGCCGAGGCCGCTCCAGTCCCAGTACGACCGCAGCAGCTGGCCTTGGGCCAGCATCACGCCCTTGGGGGCGCCGGTCGTGCCCGACGTGAACAGCACTTCGCACACATCGTCCGGCTTCGCGGCCTGCGCCCGGCGCTCGGCGGCTTCGGGATCGATGCCGTCCGCCCGGTCGAGGAACGCATCCCATCCGACCGTGCCCGGCCCGTCGGCCGTGCCGGCCATGAAGACCACCTCGCGCAGGTCCGGCAGACCGGGTACCGGTCGGCCCTGCGTCGGTCCCGGATACTCGGCGCGCAGCATGTCGAGGTAGCGGGAGCCGAGCAGCTCGTCGACGGTCACGAGCAGGCGGGCGCCGGTCCGCTCGAGGACCGGGCCGATCTCGGCCGCCTTGCCCCGGGTGCTGATCGGCACCACGACCGCGCCGGCGTCCCAGGCGGCGAACGCCGTCACGATCCACTGCCAGCAGTTCGGGGCCAGAACCGCCACCCGGTCGCCGGGCCCGATGTCCGATGCCGCCAACGCCCGCGCCGCCCGCCGGACGTGCGCCAGCAGGCCTGCGTAGTCGAGCCGGACGGCGCCGTCGACCACGGCGAGCCGCTCGGGGTGGCCTTCCGCTGCGGCGCGGAGCGCCGCGGGGATGGTCGTGACCGGGAGCTGGTCGCTCACGGCTCCAACCCCGGGCACGTCGTGCGGGCGGCGGCCGCCCGGTCGCGGCCGAGGTGGTGGCCCCGGTGGTCCACCACCTGGGGCCCGTCGGCGCCGTCCCCAGGTCCGACCAGCTCGGTCCCGATCTCCACCGGCGTGATCGACCGCACGGCGTCGCGGACCCGGCTGGCCCACATGCCGTTGCCGACGAGCGACTCCCGGTTCAGCCGCACCCGCAGATGAGCCGCATCCAGGGTGCCGTCGCGGCGGATCTCGAGCGTCCAGCCGACGATGCCGTCGATACGGCGCAGCGCCCGATCGAGGACGGGCAGCGAGAGCCACCGCCCGCGCACCAGCACGTGGTCACCGACCGTGGCGACGGGCGCCGCCGGTTGCTCGGTGCCGCCGGGCTGGGGGGAGACGACGCCGGTGCGGACGGCTGCGTCGCGCAGGCCGGACGACCACTCGGCGCGCAGGACCCACTCGGCCCATCCCGACTCGAGGGGGTCGCGCAGCTCGTCCCGATCGAGGGCCGCCAGCCCGACCAGCCACGGGCGCGTCAGGGTGAAGGTGGGCTCGGTGAGCGGATGCCGGTAGCCCAGGGCCGCCCCGTAGAGAGGGTCGCACCACAGCTCGACGACGTCGACGCCGTACTCGCTCGCCAGGTGGTGGTAGGCGGCGGGGGCGGCGATCTCGCCGAGCAGGACCAGCCGCTTCAGGCCCAGCTCGGCCGGGTCGACGAGGAACTCCATGAGCAGCCGGGCCAGCAGGTCGGCGGCGCCGGTCGGCGTGATGACGAGCGTGTCGGGCTGCACCGACTCGATCGCCCGCAGGATCCGCATCCGACCCCGGGGTCCCACCGAGCAGGTGGCGGCCGCCGTCTGGATGCCGGCGCGGGCGAGCACGCTGCCCACCCCCGCGCCGTCGTTGTTGATGGCGATCAGCAGGCGGGCCGACCCGTCGATGCCTGCGCTGGCCAGGGTTTCGGCGGTGATGTCGGACAGATCCGCCAGCTCGGCCGGGTCGACGGGGACCACGACGTCGGCCTCGGGCGACGCCACCAGCCAACCCTCGGCGGCCCGGGGCGGGCCGACCGCCGCCGCCAGGTCGCTGCGGGTCAGCCAGCGGGCCGGCGCGGCGCGGGTGACGACCGGAGACGGGGCGTCCTCGACGGTCACAGCTCGGCGACCTCCTTGGCGAACAGCTCCATCGAGCTCAGGACGTGATCGTGGGCGAGGCCGCCGACCTGGAACTGGGCGAGCACGTCCGTGGCCCCGGCCTCGGCGAACCGTTCCAACGCCGCCCGGGAACCGGCGACGTCGTCGACGACCACCATGTGGTGCTCGCGCAGCAGCTCCATCGCCTCCTCGGGCGGTGCGCCGGCCGCCATGTGCCCGAGCACCCGGTGGGTGGCGTGGCGAGCGTCCGTGTAGTCGGGCGGTGTGACGAGGTTGACCTGGCGCCGGATGTACCAGAGGACGGCGTCGGCCGCGGCCTCGTGGGCGGCCTCCAGCGTCGGCGCCACGTGCCAGGGGATCAACATGCCCACGCGGCGCTCGTCCGGGTCGAACCCGTTCTCGGCCAACTCGCGCTTGTAGGCGGCCACGTCCTCCGCCAGCGCGTCGATGCCCTTGAGGATGGGCATGCACAGCAGGTGGTAGCCCCGCCGGGCCGCGGCCAGGAACCCCTCGAGGCTCGTCGAGGCGACCCAGACCGGCGGATGCGGACGCTGCACCGGCCGGGGGAAGACGCTGACCTCCGGCACCGTCCAGTACTCGTGCTCGATCGTGACCGGCTCGGTGTCCGCGGCCCAGATCTGGAGCACCGCGTCGAGGTTGGCCTCCCACAGCTGGCGCGACTGCTCGAAGGGCCGGTGGAACGCCTGGTACTCGGTCGGCGACGCACCGCGCCCGGTACCGAACTCGACCCGACCGCCCGAGACCACGTCCAGGGTTCCGACGCGCTCGGCGGTCCGGACCGGGTGGGCGAACGGCAGGAGCACCACGCCGAGGCCCAGCCGGATCTGCTGCGTGATCCGAGCGGCGGCGGCGAGCACGATGTCCGGCGCCGACGAGTGCGAGAAGCCGCGGGTGAAGTGGTGCTCGACGAACCAGACCGTCGAGTAGCCCAGCTCGTCGCCCCGCACGATCTGGGCGAGCACGTTCTCGAAGGCCTGCCGCTCAATCTCCGGCGTCCGACCGCGGACCTCCAGCTCGTAGTACATCCCCACGCGTGGCGCGCGCATCCACTCCTCCGTCCGGTCAGCCACGACCAGTCCGTCGACACTTGTGTTGACGGGAAGGTAAGGGATGCAGCTCGATCCGTCAACACTTGTGTTGACGGATCGAGCTGTCAGCTGTTGCCCGCGAGGAGCCCACGCAGGGCGAGGTCGGCGAGAGCGCGACCGATCTCCTCGGCCGACAGGAGGCCACCGGGCACGTACCAGCGGTGCGTCCAGTTGACCATCCCGAGGATGCTCATGGCCGTGACGCGGGCCGACACGACCGTGTGGAAGATGCCGCTGGCCTGGCCCTCGGCGACGATCCGGGTGAAGGACTCCTCGTAGCGGGCGGCCAGCTGGAGCACGGCGCGGGTCTGCTCGTCGCCCTCGGTGTTGAGCCGCCGGTAGTCCATCCGGAGCAGCACGTACATGTGCGGGTAGTAGCGGGAGTAGCTGGCCATCAGCTCCTCGATGGCCCGCCGGAGCTTGTCCTCGGGCGACAGCGAGGACCGCTCGATCGCCTCGACCGACGCGACGTTGTGGGCCGTCGCCTCCTTCACGACCTCCCGCAGCAGCTCCTCCTTGCTGGAGAAGTAGTAGTAGACGCTGGCGCGGTTGATGCCGGCGAGGCGAGCCACGTCGGCGAAGGTGGCCTTGTCGTAGCCGATCTCGGCGAAGGCCTGGGCCCCAGCGGCGACGACCTCCTGCTTGCGACGGAGGTACTCGTCGCCTCCCTCCTTCTGGGCATCCCGTCGGCGGCGACCGATCCGGCTCTCACTCATGGCGCGATCATGACCGATCACCGAGGGCCCCCGGCAGCCGGCCCGCCTGGCGAGGCGTCTCGCCGGCCGCGAAGCGGCCCCCTCGGCGCTGACCAGCGCCACCGCCGAGCCGAAGACCGCAGCAGGCGGCACGCCCCGACCAGCGGGTTCCCCGTGGGCCCGGTGGGGATCGAACCCACGACCTACCGATCATAGTCGCTCGCCATGATTCCACGGCGTCCAGTCAGTCCCCTGACCTGCATCTTCTCCGTTGCGGCGTCTAGGAGATCCGCCTGCGTCCAGGCGCACCGCCACGTCCAAGCACCCGCGTAACCGGACCGCTCGGACGAGCGACATGACCGACGAGGGCACGGCGCGCCTCCCGCGTGCCGGCGACTCCTAACCCTCGGTGGACGCGGCGGCGTTGAGGGCCTCGAGCACGGCGTGGTAGGCGGGCTTCGGTCGGTAGGCGGTGTCGAAGAGCAGCGGCGTGTCGTCGGCGCGCCACGAGTACCTGTCGGTGATACCCCAGGTGGTGATGCCGGTGCAGCGGGCGACGGCCGTGCACGCCTCGACGACCTGCCGGTAGATGGCGGCTTGGGCGTCACCGGATCCGCCGACGTCGAGCTCGGTGATCTGCACGTCGACGCCGAGGTCGGCGAAGCGCTGCAGGTTCTGCCGGTAGGTGCTCAGGTCTGAGGTGGAGCTGAGGTGGGTCTGGAAGCCGACGCAGTCGATCGGCACGCCGCGGGCGAGGAAGTCCCGGACCATCCGGTAGACGCCGTCGCTCTTGGCGTTGAGACCGTCCAGGTTGTAGTCGTTGTAGCAGAGCGTGGCGTCGGGGTCGGCGGCGTGGGCGGCGCGGAAGGCCTCTTCGATCCAGCCGTCGCCGAGCTGGTGTTGGAGGTTGGACTGGCGACGACTGCCGTCCTCCGCGAACGCTTCGTTGACGACGTCCCAGGAGTCGATCTGGCCGGCGTAGTGGCCGGCGAGTCCCTCGATGTGGTCGAGCATCGCCCGCCGCAGGTCATCGCCGGCGAGGCGCTGCACCCAGCCGGGCTGCTGGGCGTGCCAGACGAGGGTGTGGCCGCGGACGGACATGCCGTGGTCGCGGGCGTAGGCGACGAGCTCGTCGCCGCTGCTGAAGTTGAACTGGCCGCGGCTCGGTTCGGTGGCGTCCCACTTCATCGCGTTCTCCGCGACGACGCTGGTGAACTCCCGGTCGAGGACGGCCGTGTAGTCGCTCTCGCCGAGGTGGGGGGCGACAGCGGTGCCGAAGTACCGGCCGCTCAAAGCCGCGGCCCCGCCGAGGGTGTCAGCCGCCACGGGGGCGGTGTCGCCGCCGTCGCCGGGGGCCCCGGTGGTGTCCGGCGTTTCGGTGGTGTCGGGGGTGGACGAGCAGTCGGCGGTGGTGTTGCTCGCCAGGCCGAGGCTCCAGGGCAGTTGGTGGTAGACGCCGCCGGCAGCGGGGTCCATGCCCTGGTAGAGGAGCTGGAGGTTGCAGGGGTCGACGGTCATGGTCTGGTCGTTGGTGGTGCGGATCAGCTCGCCGTGGCTGATGTCCCGGGTCCAGGCGGTGCCGTCGTCGAAGGTGACGTTGCCGGCGCCGGCGAAGGGGTTGTCCTGGGTGTCGGCCAGCGGTGTCCACTCCCCGGCCAGGCTGTCGGCGGTGAAGGAGCGGTAGTAGCGGCGCCCGTCAGAGCCGATCGCCTCCCACATCAGCAGGTAGGTGTCGGTGCCCTCGACCCGGTAGACGGCTCCGCCCTCGAACAGCGCGGTGGCAGAGTCCTGCAGGACGACTCTGGTGGCACCGAACCCCTCGGGGAAGTCGGCGAGGCTGGTCTCGGAGCGGTAGACGTGGCCGTTGTCGTCTGCCGAGAACAGATAGCAGGTGCTGTCGTCGCAGGCGGTGAAGAAGTCGACCCAGTTGCCGTTGCCGATGTTCTGCCGGACGACGTCGGGCATGCCGTCCATGAAGTTCTGCGGCGCGGACCAGCTGGTGGGGTCGTCGATGTCGGTGGTGGTGGAGTACGACGGCACCCCAGTCTGGTAGACGAGGTACCACTGCCGCCCGGGCGCGAAGTAGAAGACCTGCGGGGCGGCGCGGTAGCCGGGGCCTATGGCCGAGGCGGCCTCCAGGTCGGTCTGCGGGGCATCGGCGGCCTCGGACCAGTCGGTGAACGACGTGTGGGCCAGGCCCCAGTCGCCGGACGAGTCGACCGTGGTGAAGAAGACGTGCCACGTCCCGTTCTCGTCCTGTACCACCGACGGGTCCTTGGCGGCGAGCGAACCGAGGTTCGGCCGGGCGGAGATCACGGGACCGCTCGATGACCACTCGAAGCTGCTCGGCAGCTCCCCGGTGGCACTCCCGGCGGGCGGCTGGGCGGGGGCGGGCTCTCCGGGGACCCCTGGCGCTGTCGTTGTGCACGCGCTTGCGGTCAGCGCCAGACCCGCGGCGACGGCCGCGGCGAGCCGGCCGGCGCGCGAGCGGCGGCGACGGGATGACGGCATGGGCGTTGCCCCCTTGCGGATCGCCCCGCACCGGCCCCAGCGTGCGGATGGTGTCGTCGTGCGTCGTTCGGTCCAGCAGATGCTCGGCGCCCGGTGCGCCGGAGACGACTGAATGCCGATAGTACGTGCGGCAGACGGTGTCTCCGTCAATAATGGTCGGAATTTCAGGCAGACGTGTCAACCCAGTCCACGGACCCGTGGGCGGCGCCGACCTACGCCCGGGGCCGAGCAGGTCCCAGCGGATCCCGGCCGTTAGGGCTCAGACACCATGACACGGGCCTTTGATGCACGGCTGCCCGTGGCAGACCGCCGGGACGATCGAGATCAGCGAGCGGATCGTCCTGCACTCCCCCGCCATCGCAGACTCCGAGCCGAATTCAGTGCCCTCGCCACCCGCATCTGCTCCCCGGGTGGCCGCAGGGTGCACCGAACGCCGGTAGGCACCTGGACAAGCGCCAGTCGAGGCCGAAAGATACCTCTGACCTGGGGGTTCACCGTGGGCCCGGTGGGGATCGAACCCACGACCTACCGATTATGAGTCGGCTGCTCTGACCACTGAGCTACAGGCCCAGTCGAAGCTCCGGGGGTGGGACTCGAACCCACAACCGCTCGGTTAACAGCCGATTGCTCTGCCGATTGAGCTACCCCGGAAAGGCGGAAGTCGCAGGATAGCAGGCCCCCGCGCACCCCTGGGACCACATCCCACGGCGCCGCGAGGCCCCACAGCGGGCCCCAACCCGCCGCCAGCGCCGACCAGCCCCGTGCGGCGCTACTCGCCCTCGAGGTAGTCGCGCAGCTTCTGCGAGCGGTGCGGGTGACGCAGCTTGGCCAGGGTCTTCGACTCGATCTGGCGGATGCGCTCGCGGGTGACGCCGAACTCGCGCCCGACCTCCTCGAGCGTGCGCGCCTGTTCGTCGTCGAGCCCGAACCGCAGCCGGACGACCTGCTTCTCGCGGTCGTTGAGCTCGTTGAGCACGTCGCGCACGGCGTCCTGCAGCATCTGCCTGGTGGCGGCGTCGAGGGGCTCCTCGGCGCCGTCGTCCTTGATGAAGTCGGCGAGATACGAGTCGTCCTCCTCGCCGACCGGCGAGTCGAGCGACAGCGGGTCGAGGGAGATGCGCTGGATCTCGCGCACCCGCTCGGGTGTCATGCCCACCCGCTCGGCCAGCTCGTCGACCGTCGGGTCGCGCTCGAGCTCCTGCACCATCTGGCGCTGCATCCGGTGCACCCGGTTGATCGACTCGACCATGTGGACCGGGATGCGGATCGTGCGGGCCTGGTCGGCGATCGAGCGGGTGATGGCCTGCCGGATCCACCAGGTGGCGTACGTCGAGAACTTGAAGCCTTTCGTGTAGTCGAACTTCTCGACCGCACGCATCAGGCCCATGTTCCCCTCTTGGATGAGGTCGAGGAGCTGCATGCCCCGGCCCACGTAGCGCTTGGCGATCGACACCACCAGGCGCAGGTTGGCCTGGATCAGCGCGCTCTTGGCCTGGTCGCCGTCGTCGGCCAGCTCCTGCAGCGCCTTCAGCTCCTCGGGCGGCAGGTCGTCGAGCGTGCCGCCGGCCTCGGCGTCGGCCAGCTGCTCGGACGCCTTGGCGCCGGCCTCGATGCGCTTGGCCAGCTCGACTTCTTCGGCCGCGGTGAGCAGCGGGACCCGCCCGATCTCGCGCAGGTACATGCGGACCGGGTCGGACGTCCCGGTGCCCCGCTCGTCGGCCCGGGCGCTGCTCAGCCGGGCGCGGCGGCGCAGCGTGGCGGACAGCCGGCGGGCCCGGCTGTCGAAGCCGGACGTGGCCGTGGCCGACGACCCCGAGCCGGCCTTGCGGTCCGAGCCGTTGGTGGACGCGGTGGCCGTGGCCGTCGCGATGCCGAGATGGCGGTCGAGCTCCGCGTCGGCCTCCTCGAGGTCGTCCAGGCCCTCGACGACGACCCCCGCCTCGGCGCACCGCCGCAGGATCATCTCGAGGACGTCACCGGTCAGCTCGACGCGCGGCAGTGCGCGCACGAGATCGTGCTGGGTCAGAGAGCCGGTGCGCTGCGCCCTAGCCAGGAGACGGGCAAGCGGATCGTCTGCCGAGTCCTTCCAAGCGTCGAGCGTCGATGGCGTCTCAGTCATCCCCCGTCTCCAACCCGTTGCCGCAGCCAGGCTAGCAATCGGCCGGCAACTTCCGTCGTGGCGGTGGGATCACGCAGCTCGTTGATCGTCGCGCCCAGGAAGGCGGCCTCGGCCAGCGCCGTGGACGGGTCGTCGGCGGTGGCGATCGTCACCTTGCGGAGGTGCAGCTCGCGCCGCGCCACCTCCATGAGCAGGCGGCGGACGGCGTCGAGCGGCTCGCCCACGGGCTCCTCCACCGCCAGCCGGTTCATCAGGTTGGTCTCGGCGGACGGCTCCGCCTCCCGGTCGTGGGGGTCGAGGCCCGGGCCGCCGCCCTCCAGCAGCGTGCGGTAGACAGCGGCGTGGACGGGGTCGTCGAACAGGATCGGGTCCACCCACGGCCCGACCGAGCCGAGGTCGTGGACGGCGTGGCGCAGGACCTCCAGGGCGGGGCCGGCGGTCGTGGACGCCCGGGCCGGCCCGCGGCGGCCAGTGCTCGCCCGCCCGGCGCCGCCCGACCCGCCGGCGCGCCCGGCGCGCCCGCGCCCGGGCCCGGCCGGCTCCCCGTAGGGCGGCGGCCCGTCGTAGGGCGGTGGCTCCCCGTACGGAGGCGGCTCGTCGTGGGGCGGCGGCTCGTCGTAGGGCAGCGGCCCGCCACCCGGCCCGGCACCGCCCTGCGCCCCGTACCCGGCGGACGCCCGGCCCCCGCCATCCCGGCCCGGCTGGCCCCGACGCCCGGCGCCGGCCCCCGGCCCCGACGCGCCGGATCGGCCGGGTCCGCGCCCCCCGGCGCCCGGACCGTCGGCGCGGCGCCCGCCCGACCAGCCGGACCCCCGCCGGCCCGAGCCGGCCCGGCCCGACCCGCCGGAACGGCCCCTCCCCCGCCCGGCCCGCAGCGCGGCCCGGTGCCGCTCCAGCGGCTCGCGCAGCCGCTCGGCGTCGATGCGGCAGCGCGACCCGACGTCCAGCAGGTACTGGTCGCGCACCATGACGTCCGGGTGCTCGGCCACCACGGCCAGCGCCGCGTCGGCCGCCCGGGCCCGGCCCTCGGGGGTGCTGAGGTCGGCGGCCGCGAACACCCGGTCGAGCCGGAACCGCAGGAACGGCCGGGCGTTCTCGACGGCGGCGTGCAGCCGCTCGGGGTCGGCCTGGGCGACGTCGGCCGGGTCCTGCCCCGGGGGCAGGTCGGCGACGGCCACCTCCAGGTCGTGCTCGCGCTCCCAGCGGTAGAACCGGTCGGCCGCCGCCTGCCCGGCGCTGTCGGCGTCGAAGGCGACCACGAACCGGCGGGCGAACCGGCGCAGCAGGGCGACGTGGTCGTCGGTCAGGGCGGTGCCGCACGTGGCGACGGCCAGGGGCACGCCGGACCGGTGGAACCCGATCACGTCGGTGTAGCCCTCGCACACCACCGCCGTGCCGGCGGTGACCATGGCGGCCTTGGCCCGGTCGAGGCCGTAGAGGACCCGGCTCTTGTTGTAGAGCGGCGTCTCGGTCGTGTTCTGGTACTTGCCCTGGTTGCCGGGCCGCTCGGTGCCGGGCAGCAGCCGACCCCCGAAGCTGATGGGTCGCCCCTGGTCGTCGTGGATCGGGAACATGATCCGGGCCCGGAAGTGGTCCTGCAGCCGGCCCCGCCGGTTCAGGCGCCCCAACCCGGTCTCCTCGGCCGTGCGGCGGTCGAGCCGCAGGGCCCGGCACAGGTCGTCCCACGAGTCGGGTGCCCAGCCGATCTTGAACTCGCGAACGACGTCGCCGTCGAGCCCCCGCTCCCGCAGGTAGCGCCGGGCCGGGCCGGCGTCGGGCCCGGTCAGCAGCCGCTCGTGGTACCACTCGACGGCCTGGCTCATGATCTCGTAGAGCCGGGCCCGCTTCCGCCGCCCCTCGCCCTCGCTGCGGTCGGTGTAGCGCAGGGTCTTGCCGAGCTTGGCCGCCAGGCGCTCGACCGCGCTGGGGAAGTCGATGTGCTCGACCTCCTGCACGAACGTGAACACGTCGCCGGAGGCCTGGCACCCGAAGCAGTAGTAGAGCCCGTCCTCGGCGTTGACCGAGAAGGACGGCGTCTTCTCGCTGTGGAACGGGCACAGGCCCTGGAAGCGGCGGCCGACCTTGCGGAGCTGGGTGTACTGGCTGATCACCGCGACGATGTCGGATGCAGCCCGGACAGCAGCCACATCCTCGTCGACGATGCCCATCGCCCGGGGAGGCTACCCGGGCGGGCTGCGGTGGCTTCGGAGCTGGGCCTTCACCTCGGCCCGGACCCGGGACAGCTCGTCGCGCAGCTGGCGGAGCTCCTCACGGTGGGCTGCCAGGTGGTCGCGCCACGACTCGCCGGCGTCGGGGCCGCGCCGCTTGGCGGCGTGGGGGCCGCGCCCCCACGGGCCCCGGTGCCCGACCGGCGGCCCGGCCCGGAACGGCGGCGCCTGGCCGCTGGCCACCAGCTCCTGGTCGTGGACGGCCTGGGCATCGGCCAGCTTGCGCAGCAGCGTGGCCAGCGTGACCCGCTCGTCGGGCGCGAGGTCGTAGAACCCCCGGCGGGGGCCGTAGACGCAGGCGATCGCCCGCTCGCGGGCGGCGACGCCCTCGGGGGTGAGCTGGACGGTCTTGACCCGCCGGTCGTGCTCGGCCACCCGGCGCTCGGCGTAGCCCTGCTGCTCGAGGTTGTCGACGGTCACCGTGACGAAGGAGGCGTCGCAGCCCCACTCGTCGGCCAGCCGCCGCATGGGGACGGACTCGTCGGGTTCCAGGTCGAGGAGGGCCTTGAGCGTCGGCGGCGTGATCCGGAGGTCGACAGCGGCCTGGAAGAACCGGGCCTGGTTCTCGGCCGAGAAGAACAGGTCGGCGATCGCCCGCCAGATCTCGCAGCCAGCATCCTCCGGGTCCACGGCCAGGAGCGTAGCGCCCCCACCAGGTATTTGTGCAGGATCAACGATTTCCAGAAAAAGATCGTTGACTCCAATCAATGATTGGCGCGAAGGTGCGCGCCATGAGTCATCCCGCCATCAGGGCCGAGGGCCTGGCGAAGCAGTTCGGCGACGTCAGGGCCCTGGCCGGCATCGATCTCGAGGTCGCCCCCGGCACCGTCTTCGGCCTGCTGGGGCCGAACGGGGCCGGCAAGACGACCGCCGTCCGCATCCTCACGACGATCCTCCGCCCCGACACCGGCCGGGCCGAGGTGCTCGGGCTCGACGTCACCACGCACGCCCGGGCGGTCCGCCAGCGCATCGGGCTGGCCGGCCAGTTCGCCGCCGTCGACGAGAACCTGACCGGCCGCGAGAACCTCCAGCTGGTCGGCCGACTCGCCCACCTCCCCCGGCGCCACCTCCGGGCCCGGGCCGACGAGCTGCTCGAGCGCTTCGGCCTGGGCGAGGCGGCCAACCGCCCGGCCTCCACCTACTCGGGCGGCATGCGACGGCGCCTCGACCTGGCGGCCGCCCTCGTGCACCGTCCGCCGGTCCTGTTCCTCGACGAGCCGACCACCGGGCTCGACCCGGCCAGCCGGCAGGACCTGTGGGGGGTCATCGAGGAGCTGGTGGCCGAGGGGTCGACGCTGCTGCTCACGACCCAGTACCTGGAGGAGGCCGACCGGCTGGCCGACCGCGTGGCGGTGGTCGACCGCGGCCAGGTCATCGCCGAGGGCACCCCGGCCGAGCTCAAGTCCGGCCTGGGCAGCACGGTCGTCGACATGGCGTACGACGACCCGGCGACGGCCCGGCAGGCCGCGGCCGCGCTGGCGTCCGGCGGTCCCGGGCCGGCCAAGGTCGACGGTGCCCGCGTCGAGCTGCCGGTCGACGACGGCGCCCGGGCGCTGGTCGGCGTGCTGCGGACCGTCGACGCCGCCGGGCTCGTCCCGGCCTCGCTGGCCGTGCGCGAGCCCAGCCTCGACGACGTCTTCCTCGCCCTCACGGGCCACCGCGCCGAGAGCGGGCCCGCCGCCGGGAGCGAGCTCGGCGCCGGCACCGCCGACGGGCCGGGCGGCCGACGTTCCCGCCGCACCGCCGACGGATCCACTCCCGCATCCGCCTCCCCGGCCGGCGCCAGCGGCCCGGCCCCGCACGACTCCCGAGGTGCCGCATGACCGCCACGACCGTCCCCCTCCCCGCCGAGGCCGGCGTCGGCTCGGCCCGCCGCGAGGCGCTCGGCTACGCCGTGTCCGACGCCCTCGCCGTCACCTGGCGCAACCTGCTCACGTACGTGCGGCTGCCCCAGCTGCTGGTGTTCTCCACCATCCAGCCGATCATGTTCGTGCTGCTGTTCCGGTACGTGTTCGGCGACTCGATCCGGCTCGGCAACCCGTCGATCGACTACGTGAACTACCTGATGCCCGGCATCTTCGTGCAGACGGTGGTGTTCGGGGCGATGGCGACCGGCATCGGCTTGGCCGAGGACCTGAGCAAGGGCCTGATCGAGCGGTTCCGGTCGCTGCCCACGGCCCGCTCGGCGGTGCTGGCCGGCCGCACGCTGGCCGACGCCGTCCGCAACCTGTTCGTCGTCGTGCTCATGACCGTGGTCGGCTTCCTGGTCGGGTTCCGGCCCGACGGCGGCGTGCTCGACTTCCTGGCCGCCATCGTGCTGGTGCTGGCGTTCGGGTACGCCCTGTCGTGGTTGATGGCCACGATCGGCCTCGGCGCCCGCAACGCCGAGTCGGCCCAGGCGGCCATCTTCCCCGTGCTGTTCCCGCTGACGTTCGCCTCCTCCGCGTTCGTCGACACCGACCTGATGCCCGGCTGGCTCCAGGCCTTCGCCGACCATCAGCCGGTGAGCGCCACCGTCGACGCCGCCCGGGCCCTGGTGCTCGGCCAGCCCGTCGGCTGGTCGGCAGCCGCCTCGATCGCCTGGTCGCTGGGCATCGTGGCCGTGTTCGGCACGCTGGCCGTCCGCCGCTACCGCCGGGCGGCCTGAGGAGGCCGGACCGGAGGACGGCCGTGGACCCCGGGGCCGCGCCGGCGGGCCGGCCGTGGACCCCGGGGCCGCGCCGGCGGGCGCCGCAGTGGCCGCACGGGCGGCGCCGACGAGGCCGGCCACCGCGACGGACGCCGACACGGGCGCTGACAGGAGTGCACCCGCCGGGGCGGCGGCGATGGCCGGGTCCCCGGCGGGTGCTGTCGCGGCCGGCCGAGTCTCCCCTCTCGACCGGCTGCGAGCTGTCGTGGTGGACCGGAGTCAGGACGCTAGTTCCGCCGACCGCCCCGGCGGTGGATCACCGGCCGCGCATCGCGCCGGCCCTGGCCGCCGGGCCCGACGGCCCTCGACGCCGGGCCCGGCGCGCTGGTCGGCGGGCGCGCCGCCTCCGGCCGAGCGCCCCGACCGCGCATGGCCGGTCGCCGGGCGGGGCACACGACCGGGGTGAGCGACCTGCGGTTCGTCACGGACGCGGAGCCCGGGATCCGCCGGCTCGGCCGCAGGCGGTTCCGCTACGTCGACGCAGCGACCGGCGAGCCGGTCAACGGCGCCGAGCTGCACCGCATCCGGACCCTGGCCATCCCGCCGGCCTGGACCGACGTGTGGATCTGCCCGGACCGCAACGGCCACCTCCAGGCCACGGGCCGGGACTCGCGGGGCCGCAAGGTCTACCGCTACCACCCCGACTACCGGGAGGAGCGGGAGCGGGCCAAGTTCGACGAGCTGGCCGCCTTCGGCCACCAGCTGGGGCGCTTGCGCGACCGGATCGAGACCGACCTGCGCCTGCCCGGCCTCCCCCGCGAGCGGGTGGCCGCCCTGGTCGTGTCGCTGCTCGAGGAGACGTTCGTGCGGGTCGGCAACGAGGAGTACGCCCGCGACAACCGCACGTTCGGGCTCACCACGCTGCGGGACCGGCACGCCGAGATCGACGGCGCCGACCTGCGGTTCCGGTTCCGGGGCAAGGGCTCGCGGCTGTGGGACGTCACGCTGGAGACTCGGCGGCTGGCCCGGCTCGTGAAGCGGTGCCAAGACCTGCCCGGCCAGGTCCTGTTCCAGTACGTCGGCGACGACGACCGGCCCGAGCCGCTCACCTCCACCGACGTCAACGACTACCTGCGGGAGCGCTCCGGGCTGGTCCTGACCGCCAAGTCGTTCCGGACCTGGGGCGGGACGCTGCTCGCCGCCTGCGAGCTGGTCGGGACCGACCGGCCGGCCGCCCAGCGGAGCCGGCAGCGGGCCGTCAACGAGGTCATGGCCGTCGTGTCCGAGGTGCTGGGGAACACGCCGGCCGTGGCGAAGCGGTCGTACGTCCACCCGGCCGTGGTCGACGCGTTCGACGACGGCTCGCTCCCCGACTTGTGGACGGCCGGCCCCCGCCGGGACGGCTACGGCCTGTCGGCCGACGAGCGGCGCCTGCTGCACCTGCTCGACGAGCGGGCGCAGCCGGCGCCGTAAGCCGTCGGGGGCCGTCGGGCACGGTCGGCCCCCGGCTGCCCACAGCGCCGGCGGGCGCTACGAGGACTCGGGGCGTGCCTCCGACGGCGACGACGCCGGCGCCTGGGCGGGGCGGGTCGCGGCCTCGGGCGATGCGCCGTTGGTGCTCACGGCCGTGACGCCCTCGCCGTTGCGGGACGCGGCCCCGACGGCGGCGTCGTCGCCACCGTCGCCGTCAGCTGACCCCTCACCCTCGCCGTCGGCGGGTGCCCGCCTGACCGAGACGATGATCGACGCGGCCAGGATGACGGCGATCACGCCCAGGCTGATGGCCGTGGGCATGTGGTACCAGTGAGAGACGATCATCTTGACGCCGACGAAGGCCAGGATGACCGCCAGGCCCTGCTGGAGGTAGGTGAACCGGTCGCGCAGGTCGGCCAGCAGGAAGTAGAGCGCTCGCAGGCCGAGGATGGCGAAGGCGTTCGAGCTGAACACGATGAACTGCTCGCGGCTCACCGCCAGGATGGCCGGGATCGAGTCGACGGCGAACACGACGTCGCTCGTCTCGACCACGATCAGCACCGCCAGGAGCGGGGTGGCGAGCCACTTGCCGTTCTCCCGGATGAACATGCGCTGGCCGCGATACTCGGTGGTCGAGGGGATGACCCGCCGCACGACGCGCAGCGCCGGGTTCTGCTCGGGGTGGACCTCCTCGTCGTCGTGGCGCAGCATCCGCGCCGCCGTGACCAGCAGGAAGGCGCCGAACACGAACAGCATCCACTCGAACTGCTCGAGCAGGGCGACGCCGGCGAAGATGAAGATGAAGCGCAGGACGAGCGCCCCGAAGATGCCCCAGAACAGCACCCGGAACTGGTAGGCGCGGGGCACCGCGAAGTAGCTGAGGATCAGCGCCCACACGAAGACGTTGTCGACGCTGAGGCTCTTCTCGATCAGGTAGCCCGAGAAGTACTCGCCGGCCGCCTGGCCGCCGTGCCAGAACGCCACGACGCCGGTGAACGCCACGCCGATGCTGATCCACACGGCCGACTCGATGGCGGCTTCCTTGGTGGTCGGCGCGTGCGGCTTGCGGTGGACCAGCAGCAGGTCGCCGACCAGGAGCGCCGAGATGAACGCGACGAAGAGGAGCCAGATCCAGATCGGGACGTGGAAGCTGGCGTAGTTCCCGCTCGACTCCGAGGTCGAGGATGCGAGGGAGACGAGCATCGTGGGGGGTTTACCTCCGGCTGCAAACCATGCGGACTGCGAGCCGAAGGTCTCGCCCGCCACTCGGGCCGTGGTCACCGGGCCGCGAGGCCGAGCTGACGATGACGCACATCAGGGCTACTCCCCTTCGGTAGGCGTCACTGTAACTGCCCGACCCCGGGCCCCGTGAATCCGTGTGCTGAACTCCGTGTGCCCGGCGACGGCCGGCGGGCGCAGGCGGGGTCGCCGGCGCCGGCCGGCGACCCCTGTCGGGCCAGGTTCCGGCCGTCAGCCGGCGACGCCGGCCGCCTTGACGATCGCCTGGCCGGCGGCCAGCCGGGCGACCGGCACGCGGAACGGCGAGCACGACACGTAGTCGAGCCCGACCTCCTGGAAGAAGGCGATCGACTCGGGGTCGCCGCCGTGCTCGCCGCACACGCCGAGCTTGATCCGGTCGTTGGTGGACCGGCCCCGCTCGACGGCCAGCCGGACGAGGTCGCCGACGCCGGCGACGTCGATGGTCTCGAACGGGTTGCGACGCAGCAGGCCCCTCTCGAGGTAGGCCGGCATCATGCGGGACTCGACGTCGTCACGGCTGAAGCCGAACGTCATCTGCGTCAGGTCGTTGGTGCCGAAGCTGAAGAAGTCGGCCTCCTCGGCGATCTCGTCGGCCCGCACCGCGGCCCGCGGCGTCTCGATCATCGTGCCGATCGTGACGTCGAGCTGCTTGCCGAGGCCCTGCAGCGTCTCGTCGACGGCCTCCTGGACCCACCGGCGGGCCTCGGCCATCTCGTCGCGGGTCACGGTGAGCGGGATCATGATCTCGACCACCGGGTTGCCGCCGGCCTGGGCCCGCTCGACCGCGGCCTCCATCAGCGCCCGCACCTGCATGGCGTACAGGCCCGGCTTCAGCACGCCGAGGCGCACGCCCCGGGTGCCGAGCATGGGGTTCTGCTCCCGCCACGACTCGGCGGCGGCCAGCAGCGTCCGCTCGGTGTCGTTCAGGCCCGTCTTGGCCTCGCGGACCCGCAGCTCCTCGACGCTGGGCAGGAACTCGTGCAGCGGTGGGTCGAGCAGGCGGACGGTGACGGGGAGGCCGTCCATGGCCTCGAGGATCTCGAGGAAGTCGGCCTTCTGGGCGCCGCGCAGCTTCTCGAGCGCGGCGGCCTCCGCCTCGGGCGTGCCGGCGAGGATCATCTCGCGAACGATCGGCAGCCGATCCTCGCCCAGGAACATGTGCTCGGTGCGGCACAGGCCGATGCCCTCGGCGCCCAGCTCACGCGCCTTGGCAGCATCGGGGCCGGTGTCGGCGTTGGCGCGCACGGCCAGCCGGGCCCCGAGCGGGTTGTCGCCGGCCCGGACCGTGTCGGCCCAGCTGAGGATCGTCTGCAGCGTCTCGGGGGCCTCGGACTCGGTCAGCTCGACCTCGCCGAGCGCCACCTGGCCGGACGACCCGTCGAGCGAGATCACGTCGCCCTCCGACACCTTGACGTCGCCGGCGGTGAACGACGAGCCGTCGATCCTGATCGCCTCGGCGCCGACCACGGCCGGGATGCCCCAGCCCCGGGCGACGACCGCGGCGTGGCTGACCAGGCCGCCCCGGGCGGTGAGGATGCCCTCGGAGGCCTGCATGCCGTGGATGTCCTCGGGCGAGGTCTCGTTGCGGACGAGGATGACCTTCTCGCCCCGGGCCGCGGCCTCGGCCGCGGCGTCGGCGGTGAAGTAGGCGCGGCCGACGGCAGCGCCCGGCGAAGCGGCCAGGCCGGTGGCGATGATGTGCCGGTCGCCCTCGGCGAACTGGGGGTGCAGCACCTGCTCGAGGTGGTCCTCGTTCACCCGGAGCAGGGCCTCCTCCTTGGAGATGGACCAGCCCTTGCGCTCCTGCTGCTGGGTCATCTCGACCGCCATGCGCAGCGCGGCCCGGCCGGTGCGCTTGCCGACCCGGGTCTGGAGCATCCAGAGCTTGCCCTGCTCGATCGTGAACTCGGTGTCGCACATGTCGCGGTAGTGCGCCTCGAGCCGCTCGAAGATCTCCAGGAGCTGGTCGTGGATCTCGGGGAAGTGCTTGCCGAGCTGGTCGAGGTCCTCGGTGTTGCGGATGCCAGCCACGACGTCCTCACCCTGGGCG
Source organism: Acidimicrobiales bacterium (assembly GCA_036563805.1). Lineage (GTDB taxonomy): Bacteria > Actinomycetota > Acidimicrobiia > Acidimicrobiales > VFJN01 > DATCLS01. The sequence goes on along the minus strand of DATCLS010000032.1, from coordinate 18,347 downwards.
TTGACCAGGAAGTCGCCGTAGGGCTTGTCCTCGCCGGTGGCCGCGTTGCGGGTGAAGCCGACACCGGTGCCCGAGTTGTCGTCGCGGTTGCCGAACACCATGACCTGGACGTTGACCGCGGTGCCCAGGTCGTGCGGGATCTTCTCGCGCTCGCGGTAGGCCCGGGCCCGGGCGCCGTTCCACGAGGCGAAGACGGCCTCGATCGCGCCCCGCAGCTGCTCCTGCGGGTCCTGCGGGAAGGGCTTGCCGGTGGCCTGCTCGACGATGCCTTTGTAGGTGGCGCACAGCTCGGACAGGGCCTCGGCCGGCAGGTCCGCGTCGGTCTTGGCGCCCACGCGCTCCTTGGCCCGCTCGAGCTCGTCGTCGAACCGCTCGCCGTCGACGCCCAGCACGATGCGCCCGTACATGGAGATGAAGCGCCGGTAGGAGTCGTAGGCGAAGCGCCGGTCGGAGGTGACGGAGGCCAGGCCCTCCACGCTGCGGTCGTTGAGCCCGAGGTTGAGGACCGTGTCCATCATGCCGGGCATCGAGAACTTGGCCCCCGACCGCACGCTGACCAGCAGCGGGTCCGCGGGGTCGCCGAGCTTGCGCTGCATCGTGGCCTCGAGCCTGGCCGTGTGTTCGGCCACCTCCTCGCTGAGGCCCTCCGGCCAGCCGGAGCGCATGTAGTCGCGGCAGGCGTCGGTCGTGATCGTGAACCCCGGCGGTACCGGCAGCTGGAGCACCGAGGTCATCTCGGCCAGGTTGGCTCCCTTGCCGCCCAGGAGGTCCTTCATCTCCATGGGTGCACGTTGGTGCTTGTGGTCGAACGCGTAGACGTAGGGCACGACCGATCCCTCTCGTGAATCAGCGGGTCTTGGGGACAAATCCCGAGCCTACGCCCCCCGTCAATGACCAGCGGCCAGGGGCCCTTCGTTACCCGCGGTCGCTAACGGCGCTCACCCGAGGTCGGGCTCGTCCGCCGGCGGGTGCGGGCCCGCGCCGCGTCGAGCTCGGCCACGTTGGGCGGGAGGCGGCGCGGGCGGGGGCGGGGGGCGTCGCCGGCGTCCCCGCCGCCCGGCGGTGCGACGTCGGCCGGTCCCACGGCGCGCTCGTCCCCGGTGGCGTCGGCGGTGTCGGACGCGGACGTGCCGGGGGCTTCGGGCCCCCGGCCGACCGGGGTTCTGTCCGTCTTCCCGCGATAGGGATTATCGGCGTCGGCGGGCCCGCCTTCGCCCTTAGCGGCGCCGACCCTTTTCCGGTGCCGCGCCGGGCCGACGTCGGCATCCCGCGCCCGGTCACGCGCCGGCCGGTCCGCGTCGGCCTCGGGCAGAGGCGGCGCCGGGCGGCCGGGCCGGACCTCCGGCGGCGGGATGGCGTCCTGCGCCACCCCGGCCCGGCGGCGCAGCTCGCGGGTGCGGTGCCAGTGCCGCAGCTTGACCCGCACGGGCGGCCGGTCCTCGTAGGACAGCACGGCCTCGCCCGCCGGCAGCTGGCTCAGGTCGGCCGTGTCGAGGCCGCACGGGCCCAGCAGGAGCTTGGCCCGGTGGTTGTCGAGCACGGCCGGGGCGTCGGGCCCGTAGCGGACGTCGATCTCGGTGCGGTCGTGGAAGACCGTGACCACCTGCATGCCGGCCGCCGCGGAGGTGGCGGCGAGCGTCGCCAGGTCCTCGACCGGGGCGATGTTGGCTGCGTCGTCGAGGACCAGCAGGAGCGGGGCATCGAGGGGCCGGCGGGTCCGGGCCACCTGCTCGTGCACGGCGGCCAGCATCTGCCGGACCAGCGCCGCGAACAGCGGGCGGACCCGGGCCTGGTCGTGGTGGGGGGCGGTGATGTAGAGCGTGTGGGGCCCGCCGTCGAGCAGCTCGGCGCACACGATCTCGTGGTGGTGCGCCGACTTCGCCACCCGGGGGTCGAGGTAGGCGCCGACGATCTGCTGCATGACGTGGAACAGCGACGACCGCGCCGCCGCTTCGCGCCGGAACGTGGCGGCGTGGGCGACGGCGGCGTCGGGCTCGACCGTGCGCAGCTCGGCCAGCACCTCGTCGCGCTCCTCGGTGTCGATCCAGCGGGCGACGTCCTCCATCGTCCTGTCCGAGCCCGCCGCCGCGAACAGGTAGGGGGCGAGCGACCGGGCCGCCGAGCTGAACCAGAACTCGCCGACCCCCGAGCCCGTCCCCACCGCCGCCTTGCCGGCCATGGCCAGGTCCCACGCCGTGCGGGTGGCGCCGCTCCACGTCTCGCACCCCGCCAGCGGCGACCAGCCCGACGTGTGGTACCGGGTCGTGCCCAACGGGTCGTACACGTGGACGTCGCCCTGGCGGCTGCGCCACCCGATCGTGCGGTCGACCAGGTCGCCGGCCGTCGACGTGGCGACGACCGGCCCCGGCCACTCGAGCACCGCCGGGATCGTCACCGCGCTCGTCTTGCCCGAGCGGGCCGGGCCCAGCACCAGCAGGCTGTGGCCGGACCGCAGGGCCACCTCCCGGCCCTCGGCCGTCCCGACCACGACCTCGCTCGGGTTGGCGCGCTCCATGCCGAGCCGGCGGACGTCGCGGGGCTTCGCCGGCGGGATGCCGGCCACCGCCCGGCGGCTGGGGTCGCGGGCGGCCCGCAGCCGCCGGACCACCGGCGTGGCCACGGCCGCCACGATGACCAGGAACGTGAACCACCAGGCGACGGGCCCGGGCGTCGGCGTGCCCTCGTTGACCGGGTCCCACGCCGAGCCGGGGTCGAGCGGGCGGGTGACCACGCGGCCGAGGATCCCGGGGATCTCGCTCGCCGGGTAGCGGGGCCAGCCGCCCTCGAAGACCAGGGCCGACAGGTGGCCGGCCGCAAGGACGAGCGCGGCGACGACGCACGCGACGACGACGGCGAGCAGCGCAGCCTGCTCGGCCGGATCCTGGGCCCGGGAGGTGCGGGCGTCCACGACCTGCAGATGTGTAGGCGGCGCGGCGAAAACGCAACCGTTCGCGATTCCGTCCGCGGTCGTCGGGTGGGCGGGCGGCGGGCTCGGCCCCGGCGGGCGGGACGGGCGGCGGGGTCAGCGAGGGCCCGGCCGGCTGGGGACACGGGCCAGCACGACCGAGTTCACGACGTCGTCGACCGGATGCACGACCGTCTGCAGCTCGAAACCGGCCAGGGCCGCCGGATCGATGGCCGGGTACAGCAGCGACCGCAGGCCGCGGGCGCTCCGGGCCAGCAGCACCGTCCCCGGCGCCATCGTCGCCGCCAAGCGGTCGAGCACCGCCCGCTTCTCGGCGCCCGACGCCCCGACCAGGGCGGCCAGGATCACCACGTCGTAGGCGCCGAGGTCGGTGGCCGTGAGCGCCGTGACGTCGGCGCACCGGAACGCCAGCGCAGACCCGAGGGCGCGGGCCACCCGCTCCCCCAGCGCCACCGCCGCCGGATCCCGGTCGACGTTGTCGACCGGGGCGCCGAGCTCGCCGGCCACCAGCAGCGAGCTGAGCGGTAGCGGGCCCGAGCCGATGAACGCCACCCGGCGGGGGCGGCCGTCGGTGACCTCGGCCAGCAGGTCGAGCTCCAGGCGGGCCAGCCGCCGGTAGTTGTCGGCGTACGGGAAGCGCGCCAGCTCCCGCCGGGGCGCCGGGCTGGCGGCGATGCGCCGCGCCCACGCGAGCTCGAGTTGGTACTCGCCCTCGGAGCACAGCGCGTGGAGGCTGGCCCGGATCGCCTGGACCACGGGGGCGCCGAGCACGCCCGGCTCGCGGTCGAGGGGCGTGTCCAGCACCAGACGGACGAGCGCGCCGAACAGCCCGTCGACCTCGGGGCCGGGGCGGAGGTGGGGCTGGTCGGCGAGCCGGCGGTGGAGGCTACGGAGGGCGGCGACCTCGGGGACCTCGACCTCGGGGGCGGCGTCGGGGCGAGGGGCCTCGGCGACGCGGGCACCACGATCAAGAGTGAGAACTGTTCCCATCCCGAGCCATGGTGCCACAGTCTCCGCACGTTCCGTGTCGGCGACACTCCCCGGCGCGGCGGCGTAGGCGGCGCCGCCGGGGCGGCGGGCGTGGCCCGTGGGGGCGGCGCGGCGGTCCCTACCCCGCGCCAGCCCCGGCGCCGGCGAGCAGGGCCTCGGCCCGCTTGCGCCGCCACTGGAGCGTGCGCAGCTTGGCGCCCCGGCGGGCGGCGATGTCGGCCAGCGGCGTGCCGGCGATGCGGGAGGCGGCGATCAGCTCGGCGTCCTCGGCCGTGACGATCCCTTCGTCCACGGCGTCGGCCAGCACGGCGGCCAGCTCGACCGCCGGGTGCGGGTCGGCGGTGGGCCCACTTGCGGGCGGGTCGGCCGCCCGGGCCCGGCGGGCCGCCCTCCGGAGGTCGGCGCCCGCATCCATCAGCACGTTGGCCGCGACCCGACGGGGCCGGCGGGCGAGCGGGTACCGGCGGATCCGGTCGTACACCGCGGCCACGGCGGCCGCCGCCCGCTCCTCGACGTCGCCCAGCGCCCACCAGGTACGGGCCAGCCGCCGGGTCCCGGGCAGGAGCAGCTGGAGCAGGACGCGGGCGGCCAGCGTGTCGCCCTCCACCGCCCGGGCGGCGAGCGCCACCAGCACCCGGTCGGCCTCCGCTGGGTCGGCCGCCCGCACGTACCGCTCGAGGTCGGCCAGCGTGCGGGCGCCGCCGGCCAGCTCGCAGGCGTCGATCAGGCGGCGGGCGGCCGCCTCGTCGGCCGCCAGTCCCGCCCACTCCCGGTCCAGCAGATCGAACACCGACACGATCGACGACCTCCTCGCGGCCCGCTCGGCAACCCCTGTGCGTGCCGTTCTGTGCTGCGCTGTCGCGGCCAGCGTGCGCCCGGGGAGTCCCCGGTCCGCTCCCCCGACCCCTCCGACCAGGAGCGGGGACCGAACCGGGGAGCGCTCCCCGGCCGCGGCGCCCGGCTCGGGGACGCGGCAGGCGACCCGCAGCCGCCGCCCACGGAGACGCCGCCGAGCCGCCCGCGCCGCCCGATCCGCTCGCCGGCGAGTCGTCGCGGGATCGCCGTCCGGCCCGCGCTCCCGCTCGGGCACGGCCTCCGGGCCCACGAGCGGCCTGATCGCCGGACCGCTCGGGCGCCGAGACGGTCCCCCAGGGCGCGGTCCTGGCCCGTCGACCCGGCTGACCTTCCCCGCGGCCCGGCCCCACCGACTAATTGAACTGTCCTTCAGTCGGGAATCATTTATTGACCTTTATGAAGAGTAACGTTATTCTCCCGCACGAGCCGAGCTGGAGGCGGACGAATGACCGAAGCGAGCGTCTCCCCTGCGTCACCCACGACGACCATCGCGTCGTCGACCGAGGCGCTCGACGACGGCGCCCGCGCCACCCGGCTGCGCCCGATCCTGTGGCGTCTGCACTTCCTGGGCGGCATCCTGGCCGCGCCGGTGGCCGTGTGGCTGGCCCTGACCGGCCTCCTGTTCGCCTGGAACCCCCAGATCGAGTCGTGGTTGTACGGCGACGAGATGCGGGCCACGGCCGAGGGCGAGCCGCAGCCGCTGGCCGACCAGTTGGAGGCCGCCCTGGCCGCCCATCCGGACAACGTCGTCGTGTCGGTCGAGCCCGCGAGCGGGCCGGGAGAGGCGACAGGCGTGCTCATGCGGCCGGCCGGCGCCCGGGCCGAGGGATTCGGCCCCGCGCCCGGCGCCCTCACGGCCTACGTCGACCCGGTCAGCGCCGAGGTGACGGGCCGGGTGGCGGAGGACGAGCGGCCCGACGAGTGGCTCCGCAATCTCCACTCCAACTTCCGGATCGGCACGGGGCCGGGCACGCTCACCGAGCTGGCCGCCAGCTGGGTCCTCGTCGCCCTGCTCACCGGCCTGTACCTGTGGTGGCCCCGCAGCCGCCGGGCGCTGCGCCGGGCCCTGGCGCCCCGCCTCAGCGGGCTGCGTGGCGGGGGGCGCCGACCCTGGCGCAACCTGCACTCGACGCTGGGCGCCGCGCTGTTCGTGGTGCTGGGCTCGATCATCGTCACCGGCCTGACGTGGACGGAGTACGCCGGCCGCTGGGTCGATGTGGCCAAGGACTCGCTGTCCGTCGAGGCGCCCATGCTGAACACCGACCTCGCTGCGGCCGAGGGCGACGAGGGCAGCGCGGGCGGCGACCACGCCGAGCACCGGGCCGGCGAGCCCGGTTCGGCCGCCAGCCTGGCCGCCATCGACCGGGTCGTGGACGGGGCCGAGGCGGCCGGGCTCACCGCGCCGTTCACGGTCACCCCGGCGTCCGGGTCCGGCCAGGCCTGGAAGGTGGCCGAGATCGACAGCCGCTGGCCGATCGACCGCACGCAGGTGGCGATCGACCCCGAGACCGGCGACGTCGTGGACCGGATCGAGTTCTCCGACCAGGCCCTGCTCGACCAGGCCACGGCGGTCGGCATCGCCTTCCACGAGGGCTCGCTGTTCGGGCTGGCCAACCAGGTTCTGCTGACCCTCATGGCCGTCGCGCTGCTCGTGCTGCTGGTCGCCGGCTACATGACCTGGTGGCGGCGCCGGCCGGCCGGGGCGTTCGGGGCGCCGCCCAAGGTCGGGTCGCTGCTGCGGACGGCCCCGGTCCCGCTGCTGGCCGGCTTCGTGGTGCTGCTGGTGCTGCTGCCGACGCTGGGCGTCGCCTTCGTGGGCTATCTGGTGATCGAGCGCCTCGTCCGGCTCGTCCGCCACCGCCGTCCGCCGGCCCCGACCCCCGCCTGACGATCACACGGCCGGTCGTCGGGCCGCTCGGCAGCTCGCTCGGTCGGCCGGCCGCGGCGCGGGGCCACCGTGCGCTCGCTCGGGATGGAGAGCTGCGATGTGCGGCAGCCCTTGGCCCGGTCGACGTCGCTCACGGGGACGGCGACGAGCTCGATCCTGAAGTCCATGCGCCCACCTCTGTGTTGGGGGCCGCACGCTACCCCACGGCGGGGGCGGATACCGTCGCCCCACGATGTCTGGCACCAGCGAAGGTGGCGTCCGCCGCTCGTACGACGCGGTGGCGGGGCCCTACGCCGACAACTTCCTGAACGAGCTGGGCCACAAGCCGCTCGACCGGGCGCTCCTGGCCACCCTGGCCCACGACGTGCGCGAGCGCGGGCGGGGGCCGGTCGGCGACCTCGGGGCCGGGCCGGGCCACGTCGCCGCCCACCTGGCCGGGCTGGGCGTGCCGGCGGTGGCGCTCGACCTGGCGCCGGCCATGGCCGTCGAGGCCCGGCGTCGGCTCGGCCTGTCCGCGGCCGCCGGCTCGCTCACCGCCCTGCCGCTGCGGGATGGCGCCCTGGGCGGGGCCACGGCGTTCTACTGCCTCATCCACCTCGACGACCCGGCGCTCGACCGGGCGGCGGCCGAGCTGGCCCGGGTGGTCGCCGGCGGCGGGCCGCTGCTGGTGGCGTTCCACACCGGCACCGAGGTCCGCCACCTGGACGAGTGGTGGGACCGGGAGGTCGACCTCGACTTCCGGTTCCTCGAGCCCGAGGCCGTGGCCGGCCGGCTGGAGCGGGCCGGCTTCACGGTCGAGGCCACGCTCCAGCGCCGCGCCTACCCGGAGGAGGTCGACACGTTCCGCACCTACCTCCTGGCCCGCCGCCACCAGTAGCCCGCCACGAGTAGCCCGCCACGGGTCGTCCGCCGCCCACGGGCAGGGCGACGGCCCGGCGTCGGCCCCCGTCGGCGCCCTCCCCGGCCTCAGACCGCGTCCGCCACCGCCACCCGCCCGGCCTTCAGCGCTCCGGGGTGCACGACCCGGGTGCCCAGGCCGCGGGCGATGGCCAGCTGGTCGTCGTCGCGGACGACCGCGAAGCCGCACTCCCGGAGCAGCGCCGCCAGCGCGGCCGGCCGCCACGTCGAGCGCCACGGCTCGCCGCCCGCCGGGTCGGCGTACCGGGCGAGACGAGCCAGGGCCTGGGTCACGAGCCGGCCGGCCGACGCCCGCAGCGACCGGCGCTGGTAGCTCACGATCAGCCGGCTCCCCGCCGCCGACCGCTTCCCCACCGCCCGGGCCGTCGCCGCCGCCTCGGCGCGGCTGAGGTAGGGCACGACCCCCTCCCACACCCATGTGGTGGGGGCGGCGGCCCGGTGGCCGGCGCCCTCCAGCGCGGCGTCCAGGTCGTCCACTGCCAGGTCCACCGGCACGAACCGCACGGAGCGGGCCGTCGGCTGCAGGTCGCCGCCGCCCTCGACCCGGTCGCGCTTGGCGGTCTGCGACGCCGGGTGGTCGACCTCGAACACGTCGGTCTCGGCGAGCTCGGGCATCCGCCAGGCTCGCCCGTCGAGGCCGGCGCCGAGGATCACCAGCTGGGGGTGCCGGCGCTCGCGGACGGCGTCGTCGATGGCGACCGTGCGGGCCGCCAGGACCTCGGCGTTGGCGGCCAGGATCTCCTGGAAGATCCGCTGCGACCCCTCGTCCGGCCGCAGGCCGTCCCGCGCCCGGTCGACCGGCTCCCGCTCGGCGGCGCGCAGCAGGCGGTAGGCGGTGGGGTCGTCGAACCGTCCGGGGGCCAGCCGGCCGTGGGCGACGGCGCGGGCCTGGCACACGAGCACGGCCGTGCGGCTGGCCCCTCGGGGCTCTTCGGGCAGCGGTGTCATGGTTCGGTGACCTCCGGGGTCGGCGTCCGGCGCAGGACGAGCATGGCGGACGAGCATGCCGACGAGCACGGCGCGCGCCGGCCGAAACTCGCCCGCACCGCCGTTCCGGCGCGCGGCAGGCTGGGGCCGTGACGTCGTTCCCCGCCGCCGAGCCGCCCTGCGTGGCGGTCATCTTCAGCTCCGTCCAGGCCCCCGACACCGACGGCTACGGCGAGACCGCGGCACGGCTCGAGGAGCTGGCCGCCGACCAGCCCGGCTTCCTGGGCATCGAGTCGGTGCGCGACCCGGCGACCCGGGTCGGCATCACCGTGTCGTACTGGCGCACCGAGGAGGACGCCGCCGCCTGGAAGCGGGTGGCCGAGCACGCCGAAGCGCAGCGGCTCGGGCGCCAGCGCTGGTACGAGAGCTACCGGGTGGCGGTGGCCACGGTCACCCGGTCGTACGCCTTCAGCGCGAACGGGGAACGACGAGGCCGGCGTCGTACGCCCGGATGATGGCGGCGGCGCGGTCGCGCACGCCCAGCTTCATGAAGATCGCCGAGACATGGCCCTTGACCGTGCGCTCGCTCAGGTAGAGCTGCTCGGCGATCTCGGCGTTGGTGGCCCCGGTCGCCACCAGGCGCAGCACCTCGAGCTCACGGTCGGTGAGCGGGTCGACGGACGGCACGGTCTCGGCGGCGGGCCGCCGCCGGAGCACCTGCATGACCCGGTCGGCCACCCGCGGGTCGAGCCACGAGCCGCCCCGGGCCGTGACCCGCACGGCGGCGACCAGGTCGTCGGTCGGGGCGTCCTTGAGCACGAACCCGGCGGCCCCGGCCTCGATCATCCCCCACAGGACCTCGTCGTCCTCGAACGTGGTGAGGGCCAGGACCGGCGGGCCGCCCCCGGCGCCGTCCGGACCGCCGTTCGATGCGTCACCGGATCCGCCGCCGGCTGGGCCGGAGACGCCGGCCAGCTGGCGCGTGGCCTCGATGCCGTCGAGGACCGGCATGCGCACGTCCATGAGCACGACATCGGGGGCCAGCTCCCGGGCCGCCGCGACGCCGGCCCGCCCTTCTCCGGCCTCGCCGACGACCTCGAGGTCGTCCTCGGCCGAGAGGATCAGGCGCAGGCCGGCCCGGACCATCTCCTGGTCGTCCACCAGCAGCAAGCGGATCACGCCCGGGTGTCCTCCTCGAGCTCGCGTGCCTCGGGCCGCCCCGGCGGGCCCCACCGTAGGGCACGCGCCACGACGCTCACCGCTCGGCCCCCACCCCGTCCCGTCGCAGCGGGATGGTGGCGGTGACCGACCAGCCGTCGCCGTCGGGCCCGGCCGCCAGCGTGCCCCCGAGGGCGGCGACCCGCTGCCGCATCCCGTCGAGGCCGGTCCCCCGCCGGCCCCCCGCGGCGCCGTTGCCGGTGGCCGGGGCCGCCGAGGGCGACCCCGGAGACCGGGGCGCCGCCCCCGACGGTGGGCGCGACGTCGTTCCGGACGACTCCCCCGAGGACCCTCCCGCCGGCACCGCCCCCGCCGGCGGCGGCCCGTTGCGCACCGCCACCGCCAGCCGGTCGCCGGCCCGCTCGACGCGGACCGCCACCTCGGCGTCGGGGGCGTGGTGCTCGACGTTGCTGAGCGCCTCCTGGACCAGCCGGAAGGCGGCCAGGCCGGCGTAGGGGTCGACGCCGGCGAGGTCGCCCGCCACCTCGGCCCGCACCGCCATCCCCGCCTCGCGGGCGGTGGCCACCAGGTCGGGGATGTCGGCGGCGCCGGGCCGGGGCGCTTCGGTGCCGGTCTCGCCCGGGTCGCGCAGCAGGCCGACGACGGACCGCACACTCTGCAGACTCTCGCGCCCCACCCGCTCGGCCCGGTCGAGAGCCTCGCCGGCCGCCTCGGGGTCGGCCGCCAGGACGCGCCGGGCGCCGCCCACGTTGAGCAGCATGACGGTGAGGCTGTGGCCGACGACGTCGTGGATCTCGCGGGCGATGCGCTGCCGCTCCTGCGCGGCGGCCGCCGCCTCCAGGCGCTCCCGGGCGTCCTGCAGGGCGGCGACGAGCCGCCGCTCCCGCCGGAGGATCGTCCCGAACCCCCAGGTGATGAGCCCGCCGGTGCCGAAGTAGACGAGCGCCTCCCGCTCCTCGCTCCAGCTCTCCCCGGTGGTGAACGGGATCAGCACCGGCAGCGCGACCACGACCACCACCACCGCGATCAGCTCGGCGGCCCGGGACTCGCCGGTGGCCGCCAGCCACCCGACGCCGAGCAACGCCAGGAACGTGACGCCCGGCGCCTCTTCGACGACGACGAGCACCGCGGGGACGCCGACGGCGACGGCCAGCATGACCCATGGCCCCACCCGCACGTCGCCGGCCACCAGCGCCCACGGCACCAGCGTGGCGAGCAGGCCCAGGCCGAGGCCGAGCGACAGCGGCTCGGTGGCGAACACGAGCACGGCCATCACCAGGGCGCCGGCGGGGAACGCCAGGCCGAGGGCGAACGTCCCGCCCCACGAGCGCAGCGTTCTCCCGTCCATCGTCACGGGGCGAGCGTACGACGGCCCCGGACCGCCGACACCGTTCCTCCGTACGGGCGCGACCCGTCCTGCGGTACGGGGTGCGGCGGCCCGCGGTCGGGCCCGGATTCGGCCTGTCGGCCGATGTTCGCGCCCCCTCCCCCGCCGGACGATGGCGGCCGGGGAAAGCCGCCCGACCGACCTGGCTGGAGGAGTCATGTTCACCCGTCTCGGACATCTCGCGGTCCGCCGGCGCCGCCTGGTGCTGTCGCTGACCGTCCTGTTCGTGCTGGCCGCCGGGGCCGGCGGCGCCGGCGCGTTCGGCCTGCTCGACGACGCCGGCTTCGACGACCCGGCCTCCGAGTCGTACCGCGCCGGCCGGTTCCTGGAGGAGGAGCTGGGCGCCAGCGAGCCCGAGCTCGTGCTGGTGGCCGAGGCTGGCGGCGAAGATCGTGCCGGCGAGGGCGGCGACGCCGGCGGCGACAACGACGGCGAGGAGGTCCTCCTCGACGACCCGGCGGTGGCCGAGGCCGGCACCGAGCTGGTGCGGGAGCTGGAGTCCGAGCCCCATGTCGCCACGGTCCTCTCGTACTGGACGACGGGGCGGGCCGAGGGACTGCGGTCCACCGACGGTCGCTCGGCGCTTGTCGTGGTCGACCTCGAGGGGAGCGACGACGAGGTCGAGGAGACCGTGGCCGACATCGAGGACGCCTACAGCGGCGCCCGTGGCCCCCTGACCGTCGGCGTCGGCGGCGGCGAGGTCATCGACCTCGCCATCGGCGAGCAGCTGGGGGAAGACCTGGGCCGGGCCGAGAGCCTGGCCATCCCGGCCACGCTCCTGCTGCTGATCGTCGTGTTCGGTGGGGTGGTCGCCGCCTCGCTGCCGCTGGCCGTGGCCGTCGTGTCGGTCACCGGCACGTTCCTGGCGCTGTTCGTCATCGGCCAGGTCACCGATGTCTCGCTCTACTCCATCAACCTGACGACCGCCCTCGGCCTCGGCCTGGCCATCGACTACTCGCTGTTCGTCGTGACCCGGTTCCGCGAGGAGCTGGCGGCCGGGCGGTCGACCGACGCCGCCGTGGTCCGCACGGTCGAGACCGCCGGGCGCACGGTCGCCTTCTCGGCCCTGACCGTGGCCGCCTCGCTGTCGGCCCTGCTCGTCTTCCCGCTCTACTTCTTGCGGTCGTTCGCCTACGCCGGCATCGCCGTCGTGCTCGTGGCCGCGGCCGGCGCCCTGCTCAGCCTGCCCGCCCTGCTGGCCACGCTCGGGACCCGGGTCAACGCCGGCTCCGTGCGGCGGCTGTTGCCCCGCCGCTTCCGCCGCCCGGCGCCCGCCGGCGAGACCGGCACCGGCTTCTGGCACCGGCTGGCCACCGTCGTCATGCGCCGGCCCGTGCCGGTGGCGACCGCGGTGGTGGCCCTGCTCGTGGTGCTGGGCACGCCGTTCCTCGGGATCAACCCCGGCCTGCCGTCGTACCAGTCGCTGCCCGAGTCCAACCGGGCCCGCCAGGTGGCGGAGACGCTGGCCACCGACTTCGCCGGCAACCAGAGCGAGGCGTTCGCCGTCGCCCTGCCCGGCGTGGACGCCGAGGGCGCCGACGCCGACGCCGTGGCCGCCTTCGCCGACGACCTCCGGGCGCTCGACGGCGTGGCGGAGGTGACCGTGCAGACGGCTGAGGCCGGGTCGTGGGTCACCGTCGTGCCCTCGGTCGTCCCTCGCTCCGCCGAGGGCGAGGACCTGGTCCACGACATCCGGGCGCTCGACGCCCCGTTCACGTTCGGCGTCGAGGGCAGCGCCGCCGAGCTGGTCGACACGAAGGCCGCCATCGCCGACCGCCTGCCGCTGGCCTTGGCCATCGTCGGCGTGGCCACGGTCGTGCTGCTGTTCGCCGTGTTCGGAAGCGTCCTCGTCCCGGTCAAGGCGATCGTGCTCAACCTGCTGTCGCTGACCGCCACGTTCGGCGCCATGGTCTGGATCTTCCAGGACGGCCACCTGTCCGGCGTCCTCGACTTCACCGCCACCGGCCAGCTCGACGTGGCCATGCCGGTCCTCATGTTCTGCATCGCCTTCGGGCTGTCGATGGACTACGAGGTCTTCCTGCTGTCCCGCATCAAGGAGGAGCACGACCGCACCGGCGACAACGCCCACTCGGTGGCGACCGGCCTGGAGAAGACCGGGCGGCTGATCACGGCGGCGGCCCTGGTGCTGGCCATCAGCTTCGCCGCCTTCGGGACGGCCGGCATGAGCTTCATGAAGCTCATGGGCATCGGCCTGGCGCTGGCCATCGTCATGGACGCCACCGTGATCCGGGGCCTGCTGGTGCCCGCGTTCATGCGCCTGGCCGGCGAGGCCAACTGGTGGGCGCCCCGCCGCCTCCAGCGGCTGCAGCAGCGGTGGGGGTTCCACGAGGAGCCGGCGGCGGCCGGCGGGGCGGACGCCCAAGCGGGCGCCGAAGCCGGGGCCGGGGCCGGCGAAGAACTGGAACCCGAATCCATTTCCGGGACTAGCGTCTGAGAGATGTCGTTCGTCACGGTCGAGAAGCCCCGCCCGCACGTCACCCTGGTCACGCTGAACCGGCCGGAGCGGATGAACGCCATGGCCTTCGACGTGATGATCCCGTTCCGCGAGGCCCTCGAAGACGTCAGCCACGACAACGACACCCGGGTGGTGGTCGTGACCGGCGCCGGGCACGGCTTCTGCTCCGGTGCCGACCTGACCGACTCGGGCCGGGTCCCCAACATCGACGGGCTCACCCTGCCGGGGATCTCTCTGCGGGCCATGGAGCTGCTCGACGACGTGATCCTGACGCTGCGGAAGATGCACCAGCCGGTGGTCGGCGCCATCAACGGCGCCGCCATCGGCGGGGGCTTCTGCCTGGCGCTGGCGTTCGACGTCCGGGTGGCGTCCGAGGACGCCTACTTCCGGGCGGCGGGCATCAACAACGGCCTGACATCGACCGAGCTGGGCCTCAGCTACCTGCTGCCCCGGGCCATCGGTTCGTCGCGGGCGTTCGAGATCATGCTGACCGGCCGGGACGTCGACGCCGCCGAGGCCGACCGCATCGGCCTCGTCTCCCAGGTCGTGCCGGGCGACGCCCTGCTCGACACCTGCTACGGCATCGCCGAGCGGATCATCGGCTGGAGCCGGGTCGGCGTCGAGATGACCAAGCGGCTGCTGTGGAGCAGCCTCGACGCCTCGAGCCTGACCAGCCACATGCACCACGAGGGCGTGGCCCAGCTCTACGTGCGCAACCTGACCGGCAACTTCGAGGAGATGATCCGGGCCCGCAAGGACGGCCGCACCCCCGTCTACCTCGACGACCCCGCCCAGAAGGCGCCGCCGACGGCCTGACGCCCGGGGATGCCCGGGGGTGTGGCAGGCTGCCGGTCATAGCTTGGGCCCTGGACCCCGGCGCACTGCGCGGGCGAGTGGCGGTCGTGGCCGGCGCCACCCGGGGCGCCGGGCGCGGCATCGCCGCCGCCCTGGGCGAGGCCGGCGCCACCGTCGTGTGCACGGGCCGCAGCACCCGGTCCGGTGGGCCGACCCGGTCCGACTACGACCGGCCCGAGACCATCGAGGAGACGGCCGAGCTGGTCACCAGCCTCGGCGCGTCGGCGTCGCCGAGGCGGTCGACCACCTCGACCCCGACCAGGTGGCCGCCCTGGCCGAGCGTGTCGGCACCGACCACGGCCACGTCGACGTCCTGGTCAACGACATCTGGGGCGGCGAGGAGCTGAAGGGCGGGCCGCCCGAGTGGAACACGCCCATCTGGGAGCTCGACCTCGACAAAGGCCTGCGCCTCCTGCGGCTGGCCGTCGAGACGCACCTGGTCACGTCCCACCACCTGCTGCCGCTGGTCGTCGACCGGCCCGGCGGCCTGCTGGTCGAGGTCACCGACGGCACCGCCGCCTACAACGCCGCCACCTACCGCATCTCGGTGTTCTACGACCTGGCCAAGGTGGCGGTGGCCCGACGGGCGTTCTCGCAGGGCCACGAGCTGGCCGCCCGGGGCGGCACCGCGGTGGCCGTCACGCCCGGGTGGCTGCGGTCGGAGATGATGCTGGACGCCTACGGCGTCACCGAGGAGACCTGGCGCGACACCCTCGTCCCCGGCGCAGCCCGGTTCCCTGCGCCCGCAGGCTTCGCCGTGTCCGAGACGCCCCGCTACGTCGGGCGCGGCGTGGCCGCCCTGGCCGCCGACCCCGACCGGGCCCGCTGGAACCAGCAGTCGGTCACGGTTGGCCAGCTGGCAGCCGCCTACGGCTTCACCGACCTCGACGGCTCGCAGCCCGACGTCTGGCGGTACGACGCGGCGGCCGAGTCCGGCGCCGACGTCGACCCGGCCGACTACCGCTGACCCGCCGCCCGGCGGGGACCGTCCGCATAGCCGGGCTGACCCTGGGCGGCGGGATGGTCTGGCTGATGCGCAAGCGACCACCTGCACCCTGGTTCCGTGGGTTGGAGCCCACGTTCGCCCAGGAAAGTGGCATGCACCAGCTCCGAGGGGGATCGCCGTGAGCGAGCTGTGATCGCAGCTGCGACCCTTCCAGCGTGACACCGTCGCCCGGCTCGTTACCGCCGGCGGCGGCGCCAACTTCTCGGTGCCGGGCAGCGGCAAGACCGCTGTCGCCTACGCCGTCTGGGCCGCCATGCGCGCCGCCGAACAGGTGCACGGCATGATCGTTGTCGCCCCACTCGGCGCTTCGAGGCGTGGCAAGAAGAAGCCGACGCCTGCTTCGCCGACGGGCACATCCCGACCATCCGCATCCGCCCCGACCGGCTCGCGAACAGCGACGAGGTCGTCGTCAACTACGAGCGGCTTTCCGACACCACGACCCTCGCCGCGATCCGGGCGTGGGCCCGAAACCGGAAGGTCCTCGTCCTCTACGACGAAGCCCACCGTGCCAAGGCCGGCGCCGCGTCTCAGCGGGGCGCCGCCGCCGACCTCGCTCGCGCTGCCGACGCGTCGATGGTGCTCACCGGCACCCCCCATGCCCAACCGAAAGGCGGATCTCGTTGCCATCTTCGACCTCGTGTGGCCGGGCCACGGTCATCGGCTCGTCGCTGGGGGCCTCGCGCACCTACGCAACCGGGCATTCGTGCGGGCCACCAAGCGCGACCTGGGCCTGCCCCCGATGGACGTTCGGGCCGAGCGCGTCGCCCTCGACCCGCTCCACCGGCGCGTCTACGACGCCATGGCCGACGCTGTCGGCGACTGGGTCACCGACCCGGAGGCGACCGCCGCCGAGGCAGGCAAGGCCCTGATCGTCGCCGTCAACCGCACCGAGGGCCGCAAGACCCTCGTGTGGTCCAACTTCGTCGACAACGTGCGAGTTATTGGCGAGGCGCTCTCCCACCACGACCCAGCGACCATCGTCGGCGCCACCTCCGTCGATGACCCATTCGCACCATCGGATCGAATACGCGAGATCGACCGCTTCCGCAACGACCCGACTGCTGGGTACTGGTCGCAACCCCCCAGACCCTCGGCGAAGGCGTGTCTCTCCACCGCACATGCACCGACCAGGTCCACGTCGACCGTGGCTACGCCGCCGGAACCTGGCTCCAGTCGATCGACCGGACCCACCGCCTCGGGCTCGAGCCCGACGCGCAGGTCACGTGCACCGTCATCGAGGCCGCAGACACGATCGACGCCCGGGTCGCCGAGGTCCTCAATGCCAAGGTCGCAGCAAGGCCGATGCACTAGACGACCGTGCCCTCCGCCCGGTCGCTGACCCGGCCACGATCCCCGGCGATCCGGCCGCCGCGATACTCGGCGACATCGACGCTCTGCGCGAACTCCTGGCGGTCCGGCGACCCAAGCCGTAGCCGGCGTATCCGCAGGAAGTGCGTGTCGCCGGCTGGTGGACGGCTCCGGCTCCGGCTCCGGCTCCGGCTCCGGGGAGGCAATAACGGGTCGACGCCTCTGCGGCGACCGCCCGACGGCTGCCCACACGATGTGCTCCATAGCGCCGCGGCGGGCAACGGTGGTCCGTCTGGATGGCACCCGCGAGAGCGCCGAGATATCACCCGACGGGTCAGCGCTCAGCAGCCACCGCTGGGTCGGCGGGCTGGCCGTCTTCGAGGTAGCGGGTGGTTCCGTCGTGGTGGGCGGCGACGGCGTGGTGGATGCGGGTGACGAGCCGGGGGATGGTGACGGCGTCGAGGTCGGTCAGGGCGTGGAAGCGGTAGCCGACGACTTCGTCGCCGTCGACGGTGACGTTGGCGAGCTGGGCGGGTGTGAGGTTGCCGCCCTGGAACACGAACAGGATCTTCTCGCCGCCTTGGCCGTCGGCGCTGTCGTGCCGCCAGTCGGCGACCAGGAGTCGCCCGACGGGTGGCTCGATGGCGAGTTCCTCGCGGACCTCGCGCTGGGCCGCGGCGCGGGGGCTCTCGCCGGGCTCGACGTAGCCGCCCGGGAGGTCGAGGAAGTCCTTGTAGGAGGGGACGACGAGCAGCACCCGGTCGGTCTCGTCGAGGAAGAGGACACCGGCGGCGACGCGTGGCCGAACGAAGGCCGGTTCGGGCGGGCTCGTCATCGGGCCAACCCTACGGTTCTGGCATCGCCTTCGTGGATTCGCTCAGCGAGCCGGGTGAGTTCGGGGTGATGCTTGCCGCCGCTTGTCCGGCGGAGGTCGGCGACGATCTGGCGGCCCATGACGTGGTGGTGGACTTGCTCGGGGGCGAGCCGTTCGGCGGCCAGCATCCCGGTGACAGCTTGGTCGATCTCGCGGCGGGCGGCCGATACTCGGGCCAGGTCGAAGGCGTAACGGACCCGCCGTTCGACGGGCAAGCGGGAGGTGTCTATGCCGCTCGTGTGGTCGTGGGCGTCGTCGATGTCGTCGAACGCGACCGACGTGGCGACTCGGTGGATGGCGACGTTGGTGGGGCCGAACGCCGTCCAGAGGTGGTTGGCGTCATGGCCGATTCGGCGGGCGTAACCGTCGGCTTCGTCGAGGTAGTCGTGGGTGGCTCGGCGGTCACCGGCGCGGGCGGCGGCCATGGCACCGGCCAACAGGAGCGTCCCGTAGATGGACGCGCCGCGCTGCGAGGTAGGGGTGAGCTGCTGGCGCAGGTTGTCAGCGGTCTTTTCGGTCAGTCGGGTGGCGGCCCGGGCTCGCCCGTGGGATTGGAGCGTGTGGATCACGGACCGGCACAGCGAAGCGAGCACGGCTTCGTCGTCCGAGCGCTGCGCTGGTCTTGCCCCGGTTCGGTGGACACGGGGTTTCAAGCGACGGCGGTGATGTTCTCGTAGGTGGCGGGGCTGTGGTGGCCGAGGCGCCGTTGGATGCGCTCGGGGTTGTAGAAAGCTTCGATGTAGTCGAACACGGCGGTG